>NZ_JBPUGM010000004.1:0-559390 GCF_051549525.1 Rhizobium sp. G187
CCGGAGGGAGACCGTTGCAAGCGGGCCGGGGTTTTGTGCCTGCGACAGCACATCGCCCCGGCGCCGATCCCGCCTCGCCTGACATCGCATCGTCAGGTGTATCCGAGGGCGGAACGGGGAGGAGTCTACGAGAGGAAAAATGGGCGGGGATGAAAAACAGGATGCCACTCTGATTTCGTTGGAGATTTCCCGAAACTCATCCCCGTCCTACTGCGGGAATTGAGGGGGCTTTTGGCGGCGCCACAAGTGTGGGACCTATCTCCCCCCTTGCGGGGGAGATAGCGAAATCGAGGAATTGGCCCGATCAGGGCCAAACCTCAGATTTCGCAAGAGGGGGGCGCGGTGAGGATGGTGCCCACGGAACTGTGCCCCTCTCCAGGAAAATCTGAAGTTTAGGCGGCTTGCGCGCGCCTAAGCCTTCGATTTTCCGTCCTCCCCCGCATGGGGGGAGGTGGGATACGCACGGTGCCCGCCCTTCGACAGTCTCAGGAGGCGGATGAGGGGCAAAGGCCGCAAGCGCGACGCCGCGCGAAGGTTGTGAGATGAATCAGTCGTGGCGCAAGCCACGGCGAAACAGCAGAAATCGCCAGAGAGGGGATCGGTTATGTCGAACCCGCAACACCGATCCCCTCACCAGCAAAATCTGAAGTTTAGCCCTGATCGGGCTAAGCCTTCGATTTTGCAACCTCTCCCGCAAGGGGAGAGGGGGCCGCACCGCCCTGCCCTTCGGCGACCGGCGCATTTCCGCTATCGAAAGCGGCAGCGCTGCGCTAGCATTCCCGCCCAGCCGACCCCCGCACCGCCAGTTGAACGAGACGCGATGTTCATTCCCCTGCATGATCGAAACGCGCTGAAACACATCAAGCGGCAATATGTCACGCTCGGGTTGATCGCCGCCAATGTGCTGACCTTTGTGCTGACGACCCTGTTGCCGGATGCCGCCTATGAAATCGGGGTCTACGGGATCGGCTTCATTCCGGCCGTTGCCTTCGACTTTGCCGAGCTCGACCAGTCGCTTGTGCTGGTCCCGGACGGCGCGACCTACATCACGTATGCCTTCCTGCATGGCAGCTGGCTGCATCTCGGCTCGAACATGCTCTTCCTCTGGGTCTTCGGTGACAATGTCGAGGATGCCATGGGGCATTTCAAATTCCTGTTCTTTTATCTCGCCTGCGCGGCCGCCGGAGCGCTGATGCACGGGCTGGTCATGCCGGCAAGCCAGGCCCCCCTGATCGGCGCCTCGGGCGCGGTTGCCGGCGTGGTTTCGGCCTATCTGATGCTGCATCCCAAGGTGCGCGTCTGGGTGCTGGTGCTGATGCGCTTTCCGCTGCCGTTGCCGGCTTTTGTGCCGCTCATCCTCTGGGTCGGGCAGCAATTCGTCATGCTGCTGATCGATGGCGACAGCAATGTCTCTTGGGGTGCCCATGTCGGCGGCATTCTGGCCGGCATCCTTCTGGTGCTCGTTTTGCGACGTCCGGGCGTGCCGCTCTTCGACCGCGCGATCGTGACGCCGAAGGCCGTGGAGACGATCCACGCACCGACCGAGACGTTGGCGACCGGTCCCTGGGCGCCACGCGGTGGCAGCACGATGACCGCCGGCCGCGAGACCTCAGTGACGCCACCGGCTGGCAAGTCGCCCCATTGGGGGCGTTGATCGCAGACCACAACGCGATATGTTGACGTGAACGTCAACGTCAATTATCACCGAAACCCTGCGCCGGCATTCGCTGCCGGACGTTGTGTTTGTGCAAAAAATGCGTATCGATGTCGCCAATCGACAAACGGCGGACCGCATCTGAGCGCATTTTCCGGCGGAAGCTTTGAAGGAAGGAACCCATGAAGATACTCGTCCCAGTCAAGCGGGTTGTGGATTACAACGTCAAGATCCGCGTCAAGCCGGATGGCTCCGGTGTCGAGCTTGCCAACGTGAAGATGTCGATGAATCCCTTCGACGAAATCTCCGTCGAAGAGGCGCTGCGGCTGAAGGAAGCCGGCAAGGCCGAGGAGATCGTCGTGGTCTCGATTGGCCCAGCCAAGGCGGAAGAAACCATTCGCACCGCGCTCGCCATGGGTGCCGATCGCGGCATCCTGATCGAGACTGATGAGACGGTCGAGCCGCTGGCTGTTGCCAAGCTCTTGAAGGGTGTTGTCGAAGCCGAAGCGCCCGGCCTTGTCATCGTCGGCAAGCAGGCGATCGACGACGATTCGAACCAGACCGGCCAGATGCTGGCAGCGCTCCTCGGCTGGGGCCAGGCAACCTTCGCCTCCAAGCTCGAACTCGGCGCCGACAAGGCAACCGTGACCCGCGAAGTCGACGGCGGCCTGCAGACCATCGACGTCAAGCTGCCCGCGATCGTGACCACGGACCTGCGCCTCAACGAGCCGCGCTACGCCTCGCTGCCAAACATCATGAAGGCGAAGAAGAAGCCGCTCGACAAGAAGTCGCCTGCCGACTTCGGCGTCGACGTTTCCCCGCGCCTCAAGGTGCTGAAGACCGAGGAGCCGGGTGGCCGCAAGGCGGGCATCAAGGTGAAGAGCGTCGCCGAACTGGTCGACAAGCTCAAGAACGAAGCCGGCGTATTGTAAGCGGAACGGACAGGAGAACATAAAAATGGCTATTCTTCTTCTCGCAGAACACGACAACGCGACCGTCTCCGAACAGACCGCCAAGGCCCTGACCGCCGCCACCAAGATCGGTGGCGATGTGACAGTGCTGGTCGCCGGCTCCGGCGCCAAGGCTGCAGCCGATGCCGCTGCCAAGCTTGCAGGCGTCTCCAAGGTCCTGCTGGCTGACGACGCATCGCTCGGCAACAATCTGGCAGAACCGCTGGCTGCCCTGATTGTCTCCCTGGCCGGCAGCTATGACACGATCATTGCGGCCGCGACCTCCGTCGGCAAGAACGTCGCCCCGCGCGTCGCAGCGCTCCTCGATGTGGCCCAGGTCTCGGAAATCATCGAAGTGGTCTCGGCCGACACCTTCAAGCGTCCGATCTATGCCGGCAACGCCATCCAGACGGTGCAGTCGACCGATGCCAAAAAGGTGATCACGGTCCGGACCGCCTCCTTTGCCGCTGCCGGCGAAGGTGGCTCGGCTGCCGTCGAGACCATCGCGGCTGCTGCCAATCCGGGCGTTTCCAGCCATGTATCCGATGCGCTGTCCTCCTCGGACCGTCCGGAGCTGGCGTCGGCGAAGATCATCATCTCCGGTGGCCGCGCGCTTGGCTCCTCGGAGAAGTTCCAGGAAGTGATCCTGCCGGTTGCCGACAAGCTGGGTGCCGCCGTTGGCGCAAGCCGTGCAGCGGTGGATGCAGGCTACGCCCCGAACGACTGGCAGGTCGGCCAGACCGGCAAGGTCGTCGCCCCGCAGCTCTACATCGCCTGCGGCATCTCCGGCGCCATCCAGCATCTCGCCGGCATGAAGGACTCCAAGGTTATCGTCGCGATCAACAAGGACGAGGAAGCGCCGATCTTCCAGGTTGCCGACTACGGTCTCGTCGCAGATATCTTTGAAGCCCTGCCGGAGCTCGAAAAGGCACTCTGAGCCTTCTTCGCAGCTGCGAAAGGACTGGTCAAAACCCGTCCACGAGTCTATCAAATCAGCCGGGTCCGCGCTTGCGGATCCGGCGTTTTCTTGAGGTGACGCCGAAGCGCGGGTGAGGAGCGAGACGATGACGGACAAGATCAGCAATGTAGGTATCGTGGGCGCCGGCCAGATGGGCTGCGGCATCGCACAGGTCTCCGCCATCGCCGGCTACAAGGTCACGATCTACGACCTCTCCAAGGACAGGATCGAGGCCGGTCTTGCCACGATCAACGGCAATCTGGCCCGCCAGGTGACCAACGGCAAGCTCTCCGACGAGGAGCGCAAGGCCGCCCTCGCCCTGATTTCCGGCTCGTCCGACATCAACGATCTCGCTTCGGCCGACCTCGTGATCGAGGCTGCAACCGAAGACGAGACGGTTAAGCGCAAGATTTTCGCCACGCTCTGCCCGGTGCTGAAGCCCGAGGCGCTGATTGCCACCAACACCTCCTCACTTTCCATCACCCGCCTTGCCTCGGCCACCGACCGGCCGGAACGCTTCATGGGCATCCACTTCATGAACCCGGTGCCGGTGATGAAGTTGGTGGAACTGGTCCGCGGCATCGCGACAGAAGAGACCACATTCGCCACCGCCAAGGAATTCGTCGCTTCGCTCGACAAGACCATCACGGTGGCCGAAGACTTTCCGGCCTTCATCGTCAACCGCATCCTGCTGCCGATGATCAACGAAGCAATCTACACGCTCTATGAAGGCGTAGGCTCCGTGGAGGCGATCGACACGGCGATGAAGCTTGGCGCCAACCATCCGATGGGTCCGCTGCAGCTCGCCGACTTCATTGGCCTCGATACGTGTCTTTCGATCATGCAGGTGCTGCATGATGGCCTGGCGGATTCGAAATACCGCCCCTGCCCGCTTCTGGTCAAATATGTCGAAGCCGGCTGGCTTGGCCGCAAGTCTGGCCGCGGCTTCTACGACTATCGCGGCGACGTGCCCGTTCCGACGCGTTGAGACGCCCTGTTTGCCGATCAAGGCGTTCAGGATTATTTTGGCGGAGTGAGAGGCGAGCTTTCGCCCGATCAGGCGCCGTCGGCAGCAGCGATCAGCGCCTTGGCATCAGCACCGTCCCAGGCGGCCGGACCATTCATATTGCCAAGCAGGCAGCCTTTGCCGTCGACCAGGAGAGTGACCGGCAGGCCGAAGGCGAGGCCCTGCCTCTTCAGCGTGTTGAACACGCCCATCGAGGCATCCCGGTAAAGGCCGAGCGCATCGACGCCAGTCTCGGCAAGGAAGGTCTGCGGCTTCTCGACATCGCCCGTGTCGATGTTGATCGCCAGGACCTGGAAGCGCTCGTTGCCGACAGCCTTCTGCAGATTGTTGAGCGCCGGCATTTCCTCACGGCAGGGCACGCACCAGGTAGCCCAGAGGTTGAGGAGCACCGTCTTGTTGGTGAAGTTCGCCATGGTCATCGGCGCGCCTGACTGGTCCTGGAAGGTCAGGCCTTCGACCAGCCTCGGCTCGGAGACCGGCACCATTGCCGCCACATCACCGCTGAAATAAGGCTTCAGCGCCTCCGCCTTCTCGACCGTTCCCGCGCATTGGGCCGCATCCGCGGTTTCCACGGCATTGCCAGACATGGTCTCTCTCACGTATACCGCAGCCGCGCCGGCGACGATGCCGGCGACCGCAGCGATCGCAACCAGCTTGGTAGAGAAGAGGCCAGTCGGTTTTTTTTCTGTCATGTCATTCTCCAGGACGGGCATTCCATGGCCGAGGACATCAAGGACACCAAAACCTCCAACCAGATGTGGGGCGGTCGCTTTGCTTCCGGGCCATCGGCGATCATGGAGGAGATAAATGCCTCCATCGGTTTCGACAAGAAGCTTTACGCCCAGGATATCCGCGGCTCAAAGGCGCATGCGACCATGCTGGCGCACCAAGGCATTATCTCGGGCGAAGATAAAGACAAGATCCTTCACGGCCTGGACACGATCCTGTCAGAGATCGAGGCCGGCCAGTTCGTCTTCTCGCGCAAGCTCGAAGACATCCATATGAACATCGAGGCGCGCCTGGCAGACCTGATCGGTCCGGCTGCGGGGCGCCTGCACACCGCCCGCTCGCGCAACGACCAGGTGGCGCTCGACTTCCGCCTCTGGGTGAAGGAAGAGCTGCAGAAGACGGAAGCCGCTCTGACCGGCCTGATCGGCGCCTTCCTGAACCGCGCGGAAGAACATGCCGACACCGTAATGCCGGGCTTTACCCATCTCCAGACGGCCCAGCCGGTGACCTTCGGTCACCACTGCATGGCCTATGTCGAGATGTTCGGCCGTGACCGCCAGCGCGTGCGCCATGCGATCGAACACCTCGACGAAAGCCCGATCGGGGCTGCGGCGCTCGCCGGCACCGGCTACCCGATCGACCGTCACATGACGGCAAAGGCGCTCGGCTTCCGTGAGCCGACCCGCAACTCGATCGACACCGTCTCCGACCGCGACTTCGCGCTGGAATTCCTCTCGATTGCCTCGATTGCCGCCGTGCATCTGTCGCGGCTGGCCGAGGAGATCGTCATCTGGTCGACGCCGCAATTCGGCTTTATCCGCCTGTCGGATGCCTTCTCCACCGGCTCCTCGATCATGCCGCAGAAGAAAAACCCGGATGCCGCTGAACTGGTGCGCGCCAAGACCGGCCGCATCAACGGCTCGTTGATTGCACTCCTGACCGTCATGAAGGGCCTGCCGCTCGCCTATTCCAAGGACATGCAGGAAGACAAGGAACAGGTCTTCGACGCCGCCGAAAGCCTGGAACTGGCGATTGCCGCCATGACCGGCATGGTGACCGACATGACGATCCGCACCGACAAGATGAAGGCGGCGGCGGGCTCGGGTTACTCGACCGCAACGGATCTGGCCGACTGGCTGGTCCGCGAAGCGGGCCTTCCTTTCCGTGATGCCCATCACGCAACGGGTCATGCCGTGGCGCTGGCGGAGAAGAAGGGCTGCGATCTCGCAGAACTCTCGCTCGACGAGCTACAGGGCATCAATGCCGCCATAACGTCTGATGTTTTCAACGTTCTGACCGTCGAAGCCTCTGTCGCCAGCCGCAAGAGCTTTGGCGGAACGGCGCCCGACGAAGTGCGCAAGCAGATCGCGTGGTGGCGCGCGCGCAACTGATCACGCCAACGCGCAGATCGATAACGAGATCAGGGGTGCACAAGCGCCCCTTTTTTCGCTAGAGCGGTTAGGAATTAACAAATCGATGGACAGGTCATGGTGAATTCGCTCAATCGCTCGACGCTGACGCTCTCCCTTCTGCTGGCGGCTTCGCTTGCGCTCTCCGCCTGCGGCCGCAAGGGCGACCTCGACCGGCCGAGCACGCCCGTCGAAAAACAGAACCTGCGCGGCACTGAAACGCAGAAGGCGCCCGAATCGCCCTTCCTCCTCGATCCGCTTCTCTGACAGGGCTTTACCCGTGAACCACTTCGAATATCGCGACGGCGTGCTCTACGCCGAAGACGTGGCCATCCCCGAGATCGCGCGTACCGTTGGTACGCCCTTCTACTGCTACTCGACGGCGACGCTGGAGCGGCACTACAAGGTGTTTGCAAAAGCCTTCGACGGCGTCGATGCGCTGGTCTGCTACGCGATGAAAGCCAATTCCAACCAGGCCGTGCTGAAGACACTCGGTCGCCTGGGCGCTGGCGTCGACGTGGTTTCGGAAGGCGAATTGCGCCGTGCGCTGGCCGCTGGCATTCCGGCCAACCGGATCATGTTCTCCGGCGTCGGCAAGACACCGAGCGAGATGGATTTAGGCCTCGAAGCTGGCATCTACTGCTTCAACGTCGAGAGCGAGCCGGAATTGGAAGTGCTCAACCAGCGGGCCGTCAAGGCCGGCAAAAAGGCGCATGTCTCCTTCCGCATCAATCCTGACGTCGACGCCAAGACGCATGCCAAGATTTCGACCGGCAAGAAGGAAAACAAGTTCGGCATTTCCTATGAGCGGGCCCGCGCCGTCTATCAGCGCGCTGCTGAACTGCCGGGCATTCAGGTTTCCGGTATCGACATGCATATCGGCAGCCAGATCACCGAGCTGCAACCCTTCGAGGACGCTTTCCGCCTGCTGCGCGAACTCGTCGAGACGCTGCGAAGCGATGGCCATCAGATCGACCACGTCGATGTCGGTGGCGGCCTTGGCATTCCCTACAAGGACGACAACAACCCGCCGCCGGAACCGGATGCCTATGCAAGGATCGTCAAGGACCAGCTGTCGAGCCTCAACTGCCGCATCGTGACAGAGCCTGGCCGCCTGATTGTCGGCAATGCCGGCATCCTGGTGACCGAGGTGATCTATGTGAAGGACGGCGGCGACAAGACTTTCGTCATCGTTGACGGCGCGATGAACGATCTGATCCGCCCGACGCTCTACGAGGCCTATCACGAGATCCGGCCCGTGGTGATTTCGGCGGCCAGCGCGCCGCGCATCAAGGCCGATGTTGTCGGCCCCGTCTGCGAGACCGGCGACTATCTGGCGCTTGACCGCGAAATGGCCATGCCAAAGCCGGGCGATCTCTTTGCCGTGGGTTCGGCTGGAGCTTATGGCGCCGTGCAGGCCGGCACCTACAACACCCGCCGGCTGGTGCCGGAGGTTCTGGTCAAGGGCGGCGAGTTCCATGTGATTCGGCAGCGTCCGAGCTACGAGGACATGATCGCGCTCGATTCCGTGCCTGACTGGCTGGACTGACACGTTCACAATTCGGCGATGGGCCGGGAAAAAGGGCTCAACCCTTGCAACCGCCCTCGTCTTCGCCACAAAGGCTGCTATCTTCGAAAGCAACACGCCGCCGATGACGGCACGCGCTTTCGGAGACCTGACGGATGACAGACAGCCGCCCGCCCGGCCACAAGAGAGGCGCTTTCGAGCATGCCCCCGCGCTGAAGCGCAAGGTTGGCCTGAAGCGTGTTCTGGCGCGCGCCGTGCTGTTTGCCGAACGCGTTCTGCCGCTTTTCCTGCCCGTGGCCGGCATTGCCGCCATCTTCGTTTCGCTCGCCTGGTTCGGCGTCTACCGCGAATTGCCGGGCGTTGCGCGGCTGGCCCTCGTCTTCGGGCTGATCTTCGCCTTCGTCGCCTCCTTCCTGCCGTTCCTGAAGCTCCGCCTGCCGACGATCCGCGAGGCTGACCGGCTGCTTGAGGAGCGCAATGGCCTCGCCCACCAGCCTGTCGCGGTTCAGGACGACAGCCTGTCCGCGGAGACACCCTTTGCCAAGGCCCTTTGGCAGGAGCATCAGCGCCGCATGGCCGAGCGCATCGCAGCTCTTGATGCCGGCCTGCCGCAGCCCGACATCGCCCGCTTCGACCGCTATGCCATCCGGGCCATACCGGCCCTGCTTTTTGCAACGGCGCTCGCCTATTCCGGCTCAAACGGCGCTGGATCGATTGCCGATGCCTTCCGCAGCCCGGTGACGGAAGCAGAATTGCCTGCACTGCGGATCGACGCCTGGATCACGCCGCCGGGCTATACCGGCCAGCCGCCGGTCTTCCTCTCCGGCCTCGGCACCCAGGACGCGGGTGTGACCGTGCCGCAGAATTCGAAGATGACGGTCAGGATCAGCGGCGGCGCCACGGATGAGCCTGTCCTGTTCAAGCCGGAAGGCAATAAACCCGCAACGGAAGTGGCGCTGCGTGAAGAACCGGCGCGCCCGGCAAGCATGGTTGACGGTGTGCCGACGCCGCCCGCAACGCCTGCAGCAGCCCCGGCAGCCGCCGCGACACTCAGCCGTACGCATGAACTGCAACTGGCCGAGAGTGGCGAACTCAGCGTTGCCGGTCGACGCTGGACGATCGGCGTTCTTGCCGACAAGACGCCCGAGATCAGCTTCGACGGCGAGCCACGCCGCGCCACCAATGGCGCGCTCGAAATCGCCTTTCTCGCCAAGGACGACTACGGCCTGCGCGAGGCCCGGGCCGAAATCGAGCCGATAGAAGCGAAGCCGGGGGCGACACCGCTCTATGCACCGCCAGACTACAAACTTGACCTCCCCCGCCACAATGCCCGCGAGACCAAGGGCGTCGCAAGCCGGAACATCACCGAACACCCGATGTCCGGCAAGCGGGTGCGCATCACGCTCGTCGCCACCGACGGCGCCGGCCAGAGCGGCCGCAGCGAACCCGTGGAGATGGTCTTGCCGGCGCGCAACTTCTCCGAACCGCTGGCGGGCTCCGTCGCCGAACAGCGGCAGGTCTTTTCCCTCGACACCCGCGACATGGCCTATGCCATCGCGCTCAACGAGGCGCTGGTTCTTCGCGCCGATGAAACCATCCCGGATCTCGGCAACTTCATCGCGATTGAAAGCGCCCGCGCCCGCATGGGCATGGCACGCGGTGAGGAGCAGCTGAAGGACACAGCAGATTATCTCTGGGAGATCGCGCTCGGCATCGAGGACGGCGACCTCTCGCTGGCCGAACGCCGCCTGCGCGATGCACAGCAGGCGCTGGACGAGGCGCTGGAAAACGGTGCGAGCGACGAGGAAATCCAGAAGCTGATGGCGGAACTGCGTGAGGCCATGCAGGAGTTTCTCTCCGCCATGGCAGAGCGGATGCAGAACCAGAGCGGCGAACAGCAGCAGAATGCCCAGAACACCCTGCGCCAGCAGGACCTGAACAACATGCTCGACCAGCTGGAAAACCTCGCCCGCTCCGGCAATCGCGACCAGGCGCGCCAGCTGCTTTCCGAATTGCAGCGGATGATGAACAATCTCCAGGCCGGCAGGCCTCAACAGGGCCAGCAGCAAGAGAACAGCGAGGCCCGCCAGCAAATCGACAAGCTCGGCGAGATCATGCAGCAGCAGCAGAAGCTGATGGACGAGACCTTCCGGCTCGATCAGGCGCTGCAGGACCGCATGCAGCGCGGCGCCCCGATGGAAGGGGAAGAAGGCGCAGAAGGCCAGCAGCAGGAGGGCCAGGAGGGGCAGCAGGGCGAGCAGAACCAACAGGGCCAGCAAGGTCAGCAAGGTCAGCAAGGCCAGCAGAACCTCGACGGCATGACGGAAGAACAGTTGCGCGAAGCCTTGCGCCAGCTCCGCGAGCAGCAGGAGGGCTTGGGCAAGAAGCTTGGCGAATTGCAGGAGGGGCTGAAGGGTCTCGGCATGCAGCCGGGCGAAGGCTTTGGCCAGGCGCAGAAGGAAATGCAAGGCGCCGGCGAAGCGCTGGGCGACGGCCAGGGCGACCGCGCAGTCGAGGGCCAGGGCCGAGCCCTGGAAGCCCTGCGCCAGGGCGCACGCGACATGATGAACCAGATGATGCAGGCCATGCAGGGCCAACAAGGGCAGCAGGGCGAAGGCCAGGCCGGCCTTGGCAACCAGAACGGCCGCGACCCGCTCGGACGCCCACGCGCCACCAATGGTCCAGATTTCGGCGAGCAGGTGAAAGTGCCCGACGAGATCGACGTGCAGCGGGCCCGCGAAATCCTCGAAGCAATCCGCGAGAAGCTGGGACAGAATTCCAGTCCCGAGATCGAACGCCGCTATCTGGAGCGTCTGCTCGATATTCAGTGACAGCCGATCACGCTGCCAACGATCTGAACCGCAGCGCCCCAGCGCAGGGCCAGCATCGCTTGCTGTGCCAACCTTGGTTCAATCAAGCACACAAGGCAAAACCACCTGCCGCGATGCGGCAGGCGGGATCAGGTGTCTCAGAGCGGGGGAATCGGAAGGAGAACGCGCGCAGCCTTCAGCTTGCCAGCGCCATGGCGACGGCCTTGCGGATATCCGGCAGGGCAAAGGGCTTCGAAACGACATCGACAATCTTCGAGGCGAGGTCATCAGCGCGTTCGCGCTGTTCGGCATAGCCGGTCATCAGCAGAATTTTCATGCCGGGAAACTCGGAATGAGCGCGGTGGGCGAGTTCGATACCGTCCATGACCGGCATGCGGATATCGGAGAGAAGCAGGTCATACTCGCCCTCTGCAAGCATCTCGAGCCCCTCGGCTCCATCGCAGGCCTCGCGGGTCACATGCCCATCCAGTCGCAGCGCACGCGCCACGAAGGAGCGTAGGGAATCTTCGTCTTCGGTGATCAGGATCCGCGCCATGGTCTAAAACTTTGCTCCCGCATTCCGGTGACGTTTACGGGGTCAAATCACCAGAGTTTCCTTTGCGAGTGGTAAACGCGCGAGCCTCAGTTCTGGTCCATGGTTAACGAATGCTCAGCGCCGACTGTGCCATCGAGGCACGGAACGAGCGCTTACGCGTCACCCGTGACCACGCCGACAAAGGGCAGTTCGCGGAAGGCATAAGCAACGTCCATGCCGTAGCCGACGACAAAATAATCGGGGCAGTCGAAGCCGACATAGTCAGCCTCAAAATCTTCTTTTCGCTTGTTTTTCTTGTCGAGCAGCACGGCGATGGTGACATTCGACGCACCGCGTTCCAGCATCAGCTCACGGGCAAACAGAAGCGTGCGGCCGGACTCCAGAATGTCGTCGATCAGGAGCACGTTGCGACCCTTTACATCGCTGTCGATGTCCTTGATCACACGGACGCCCTGCGACACCGTGCCTGTGCCATAGCTGGACAGGGTGATGAACTCGACTTCCGGGGCAAGACCGACATCATGCAGCGCCCGGATCAGGTCGGCGGCGAAGATGAAGGACCCCTTGAGGATGGAGATGACGAGAAGATCATCGCAGGGGCCAGCCAGGATATCCTGGGCCAGCTCGAGATTGCGTGCCCTGATCTGTTCGGCGGTAAAGAGGGGTTCGATATTCTTTCCGCGGACGACGGGCATGGGACACTCCTTGATGATCGGCCGGCGGACCCTGGATCTTTTGCCCGGTGCCGGAAAGGCTGGCCATTAGCACAGTCAGGAGCGGGAGGCACCCGACTCTTCGAAGGAAAGGCGCAGTTCCGGCGTTTTTCCACCGGGATGCTGGACGCGGGCCGAAAGACCACGGCTTCGGCCGGCCTCCAACACCTCACTGGCAGGCTCGATATAGGTGCTGGCCACAATCTGCCCGTCGACAAGAAGATCGGCGCGCACCAGCGGCACGGTCAGACTGCGGCTCGACCGGTTCTGGACGATTGCATTGACCAGAAGGACCCGCATCCCGTTCCGGTCCTGCGGTGTCAGGTTGACATGGGTGAAATCCAACGGGCGTGCGGCAATTTCCGGATGCTCGGCAAACCGCAGGGCCTGAACGGCCACGAAGAGAAAGACCAGCACGAAACAGCTCGCTACCAGCGTTGCAAAACCGCGCTCGGACAGTGTCTGCAATCGCTGTTCGAACCGTTCTACGACGACTGACATCAAACGGCGGATGGCATGATCTTTGGCTTGCGCAACAGGATTGGCGTCTGGACCGCCAGCGCCCCTTGCGCGCGGAGGATCGCGGATCACGACGAAATCGGCATCCACCACATCGCGGTTCGAAGGTTGATGCAGCGTGCGCTCGATTCGCCTGCGGGCACGATCCGGCGGCAGGAGATCAAGCTCCGGGACCCCTTTCTGCGGGCGGGTCTGCTGGTATTGGCGGAAGACGCTCATCTGGTCCCGATCTTTCGCACGGCCGAATTCCGGTGATCCCGAAACTGGGCGGTTGAAACGAATCCTCACCAGACGTAAATTCAAATGGTTAATGCTTCGGAAAAGCCGGCCATGGGGCCACTGCTCCGCCGACCGTTGACCGGGCGCAAAGAAACGCCCATGACGCGCTCGAGACCTCGAACCCTCAAGACTGGGCCCAGCCGTTGATCCACTTCGAAAATGTCGGCCTGCGATATGGGATGGGACCGGAGATCCTCCGCGACCTGACATTCGACATTCCGAGGCGGTCGTTCCAGTTCCTGACCGGTCCGTCCGGTGCCGGCAAGACGACCCTTCTGAAACTGCTCTTCATGTCGCTGCAGCCGACACGCGGGCTGATCAAAAGCTTCGAGCGCGACATCACCCGCATTCCCCGCAGCGAGCTACCCATGCTGCGCCGGCGCGTCGGCATTGTTTTCCAGGACTTCCGCCTGCTCGACCACCTGACGACCTACGAGAATGTGGCCTTGCCGCTGCGGGTCCGGGGCAAGGAAGAAGGCACCTACAAGCAGGATGTCATTGAGCTCTTGAAGTGGGTGGGGCTCGGCGAGCGCATCAATGTGCTGCCGCCCGTTCTGTCCGGTGGCGAGAAGCAGCGCGTGGCGATTGCTCGCGCCCTGATCGACCGGCCGGAAATTCTGCTCGCCGACGAACCGACGGGCAATGTCGATCCGCCGATGGCGCGCCGGCTCCTGAGCCTGTTTCTCGAACTTAACCGGCTTGGCACCGCCGTTGTCATCGCGACCCATGACCTCGCCCTGATGGATCAGGTCGATGCCCGCCGTATGATTTTGACCGATGGGCGGCTCGACATTTATGAGTGACCGCAAGCGCCCCGAACAACAGCCGGCCCGCCGGGTCGAGATGACGGTCCGCCCGACGGGACCAATCCTGCCGCCCTCCAACATTCAGGGCAATGCGCTGATGGTGGTCATTGCCATCATGGCCTTCCTCGCCTGCCTGACGCTGGGCGCCGTCTCCATGGTGCGCGCCACCGCTGCCGGCTGGCAGAGCCAGATCGCCCGCGAGATTACCATCCAGATCAAGCCCGAAGACGGGCTCGACATGGACAAGGCCCTCACCCGCGCACGGGATCTGGCGCTGACCTTTGTCGGCACCCGCGACGGCCAGATCATGGATGATGCCGCCACCGCGCGCCTGCTCGAACCCTGGCTCGGCACCGGCCTCGACCTCTCCGAACTCCCCGTGCCACGACTGGTGGTGATCACCATAGACGAGAGCAATCCGCCAGATTTCCAGGCGATGCGCGCGCTCCTGGCCGAAGAAGTGCCGCAAGCCTTTCTCGACGATCACCGCACCTGGGTCGACCGTCTTGTGCAGATGGCACGAACCACCGTGCTCATCGGCTCCGGTGTACTGGTTCTCGTTTTCGTCGCCATGGTGCTGACCGTGGTCTTTGCGACGCGAGGCGCGCTCTCCGGCAATCGCCACATCATCGAAGTGCTGCACTTCGTTGGCGCCGAAGCCAGTTTCGTCGCCCAGGAATTCCAACGACATTTCTTCAAGATCAGCCTCAAGGGCGCCTTTGCCGGCGGCATGCTGGCCGCCGTCCTCTTTGCCCTGGCAAGCTTCTGGCAGAGCCGCTCGCTGGCAACGCCCCAGAGCGACCAGGCGACCGCCCTGTTTGGGACGTTTACCATCGGCTGGGGCGGCTATCTCGGCATTTTCGCGACGATGTTCTTTATAGCTCTTTTGACAACGGCGACGGCGCGGCTGACGGTCATGCGCACCATTGACGAGATCGACCTGATCCGTTCCGATCCGAGCCGGACGGACGGCCTGCTCGACGACTGATCGGCTGCAAGTGTTGACCTGCCATAAAGCCGCCTGTTCCGCGTGGGAAATCCACGCTATTCACGGACGATGAGAATGGACCGGCTGACCTCTGACACCCCGTCAAGCACCGACCCGCCAAAGCCGGCGGGCTGGAGCCCGTTCGCGCGCAAAGGCGTGATTCGCCGTGTCTTGCGCTATGGCGGCATGGTGCTTCTGCTGACTTTGGCAGCGTTGGTCGCCGGCTTTCTCGTCTTTGCTGATTCGGTCACCAACATGCGGCCGCCCGAAACCGTGAAGGCGGATGCCATCGTCGTCCTGACCGGCGGCTACCAGCGGATCGAACAGGCGATCGAGCTCTTGCGCAAAGGCTCCGGTGAACGGCTGCTGATATCAGGCGTGAACCCGCAGACGACGCCCGGCCAGATTCGCCGCTCGACCCGAACCTCGCCTGACCTCTTCGAATGCTGCGTCGATATCGGCTATGCCGCGATCGACACGATCGGCAACGCCAACGAGACCGCCTTATGGATCCGCGACAAGGGCTATCGCTCGGTTCTCGTCGTGACCAGCAACTACCATCTGGCGCGCAGCCTGATGGAGTTGAAACGCAGCGATCCGGTGACGGATTTCATCGGCTATCCCGTCGTCAATTCCGACCTGAAGACACGCGCCTGGTACAGTGAACCGGATGCCATGCGGACGATGCTCATCGAATACGGCAAGACGGTCGTCGCCTACCTACGGCAAAGCATCGGATGGAACCGCGGACCCGGTCTGCGCTCGGACAGAGAAATGCCCGAAACTGGTCAGCAACCGTGAGGCCAGGCCGCGCAAGGCGGCTTTTGCTGCGGGTGCTTTTGCTCTAAGGACGGAAGCGCCGTTCACGAGAGCCCATTGATGATCACCCTGCGTTCCATCCTCTTCAACACCGCCTTCTATGCCAACATGATCCTCAGGATGATCTTCCTGTCGCCGATCTATTTCCTCTTGCCGCGCAAGAAGGCCTTCTTCATCCCGAAGGACTGGGCGACGTCCTCCTGCTGGCTGATGGAAAAAATCGTTGGCACGACATTCACGGTCGAGGGGCTGGAGAATATTCCGGAGGGCGGTTACATCCTCGCGCCCAAACATCAGTCCTTCTGGGACACGTTTGCGCTGCTCCCCTATCTCGACGATCCCGTCTACATTCTGAAGCGCGAGCTGATGTGGATCCCGATCTTCGGCTGGTATGTGGCCAAGCAGCGAATGATCCCGGTCAATCGCGGCGCCAAGGGCCGGGTGATGGCCCAGGTGATCGAGCGCACCAAGCAGGAAATGGCGAGTGGCCGCCAGCTGATCATCTATCCGGAAGGCACGCGCCGCCCGCCGGGTGCCGCTCCCGAATACAAATACGGGATTGCCCGCCTCTACCGCGATCTCGGCGTGCCAGTCGTGCCGGTTGCCATGCACCCCGGCCTGTTCTGGCCACGTCGCAAGTCACAGCGCTATCCGGGCCACTTCAAGGTGCAGATCCTGCCGGCGATCCAGCCGGGTCTCGACCCGGACGTCTTTTTCGACAAGCTGACGACGGACCTCGAAGCCGCAAGCGATGCATTGCTCATCGAAACGGTGCGCGACAACCCACATCTGCCCTTGCCGCCGACGGCCGAGATCCGGCTGAAGGAGCTCGGTGCGCGCTAAAGCCCGGCACCGTTTTCCGCGCATCCGATCACTTGTTATCTGACGCAGGCTCGGAGGACATCGCGGCCGCCACGCTTTCGAGCCAATGGTCGCGAATGCCAAGTTCACGCAGATGGGAAAGCGTATTGGCGACATAGACCGGATTGGGCCCTGATCGGCCGACCGCATCCCTGACCACGGAGGCAGCCTCCTCTATTGAGACCGAGCCCGCATATTGGCGATGAGCGCGGTCGATGACGTAAGTCAGGGCAGAGACGTGCCGGCCATCAGCCAGTCGGGCGGGCACAGTGCGCTCGAGATAGACGCTGGTCACGAGTTCCCGCTCGCGCAGATAGTCGATCGTATGAGCGCGATCAGACAGCGCAACGCGGAAGGCGACCCCCTTGCAGGAACCACCGCGATCCAGCCCGAGCACAAGACCGGGCCGCTCTTCTGTGCCACGATGCACATAGGAGCGCACACACAGTGAACGACGGTAGCCAACAACACGGGCCGTCGCGCGTTCCTCATACGGAAAGCCCGGATTCCACATCAGCGAACCGTAGCCAAAGACCCAAAATTCGTCCATATCGCAATCCATTGCAGGAAACCGATCCGATTGCAGCAAGGAAACTTCATGCCAATGCCATCAACAGCGCCACAAAGCCGAACCAGCCGCAAGGTGTTCTGGCTCGGCGTTTTGATTGTCGTCTTCATCGCTGTCTATAGTGTCGGCTGGTATTTTGCCGCAGAATTTCTGCGCACACGCATCGTCACCTTCTTTGCCGGCGGCAATCCTTCCGGCATCGAGGCCAATTGCGAAGATGCCAAGATCGGCGGCTACCCCTTTCGGTTCAGGCTGAACTGCGACCGCCTGTCGATCGATGACCGTGACCAGGGCATTGCCGCCTCCTTCGGCGCCGTACGCGCCGCAGCCCAGATCTACAATCCGGGCCAGGTGGTCTGGGAGATGGACGGGCCGGCCGAAGTCCGCTCGGCCTATGGATTCAACACGACGACGAACTGGTCCAACATGCAATCGAGCTTCCGCGCCGGCTTTTCCGGCCTGGCGCGCAGTTCGTTGGTCATCGAAGGGCTAGACACGACGGTCACCTCGACCGCCACGGCACAGACCGTGGGGGTCAAGGCCGTCAGCGCCGAGCAACATGTCCGCCAGGCGGAGGGCAATCTCGACTATGCGACGCTGGTGCGTGACGTCACGATTGCGATCAATGGCAAGCCGGTAGACCTGCCGCCGCTGTCGGCGAGCCTCGACACCACCTTTGCCGAGAAGGGTGGCCTTCTCGATCCGCGCGTCGCGCGCGATCTGAAACTGCGCGGCACGCGGGGTGAAGTCCGTCGCATGGTCGTGGACATTGGTCAGGCGCGCGTCGTCACGCTCAGCGGCCCCTTCGAGGTCGGCGAGGACGGATTGCTCTCGGCCACTCTGCGGATCGAGATTGAGGAAATCGACGGCTGGCGCGGAGCGCTTGGCAAGGCCTATCCCGAAATGCGGGAGACCGTTGACAGCGCTGCCCAAGTGGTCAAGGCCCTGTCCCTCGGCCGCGATGACGGCTCGGCGGACATCAACATTCGCAACGGCAATGTCACGCTCGGCTTCATTCCGCTTGGCAAGATCCCGCCGCTCTGAGCGGGATCAAAGGCGTTTTTCCCGCCGCGTCTTTCACTTGTCGAGGGCGTGGCGACCGAAATCGGGCGAATCGACGTCCTGACCGGCCTGAACGATGGAGCGTCGGATGGTGCGGGTGCGTGAAAAGAGTTCGAACAGCTTATCGCCCTCGCCCCAGCGGATCGCACGCTGCAGATAGGCGAGATCTTCCGAAAACCGCGCCAGCATTTCGAGGATGGCATCCTTGTTGTGCAGGCAGACGTCCCGCCACATGGTTGGGTCGGAGGCCGCAAGGCGCGTGAAGTCGCGGAAACCGGAGGCCGAATACTTGATCACTTCCGATTCAGTGACTGTCTCCAGGTCGTCGGCCGTACCGACAATGTTATAGGCGATGATATGCGGCAGGTGCGAGACGATCGCGAGCACCTTGTCATGGTGCTGCGGATCCATCTCGTCGATCATCGAGCCCAGCGCCTTCCAGAAGTTGCTCAGACGCTCAAGGGCTGCCCGGTCCGTGCCCGGCAGCGGCGTGAAGATGCACCAGCGCCCCTTGAAGAGGCCGGTGAAGCCAGCATCCGGGCCGGACTTTTCCGTGCCTGCCAGCGGGTGGCCGGGAATGAAATGCACGCCGTCCGGCATATGCGGCGCCATCTGCGCAATCACCGAGGCCTTGGTCGAGCCGACATCGGTGACGATTGCCCCTGGCTTCAGATGGGGCGCAATATCGCGCGCCACAGCCTCGGATGCGCCGACCGGCACCGAGACGATGACGAGATCGGCATCCTTCACCGCTTCGGCTGCCGAGAGCGTGTAGGCCGTGCCAAGCCCGAGTTCCTCGGCCCGCTTCAATGTCTCTGCGCTGCGGGTGGAGATGACCACATCCTTCGCCAGAGACAGCTTCTGGATGTCGCGGGCAATCGAGGAGCCGATCAGGCCGATACCGATCAGGGCGATGCGGTCGAACAGGATTTCAGACATTAGCGGGGACCCATAAATTCGGTAAGAGCGGCGATGACGCCGAGATTGGCCTCTTCGCTGCCAATCGTCATGCGCAGCGCATTGGGAAAGCCGTAGGACTTGACGGCGCGGAGAATGAAGCCGCGAGCGGTCAGGAAGTCATCGGCATCGGTGGCCCTGTATCCGTCGACATCGGGGAAATGGATGAGCACGAAGTTAGCCACCGACGGCGTTACCGCAAGGCCGATGCCGGCAAGCGCCTCGCTCACCTTGGCAAGCCAGACCTGATTGTGCTCGACGGCCCGTGCCGTATGCGCCTGGTCGCGGATGGCAGCGGCACCGGCGGCAATGGCCGGTGTATTGAGGTTGAACGGCCCGCGCACCCGATCAAGCGCATCAATGATTTCGGCCGGCCCATAGACCCAGCCGATGCGCAAGGCAGCAAGCCCATAGACCTTGGAGAAGGTGCGGGTCATGACGACATTGCGATTGGCGGAGACAAGTTCGATGCCCGCCTCATAATCATTTCGGCGAACATAATCGGCATAGGCCGCGTCGAGCACCAGAATGACATGCGCCGGAAGCGCCGCCTGCAACCGCTTGACTTCGGCATAGGGCACATAGGTACCGGTCGGATTGCCGGGATTGGCGAGGAAGACGATCTTCGTCTTTTCGGTGACAGCCGCCAGGATCGCGTCGACATCGACGCGCTGATCGCGCTCTTCGACGGTCACGGGCGTGGCGCCGGCCGCCAGGATCTGGATGCGATAGACGAGGAAACCATGCGCGGTGATGATGCCTTCATCGCCGGGGCCGAGATACACATGCGCCAACAGACCGAGCAGTTCATCCGAGCCATTGCCGCACAGGATGTTATCGGCGTTGAGACCATGCACCTCGGCAATCGCTGTGCGAAGCGCGCGAGCCTGGCCGTCTGGATAGACCTCAAGCCGCTCGGCAGCGGTGCGGAAGGCCTCAATTGCGTTGGGGCTTGGGCCAAGCGGCGTTTCGTTCGACGACAGCTTGAAGACACGCGCCACCCCGGCTGCATGCTCCTTGCCCGGAACATAGGCTGCAATATCCAGGACCCCGGGACGGGGCGTCGGCTTCGTTAAGGCGTTCATGAGACTGCTTTCCGGCTCACCGGGCGGGAGGATGCCTGCCCTTCACACGCCTGTCGCAATAAAGCCGAACATCGGATTTGTCGAGGCGGACGAGTGCCGCAGCCTGTCCTGATGACGGCTGACATCACCCGTTTCAGGCCTTGGGCGGCAGGGTCCGTGTTGTCGGCACGCCCTGCGGCGCCAGCACCGGCGCAAAGACGCGCCGCGAGGCGCGGACAGCCACCGGCAGACCCTGGTAGAGCCGCTTCTGCGCCTCGACGACGATGACGCCGGAGAAAGCCGGCCAGAGCAAGCGCCCCATGCGCTCGAAACCGCGCCGCAGGCGAAGGATCGCCCGGATCTTTGATGGGGGAAAGAACAGCGCCTCGGCGGAGGCCCCGGGAGTAAAATTCGTCTCGCGCAAAAGCGCCGTCAGTTGGCTGCGCGAATAGGGTCGGCCCGACCCGAAGGGCGTGTGCTCCATGCGGGCCCAGACACCCCGACGATTGGGCACCACGATCACCAGCCGTCCGCCAGGCGCCAGCACCCGCCAGATCTCCTTCAGTGATTCCCGCGGGTTTTCGGCAAATTCCAGGGAATGGACCATCAGGACACGATCGACAGAGCTGTCCGGCAGCGGCAACTCCTCTTCGAAAACCAGCGCTGTGGCCGAAGGCTCTCCAACCGGCCAGTTCACCGCCCCTTGGCCCGCCGGCATGAAGGCCATGGTGCGCTCGGTATCGGCACGAAAGCGATCGAGGAACGGCGTGCAGTAACCGAGCCCGACAAGACGCTCCTGCGGCAGGCGCGCCCAGACAGACGAAAGCGCCATGGCAATCGACTGCTCCGCCACGCGCCCGAGCATCGTGTAATAGAATTGCCTCAGATCGACGATATCGACATGCATGAACTTATTGTTAGCAGCACCTCATTGGAGTTCAAGGCGCGAACAGCTACATTAGCGCAACGAGGTGGGACAGAAAAAACGGATCGACAATGAAATCTTTGCAGATCGAAACCTTCATCTGCCGAAGTGACAACTTCGGCGCGCTCGTACATTGCCGCGAAACCGGCGAGACAGCTTCTATCGACGCGCCGGATTTCGATGCGATCGTCAGTGCTGCAGAGCGGCGGGGATGGACAATCACCCATGTGCTCACGACCCATCACCATGGCGATCATGTCGAGGCCAACCTTGCCCTCAAGGAGGCCTTCGGCTGCGAGATCATCGGCCCTCGCAACGAGGCGGCCGCGATCCCCGGCATTGACCGCACTGTCGGTGACGGCGACGAATTCGTGTTCTGCAATCGGCCCGTACGCGTGATCGAGACGCCAGGCCATACCGCCGGTCACATCTGCTATTATTTCCCGGAGGACGGCGTGCTGTTTTCCGCCGATACGCTGTTTGCGCTCGGCTGCGGCCGGCTGTTCGAGCGGTCCGCCATGGACATGTGGCATTCGCTGCAGAAACTCGCGGAACTGCCCGACGAGACCGTGGTCTATTTCGGCCACGAATACACACTCTCCAATGCCCGCTTTGCACTTACCATCGATCCAACCAATGAACGGTTGAAGGCACGCGCCGAACTCATCGAGATGCAACGCGCCCGCGGCACCTATACCATTCCGACGACGATTGGCCTTGAAAAGGAAACCAATCCCTTCCTGCGCGCCGCCGATCCGGAGATCCGCAAGGGGCTTGGCATGGAAGGTGCGACCAATGACGAGGTCTTTGCCGAAATCCGCCGGCGCAAGGATAATTTCTGATGCAGGCTGAAGCGATCATCGCGGCACTTGGCATGCAAAGGCATCCCGAGGGTGGCTGGTATGTCGAGACATGGCGCGACGCCCATGGCGGGCCGCGTGGTCATGCCACCGCAATCTACTACCTGCTTGAGGCAGGCGAGCGCTCGCATTGGCACAGGGTGAAGGATGCGGGCGAGGTCTGGCATTATTACGCAGGCGCGCCGCTCGCGCTGCACCTGTCCGACGATGGCCGGACACAAAGGACCGTGACACTGGGTCCGGACGTCCTGGCCGGGGAACGCCCGCAAGCCATCGTCGAGGCGGATGTCTGGCAAGCGGCCGAAAGCCTTGGGGCCTTTACCCTTGTCGGCTGCACGGTGGCACCGGGCTTTGATTTCTCCGTCTTCGAAATGGCCCCGCCCGGCTGGGCCCCCGGTCAATAGACGGCAAGCGAAAGCGCAAGGATCAGCTGGGCGAGATAATAGGTCGCCCAGACCAGATGGGCGGCATAGCCGTCCAGCACATGGCCAGGCCCCGTCCAGTATTTCCGGATCGTCAAGACAACGTCCGAGAGGATGAACAGGCTCGCCCCGACGAAGACCAACTGATCTGGAAGTCGTAGCGTCAATGCCAGAAGGACCATGAAGACCACGACATAGAGACTGATCGGCCAGGCCATGCGTCCGGCAGGCCGGCGGATCCGCAGGAGGACGGCGATCGTTCCCGCCGCAACGACAAGCGCCGCCGCAATGGACCACGGCGCCACTCTGCCAGGCTCGCCCAGGATTACGAGAAGCGCGATATAGGCCGCATGGCTGAGAAGAAAGGCGACCACCCCTCGGATAAAGGCGCGATCCCCATCAAAGGCGAGGAAGGCATCGCCGAGCGCGCTCAAGAGCAAGGCCCCGACCAGTAGCGGATGTCCATCGACGAGAGCTGTGTAGAGCGCCAGAAGCAGGATAGGCGTGACCTTCCACACCGCACGGACGAACGTCTTCCGCCGGGGAAGGATCAGGTGATAGCTCAGTCCCAGCGCGACCGAGAGAATGAGTATCCCGGTTGCGAGCTCGGCCATGGCATCCTGGTCAGTTCGGGGCTTTTTTCCTCGAAAACAGCATATCCCGCGCTGCCAGCACCGCACCACCGGTGATCAGCACGCATGCCAGACCAATAGTGGCCCTAAACTCACCAAACCCAAAAATGATCAGATTGAGCGTCGACAGAAGCGGCGCTGCATAGCTCGAGGCCCCGAGAATCTGGATATCGCCATTCTTGACGCCATAATCCCAGGTATAGAAGGCGAGACCGACCGGCAAAAGACCAAGACCGATCACGGCAACCCATTGCGAGACATCCTGCGGCCAGACTGTGGTCTCCAGCCCCAGATGGCAGAGAAGCGACAGGATCGACGTGGCGAGGCAGAAACCGGTGACGACATCGGTAGACACAGCCTCGAAACGCCGGCTGATCAGCGAATATCCAGCCCAGGTAAAAGCGCAGAGGAAGGCAGCGAGATAACCGAGCGTGAAGGTCGGATCGAAGGCGACCCCCTTGTCGGCGATGATCAGCGCGGTTCCCGCAAGGCCGGTCAGCGCGCCGGCAACATGATACCAGCGCAACTTCTCACCCGGCAAAAGAGCCGAACCGACGACAATGAACAGCGGCCACAGATAGGCGATCAACCCGGCCTCCACTGCCGGCGCATTGCGCAACGCCGTGAAGTAGAGGAAATGATAGCCGAACAATCCCGCAACGCCGGTGATCCAGACCTTGGCCGGCTGGCGCAACGCCTGCAACCGCTCCGGGCGGGCGATAAACAGCGCGATCCCCGGCAGGCTACCGATGGCAAAGGCAATCGCCGAGAGCTGGAAGGGCGGCATGGTGCCGGAGGCGGCCGTCATCAAGGCGAGAATGGACCACATGAGGATGGCCGTGAAGCCGATAAAGGTTGCTCTGGTCTTCATTCAAACCCCTATAGCGGGGTCTGGCGCCCGCGAAAAATCAGCCGTCGAACGTGTCTGCCGAAACATGCACCGTGCCGTAGCGTGTCGGGATTTTCGCATAGACTGGAGCATATAGCTTCAGCGTCGCCGTCTTGGCAAACCAGATCTCCATCCCCTCGACCGACTTCAGGTATTCGATATCCTTGCGTCCCTTGCGATAGCCGGATCGCGGCTCATAGCGTACGGAGCAGACGATCGCCTCCCCCTTCACCTTGCCGGCCGAGAACGTTTCGGTTCGCTTCGGCCCCAGCACCAGGTCCATCCGGCTTTCCCCATCGAAAACAGGCAGCCGTTGACTGCAAACATCGACATTGCCGGGAATGAGGAGCGCGCCGATGGGGTCCATCACCGACTTCAGATCGGCTGCAGTCACTGGCACCCATCTGGCCGATCGCGGCCGGGGCTTGGGTTCGACCTTCACATCGACGACATTGCCATTGGCAAAGCTGACATCGTAGAGGCTCTTCTTGCGCCCGCTGCGATAATCCAGCGTATAGCGTTCGGGCGACAGACCTGCCCCGACCAGCCGTCCGGTGATCCGGCTTTCGGCCGAAACCTCGCGCACCACTTCGGCAAGCCCGGTCGCACGGAAGCGGCCGTCGATGCGATAGCGGTCGCCGTCGACTGTCGTGCGAAAGGTCAGCTGGGCAATCGGCAGGATCCCGAGTGTAACGCTGTAGGCACTCTCGTAGCGGGCGTCGGCCGCAAGGCCCATGGGTGGTGAAACGCCGAAAAGCGCAAGACCGAGAGCGAGACGTATGACGGCTGTAGAAATCTTCATGGCGTTTCTCCCGGCACGGTTGGCAAGGACACGCGTGTCGGTGTCATCGGCTTGCATCCTCTGCATGGACTGTGGCAAGAAAATAACCGAACGCGGCCGCGACGGCCGGAAAATCCAAGCTTTGGCTTGACGCGCCGGTTCCCACTGACTATAGAACCGCAACTTTCCAATCAGCCGCTGTTGGATTGCCTCACCGGCATTTGCCCGGTGGCGATGCGATAGCCTAGAAAAACAATAGGTGTACCATGTCCCGCAGTTGCGAATTGACCGGCAAGGGCGTCCAGTCGGGCAACAATGTGAGCCACGCGAACAACAAGACCAAGCGTCGGTTCCTCCCGAACCTTTGCGACGTCACGCTGATCTCGGATGCTCTGAACCAGCGTTTCCGTCTGCGCGTTTCGGCTGCAGCCCTGCGCTCGGTCGAGCATCGCGGTGGCCTCGATGCATTCCTGCTCAAGGCATCTGAAACCGAACTCAGCATGCGCGCTCGCCTGCTGCGTCGCCAGATTGCCAAGAAGACCGCAGAAGCCGCTT
Organism: Rhizobium sp. G187; assembly: GCF_051549525.1. Taxonomy (NCBI): domain Bacteria; kingdom Pseudomonadati; phylum Pseudomonadota; class Alphaproteobacteria; order Hyphomicrobiales; family Rhizobiaceae; genus Rhizobium; species Rhizobium sp. G187. The sequence continues at coordinate 25,322 of NZ_JBPUGM010000004.1, forward strand.
AATAAGCCGGCATCAGCGCTGAACGTTTGCGGCTTGACCGGTCACCCGGTCAAGCCCTTTCGTTTGTCAGGACCAGGCGAAAATGCCTGACAGTCCCGTCCGCTTCACAGTATCGTCCCTCCAACTGGTGGCATCACCCAGGATAAAAAAATGCCTATCATGCGCTCTCTTCTGATCTACAGCCTGCTGATGACGACCGTCGTGGTCGCCTCCAACTTTCTTGTGCAGTATCCGCTCCACATCACGCTCGCAGGCATCAATCTCGCCGACCTCCTGACCTTCGGCGCTTTCACCTATCCGATCGCCTTCCTGATCACCGACCTGACCAACCGCCAGTTTGGCCCCAAACTCGCACGTCGCGTGGTGTTTGTCGGCTTTATCGCCGGCGTTCTCCTGTCGATCCTGCTCGCCTCCCCGCGCATTGCGGCGGCCTCCGGCTCGGCCTTCCTCGTTGGCCAACTGCTGGACATTTCGGTGTTCAACAAGCTGCGCCGCGAAAGCTGGTGGAAGGCGCCACTGATGGGTTCGCTCATTGGCTCGGCGCTCGACACGGTGATCTTCTTCTCGATGTCCTTTGCGCCGCTCTTCGGTTTTCTCGGCGCCAATGACGACTTCGCCATCGGCACGGCACCGCTCTTCGGTGTGCTGGCCATGGAAGCGCCGCGCTGGATCTCCTGGGCGGTGGCCGACTTTAGCGTGAAGATGCTGATCGGCATTGTCATGCTCGTGCCCTATGGCGCGCTGATGACCGTGGTGCGCCCTATGCCCGCGGCAGAACGCGCCGTCTGAAGCACTTGCCTTCACCCAAAAAGGGCAGCACGGGAAACCGCGCTGCCTTTTTTGCATTGGCGGTTTATCCGCACGACATCAGCGATCGAGCTTGAACTCGAGCATCAGCGTCCGCTGGAGGATGGAGTGGTTGTCGTCGGACACGACGATCAGGCGCATAGAGCCATCGGCCGCGCGGAGCACGTCCATGCCTTCCATATTGTCGATCTGCGACCGGTTGTCGGCCTCGAAGAGGATGTCGCCATCGACGACGGCCTGAGGGCGAAGCGTATCGCCCTCGATGCGTCTGAGCCGCATGGCAACACCCGATGCGATCGAGAACCGGCGCTCCAGCAGCAGCAGGTCGCCATCGGCCAAGAAGGCGCCATCGGTCACCTCGAAGCCGTCACGCGGCCGGACACGAAACTCACCGGCCAGAGGGCCACCGAGAATGCCCGCGATGAGGTTGCCCTCCTCATCCACAGTCTTCTCCGAGATCGCCACCAGCGCGCCTGCCAGAGGCCCAGCTGGAGGTGCCACGATCAGAGCCTCGATGCCGCCATTGCCACGCAGACGGCGGGCGTCGAAAGGAAGCGGCAGGGGCGCGGATGGCAGGGCCTGGCCGAGATCGGAAATTGGCTGATAGGTGATAACGCGGTGGCGCTGTTCAAAGCCGACATGGGCGCGGCTACCGCCTTCGATGGCGAGGCTCTCCGCATCCACTTGGAACTTACTGCCACTCTCCGCACCATCGGGGTCAAGAAGCGGCGCCAGCGAGACCTCAGTCACGCCTGACAGGTGCTGATCGCCATTGCGGACGATCCGGCCCGTGATCCAGTAACCCGTGTCGAAGACGCCGAGAAAGCGATCCTCATCGAGAAAGCGGATCGAGGAGAAGGCACCGAAAAGCGGCTCCGGCGAAGACAATTCGAGGCCGCCGATGAAACTCAGGCCATCTGCGAAGACTGGCGCGCCACCCAAAGCGTCAATGACCTGGGTTTCGACCGCAATGGGAAGCACTTCTCCAGCCGGGATCTTGGCCGGATTGCAGCCTGCAAGGAAGACGGATGCAGACAGCGACAGACAAAGCGCGATCGACGCCCGGCGTCCGGACGCTGCCCGCTCAGGCACGCCGGCGTGCCCGACCACTCGATGCCTGATCCTCGAACAGCGATGCGAGCTGTTCGGTCATTGCGCCCGCCAGTTCGTCGGCGTCAACAATGGTCACGGCGCGGCGATAATAGCGGGTGACATCATGGCCGATACCGATGGCGAGAAGTTCGACCGGCGACTTCGTCTCGATCTGCTCGATGACAGCGCGCAGGTGCCGCTCCAGATAGTTGCCCGGATTGACCGACAACGTCGAATCGTCGACCGGCGCACCGTCCGAGATCATCATCAGGATCTTGCGCTGCTCACGCCGACCAATCAGGCGGTTATGCGCCCACATCAGCGCTTCGCCGTCGATGTTTTCCTTGAGCAGGCCTTCGCGCATCATCAGGCCGAGATTGCGGCGCGACCGGCGCCAGGGTGCATCCGCCGACTTGTAGACGATATGGCGCAGATCGTTCAGGCGGCCCGGCAGGGGGGCCTTGCCGCCAGCCAACCACATTTCGCGGCTCTGGCCACCCTTCCACGCCTTAGTGGTGAAGCCGAGGATCTCGACCTTGACGCCGCAGCGTTCGAGCGTGCGGGCAAGGATGTCGGCGCAGGAGGCGGCAACCGTAATCGGGCGACCGCGCATCGAGCCGGAATTGTCGATGACCAGCGTGACGACCGTGTCGCGGAACTTGGTGTCCTTCTCCTTCTTGAAGGAGAGCGGCTGCATCGGATCGATCACCAGACGCGTCAGCCGCGCCGGATCGAGATAGCCCTCTTCAAGGTCGAAGTCCCAGGACCGGTTCTGCTGCGCCATCAGGCGGCGCTGCAACCGGTTGGCAAGGCGGCCAACGGCGCCCTGAAGATGGGCGAGCTGCTTGTCGAGGAAGGCACGCAGCCGGTCGAGCTCGGCTTCGTCGCAGAGTTCTTCGGCGGTAATTTCCTCGTCGAAATCCTGGGTGAAGATCTTGTAGTCGACCTTCTCGTTGAAATCGTCGAAGGGCGTGGCCGGACGGCGCATCTCGCCGGGCGTCTCGCTTTCGTCGTCGCCCTCGTCCGACATCTCTTCTTCGGAGATCTCGGCACCATCCATCTCGCCGTCGTCGAGCTGTTCCTGCGATGCTTCGCTCTCCTCCGCGGGGGCCGAATCCTGGCCTGCCTCGTCCTCGGAGTTTTCCTGATCCTGCTCGCCGCTGCGCGGCTGTTCTTCGTCGGTGGACTGGTCGTCCTCCTCGCCCTCCTGCTCGTCGTCGCCCATGTCTTCGGCCATATCCATGGCAGAGAGCATGTGGCGGATGACACGCGAGAAGGCCTGCTGGTCTTCGATTACGGTCGACAGGTTCTCAAGATCGGCACCGGCCTTGCCCTCGATGAAGGGCCGCCAGAGGTCGAGCACCTTGCCGGCGGTTTCCGGCGCTTTCTGGCCAGTCAGCTTCTCACGCACCAGCATGGCAACCGCTTCACCCAGCGGCGCATCTTCCTGGCGGCTGATCGTCGAGAAATTCGCTTTCGCGTATTTCTCGGTGTTCATCGACTGGATGTTGGAGGCAACCCCCGGCATGCGCAGCGAGCCGAGCGATTCCACACGCGCCTGCTCGACCGCATCGAAGATCGCGCGGGCGTCTGCCCCTTGCGGCGCAAGCGCTGCATGGACCTTCTGGTCATGGCAGGCGATCCGAAGCGCCATGGAATCGCCGAGACCGCGGGTCACGGCGAGTTCATGCGCGGTCGGGCGCTTCGAGATTTCAGGCAGGCGGACACGTTCGCCGGCAAGCCCCGGACGCTCGTTAGCGAAGGCGACCTCCACCTGCGGATCGCCCGCAATCGAGCGCACGCAGCCGGTGATCGCACGGCGCAAGGGCTCCGTATCGATCACGCCGTTGGCCTTGGCCTTCGAATTGTCGCCCCGCCCTGCCATGCCATCAGTCCTTATGCGCCGAGTACGATATTGGCGGCACTTTCCTTGAGCTCGATACCGAACGCACGCTGATACTGTTCGGCCACCAGCGTCCGCTCCAGCTCGTCACACTTGTTGAGGAAGGTAACGCGGAAGGCAAAGGCGACATCGCCGAAGATTTCGGCATTTTCGGCCCAGGTGATGACGGTACGCGGGCTCATCACGGTCGACAGGTCGCCGTTGACGAAGGCTGCACGCGTCAGGTCAGCCAGGCGAACCATGCGGGACACCGTGTCACGACCTTCGGCCGTTGCACCAAAGCTCTTGACCTTGGCGCAGACGATGTCGACTTCCTTGTCATGCGGCAGGTAGTTGAGCGTCGTCACGATCGACCAGCGGTCCATCTGCGCCTGGTTGATCTGCTGCGTGCCGTGATAGAGGCCCGTCGTATCGCCGAGACCAACCGTGTTGGCAGTCGCGAAAATGCGGAAGGCGGGGTGCGGACGAATGACGCGGCTCTGATCGAGCAGGGTCAGGCGGCCGGCGCTTTCCAGAACGCGCTGGATGACGAACATGACGTCCGGACGGCCCGCATCGTATTCGTCGAAGACGAGCGCGACATTGTGCTGGTAGGCCCAGGGCAGAATGCCGTCCTTGAATTCGGTGATCTGCTTGCCGTCCTTGAGGACGATGGCGTCCTTGCCGACGAGATCGATACGGCTGACATGGCTGTCGAGGTTAACGCGCACGCAGGGCCAGTTCAGCCGGGCCGCAACCTGTTCGATATGCGTCGACTTACCCGTGCCGTGGAAGCCGGACACCATGACGCGGCGGTTATGGGCGAAACCGGCGAGGATGGCGAGGGTCGTCTCGCGGTCAAAAAGATAGTCGGGATCGAGGTCGGGCACATAGGCATCGCCCTTGGAATAGGCCGGCACCCGGATATCCGAGTCGATGCCGAAGACCTCACGAACCGAAACGGTGGTATCGGGCAGGTTGGTAATATCTAGATCAATTTTGCTCATCGTGTCTCCCCGCCAGGCGATACCGTCCGGCCGCATGCGTCGCTGCAGTGTGTTCGGATTAACAGAAACCGGCCTGCTTTAACAATTTGTAGGCTTCGATAACAGCGCGAAAACGCTCTTCGGAGGCCCTGTCTCCGCCATTTGCATCCGGATGGTGTTTTTTTACAAGCTCCTTGTAGCGCGTCTTAATGTCCGTGGCATTGGAACTCACGGTCAACCCCAGCGTATCGAGCGCTTTTGCTTCCAGCGTCTTCAGTTTCCGGTCGGCCGCCTTGTAGCGCGAGGCGCCGGCACGGCCCTGCTCGACGAAGCCGAAGGGATCCTTCATCCGCGCCTGGGACGCGGCCGAGCCGGATCGCGCTGTCGAGTGCAGCGGGCTGGACTTCGCCGCCTTGTTGACGCCCACCGTCCAGGTCGGACGATGACCGGTGATCGCTTCCTTCTGGTAGCGGGCGATCTCGGTGTCCGACAGGCCGGAAAAGTAGTTATAGCCCTTGTTGTAATCCTTCACATGCTCGAAGCAGAACAGGAAGAACTGGCCTTCGGCATGCCTGCCCACGGGGGCGCGATGCGCGCCTGGTCGCTCACAGCCGTCCCATTGACATGTCGGATTGGATGGCTCCGGTTCCGCCGTGCGCTTTCGCTTGGTGCGGATGCCATCAAAATATTTCGAGTCGAGTTTCATGCGCTAATTATGGGGCGACGAGACAGCCCCGACAAGAATTGACAAACCGGAATGTTGCGCGCTTTGTGGGGCTTTTTGCGAAGCACCGCCCAGGAGGCCACATGTCGGTCAGAAACCGCATCGAAGCGACGCTGAAGGACGCCTTCCAGCCGGAACGACTGATCGTGATCGACGAGAGCCATCAGCATGCGGGCCATCAGCCTGACATCACCGGCACCGGCGAGACCCATATGCGCGTCCGGATCGTTGCAGACACGTTTGCCGGCATGAGTCGCCTTGCGCGCCACCGCGCCGTGACCGACCTGCTGAAGCCGGAGCTCGATGCCGGCCTGCACGCGCTGGCCATTGAACCTGCGGCCCCTGGCGAACCTACCCGCTGGTAAGCTAACAACGAATGACGGCAGCCAAGCCGCCGTCAGCTCTGCTGTTCGATCGGGCGGATGCGCAGCCTGGTGATCCGGTTCTTTTCCCGCCTCAGCACGATGAAACGCTTGCCGTAGAAGGTGAAGGCCTGACGCTCTTCGGGAATGGTCTTCGATTCGTGAATGACGAGACCGGCAATGGTCGTCGCTTCCTCATCGGGCAACTGCCAGTCCAGGGCGCGGTTGAGATCGCGGATCGGCACGCCGCCATCGACCACGATCGAGCCGTCGCTGTCCTGACGCACACCCTGGATTTCGAGATCGTGCTCGTCGGAAATATCACCGACGATTTCCTCAAGAATATCCTCCAGCGTCACCACACCCTGCACTTCGCCATATTCGTCGACGACAACGGCAAAATGCGACCGCCGACGCAGAAAGGCGTTGAGCTGGTCCTTCAGGTTGGTGGTGTCGGGCACGAACCAGGGCTTGTGGGCAATCTTGACGATATCGATGTGGACGGGCTCGACTTCGGGTTCAGCCAGCGCCCGGATCAGATCCCTTGCGTGAACCACACCGATGATATTGTCGGTGGCCCCACGCCAGACCGGCATACGGGTATAGGGGCTCTCGAGGATCGTGCGGACCACGACTTCGGGCGGATCATCGGCATTCACGGCGCGCATTGCCGTGCGGTGAATCAGCACGTCGGAGACTTCAAGCTCTTCCAGATCGAAAAGGTTCGAAAGTCGGTCCTTGTAAACCCTATCCGACGGATGACTGTCTCGCGCAGAGGCCCCGAGCGCTGCCGACAGCTGCTCCTGGCTGCTGAACGCCAGCGTCTCGGCCGTAAGCCGCGTGCCGGTCAGCCTGAGGAGCGAACGCACCAGGGCATTGGCAAACCGGGTCATCACGCCGACACCTGGATTCATGCGGACCTCTGCTCATCAAGGAAGCGCAGGACTTCGGATGCCGGCACGTCATCGGCCACGAAGGATTGGCCGAGGCCATGGGTGAGAATGAAGGTGAGCTGACCACCCTTGACCTTCTTGTCCTGAGCGATCGCATCCATCAGAACCTCAGTGGGAGGCAGTTCACCCGGGATCTGCTCCATGCGTGTCGGCAGGCCGACCTCGGACAAATGGGCCTCGACACGATCGGCCAAATCCGGGCTCGCCAGGTTCATCCGGGCCGAGAAACGATGCGCCAGCACCATGCCGATCGAAACGCCCTCGCCATGCACAAGGCGGCTGCTGTCGTATTGCGTGGCGGCTTCCAGCGCATGGCCAAAGGTGTGACCGAGGTTGAGAAGCGCACGACGGCCATTCTCACGTTCATCGGCAACGACGACATCGGCCTTGGCCTGGCAGGAGACCGCGATCGCCTCGATGCGGGCCGCACCGCCGGCAAAGACGTCACGCCAGTTTTTCTCCAGCCATTCGAAGAAGTCGGGTTTGTCGATCAGGCCGTATTTCGCCACTTCCGCATAGCCGGCACGGAACTCGCGCTCCGAAAGTGTGTCGAGCACGTCAGTATCGGCCAGCACAAGATCGGGCTGATTGAAGATGCCGACGAGGTTCTTGCCCTGACGGGCATTGATGCCGGTTTTGCCACCGACGGAACTGTCGACCTGAGACAGGAGCGAGGTCGGGATCTGGACGAAGCGTACGCCACGCCGCACGATGCCGGCGGCAAAACCGGTGAGATCACCGATGACACCGCCACCGAGCGCGATGACCGTATCATTGCGCTCGATGCGCGCCTCGAGCAGTACGTCGCAGACCTTGGTCAGGTAGTCGAAGCTCTTGGTCTTTTCACCCGCAGGCAGCGCCACTGAGACGGCCTCGATACCATCGGTCTGGAGGCTGTCCATCAGCGCATCGAGATAGAGCGGCGCGACATTCTCGTCGGTGACGATCGCTGCCCGGCGTCCCTTGATCCGGGTGGAGATCTCGCCACCGGCGCGACGCATCAGGCCGGGCCCGATCAGGATGTCATAAGCGCGCTCGCCCAGCGCCACATGCACCAGGCGTTCCGTCGTCTCTTCCTTGCTCATTGGTTCTTGTCCTTGCCGCTTCGGTTGAGGATTGCCGAAAGCACTTCCTCGGCAATCACGTCCTTGCGCACGTCGCGCGATTGCACGGTAATATCCGCCAGTTCATAGATCGGATAGCGCCGATCCATCAGATCCTTCAGGGTCTGCTTGGGGTTCTCAGTCTTCAAAAGCGGTCTATGATCGCGCTTGTTGACCCGCTCCCACAACACGTCGAGATCGGCCTTCAGCCACACCGACACACCACCGCGCTCGACCTGCGCCCGCGTGCGCTCGTTGATGAAGGCCCCGCCGCCAGTGGACACGACACGCGGCCCCGTGCGCAGGAGACGCTTGATGACCCGCGTCTCAAGCGCGCGGAATTCCTCTTCGCCATAGGCTGCGAAGAGTTCGCTGATCGACATGCGTGACACGCGCTCGATCTCTGCGTCCGTGTCGATGAAGGGCAACGCCATTTGCTGGGCCACGAGGCGCCCAATCGCAGACTTGCCCGCCCCCATCAATCCGACGAGGACGAGATTGCGACGTCCGAGCGCCGCTCGGGCGCGCTCACCCAGACTGGGAGCAAGGTTGAGGATCGTATCGGTCATCGGCCTGTTCGAAACTGTTTCTTCACGGTATTGACAAATAGGGAGCGAGCGTCAAGCCATAGCCACAAATCAAGCAGAGAACTGCACCCCTTGCATCTTGACCCAGCGCCTCCCCATGTAGGAAGACCCAAGGCCTAAGGATCGCCGATGCCAACCCTGATACGCTTCCTGTTCATATGCGCCACGCTGGTCGGGCTCGTCTATGCGGCGATGTGGTCTATCGCGACCTTTGTCGAGCCGAGGGAACGCGACGTCACGGTCCGCATACCGTCCGAACGTGTGAACCCGGTGGAATGAGGCTCGAAGAGACCCGTGTCCGACCTGAGCCATGCCCGCGTCGAAGCCTTTCTCGAAATGCTCAGCGCCGAGCGCGGAGCAGCCGCAAACACGCTTGTCTCGTACGAACGCGATCTTGACGATCTCGCCTCCTTCCTCTCCGGCCGGGGCCAGACAGTGGGACAGGCGAGCCGCGAGGATTTGACGGCCTACCTCAAGGATCTCTCGCATCGTGGTTTCATGCCGACCTCACAGGCGAGACGCCTTTCCGCCATGCGGCAATTCTACAAGTTTCTCTACGCCGAAGGCCTGAGAACCGACGATCCCACGTCGATCCTTGACGCACCGAAGAAGGCGCGATCGCTGCCCAAGGTTCTCTCCGTCGAAGATGTCGACGCAATGCTCTCGCTTTGCGAGGCCGAGACCCAGCAGGAAGGCGATGACCAGCCTGTGCGCATCCGGCGACTGGCGATGGTCGAACTCCTCTACGCAACCGGGATGCGGGTAAGCGAATTGGTCGCCCTGCCGGTGAAGGTTCTGAGCCAGGAAGGGCGCTTCCTCGTCGTTCGCGGCAAGGGCAACAAAGAGCGCCTGGTCCCCCTGTCACGCACGGCAATCGAGGCGCTGGCCCGGTGGGGCGCCGCACGCGCCGCTGACCCCGCCCAGGCGGACAGCCCGTTTCTGTTTCCAGCCAAGAGCAAGGAGGGCCATGTCGCCCGCCAGGTGTTTGCGCGCGAACTGAAGGATCTCGCCATCCGTGCCGGCCTTCCGGCCTCGGCGGTTTCGCCGCATGTGCTGCGCCATGCCTTTGCCAGCCATCTACTGGGCAATGGCGCAGACCTGCGCGCCGTACAGGAACTGCTCGGGCACAGCGACATTTCCACCACGCAAATCTACACGCATGTTCTGGACGAGCGCCTCCAGCAACTGGTCCAAACGCATCACCCTCTTGCAAAACAGGCCAAAAACCTTGATTAGGACCGGCAAAGCCGGTTCCCGACAGCCGGGAAGACCAAGGATCAACCGATCGGAACTGAGTTCATGCACAACTATCTCGACTTCGAAAAGCCAATCTCCGACCTGGAAGCCAAGATCCGGGAACTGAAGAAGCTGGCCGAAGAGGATCAGAGCATCGACACCTCGGAAGAGATCACGCGGCTGGAAAGCCGGGTCGATGAGGCGACGGTGGAGATCTATTCCAGGCTGAACGCCTGGCAGAAGACCCAGGTCGCGCGCCATCCGCAGCGTCCGCACTTCGTCGACTATGCCGCACGGCTGTTCACCGATTTCACCCCGCTGGCTGGTGACCGCAAGTTTGCCGAGGACGCCGCCATCCAGGCCGGTCTCGCCCGCTTCAACGGCATGCCGGTCGCCGTCATTGGCCAGGAAAAGGGCAACGACACCAAGTCGCGCATCAAGCACAATTTCGGCAGCCCGCGTCCCGAAGGCTATCGCAAGGCGATCCGCGTCATGGAAATGGCGGATCGTTTTGGCCTGCCGGTGATTACGCTGATCGACACGGCTGGCGCCTATCCGGGCGTCGGCGCGGAAGAACGTGGCCAGGCGGAAGCCATCGCCCGCTCGACCGAAATGTGCCTCGGGCTCAAAGTGCCGATGGTCTCGGTCGTCATCGGCGAAGGCGGCTCTGGCGGTGCGATCGCAATTGCCACAGGCAACCGCGTCTACATGCTGGAGCATGCGATCTATTCGGTCATCTCCCCGGAAGGTGCAGCCTCCATCCTCTGGCGTGACTCGACGCGCGCCAAGGAAGCGGCGACCAACATGAAGATCACGGCGGAAGATCTGAAGGGTCTTGGCATTATTGATGCCATCATTCCCGAGCCGGTTGGCGGCGCCCATCGTGCGCCCGAACAGGTGATCGACGCGACCGGCAAGGTGATCGCCTCCGCACTCGCCGAGCTGACACCCCTGCCGGGCGACAAGCTGCGCACGGCACGACGCGAGAAATTCCTCGCCATCGGCCGGGACTTGTGATCCGCCGACTTGTGCCGTCACTTTATCTTTCGGTGAAATGACGGCATAAGACGTTTGGCCCGCGCGACAGCCGTTGGTTTATAATTTGTGAAGAAAGCGGTCTTAGACTGACGGGGATCGGCTCTCTTCGAGCCACCTGTTCACGTTACCGGAAAGAGCGTTCGCGAATGCGCTTGAAATCGACGGCCCTGGTTCTGATTTTTGCTGCCGCCCTTGCAGGCTGCAATGACACGCTGGAAAGCGCTGTCTACGAGTCCCCGAAGGTTGCCAACAAGGTGGAGCAGCCGCTGCCGGCCCGCCTTGTGGCTGAAATCCAGAAGAAGGGCATGGATCGCAATGCCCCGATCATGCTGCGCATCTTCAAGGAAGAAGGCATTCTGGAAGTCTGGAAGGCCAAGACCAACAACCGCTTCGACAAGGTCGTGGAATACGATATCTGCGCCTGGTCCGGTCGGCTTGGCCCCAAGATCAAGGAAGGCGACCGACAGGCGCCCGAGGGCTTCTATCCCCTGACGCCCTACCATCTGAACCCGAATTCGAAGTATTTCCTCGCCATCAATACGGGCTTCCCGAACCAGTTCGACCGCGCCAATGGCCGCAATGGCACCAATCTGATGATCCATGGCGCCTGCTCGTCCTCGGGTTGCTACTCGATGACCGACGCGCAGATCCTCGAAATCTATGCCTTTGCCCGCGACGCCTTCAAGGGAGGCCAGCAGGCAATCCAGCTGCAGGCGTTTCCATTCCGCATGACGGCCGAGAACATGGCACGTCATCGCCACAGCCAGCACTATGATTTCTGGAAGACGCTGAAGGTGGGTTATGATCACTTCGAAGTGACCAAGCGCCCGCCCGAGGTCAATGTCTGCAACAAGAACTACGTGTTCAACCAGCTGACAGCCGATGGGGCGAGTTTCAATCCGCAGGGCGCCTGCCCGGCTACGACCACGCCTCCCGCCCTGACGGCGGCCCTTAGCGGCTACAATGCCGCTTATGACGCAGCCTATGCCAAGGCGTTGAAGAAGTACGACGGCAAGATCTGGTACGATCCGACGGAAGCCGAACGCAAAGCCCTTGTGGCCGATCTCCGGAAGTCGCGCGCCCATGACCTTGCATTTGCCCCGACAGGCTCTGCGCTGAAGGCCGGCCGTTTCATGCGGGCGGAAGAAGCTGAGGTCGCGAACCAGACGCCGATCACCGGCACGGCCGCCGTCAACCAGATGGCGGCAGCGCAAAGCAACCAGCCCGCGGCGACGACCGCGACCGCGACGACGGCCGCAGCATCAACCGCCCAGGCAACGACGACGGCTGCGCCGCAGACAGCTGCTGAAGGTCAGCCGGCGGCCGGAATTCCGATCCCGCAGCCCAACCCGCTCGTTCCACCCGTTACGGCGGCAGCTGCAGAACCGGCCAAGAAGAAGCCCTTGTGGAAGCTCTGGTCATCGGAATGACCGACGGAACGGTCTATGACCTGAAGGGGCTGAAATGCCCCCTCCCCGTCCTGAAAACCCGAAGACGGCTCGCCGACATGCCGGTGGGTGCCGAACTGGCCATCGAGACCAGCGATCCACTGGCCGGCATCGACATCCCGCATTTCTGCCAGGAAGACGGGCACGCGCTCCTCTCGCAGGAGAAGCACGAGGGTGGCCACCGTTTCCTCATTCGCAAGGGCGGATGAGCCAGGGCTGCACTCTCTTCAGAACTTGAAGCCCGGCACGGCCAGCGGATTGTCGGTCATTGCCTGACGATCCGGCCGGTCGATGGAAATCTTGCCCGTAAAGGCGTCGAACAACTCCCGGACATAGGTTTCCGACAGATCCTTGGTGATGAGGACCAGTCGCGTCTTGCGGTCCGAACCCTCCGGCCAGGCCGGCAGGCGGGCGGGTGGATGGAAGATCGACTGCACGCCATGCAGCACGAGCGGCTTTTCCGGCCGGTCGGTCAGCGCCACGATCGCCTTCATCCTGAGCAGCTTCTCCCCATGCGTCGAGCGCAGCAGGTCGACGAACATGTTGATCGCCATAGGGTCGATCGGCGTGTCATGCACGATCGAATAGGAGCGGATCGATGCGCCATGCCGGTTCACGTCGTGGTGGTGATGATGGCCGTGGTGCGCATGCCCGTGCCCGTGCCCATGTTCATGATCATGGTCATGGTCGTCATGGTGATGGTGATGGTGATCGTGAGCGACCTCGTCGCGCAGCCAGCGATCAACATCAGCGATCTTGGTTGCGGGGTCGTAGAGCCCGTTGACCAGGATTTCCGCACGGCCAGCCGCGTCGAGGTCAGCATCGGTGATCGGCGCACGCGGATTGATCTCGCGCAGCCGACGCTCGACCCGGGCAATCTCCTCGGCAGATGCGAGCGTCTTCTTGGTCAGGATCAGGCGATCGGCGACGGCCACCTGCCGATAGGCCTCGGCATGGGCGTCCAGCGTCGCGAGCACGTTGACGGCATCGACCACCGTCACGACGCCATCGAGATCGAAGGACTGGGCGATTGCCGGGTGCCCCATGACCGACTGCATGACGGGTGCTGGATCGGCAAGTCCGGTGGTTTCGATCACGACACGGGACAATGGCTTGATACGGCCGGTCTGCATGCCGTCCACAAGTTCAGCCAGCGTGTCGACCAGTTCGCCGCGCACCGTGCAGCACAGGCAGCCATCGGAGAGTTCGACGACGGCATCGTTCGAGGTTTCGACCAGCAAGTGATCGATCCCGACCTCGCCAAATTCGTTGATGATGACCGCTGCATCCCGCATTGCCGGATCCTTGAGCAGGCGGTTCAGCAGCGTCGACTTGCCGGCTCCGAGGAAGCCGGTGAGGATCGAAACAGGAATGCGGGGTAAGGTCATGACGGATCTCAGAAGGTGGGACGGGGTCTGGGGATCGGCACATTGGCGATTTCACCGATGGCCCCCTTGACGGCATCCACAGGGTCTCCACCGGGAATGAGGCCGGCAAAGCTCATCACGGGAGCACGACCCATTTCATGGATATAGGGCGACAGCAGCTTCATGCGGCCGGCTTCGTCACGACCTTCGCTCCGCACCTGCCGGGCCTGCGGATTGCAGATCTGGGCACTGATGTCGGTGACCTGATCGATCCCTTCGCCATACGGCTTCAGGCTTGCCAAGGTGGCGCCCGCTTTGGTTGCAGTCAGACCCTGCTGCAGCAGATCGGCGGAAAGATCGGCGCGACCTCCAAGGCTGTCGGCGCCGAGCACGACCGAAATCACGGTGCGGCCGTTGCGGCTGGCCGAGGACACCTGATTGAAGCCGGAGGCGCAGATATAGCCGGTCTTCATGCCATCGGCGCCATCGAACCGCCCAACGAGAAGATTGAAGTTCGGATAATCCTTCTTGCCGGTCGTCACCCCCTCAAGGGCGAAGTAGCCTGCATATTCTGGAAACTCGCGGCGGATTGAGGTGGCCAGGATCGCAAGGTCACGAGCGGTTGTATACTGCCCCTTGCCCGGCAGGCCGTTCGGATTGACGAACCGGCTGGAGGTCATGCCGAGCCGTGCCGCTTCCGCATTCATGCGCTGAACGAAAGCCGCCTCGCTGCCGCTGACGGTTTCACCGATCGCGACGGCCACGTCATTGGCCGACTTGACGATGAGGAGCTTCAAGGCGCTGTCGAGCGTGAGCTTCGATCCCGGCTTGAAATACATCTTGCTGGCCGGCTGGTCGGCGGCGTGCTTGCTCATGACAACGACGCTGTCGGGGGAGAGCTGGCCGGCGCGCATCGCCCGGAAAGTCGTATAGGCCGTCATCAGCTTGGTCAGCGATGCAGGATACCATTTCCGGAAGGCTTCCTGATGCGCGATGACGCGACCGGACTGGACATCGACGACCATCATCGGATTGGCAGCCGCCAGGCTTGGCATGGCGACGGCAGCCATCGATGCGACGACCATGATGCGGCCGAAGGCTCGGGTTGCAGAAAACATGCGGGAAGGCTTCGTGAACACGACCTCTGTCCTTTGTCTGGCTGGTGTCTCGCAATCGGCGCGGCAATGCCCTAATAACGAAGCAATGGCAAAGCCGTTCGATTACGTCAATTGAAAGGCATCGAATTGCCGCCGACAATTCTGTGATCCGCAATGACCGACCGGGACCCGATACAATGCCAGTTCTGAACCGCGCCTGCGAACTCCAGGCCGAGGCGACCGAGTGGCGCCGCCACCTGCACGCCCACCCCGAACTCCTATACGATGTCGAAAACACCGCAGCCTTCGTCGAGGAAAAGCTGAAGGAATTCGGCGTGGACGAAATCATCACCGGGCTGGGACGCACCGGCGTCGTCGGCATCATCAACGGCAAGGCTCCAGGCCGCACGATTGGCCTCAGGGCCGACATGGACGCCTTGCCGCTCGAAGAGATCACCGGCAAGCCCTGGGCCTCGAAGACATCAGGCCGGATGCATGCCTGCGGCCATGATGGCCATACCGCCATGTTGCTCGGTGCGGCGAAGCACTTGAGCGAAACCCGCAATTTTACTGGACGCGTCGCCGTGATTTTCCAGCCGGCAGAGGAAGGCGGCGCCGGCGCGCTCGCCATGGTCCGCGACGGCCTGATGGAACGCTGCGCGATTGAGGAAGTCTATGGCATGCACAACATGCCGGGCATGAAGGCCGGACATTTTGCCATTCGCAAGGGCGGCATCATGGCCGCTCCCGACAAGTTCCAGATCACGTTGCATGGCCGCGGCGGCCATGCGGCAGAACCGCACAACACCTTCGATCCGATCGTCATCGGCGCGCAGATCGTCAGCAATCTGCAGACAATTGCCTCGCGCAACGCCAATCCGGTTCGCTCGGTGGTGGTCTCGGTGACGCAGTTCCATGCCGGAACAACGCATAACATCATCCCGGAGGAAGCCACCCTGTCTGGCACCGTGCGCTCCCTCGACGAGGAAGTGCGCAGTCTTGCCGAACGCCGCATCGGCGAAATTGCAACGGGCATTGCGACAGCTAACGGTGCAGAAGCAACGTTCGTCTATGACCGAGCCTGCCCCGTAACGGTCAACCATCCCCGCGAGACGGAACATGCAGCGCGTGCGGCAATGGATGTCGTGGGCCCTGACAATGTCGATACGGAGGTCGATCCCAGCATGGCGGGCGAGGATTTCTCCTTCATGCTGCAGTCACGCCCTGGCGCTTATATCCTGGTTGGCAATGGTGACAGCGCTGGCCTGCACAATCCGGCCTATGACTTCAACGACGAGATCATCGCGACCGGCATCTCCTACTGGGTGAGGCTCGCCGAACAGCGCCTCGCGCCTTGAAACCATTCGCATGGGCACGCCAAGGAAAGTGCTTGGCTTGCCCGCTCCGCTTTTGTATGGAGAAAGCAGTGGTTCCGTAGCTCAGCAGGATAGAGCATCAGATTCCTAATCTGAGGGTCACGCGTTCGAATCGCGTCGGAATCACCATCGAAACAATTCAAACATTCCGCACCCCTCTTCAGCGCTCGATGGATGCCGGCTCCCTACACGTTCTCGTCATAACACGAGCATAGAAAGCACCCTCGCGAATCTGGGGTTGCATCAGGGAACAAAAGCCTATCAACTCCATCATAGTCCACACGGCCTCCTTGCTCCGGCAACGATGTCGTCCTGTAACGGGAGGAAATGCCATGGCATTCAAGAATCCCGGCGCGACGAATAGTCATCTCGTAGAGCGTGCCGTCTCCAGATTGAGCGAAGACGCACCCTTGTCCATGGCTCAGGGCCAGAAGGCCAATGCTGCGGCACTGGTAAACTATCTGGTGACAAGTGGTGTGACCAATGAGGATGACCTTGTTGAGCTTGCCCTCTTGGCAAATGGAAAGCGCTACGATCCCGCTGACGGAAGCTTCACCTGACGCATTCGCGGTCGCTTGGCCTTTTGCGCGATCAAGCCCATGGAAACCGAAGGCTCCCACGCACACCCCATGTGCTAACGGAGGGCAGGATCCTTGCGTTTTGCATCAAGCGCGGTTTGCAGGGCTTGCGCCTGTTCCATGAGCCGCGCGGGGTACGGCTCTCTTTCAACCGCCTCCCTCAATTCATCAAGCTTGTCCCGAACAATCCCGCCGCTCCGGTCGCGGCGGCCGGGCCGTCCGTATTTGGGTTCGTCAGTCATTCGATTCTCCGATCAGCGAAGGGCCGCTCAAGGCCTCCTGAACATAACGCTATTTCCCCTTGGCTATACGTCAGTTGAGCTGCTGCGGATCGACAACCCGATTGATTGTCACGTGATCGTGTGTGTCTTCATCAGAAGTGCCTTCGATCTGTTGGATATCCACCTCGGGAAAATGCGCAGCGAGCGCACGCTGATCGCCGAAACCCAGCGGGTCCCCCTCCAGGACAAGGGTCAGGCTCTGGCCGACATCAACCGGTCCGTCATGCGATAGCTGCACCCTGCCGCCACCTGACAGCACCAGCGTCGCCGTCCCTTGAAAACCCTGCTTGATCAACCAGTCGCGCGGTGCCTCGGTCGTAACCCGAACGGAGTAGCCTTCATCCGACCGCGTGACTGACACGTGATAGCTGACCGGCGACAGGTGTTCCCCTACCAGGAGGTGGCCTTGGCCATCCGTGTTTTGGAGATGCGGCATAAGAAGGGTCCTTTTCATCTGGTGGAAGCGAAACGCTAACACGCGCCACGGCCCGGATGTTCCCACGCGAAAAGAGCAATTGCGGCGGAACCACACGCGGAGCGAGACGTTGCGGCAGAGGGAGAAGGAGTAACCGAAGACATGCGTGACAAGAGCCAGACAAAGGACAGGAGCAGAAGGCGAGAGCCTGTCTCGATGCGACCTGACGGCCAATCGAGCCTTGCTGGCCAAGACTGCCTACGCTGCAGTTCCTGTGGAATGCATGAATGACCCCGCTCCGATATTTTAACCTTTGTCATTTTGCGGAACCATGGAGATCGCTCGGCGTTTGCGGCTCATGGGCGTTCCAGGCGGCTTCCATGTTCAAGGCCGCTGATTGAGAGGATGGCGCACTTGTCTACTCATAAAGCCGAGCTTGCCACGCAGTCCGAAGTCGTCGAACTCATTCCGGCCCTGCGCGCTTTTGCCCGAACCTTCTGTCACAGCCCGGAGGAAGCCGACGATCTTGTCCAGGAGACCTTGACCAAAGCCCTTGCAAATCTGGACAAGTTCGAGCCGGGCACGCGTTTGAAATCCTGGTTGTTCACCATCATGCGCAATACGTTCTGCACGCGCTTCAAGAAGAGGAGCCGTGAGACAATCGGCATTCCGGATGCCATATCCGAAAGCCTGACAACTGAACCAGTGCAGGAATGGACCGTGCAGACGGATGACGTGCGGCGGGCGCTCGACAGGCTGCCAGCCCATCACCGCGAGATGCTGGTGCTGATCGTCATGCTCGGTGAACGCTACGAGGACGCCGCTGCGATCTGCGGCTGTGCGGTGGGGACGGTGAAAAGCCGCCTGAGCCGCGCACGCCAGCAGCTGCGCCGCGAATTGGGTGAGTTCGGCAATGAGAACCCCATTGGCTGAGAGGGACTCACGAGCGTCGAATCCGCTGGAGTGCTCCGACGCCAGCGAACTGGTCGAGATCGGCCTCGTCTATGGCACTGATGCAGCTGCCGGTATCGCCCGCATTCGACGCGGCAAGGGATTTTCTCATCATCTCCCCGATGGTACGCGCATTGTCGATGAGGCCGTGCTCGCACGCATTCGCAAGCTTGCGCTGCCTCCCGCTTATGAGCGCGTCTGGATAAGCCTCGATCCCCAGAGCCATCTGCAGGCGACCGGGTTCGACGCACGGGGTCGCAAGCAATATCGCTATCATGCCGATTGGGCCGCCTGGCGCAACCAGCGGAAGTTCGACGACCTCATCAGCTTTGGCCTGGCCTTGCCGGCAATTCGGAGACGGGTCGCCCGCGACCTGGAGAATCGAACGGAAGAAGCGCACTTTCTCCTTTCAGCCCTGATCAGCCTGCTCGACGTGACGCATATGCGAGTCGGCAACAGAACCTATGCGCAGGAAAACAACACCTATGGCGCAACGACGCTGCAGAAGCGCCATGTGACCTTCGAGCCGGACGGGGTGAGGCTCAGTTTCGTGGCAAAGGGCGGCAAGCGGGTTAGACGCAAACTGCGCCATCCACGGCTGCAGAAAATTCTCGAAGAGATCGCCGACTTGCCTGGCCGCGATCTCTTTTCTTGGCGCGACCACGAAGGAGAACTGCACCGGATCGATTCCGGCCGGCTCAACGCCTATCTGTGCGAGGTCTCCGGCGGCCAACTGTCGGCCAAGACCTTCCGCACCTGGGGTGGCAGTGTCGCGGCTTTCGGTGAGGCCTGGCGGCAATTACAAACTGGCGATCGCCCAAGCATCAAGGCCATGTGCCAGATCGCGTCGGACAGGCTTCACAACACACCAGCCATTTGCCGATCCAGCTATGTGCATCCGCGCATCCTGCAACTGGCAGACAGGCAAACAGATCTGGACAAGGTCTTCCAAACGATACGGGATAACAATGGTGGCCCCGGCCTGTTACGCGCCGATGAGAAACGCCTCATGACGCTTCTCGAAATGCCCCCGAATGTGTTCGCCCCATAAGAACTTGGCTCCACGTAAAAGAAGGGGCCGGCAAAGCCGACCCCTCTCTCCCGATAGGCGGGCTTGGTGTGTCAGGCCGCCTTCTTCTGCGCAGCCACGTTCACGGCCTTGAGCGCCAGCTTGGTCAGCGCCTCATCCGTCTTCGATTCTTCTGCCAGCGTCGCATCGAGCAGCTTCACGGCATCCTTGTAGCCGAGCTGTTCAGCCCAGGTTCGCAGCGTGCCATAACGGCTGATCTCGTAGTGTTCGACAGCCTGGGCTGCTGCCAGCAGACCAGCGTCGAGCGCAGGCGATCCCTTGAATTCTTCAAGGATCTCTTCGCCTTCCTCAAGAATGCCTTCAATAGCGGCGCAAGTCTTGGCGCGTGGTCGTTTGCCGATGAGTTCAAACACCTGTTGCAGGCGTTCGATCTGACCTTCCGTCTCCTCCTGATGCTGCAGGAAAGCCGCCTTCAGCTTTTCGTCCTGTGCGCCACGCGCCATCTTCGGCAGAGCTTTCAGGATCTTGCGTTCAGCGTAGTAGATATCCTTGAGCGTCTCGTGAAAGAGCTCCTCCAGTGTCTTCGTTGCCATTTGGGTTTTCTCCTCGGTTGTCGGAATGACAAAGGGACAACCGACCGCCGGGGTATTTGTTCCGGCACCTAAAGGCAGTGCATTGAGACTCTTTGGCGGCCTTGCCACCCGGCGGCGAGAGCGCAGAGAAAACCTCTCATCAAGCCAAGGGGTTGAAGATGATCGGGCCAGAATTCACGCCGCGTCCTTCAGCGCCCGTAGCGCATTGACGACCACAGCAACATCGATCACTTCCTGCAGCAATGCGCCCTGAACGGGTGAAAGATAGCCAACGGCGGCCGCCACCATGGCGACAGCAGAAAGGGCAAGCCCCGCGGTAGCGCTCTGCCGGGCGATGCGGCGTGCGCGCGAAGCAACCCCTATGGCGACAGAGAGTTTGGTAAGGTTGTCGGCCAGCAGCACCACATCGGCGGCTTCCGACGACGCTGCCGAGCCGCGCACCGCTACCGCAATCCCGACATCAGCGGTGGCGAGGGCAGGAGCGTCATTGACGCCGTCGCCCACCATCATGACCTTGGCGGAATGCTGCTCGCGCGCGATCAGGGCCACCTTGCCCTGCGGCGACAGATCGCCTTCCACCCCATCCAGATTGAGCTGTGCCGCCGCCCGCTGTGCCACGCTCGCCTTGTCGCCGGATGCCATGAGAATCCGCTTTATACCAGCCTTGCGGAAGGCATCGATCATCGCCGGCGCGTCTTCGCGAAGCGGATCGGACAGAAGCACGAGCCCGGCCGCCCGGCCGTCAATGCCAACCGCAACCATGGCCGTATCGGGCGCGATGCCTTCGACTGAGAAGTCCTCGCCCGGCAAAAGTTTGGATTTGACGAACCCTCTCCCACCGATGGTGACGACCTGCTCCCCGACCGTGCCCGAAAGTCCCTCGCCGGCAAACTCGACCACGTCGCGCGGCAAGAGGAGCTCTAGCTTTCGGCCCAGTGCCGCCCGGACCAACGCTTCCGCCGCAACGTGGCTGGAGGCCTGATCAAGGGATGCTGCAAGCCTCAAAACGGCATCCGGCTCAAACCCCGGACAGGCCGCGACGGATTGGACCTCTGGCCGGGCCGCCGTGACCGTGCCGGTCTTGTCGAGAACGACTGTCGTGACGGAGGCAAGCATCTCAAGAGCGGCACCGGTCTTGATCAGCACGCCATGGGCAGCGGCCCGCGACATGCCGGCGATTACAGCGACTGGAACCGCCAGGATCAGTGGGCAAGGTGTTGCAACAACCAGCACGGCGAGTGCCCGGGTTGCGTCGCCGCTCCACCAAAACGCACCGCCGGCAAGAACGAGCGTGACGATCAGGAACAGGACGGCGTAACGATCCGCCAGCCGCGCCATCGGCGCACGGCTCGTCTGCGCCTGCTCGACCAGGCGGACGATGCCCGCATAGGTGCTGGCAGCCGATTCGCGCAAGACCAGGAGGTCGAAGGCATCGCCGACAACCGTGGCACCGGAGGGAACGTCCTGTCCTTTCGCGAAGCGTTGCGGCATCGCCTCGCCGGTAAGCGCCGCCAGGTCGAGGACCGCAGCATCACTCAGCAAGCGACCGTCGACGGGAACCACTTCGCCCCGGCGCATCAGGATTCGGTCGCGTGGACACAGCGCCTCGATGGCAACGGTTTCGAGATGGTCATTGCTGTAGCGCATCGCCGTCCGCGAGATCCGTCCGAGCAAGGCCGCCATACTGCGCCGCGCCCGCCCCTCGGCATGACTTTCGAGCAACTGGCCACCGGCATACATGACGGCGACAATCGCCGCAGCGAGGATTTCATCGAGCGTGATTGCCACACCGATCGACAAGGCCGCAAGGATGTCGACCCCAAAACGGCCGCCAAGCAGCGCTCGACCGATATCAACGATCAGAACGACAAACACGGCCCCGGCCCCCAGAGACCAGATCAAGCCGCCCGAAGCGGTTTCGCCCGAAAGATGAAAGATGCCACCGGTTACCAGGCAGAGAATGGCAAAACCTGCCAGGAGCGAGGGACCCGCCTCACGAATGCGTTGCTTCGCTTCCAGCATCGTCATGGCCGCTCGCCCTCGGTTTGTACGCAGGAGCAATGCGATCTCTTGCTGCTCTCTTCTTTCCCTTGTAGAGCCTTCAGAGCCTCAAGCAACCGGACATTAGCAGCATGATCGACCAAGACCGGCCCCGTCGCCTTTCCGTTTTCGGCTCGACCGGATCGATCGGCGTCAGCACGCTGGATGTCATCGAGCAACTCGATGGCCGCGAACGCTTCGAGGTCATGGCTCTGACTGGCAATGGCAATCTCGAGCTCCTGGCCGAACAGGCAAGGCGTTTTGGTGCGAAGCTCGCCGTCACTGCCGACGAAAGCCAGTATATGGCGCTAAAGGATCTGCTGGCGGGCACGGGAACAGATGCTGCAGCGGGCGTCTCCGGGTTGATGGAAGCGGCCGACCTGGAGGCCGATTGGGTCATGGCGGCGATCGTCGGCACGGCAGGCCTTAGCCCCACGCTGCGCGCCGCCGCCCGGGGGGCCGACATCGCACTCGCCAACAAGGAATGCCTGGTCACCGGCGGCGCGCTCTTCGTCGACGCTGTGCGCCGGGGGGGCGGCCGGCTGATCCCGGTCGACAGCGAACATTCGGCGATCTTCCAGTGTCTCGACAATGATCAACGCCACGCCCTGGAGCGCGTTGTCCTGACGGCCTCGGGTGGCCCCTTCCGCACCTATACGAGGGCGCAGATGGAAAACGTGACGCTGCAGACGGCCCGAACGCACCCGAACTGGTCGATGGGCCTGAAGATATCCGTCGGCAGCGCCTCGATGTTCAACAAGGCGCTGGAGATGATCGAGGCCAAGTATCTCTTCGACCTTGAGGCAGACCAGATCGAGGTCATCGTACACCCGCAATCCATCGTGCATTCGATGGTCGGTTATGCGGACGGCTCTGTCATCGCCCAGCTCGGCGTACCCGACATGCGCACGGCGATCGGCTACGCCCTGACCTATCCGAAGCGCTGCGCACTGAACGTCGAACGGCTTGATTTCGCCAAGCTCGCGCGGCTCGATTTCGAAACGCCGGACGAAAGCCGCTTCCCCGCCATCCGGCTTGCGCGCACAGCGCTTCAACGCGGTGGCGCACAGGGCGCAATCCTTAATGCTGCCGAAGAAACTGCTTTCGGGGCGTTCGTCGAGGAGCGCATCCGCTTCCTCGACATGGCAGAGGTGGTGGAGGCCGTGATGGACGCGATGACCGAGATTGCGGCTCCCACGACGATCGATGATGTATTTGCGATCGACCGCGAGGCGCGGCTGAAGGCGGCGGACGTGATTGCGCAGCGCAAGCCGTAAATCGGGTTGATACCTGAAGTCGTCAAACGCAAAACGGGCCGTGTTTCCACGGCCCGCTGCAAGTCATATTCTCTCTGAGCCCCGTCAGGCCACCGCGCGAGCCAGCGCGCAACGCGACCACAGCTGGTGCAGCGAGCCGACCAGATGCTCAAGGTCGGCATCGGAATGCAGCGGCGTCGGGGTGATGCGCAGCCGTTCGGTCTTTTTCGGGACCGTTGGGTAGTTGATCGGCTGCACATAGATGGAACAGTTGTCGAGCAGCAGGTCGGAGATCCACTTGCACTTGGCAGCGTCACCGACAATGACCGGCACGATATGGCTGGGATTCGGCAGATGCGGAATGCCGGCGGCATCCAGCATGTGACGCAGTCGACGAACGCGCTCCTGATGGGCGAAGCGCTCGATCTGGCTGGTCTTGAGATGGCGGATCGATGCAACGGCACCGGCAGCCAGCGCCGGCGGTAGCGCCGTCGTGAAGATGAAGCCCGAGGCAAAAGAGCGAACGAAGTCGCAAAGCGCAGTCGAGGCAGCGATGTAACCGCCCATCACGCCGAAGGCCTTGCCGAGCGTGCCTTCGATGATCGTCAGGCGATCCATCAGGCCCTCGCGTTCTGCAATGCCGCCACCATGGGCGCCATACATGCCCACGGCATGCACTTCGTCGAGATAGGTCATCGCACCATATTTGTCGGCGAGATCACAGATTTCCTTGATCGGCGCGATGTCGCCATCCATCGAATAGACGCTCTCGAAGGCGATCATCTTCGGCGCACGCGGATCGGCGGCGGCCAGCTTGGCTTCGAGATCCTTCACATCGTTGTGCTTCCAGATCACCCGCTCGCATTTCGCGTGACGAATGCCTTCAATCATCGATGCGTGGTTCAGCGCATCCGAGAAGATGATGAGCCCCGGGATCTTGGCGCCGAGTGTGCCAAGCGCCGCCCAGTTCGAGACATAACCCGAGGTGAAGATCAGCGCCGATTCCTTGCCATGCAGGTCAGCAAGCTCGCGCTCAAGAAGAACGTGGTAGTGGTTGGTGCCAGAAATATTCCGGGTGCCTCCCGCACCCGCGCCACAGTCATCAATCGCCTGCTTCATCGCATCGATGACAATCTGGTTCTGGCCCATGCCGAGATAATCGTTCGAACACCAGACGGTGACGTCCTGGGTGCCGTTCTCGGTGTAGCGGGTAGCGCGCGGGAAGTTGCCACGCTGGCGTTCAAGGTCGGCAAAGACGCGGTAACGGCCTTCCTCGTGAAGCCCCGCCAGCTGATCCTTGAAAAAGGCCTCGAAATCCATGCCTGCAACTCCAGTCTTTTTCCACCCTTTTGGGTGTCTGCGGCTTCGGGGTCAACCCCGCTTTTGTACATTCATTCTAAACTGCGACAATTGGCGCGAATTTTAGAATTCTCACATATAGATACTAACGGATTGCACGATATCAAACTTGATCTGCGTCAATCTCAGGAAAAAAGGACGGCCGGGGCCGTCCTTTGCCGAAGACAGGCGAGGTACGGGCGATACTCAGGCAGCCTGCACGGCCCTTTTTGCCATGACGCGAATGAGATTGGCCCGATATTCAGCGGTGCAATGCATGTCCGACATCAGGTTCGACGAATCGATCTCGACACCGGAGACTGCATCGGCAGACCAGTTACCGCCAAGTGCAGCCTCAAGCCCCGCATGCCGAAAAACGCCTGATGACCCGGCACCAGTGACAGCGACGCGTACGCCCGAAGACCCTTTCGACACAAACACACCTGTCATGGCATAACGCGAGGCGGGATTGGCAAATTTGGCATAACCAGCCCTCTCCGGCGCATCGAAGCGAACTGCGGTGATGATTTCGTCTTCCCCGAGAGCGGTTTCGAACAAGCCCACGAAAAAATCATCCGCCGCGATTTCTCGCCTGTTGGTTATCACCGTGGCCCCAAGTCCGAGCACGGCCGACGGATAGTCCGCAGCCGGATCGTCATTGGCAATGGATCCGCCGATCGTCCCCATATGGCGCACATGCGGGTCGCCGATCATCGCGGCAAGGTTCGCAATCGCTGGACAAACCGCGCGGATGGCCGACGAAGACGCCACCTCCGCATGGGTCACCCCTGCCCCGATCGTCACCTGAGGGCCATTCACCGTGATGCCTTTCAGCGCTTCGATATGGCGCAGGTCAACGAGATCGGACGGCTGGGCGAGACGCTGCTTCAATGCCGCAATGAGCGTCTGGCCGCCGGCGATGAACTTGCCGTCCGCCGCACCGGAAAGAAGTTTCCCCGCATCCTCGATGGAAGAGGCGCGATGGTAGCTGGTGGAATAGAGCTGCATGGTTCTCTCCTTCCTTATTCGGCGGCCTGGCGGGTCGCATTGGCCTGGAGCGCGCTCCAGACAGCAAGCGGCGTCGCCGGCATGTTGAGGTTGTTGTTGCCGATCGCATCGGTGATCGCATTGATCAGCGCTGGCGGAGAGCCGATGGCGCCGGCCTCGCCGCAGCCCTTGATGCCGAGCGGATTACCCGGGCACGGCGTGTTCTGGTGCGAGACATTGAAGGACGGCAGGTCATCGGCGCGCGGCATGGCGTAGTCCATGTAGCTTGCCGTCAGAAGCTGGCCGGTGGCCGGGTCGTAATGCACGCCCTCAAGCAGTGCCTGGCCGATCCCTTGTGCAATCCCGCCATGCACCTGGCCCTCAACGATCATCGGATTGATGATGTTGCCGAAGTCGTCGGCAGCAACGAACTGCACAATCTCGGTCTTGCCGGTATCCGGATCGACTTCGACTTCCGCGATGTAGCAGCCAGCCGGGAAAGTGAAGTTTGAGGGATCGTAGAAGGCACCCTCTTTCAGCCCCGGCTCCATGCCGGACGGGAGGTTGTGAGCCGTGTAAGCCGCGAGCGCCACCTGGAACCACGGCAAGGCCTTGTCAGTCCCGGCGACCTTGAGTTCGCCATTCTCGATGACGATGTCGCTCTCGTCGGCTTCCATCAGATGGGCCGCAATCCTCTTCGCCTTCAACTCGACCTTGTCCAGCGCCTTGACGATGGCGGACATGCCGACAGCACCGGATCGCGAGCCGTAGGTGCCCATGCCCATCTGCACCTTATCGGTATCGCCATGCACGATGGAGACATTGTCGATCGGGAGGCCAAAGCGTTCGGAGACAAGTTGGGCGAAGGTGGTTTCGTGACCCTGGCCATGGCTATGCGAGCCAGTGAGCACTTCGACCGTGCCGACCGCATTGACGCGGACTTCAGCCGATTCCCACAAGCCAACACCTGCCCCGAGCGAACCGACCGCCGCCGACGGCGCGATGCCGCAGGCCTCGATGTAGCAGCTCATGCCGATACCGCGCAGCTTGCCGCGTCGTGCCGCTTCCGCCTTGCGAGCAGGGAAACCATTCCAGTCGGCAGCGCCCATCGCGGCATTCAGCGAGGCGTCGTAGTCGCCCGCGTCGTAGCACATGATGACAGGCGTCTGGTACGGGAAGGTGCGCACGAAGTTTTGCCGGCGCAGATCTGCCGGCGATACGCCGAGTTCACGGGCCGCCGTCTCGACGGTGCGCTCCAGCAGATAGGTCGCCTCGGGACGCCCGGCGCCGCGATAGGCATCGACCGGCACGGTGTTGGTATAGACGGTCCGCACATTGGCGTGGATCGCCGGGATCGCATACTGGCCCGACAGCAGCGTGGCGTAGAGATAGGTCGGGACCGAGGAGGAGAAGAGCGACATATAGGCGCCGAGATTGGCGATGGTGTCGACCTTCAGGCCGATGATATTGTTGTTCTCGTCAAAGGCCATCTTCACCTTCGACACATGGTCACGGCCATGGGCATCGGTGAGGAACGCCTCAGTGCGGTCCGAGGTCCATTTGACCGGCACGCCTGTTTTCTTCGACGCCCAGAGACAGACGATTTCTTCCGGATAGATGTAGATCTTCGAGCCGAAGCCACCGCCAACATCTGGCGCAATCACCCGCAACTTATTTTCCGGCGCGACATTATAGAAGGCGCTCATTACGAGCCGCGCCACATGCGGGTTCTGCGATGTGGTGTAGCAGGTGTAGTGATCCTCCGCCGTGTCGTAGATGCCAAGCGTTGCGCGCGGCTCCATCGGGTTTGGCGAAAGACGGTTGTTGAGGATCTCGATCTCGGTGACATGGGCAGCACGCGCGATCGCCGCATCAGCCAGCGCGCTGTCGCCGATTTCCCAGTCGAAGATCAGATTGCCGGGGGCTTCCGGATGAAGCTGGGGCGCGCCTGGTTTGAGAGCGTCCACGGCACCGGTGACAACAGGCAGTTCTTCATAGTCGACGACGACCGCTTCGGACGCATCGCGCGCCTCGCCGATGCTGTCGGCAATGACGATGGCAACCGCATCGCCAACATAACGGACGGTCTCATGGGCGAGTGGGCGCCAGGCACCCATCTTCATCGGCGTCCCATCCTTGGAATGGACCATCCAGCCGCAGATCAGATTGCCGATGCCATCGGCCAGGAGCTGCTTGCCGTCGAGCACGTCTATGACGCCGGGCATGGCTTTGGCCGAGGACATATCGATGGATTTGATCTTGGCATGCGCATAGGGCGAACGGACGAAATAGGCATATTTCATGCCGGGGACGACCATATCGTCGGTATACCGGCCCTTGCCGGTCAGAAAACGCTTGTCTTCCTTGCGCGCCACACGCGCGCCAATTCCTTCAACACCCATTGTCTTCTCCTCCAGAGAAACAGGAATTCAGGCAGTTGGACAGAGGCAGTTCAGTCAGCAGCGGAGAGGCCATCGCAGGCTCTCGGGCGCAGCGACCGGAACTGCCGAGATCCTCACTCGGCGGCCTGGCGGCCGGCGGTCATCGCTTCATTGGCCGAAAGCACGGCCTTGACGATGTTGTGGTAGCCCGTGCAGCGACAGATATTGCCTTCGAGCTCGTGGCGGACGGTGGCTTCATCCAGCGCACCGTTGTGCCGACAGATCATGTCGAGCGCCGTCATCACCATGCCGGGCGTGCAGAAGCCACATTGGAGGCCGTGATGTTCCTTGAAGGCCGCCTGCACCGGATGCAGCTCACCGCCGGAAGAGAGGCCCTCGATTGTCGTGATGGACGATCCCGAGGCCTGGACGGCCAGGATCGAACAGCTCTTGATCGATTTCCCGTCCATATGAACGACACAGGTTCCGCACTGGGTGGTATCGCAGCCCACATGCGTTCCTGTCAGACCAAGTTTTTCGCGAATGAAATGCACGAGCAGGGTGCGATCCTCGCACTCTCCGCTCACTGTCCGGCCATTCACCGTCAGTGTCACTTTAGCCATGTTGTTCCTCCTCGTGTCTCTCCCGGACACTGCGGCAGAGTGGGAGTTTTCCGTGACATGTGCAACCGTCCAAAAGGCGCGAAACGAAAATTTTATGTGCCGCGCCGCAGCATGAGAGCGCCTGTAAATCCTGGGTTCATCTTCGATCGCTCATGAAAAAGCGCCACTCTTCTAAGGTGTGAGCCGCGACCATGGACATTCGGGCGGGTAAGGCTATGCTTGGCCCCAGCCGACCGCCGCGCGGCATGCCCTTGGGCGGGGTGGCAAACGTTAAGAAAGCCGGCACAGCCGGGCGCATGGATCTAGGAGAGAAATCGGATGAAAAAAGCTCTTGTGCTTATGCTTGTCGGCCTGTCGGTCGCAGGATGCACGCAGACCGAAAAGGGTGCCGGCATCGGCGCGGCTTCCGGCGCCATCATCGGCGGCCTTGCCACGGGCAACGTCCGCGGTGCAGCCGTCGGCGCGGCCATCGGTGGCGTTGCAGGCGCGGTGATCGGCAATGTGTCGGAACAGCCCGGACAGTGCTACTACCGCGACCGCTATGGCCGCCGCTACATCGACGCCTGCCCGCGCGGCTACTGATGATCAAAGGGCGGGGAAACAACACTCCCCGCCCTTTTTAAGCCCTCGGTTAAAAAAGGGGTATCCCTTCCGGCGCATTTGCGCCTAAGTTGTCCTCGGCCTGAGGAGTGCCGAAGCGTCGCGATGAAGCGATATGCGAAGACCGAGTGGATTGACCTTGCGGAAAGACAGTAAAGCGTTGCGATACGCCCTTGCCGCGGCGATGGTCTTCCCAATGGCTCTGGGCCCGCTCTTTGTCGGCCAGGCCGAAGCCTTCGAGATTTTCGGCATCAAGTTGTTCGGCGGTGACGAACCGGATCGCGACATCATCGACCCGCTCGACTACACCATCACGCTTGAAACGGGTGCGAGCGACAGGAAGCTCGAAAAGTCGCTCGAGAATACCTCTTTGCTCCTGGCTGGCGAAGATAAGCCGGTATCCGGCGACCTCGGCCTGGTGATCAAGGCCCGCGACGATCGGGATCGTCTCATCGCCACGCTTTACGAAAATTCACTTTATGGCGGTGTCGTGCGCGTAACCATTGATGGACGCGATATCGACGCCCTGCCGCCCAACCCGACCTTTGACCGTTCGCGCCCCGTCCCGGTTACAATCAGCGTCACGCCCGGGGAGCCGTTCACATTGGGCCGCGTGACGCTTGATGGAGACGCAGCAAAGCTCAACCCCGCAGACTATGATCTGACAGCAGGAGACAGCGCAGGCTCGCTGAAGATCCTGCGCGCAACCGAGCAGATGGCCGAGGCCCTGAAGGCTGAAGGCCGACCGCTGACCGAAGTCAGCCGACGCGAAGTTGTGGCCGATCACAAGACACGCACCGTGGACGTGACGATTTCCGTCGAGGCCGGCCCCGTTGCACCGCTTGGAACCGTGACGGTGAAAGGCTCTAAAACTGTCAGGGCGGACTTTATCGAGCGCTATTCGCGCCTGAATCCTGGCGAGACCTATTCCCCACAGCAGCTGCGCAAGGCGGCAGAGCGCCTGCGCGCCCTCGGCGTCTTTTCGTCGGTCACGATTGAAGAGGCCGACGATCTCGCGAATGACGGAAGCCTGCCGATCGGCATCATGGTCTCGGAAGGCAAGCACCGCTATTTCGGCGTGGGTGCCAGCTACTCCTCGCTGGATGGCGCAGGCTTTGAAGGCTATTGGGGCCACCGCAACCTGTTTGGCGGGGCAGAGTCCCTGCGCATAGAAGGCTCGGTGCGCGGTCTCGGTGAAAATCGCGACGTGACGGATCTCTCCGCACTCGACTACAATGCGGGCATAACGTTCATCAAGCCCGGCGCCTTCTTCCCCTCGGCAACTCTGGAAGCAAGCGTGAAAGGGAGCAGCGTCACCACCGATTTTTACGATGCCGCGACGATCACCGGCAAGGTCGGGCTTGCGTATGAAATCAACGACAAAGACACAGTCAACGCCGGCGTCTCGCTCGCCTATGACAGCATTGACGACGCTTTCGGTGACGGCAACACCTATCTGACGCTTGGCATTCCCGTTGGCTATGTCAGCGACACCCGCGACAACAAACTCAACCCCACCGAGGGCTATTACGGCACAGCGACCGTAACGCCGAGCTACGACTTCTTCGGCCAGACGGCCTTCACCTCGCTCGAGGGTTCGATGTCGGCCTATCTCGGACTTGGCGAGGAAGATCGCGTCGTGCTTGCCGCGCGGCTTTCCGCTGGCAGCCTGATTGGCGGCGACGACCTCTCGGCGATCCCCGCAACCCGGCGCTTCTTCGTCGGCGGTGGCGGCTCGGTCAGAGGTTATTCGTTCCAGGAGATCACGCCCTATACAGATGCAGGCGACGGCACGGGCGGCCGCTCCTTCGTGACCGCCAATCTTGAGGCCCGGGTCTCGGTCACCGAGACGATCGGCCTTGTGCCCTTCGTCGATATCGGCACCACCTCAGACTCCGAAGTGCCGGACTTTTCGGATCTGCGCATGGGGGCGGGCATCGGCCTGCGCTATATGACGCCTTTCGGGCCGCTGCGGCTCGATGTGGCCATGCCGCTGCAACCTTACGAGGGCGGTAGCCGTTATGGCATCTATGCCGGCATTGGTCAGAGTTTCTGACCACGACAGACGGGAATAAGCAGACGATGATCTGGCTGAAGCGCATTTTGAAATGGACGGCCCGTCTCCTCGGAGGCCTCGTTGCGGCGGGTCTTGCGCTGATCATTCTGATCGTGCTTGTCGGTGGCTTCTCAAGGTCGGGCAGCCAGTTTGTTGCCGATCGGATCGCGGCACTCGTCTCCGCCGACAATCGCCGGATCGCCATTATCGACCCAGCCCCACTCTTGAGCAGCCCATTCTCTGTCGGACAAATCACCGTCTCCGACGCAGGCGGCATCTATGCGACCATTGACGGACTGACCCTCGACTGGTCGCCGCAGGACCTGTTGCTCCGGCGCTTCAGCGCGGAAACGATCCGGGCAGACAAGATAACCGTGACGCGACCGCCAACAGTCTCGGCCGAACCGAAACCGGCATCGGACGAGCCCTTTTCCCTGCCCGTCGAGATCGCTGTCCGCAATCTCGACCTACCCTCGATCCATCTCGGCCAAGCTCTGGTGCAACGCGAGCTGCAGCTCTCGGCCCAAGGTTCGCTGGACATCGCCGGCGACACGATTGCCAGCCGGTTGACGGCAACGCGACTGGACGATGTCGGCAACAACGCCATCGCCGATGTTCTCTATGCCCCGAACGAAAACCGTCTGCGCATACGGCTCGACTATCAAGAACCCGGCGACGGCATTGTCGGCACCCTGCTGCAGGTGCCAGGCCGCCCACCACTGTCGCTGCGTGTCGACGGCGAAGGGCCGCTCGACAATTGGGCCGGGAGTATCACGGCAGCACTTGCCGGCCGGGAAACCATCGCAGTTGAAACAACGCACCAGCTTGATGCAGCGGGGACACGACAAATCACCGCAAAGGGCGGCGGACAGTTCGCCGACCTCATGCCGCCGGAACTGCGGGACGTCTTTGCCGGTGAAACGGCGATCGATCTCAAGGCTGCATTGTCACCCGATGGGGCGCTCACAATCGATGAAGGACGCCTCGCCAGTGCAGCCATCACATTAGCGGCGAAGGGCCGCTATGATCCTCAGGGCGACAATGACCTGACCGTTGCTGCGAGCGCCAATGGCGACCCGGTCTCTCTGGCGACAAACGCCGGCGACCTGACGGCCAAACTTCAGCTGCGCAAGCTCGATCTGACGCTGAAAGGAAATGCCGCCGCCGCAGACATCAAGGCGGGACTTGATCTGGCAGAACTGACCCTGCCGCAAGGCCGGTTCTCCGACATCATCGTCAACGCAGAAAGCAACCGTTTTGACCTGCTGAACCGCCAGGGCCCGGTGAGCGCCAAGCTCTCCGTCGCAGGGGCACAGATTTCCGACCCTGAAATCGCAGCTTCGGTGGAAGCGCCGCTCACGGCGTCCCTCGAGGCCGAGATCGCTGAAACGATCGAAATCGCCAACCTCACCATCACTTCCGATGGCATCGATGCCGCACTGTCCGGCACCTTCGACCCCACGGCCCAAACCTTCGCCGGACGCGTCGGTGTCACGGCGGACAGCGATGTGCTGCCGGCCGATCTGCGCCAGAGGATTCCCGCCCCGATTTCCGGCCCAATCTCGGCCACGGCCCGCGTCGATTTTGCCGCCCCTGCCGCCATCAGCCTGCGCGAACTGAACCTTGAGACGAGCCTCGGCACGGCGCAGGGCTCGCTTGCGCTGGATCAGGAAGGCGGGATTTCAACCAATCTGACCGGACGGCTGAGTGATGTCGGGCTGTTCATCGACCAGACACAAGGCGCCGCCGAATTCGACATATCCGCCGGCGGTCCGCTCGATGCGATCGACGCCGACATCAAGGTTGTGATCCCGGAGGGAATTGCCGCGGGCTACCGTATCGACGACCTCGCGCTCAGCATCAACGGCATGCTCAATCCTCAGTCCCCGAGCGGGCGCCTGAGCCTTACCGGCCAGCTGGACGGCAAGCCGGTCAATGCCAGCGGCCAGCTCCTCAGCACGGGTGGCGTGACCAAGGTCGAGGATCTGTCGCTCGATATTGGCCCGAACCGTCTGACCGGCGCGCTTTCGCTTGACCGGACATTTAAGCCCGAAGGGAAGCTGGATTTCGATTTTTCGGATCTCAGCCTGCTTGCAGCCCTGGCTGGGCAGGATCTCGGTGGTGACCTCCGCGGGACCGTGACCCTGTCAAACAGTGGCGGCATCATCAGCGGCAAGGTCAACGCCACCGGTGAGACACTGACCCGCGAGGACGTCCGCATTGAAAAACCTGAGGTCGATTTGACTATCGACAATCTGGAGACCTTCAGCATCGACGGTTCGGTTACCGCCAAGAGCGCTTCGCAAGGGGCAAATCGCGTCGAGAATGCAAAGCTTCAGCTGGAGCAGGCCGGCACACGGACCGCCTTCAACCTTGAAGGGCTGTATGACGGAGCTCCTGCAGAGCTGCGCGGTAGCCTGCAACAGGGCGCTGCAGGTCTGGGCATCTCCATCGACCGCTTGGCTGCAACGCCACGCGGTTTGCCGCTGACGCTCTCCGCTCCGGCAGCTATCAATCTCGCCGATGGTGGCGTTGCGATTGAGCAGACGGTGATCGCGATTGGGTCCGGGCGCGTCACCCTGAATGGTCGCGTCGGCACCACCCTCGACCTCAAGGTCGACATCGCCAATGTCCCGGCCTCTGTTGCTGCGCCATTTGCACCGTCGGTCGCGCCAGAAGGCACGATCAATGGCCGTATTGACGTACGCGGCCAGGCATCTGCCCCCGTTGCCGACTATCGGCTGGATATGCAGGGCGCCTCTATCGCCCAGACCCGCTCGGCTGGGCTGGCCGCCTTCGGCATTACCGCCAATGGTCGCTTCGAGAACAACCGGCTGACACTCGAAAGCCGGATCAGTGGTGGCGGCATCGGCCTCGGCGTGACGGGCGCTGTCAACCTTGCAAACAATACCGCTCTCGACCTCAAGGTTCAGGGTGCGGTGCCGCTTTCTGCCCTCAACACGCAGCTGGCAGCCCAGGGGCTCGTCGCCGACGGCAATGCCAATGTGAACCTGACCATTGGCGGCAATGCCTCCCAGCCAAGCGTCACCGGAACCATCACCACCAGTGGCACCCGGATCGTTGACGTCCGGCGCAACCTTGCGATCGAAGACATCTCAACCACGATCAACCTCACCGGCAGCCGTGCCGAAATCGGAAACCTGACGGGCAACTTTGCGACCGGCGGTCGCGTGTCCGCATCCGGCTATGTCGACATTCGTGGCGCAGGCCTCCCGGCCGAACTCTCGATCAATCTCGATCAGGCCGTCTATGTCGACGGTGACACGGTGACGAGCACGGCGGATGCGCGCCTGACCTTATCCGGCCCCCTGCTCGCAGGCCCGACGCTCGGCGGAACGGTCAATCTGGCGCGCACGTCCGTCACCCTTTCGGAAAGCCGCCCGGCCAGCCTGCGCGAGTTGGACATCGTCCACCGCCACGCACCGCCGCAGATCCTGCGCCAGCAGCGCGATGACCGCCCGGCCGAAGGACGCACCGCAAGCGCTCCGATCCGGCTCGACCTGACAATATCCTCTCCGTCGCAGACCTTCGTGCGGGGACGCGGCATCGACGCTGAACTGGGCGGGACCATTGCTCTCACAGGCACGGCCTCGGCACCGAATGTTTCCGGTGCCTTCGAGCTTCGCCGGGGACGGATGCAGATCCTGACGCGCAGGCTCGAAATCACACGGGCCACGATAACCTTCGGCGGCGATCTCGTGCCCATCCTCGATCTCGAGGCGCAAACGCTCTCGGGCAGCACCACGCTGACGATTAAACTGACGGGACTGGCAAGCAATCCGCAGGTCAGCTTCTCCTCCTCCCCTGCCCTACCGCAGGACGAAGTGCTGGCACAGCTTCTGTTCGGACAATCCATGTCACGCCTTTCAGCACTGCAGATCGCGCAGCTGGCAGACGCCGCAGCTCAGCTTGCGGGCGGCCGCGGAACATCACTGTTCCAGGCCCTGCGCTCGACGCTCGGTATCGACGATCTCGACATTTCCACCGACGAGACCGGCCAGACCACGATCAGCGCCGGCAAATACCTCAATGACCGGACCTATCTCGAACTTGAACAGACCGGCAGCGGCGACGCAAAGGCCGTCATCAACCTCGATATTGGACGGGGCGTGAAGCTGAAGGGCGAAGCCGGAGGCACCGGCGCCGGGGGCGGCATCTTCTACGAGAAGGAATACTGACGATCAGCCGATTTTGCTGGTCTTCAGGAGAATGCTGGATTCGGTGAGATTGATGCCCTCAATCAGACGAATGCGCCGGAGGGTTTCGTCGAAGCCCGCAAGATCCTTGTCTTCGAGTTCTGCGATGAAATCCCAGCGCCCATTGGTGCTGTGCAGCGCTCGCACCTGAGGCAAACCGCGCAGCTGTTGCGCCACCCTGTCTGCAAACTTGCCAACCACTTCAATCATCACGATCGCGCGCACGCCGCTCGACTGGATCTCCCGGCCGGTCAGGATGGTAAAGGCCGCGATAGTGCCATTGGCGACCAGCCGGTCTATGCGCGCAGAGACTGTCGCCCGAGACGCGCCGGTCATGGCTGCGAGTGAAGCGACAGGCAGTCTTGCGTTCTGGCGCAAGGCACCAAGAATATCGCGATCGAGATCATCCATTGCGCAAATCGTCATACTCTAGTTGCGATTTGCGCAGACTATCGTGCTTTATGGCGATCTTCCATCTTTTTGACAGCGCGCCCTTTGACGAGAATGACCGCCAATGGCGAACCTGGAGAAAACGATGAGCGATGCGGCGGATATCACCCTGATTGGCGTGCCCCTGGAAGAAGGGTCCGGCCGTGGCGGTTGCGGCATGGGGCCGGCAGCACTCAGGATCGCCGGCATCGCCCAAGCGCTTTCAGATCTGGGCTACCACGTCGATGACCGCGGGGACCTGCGTCCCTCGCCAGCTG
Organism: Rhizobium sp. G187; assembly: GCF_051549525.1. Lineage (NCBI taxonomy): Bacteria > Pseudomonadati > Pseudomonadota > Alphaproteobacteria > Hyphomicrobiales > Rhizobiaceae > Rhizobium > Rhizobium sp. G187. Next base: position 61,433 of record NZ_JBPUGM010000004.1, read on the forward strand.
CAGATCTGCCGGAGATGGACGACGCCAAGCATTTGCCGGTCGTCGGTGCCTTTACCCGTGCAATCGAGGCGGAGACCTATGCGGCCGCACACCGGGGCACTGTACCGGTTCTGCTCGGAGGCGATCACAGCTTGTCCATGGGCAGCGTGTCCGGCATGGCACGTCACGCGCATGAAAAGGGGCGGCCGCTCTTCGTCCTGTGGCTCGATGCTCATGCTGATTTCAACGCACCGGAAACGTCCCCCTCGGGTAATATCCATGGGATGCCGGTTGCCTATTTCTGCGGCCAAGCCGAATTTGCCCCGATCCTTGATGCAACGCGACCGCTGGTGGACCCGCGTCATGTCTATCAGGTCGGCATACGCTCCGTTGATGAGGACGAGCGCCGCGCGATCCGCGATAACGCCGTCAATGTTTTCGACATGCGGGCGATCGACGAAGAAGGCATGGGCGCCATTCTCAAGCGCATCCTCGCGGATGTTCGCCAAGCCAATGCGCTTCTCCATGTCAGCCTGGATGTCGACTTCCTTGATCCGGACGTAGCACCAGGCGTGGGCACCACGGTTCCAGGTGGCGCGACGTTTCGCGAGGCCCATCTGATCATGGAACTGCTGCACGACTCGGACCTGGTCTCCTCCCTGGACCTGGTCGAACTCAACCCGTTCCTCGACGATCGTGGCCGCAGCGCCCGTGTCATGGTCGACCTTGCCGCCAGCCTTTTTGGCAAGCGGATCCTCGACCGGCCAACGCGCGCAGCCTGACGCGCGCGGCGGCACGGCCTATCAGAACAACCTGATATTGGCCAATTCGACCAAGGCGCAAATGCCCATAGGTCGAAGATATGCCAAGATTGAACAGATTACGCCCAAGCTATGTGAGGCTTCCATTCAGAGGATGGAAGCCTCCGTTAATACCGTTTGTTTACGATCATCCCATTAGTACGCAGCATGAACCGACGCCCTCCATGTCGGCAAATTCTAGGACATTACAGTGGGAATGACGATTCTTCCGGGACTCGATTCGAAAGCTATTCTCGATGCTCTTAGCCGCTCTCAGGCGATCATCGAATTTTCACCAGATGGCACGATCCTCAACGCGAACGAGAATTTCTGCAAGGCCCTGGGCTATTCGCTCGCTGATATCCGTGGCAAGCATCATCGGATCTTTTGCGATCCGGCCCATGCCAGTACACAAGCCTACCGCGACTTCTGGGTCAGGCTGAACCGCGGAGAATTCGATAGCGGCGAATATCGCCGCCTGCGCAAGGACGGGACTGAGATCTGGATCCAGGCCTCGTACAATCCTGTCTTCCGGGGTGGCAAGCTGCAGAAGATCGTCAAGTTCGCTTCCGACATCACGGCCGCCAAGCAGAAGTCTGCCGAGGATGCGGGTAAGCTTGAAGCGATCAGTCGCGTCCAGGCAGTCATCGAGTTCACGCCCGCCGGTCAGATCATTACGGCGAACGAGAACTTCCTGGCAACATTGGGCTACAAGCTCGTCGAAATCGTGGGCAAGCATCATTCGATGTTCTGCGAACCGGCCTATGCCCAAAGGGCGGAATATGCTGCATTCTGGAAGACGCTGGCTGCCGGGCAGTTTGTCTCCGAGGAATTCAAGCGCATCGGCAAGGGCGGCCGGGAAGTCTGGATCCAGGCGTCCTACAACCCGATCTTCGACGCCTGCGGCAAGGTCGCCAAAGTCGTCAAGTACGCCACCGATATCACCGGCCGCGTGAAGGCCGTGGATGCGATTGCCGAAGGTCTCGGAGCCCTCTCCAACGGTGACCTGACATCTGCCATTGAGCAGCCCTTCATTCCCGCCTTTGATCGCTTGCGTCAGGACTTCAACAACGCGCTCGACCGGCTTCGCGCGGCGATGCAGGACGTCAACGGCAACACCGAAGGCATCGCATCCGGTTCGGAAGAGATCCGCAAATCCTGCGCCGATCTTGCCAAACGGACAGAAACCCAGGCGACATCCGTGGAAGAGACGGCATCCGCCCTGCAACAGATCACGCGCACGGTCAGCGACAGCTCAAGGCGCGCGATGGAAGCTGGTCAGCTTGTCGCACGCACCAAGGAAGGAGCCGAGAAGTCGGGCGACGTGGTCCGCAGAGCCATTGGCGCCATGGACCAGATTGAAAACTCCTCCCGCGAGATCTCGAACATCATCGGCGTGATCGATGACATCGCCTTCCAGACCAACCTTCTGGCCCTCAATGCAGGCGTTGAGGCAGCCCGCGCGGGCGAAGCCGGCAAGGGCTTTGCCGTGGTGGCCCAGGAGGTTCGCGAACTGGCGCAACGGTCCGCCAAGGCTGCAAAGGAGATCAAGTCCCTGATCAACGCCTCGTCGGATCACGTCAGAAACGGTGTCGAACTGGTCGGCGAGACAGGACGTGCGCTCGAACAGATCGTCACCGAGGTGCAGGAGATCAACGGCAATGTCGCCGCCATCGCCGACTCGTCCCGCGAACAGGCGACAGCCCTCGCAGCCGTGGGCAAAGCGGTGAACGACATGGACCAGAACACGCAACAGAATGCGACCATGGTCGAACAGAGCACCGCTGCGAGCGATATCCTCGCACAACAGGCGTCTGCCCTGAGGAAACTCGTCGGACAGTTTAGAATTGAGCAACTAACTTCCCGTAAGCTTGGGTCCACACGTCAAGATGCAGCCCTCGCTGCAGTGCCGGGGCGGAAACTTGCGGCGAACGGTGCTCGCGCCTGAAAAGGTGCAATCCTCGCTCAGATATAAAGAAGGTTGGGAAGACTACTATGGCCACCATCAACTCCACCAGCTTCGGCGGCGATACCCTCGAGATCATTGCATTCCGTCTTCATGATCAGGAATTCTGCGTGAAGACCACGACGATCCGCGAAATCCGCGGCTGGGCGCCGTCCACCCCGATCCCGCATGCACCGGCCGACGTCATCGGCGTGATGAACCTGCGCGGCTCGGTGATTCCGATCATCGACCTCGCTTACAAGCTCGGCATGAAGAGCACCGTTGCCAACGAGCGTTCTGCGATCGTCGTGGCCGAAGTCCACAATATGGTTATCGGCATGCTGGTTGACCGCGTATCTGACATCCTGACCATCCCGTCGAGCCAGGTCCAGCCGGTTCCGGAAGTCTCCGCCTCCTTCGACAAGACCTTCTCTGAAGGCATCATCGCCAATGAGAACGGCATGATCTGCTTCCTGAACCTCGCCAAGATGTTCAAGGGCAGCGACCTGGAAGACCTGGCGGCCTGATAGCCGGCCATCTCTGGCAGAATTAGAAGGCAGTGGGTGACCCCCGCTGCCTTTTTGACGTGATGATGCTGAGATCAGACCGTTGATCGAAGGGCGGCTCTGGCCTACCAGAACATGGCAGCTCTGGAGGTCCGACATGCAACTTCTCCTCATTCACACCGGTGGCACGATCGGCATGGGCCCAACCGCCGATGGACTGGCGCCGGTCTCCGGTCTTCTGGAAGGCGCAGTCGCTGCACGTCTGACGGCAAGCGTCGACCTTCGTCGCCATGTGTTCAAACCCTTGCTGGACAGTGCCGATGTCGGGCCTGACCACTGGAATGAGATGCTGGATACGATCCGCGCCCATCCGGGCCTGCCGGTCATTGTCACCCACGGCACCGACACCATGGCCTTTACCGGGGCTGCCCTTTCGCAGGCGCTGGCTGGCGAAGGCCGGCGCGTGATCCTCTGTGGCTCGATGCTGCCGCTTGGCCAAGGAGGGGATGCCGAGGGCAATCTCGACCTCGCTATCGCAGCTGCCCGAGACAACACACCCGGTGTCTTGCTCGCCTTTGCCGGCAAGCTGATGCCGGCGGAAGGGCTGGTGAAGCATGACAGCCATCAGGCCGATGCATTCCGGGCACAGCCGCAAGACACGCCATCGCCTCCGGCACGACGGCGCTTCGAAAGCCGCAGGCTTGCCATCCTCACCCTGTCGCCCGGCATTCCGGCCAGCATGGTGGACGCAGCCCTGTCAGCACTCGACGGCGCCGTGCTGCGGCTCTTCGGTTCGGGCACTGCTATGGCAGATCCTGAACTCTTGCGGGTCCTCACGAAGGCGGTTTCGGCCGGCAAGCGGTTGCGCGGGGTGAGCCAATGCGAGGCCGGCGGCGTGAGCCCCGGCAGCTATGCCGCAGGTGCCGGTCTCTGGGCGACCGGTATTGAAAGTGGCGGCAAGGAAACGCCGGAAGCCGCTTTGATCCAGCTCTGGCTCAATTGAGGGCCTGACACGGGCTCGAGCGGGCGCGGGTGCGAGCAGTGCTCACCGTTCAGGAATGCTGGGCTCCGACAGCGATTCTCCCGCGTTCGCCCCATGACCGCCGGGAGCCCCCACGGCCGCATCGCGACCCACACCGACTGCGCCGTCATCAGGCTCGCCGGGGCGCTTTATCTCGGGGGCTGAAGCCAGCACGAGAGGCAGGAAACCAACGGCGTCCTGATCAACCAGTTCAAAGAAGCGACGCCGCATGCGCGGCTCCCAGAATTTGTTGATATGCGTCGCCACACCCGGCACGCGCACCTCCTCCGGTTGGGACAGAAAGAAGGTCGCGATCTGGTTGGCCATCCGCACCAGTTTTTCATCGGTATGGCTAAGCGACATGAGCATTTCCTTCGGCGATGATACGGCCTGGCCGTGTAAAAATCTCGAAATCTTGACCGCGGGCAATGCCGACAAGCGTCACACCCGTTTCTTCGGCCGTGCGGATGGCCAGTGCCGTTGGCGCGGAGATGGCGATCAGGACGGCACTGCCGGCAATCGCCGCCTTCTGGACCATCTCCACCGACAGGCGGCTTGTGACGACGACGGCACCTTTCGACGGCTGCCAGCCACCGAGAAGAACAGCCCCTATCAGCTTGTCGAGCGCATTGTGCCGACCGACGTCCTCGCGCACCGCGACGATCCCCTGACCTGGAATGTAAAAACCAGCACCATGCACGGCGCGAGTTTCACGGTTGAGGTGCTGCGCATCCGACAGCAGTGACACGGCTTCGGCAATCTGCGATGGACGTAGCTGGAACCCATCATCGTTAATCTTCGCCACCGGACGGACAGCCTGCTCTATCGATTCGATCCCGCAGAGACCGCAGCCAACAGGCCCCGCCATACGCCGCCGGCGTGCGATGAGCGCATCAGCACTCTGGTCGTGGAGGGTGACCTGCACATCAATACCGTCGCCGGCCGGCACGGCATCGACTGCGATCACCTCTATCGCCGAGGTAATAATCCCCTCCGAAAGTGAGAAGCCAACGGCGAAATCCTCAAGATCAGCCGGTGTCCCCATCATCACCGCATGTGTCGAGCCAGAATAGGAGAAGGCAATCGGAACCTCCTCGGCAACAATCCGCTCACCCGACGACAGCATGGCGTGCCGGAACGCCATCTCCGGCACTCTGATCGCCGTAGGTCGGACACTGCCGGACACCTCGCGGTTACTCCGCCGCTTCGAGCTTGCCGGCAATGCGGCGGGAGCGACGGCTGAGATCGTCATACTCCTCTTGCCACTCGGTCGGCCCGTTCGACGGCGAAATCTGCACGGCCGTCACCTTGTATTCCGGGCAATTGGTCGCCCAGTCAGAGAAGTCCGTGGTGATGACATTCGCCTGCGTGCCGGGATGATGGAAGGTCGTATAGACCACGCCCGGGGCCACGCGATCGGTGATCAGCGCACGCAGCGTCGTATCGCCTGAGCGGCTGGCAAGCTTGACCCAATCGCCTTCCTTGACACCACGCTGTTCGGCGTCGTGCGGATGGATCTCCAGCCGGTCTTCTTCGTGCCAGAGAACATTCTCCGTGCGGCGCGTCTGCGCACCGACATTATATTGCGAAAGGATGCGGCCGGTTGTCAGAAGCAGCGGGAAGCGGGGACCGGTTCGTTCATCGGTTGGCACATATTCGGTGCGGATGAACTTGCCCCGACCACGCACGAAACCATCGACATGCATGATTGGCGAGCCGACCGGGAACTCTTCGTTGCAAGGCCACTGAACCGAGCCCATTTTTTCGAGATAGTCGTAGGAAACGCCGGCAAAGCTTGGCGTTGTCGCAGCGATCTCCGCCATGATCTGCGAGGGATGGGTATAGGCCCAGCCGAGGCCCATGGCCTGGGCAAGCTTTTGCGTTACTTCCCAGTCGGCATAGCCATTCTTCGGCGTCATGACTTTGCGGACACGGTTGATGCGGCGCTCGGCATTGGTGAAGGTGCCGTCCTTCTCAAGGAAAGTCGAGCCCGGCAGGAAAACATGGGCGTAGTTCGCCGTCTCATTGAGGAAGAGGTCGTGCACCACGACGCATTCCATCGCAGCGAGACCGGCCGAGACATGCTTGGTATCCGGATCGGACTGCAGAATGTCTTCACCCTGAATGTAGATGCCCTTGAACGAGCCCTCGACGGCAGCGTCAAGCATGTTGGGAATGCGCAGGCCTGGCTCATTGTTCAGCGTGACGCCCCAGAGCTTTTCGAAGGTCTCGCGGGTCGCATCGTCGGAGACATGGCGATAACCCGGCAACTCATGCGGGAAGGAACCCATGTCGCAGGAACCCTGGACATTGTTCTGGCCACGCAGCGGGTTCACGCCGACGCCCGGACGACCGATATTGCCGGTCACCATGGCAAGGTTTGCGATCGCCATGACAGTGGTCGAGCCCTGGCTGTGCTCGGTGACGCCCAGTCCGTAATAGATCGCGCCATTGCCGCCGGTGGCGAAGAGACGGGCCGCACCGCGCAATTCATCAGCCGGAACGCCTGTATAGGCCTCGATCGCTTCCGGCGCGTGCTGCGGTTCGGCAACGAAGGCCGCCCAATCCTCGAATTCGGACCAGTCGCAGCGCTCGCGAATGAAGCGCTCGTCAAACAGGCCTTCCGTTACGATGACATGGGCAAGCGCCGTCATCACGGCGACATTGGTGCCGGGCTTCAGCGGCAGATGGAAGGCAGCTTCGATGTGCGGGCTGCGCACGATATCGGTGCGGCGCGGATCGATGACGATCAGCTTTGCACCCTTGCGCAGCCGCTTCTTCAGACGCGATCCAAAGACCGGATGGCCATCCGTCGGATTGGCACCGATCACCATCACCACGTCCGAATGTTCGACACTGTCGAAATCCTGCGTGCCAGCGGAGGTGCCGAAGGCCTGGCCGAGACCATAACCTGTCGGCGAGTGGCAGACACGGGCACAAGTGTCGACATTGTTGTTGCCGAAGCCGGCGCGGATCAGCTTCTGGACGAGATAGGTCTCTTCATTGGTGCAACGTGACGAGGTGATGCCGCCAATCGATTCCCGGCCATACTGATATTGAAGCCGCTTGAACTCGGAAGCCACATGGGCAAAGGCCTCCTCCCAGGTCACTTCGCGCCAGGGATCGGTGATCTTTTCGCGCACCATCGGGTTGAGAATACGGTCCTTATGGCTGGCATAGCCATAGGCGAAGCGGCCCTTGACGCAAGAGTGACCACGATTGGCCTTGCCGTCCTTCCACGGCACCATACGCACGAGCTCCTCGCCCCGCATTTCCGCCTTGAACGAGCATCCGACGCCGCAATAGGCGCAGGTGGTGACAGCCGAATGCTCCGGCTGGCCAATGGCGATGACAGACTTTTCCGTCAGCGTCGCTGTCGGGCAGGCCTGCACGCAGGCACCACAGGACACGCATTCCGACGACATGAAGGCCTCATGTGCGCCGGGTGATACGCGGCTGTCAAAGCCGCGGCCTTCGATGGTGAGCGCAAATGTGCCCTGCACCTCTTCGCAGGCGCGCACGCAGCGCGAACAGACGATGCATTTCGACGGATCATAGGTGAAATAGGGGTTGCTCTCGTCCTTCGGCATCCACTGGGCATTGATGCCGCCTTCCGTAGAGCGCGCCTTGACGTGGTTTTCCCCCTCATAGCCATAGCGCACGTCACGCAGACCAACAGCACCTGCCATGTCCTGCAATTCGCAGTCGCCATTGGCCGCGCACGTCAGACAGTCGAGCGGGTGGTCGGAGATATAGAGCTCCATCACACCCTTTCGGATCGCCTTCAGGCGCTCCGTTTGGGTATGCACGACGATGCCGGGAGCGACCGGCGTGGTGCAGGAGGCGGGCGTGCCGTTGCGGCCCTCGACCTCGATCAGACAGAGACGGCACGAACCGAAGGCATCGACCATGTCGGTCGCGCAGAGCTTCGGCACCTGAATGCCGGCCTCCATCGAGGCGCGCATGATTGACGTGCCCTCGGGCACGGTGATCTCGCGACCATCGATGGTCAGTGTCACCATTTTGTCGGAGCGCGAGGCGGGCGTGCCGTAGTCGATTTCAGGAACGAGAGGCATGGCGCTTACCTTTCCGCCGTCATCCTCGGGCCTGTCCCGAGGATCTGGTGCGTCTGAATTTTGGAAATCGGTTCAACCGGAAACCTTGCCCAACTTGGAAGCTCGGTAGATCCTCGGGACAAGCCCGAGGATGACGAGAGACAACCGTCAATCATTCGGCTGCCTCCCTGACCGGAACCGGCGTGAAATCTTCCGGAAAATGCGTCATCGCGCTCATGACCGGATACGGCGTAAAACCACCGAGCGCACAGAGCGAACCGAACTTCATCGTGTTGCAGAGATCTTCCAGCAGCACCTTGTTCTTCTCCGGCTCGATGCCTTGGGCGATCTTGTCGACCGTCTCGACGCCACGGGTCGAGCCGATGCGACAGGGCGTGCACTTGCCACAGCTTTCGACCGCGCAGAACTCCATGGCGAAACGCGCCTGTTTCAGCATGTCGACGCTGTCGTCAAAGACCACCACACCGGCATGACCGATGAGACCACCGGCAGCGGTGAAGGCCTCGTAGTCGAAGATCGTGTCGAACAACGACGGCGGAAAATAGGCGCCGAGCGGCCCGCCGACCTGCACGGCCTTGACCGGGCGGCCGGAGATCGTTCCCCCGCCGATCTCATTGATCAGTTGGCCGAGCGGCAGACCAAAGGCCGTTTCGTACAATCCGCCGTGCCTGAGGTTACCGGCAAGCTGGATCGGGATCGTGCCATGCGAACGCCCAACGCCGAAATCGCGGTAGAATTGCGCGCCGCGATCCATGATCACGGGGATCGAGGCAAGCGACATGACGTTGTTGACCACCGTCGGCTTGCCGAACAGACCTTGCAAGGCCGGAAGCGGCGGCTTGGCGCGCACCACACCGCGTTTGCCTTCCAGGCTGTTCAGAAGCGAGGTTTCCTCGCCGCAGACATAGGCACCGGCGCCCATGCGCACTTCCATGTCAAAGGCATAAGCAGACCCCATCACCGACGAACCGAGGATGCCCTCACGGCGGGCGATCTGGATCGCCTCTTCCATCATAGCAATCGCGTGCGGATACTCAGAGCGCGTGTAGACATAGCCCTTGGTGGCACCGGTCGCGATGCCGGCAATCGCCATGCCTTCGATCAGGACGAAGGGATCGCCTTCCATGATCATCCGGTCGGCAAAGGTGCCGCTGTCGCCCTCGTCGGCATTGCAGACGATGTATTTCTGGTCGGCTGACGCATCCGCAACCGTCTTCCACTTGATGCCAGTCGGGAAGCCCGCACCGCCACGACCGCGCAAGCCGCTGTCGGTGACCTGTTTGACGATCTCGACCGGTGCCATGGCGATGGCATTCGCGAGACCCTTCAGGCCCTGATAGTGGCGGTAGTCATCGAGCGAGAGCGGATCGGTGACGCCACAACGGGCGAAGGTTAGCCGCGTCTGTCCCTTGAGGAAGGGGATTTCCGCGGTAAGCCCATGACCGAGCGGATGCTCGCCGCCGGACAGGAAACCGGCATCGAAGAGCGAGGCGACATCTGACGGCCGGACCGGGCCATAAGCGATACGGCCATGCTCGGTGCGCACTTCGACCAGCACTTCCAGCCACAACATGCCGCGCGACCCGTTGCGCACGATACGAACATCGAGATTGCGCGCGCTTGCCTCACGCGTGATGGCGGCGGCAACCTTATCGGCACCGACAGCCAGCGCTGCAGCGTCTCGGGGAACGAAGATGGTGACGGTCATCGGCGCACCTCTGCAAGAATGTCAGCGAGTGCGTCTTCATCGAGCCGGGCGTGCACCTCGCCGTCGAGCATGGCGGCGGGTGCCTGCGCACAAAGGCCGAGGCAATAGACCGGCTCCAACGTCAAGGCCCCGTCTGGCGTTGTACAGTGCCAGTCAACCCCGAGCAGGGCTTGGATCTTTGCTGCAAGAGGCTCGCCACCCATCGACTGGCAAGCCTCGGCCCGACAGAGTTTGAGGACATGGCGGCCCGCAGGCTTGTCACGGAAGTCGTGGTAGAAGGTAATGACCCCATGCACTTCCGCCCGTGACAGATTGAGCGCATCAGCGATCAGCTGTTTCGCCGGTTCTGGAATGAAGCCAAACTCCTGCTGAATCTGGTGAAGAATAGGCAACATGGGGCCTTCGAGCCCAAGACAGGCATCGATGATTGCAGAGAGACGCGTCGTTTCATCAGAAACGACCGCACGGATATTCATGAGCCAGTCCTCCCAAGCCGACACAGGGCAAGCCATCGCATCATCCGCATGACTTGCCGTGGCGGGCCAGTATTGATCGTCCGCGGAAAGATCGCGCGGAATTGCCGTCAACGCAGGATGGCCACTCCAAGGTCGTCAGGTCAATAGCGCGGTCTCGTGGGTCGATAGAAGATTTCTATCAAACGCATCGGCAGAGACCAGCATACGCGCTTCATGCAGCAAAGCAGAAACAAGCGGCGTATGCGGCTCACGATGGGTGGCAACAAGGCCGACGAGATGCGAGGCCTCCGGCTCGGCAATCGGGATCATGCGGATTTGCTCTGGAAAGCCAAAGGAATCCGCGACGTTACGAGGCATGATCGATGCCCATTTGCCCGTGCGGATATGCGAGAACAAGACGATCATCGAATTGGATTCGAGCGTCGGCGCCACTTCGACACCCGCTTCGGCCATGTGTTTGTTGATGATACGGCGATTTTGCATGTCGGCGGTCAATAGACAAAGCCGAAGGCTCGCAACCTCTAGCCATGTCACAGAGGCCCTGTCGGCCAGCGGCGTGCCCGCCGCCGTGATCAGGTGGTAACGCTCGGAATAGAGCGGCACCGTCGTCACGCGCCCGAGGGGTTCGTTGTCGAGGTAGGTGATGCCCGCGTCGATTTCGAGATTTTCAAGCTGGCTCAGGACCTGCAGCGATGTGCGCGAAACGACCGAGAATGTCACATTCGGGTGGCGCGTCTGAAAAGGTTCCGTAAGCTTGGGAACCATGGCAAGGGCGGTCGGGATCGCCGCAAGCCGGATATGGCCCGCAAGGCCCCGCCGTGCTGCCCGCATTTCCTCGCGCATTGTGCGCGTATCGCCGACGATGCGACGCGCCCATTCGAGAACCCGCTGGCCTTCCGGTGTCAGCCCGACAAAACGCGACCCACGCACCACAAGGATCACACCGAGCTGCTCCTCGAGCTGGCGGAGCGCTGCCGACAAGGTCGGCTGTGTGATGCCGCACTCCTCGGCCGCCCGGCCAAAATGCTGCTGGCGCGCAAGCGCGATGAAGAACTCGAGTTTGTCGATCATGGCAGCATCTTCCGACCCCTCATGCGGCCCTTCACGCGGCCGACGGGGCCTGGCTCACGCCTTGGTCCCGCGACCGGTCGTATCCCGCTTTGCGGTCGGCTCGCAATACATCTTGTAGAGCACCGACAGCAGCTCGGCGAGTTGCGGGTCGACAATGCTGTAATAGATCTGCCGCCCGTCACGCCGGGCCTGAACGATCCGGTCCATCCTGAGCCGCGCGAGTTGCTGTGAAACCACGGCCTGTTGCATGCCGAGAAATTGCTCGATTTCTCCAACGGTCCGTTCGCCCTGGCAAAGCATGCAGAGCATGAGGAGGCGTGATTCATGCGACAACGCCTTCAGGAGCGCTGCCGCCTCCCGCGCCTTGACCAGCATGCCGTCCAACTGCTCGTCCGTGAGTTCTTCCGCGATCATGATCAAATGTCCGCTCTTCGGTTCGAACCGGCCGCTCGAGCGCGACGCTTAAAGGACAACGGCATCGGCCCGCTCCTTCAGGATGGAGGCGCTGCGGTTCAGTGCTGTGTGTTCACTTTCATCGAGATCAGGAAACAGGTCGGCAGTCACACCCTCAGCACCGATCACCCGCGGGATGGATAAGGCAACCTCCTTAACCCCGGCCACTTCAGGCGTGACGATCGAGACCGAAAGTACATCACGCTCATCCCGCGCAATGGCCTTGATGATGCGGGCAAGGCCGGCGCCGATGCCATAATAGGTCGAACCCTTGCCGCGGATAATCTTGTAGGCCGCATTGCGCACGCCATCATCAATGTTGGCGCGAACATCATCTGTAAGAGGCGAACCAACCTGCGCGGCAAAGGAAGAAAGTGGAACGGAACCTGCGCGCGCGCTCGACCAGGCCAGGACCTCGCTGTCACCATGTTCGCCCAGCACATAGGCATGAACAGACTGCGGCGAGATACCGAGATGGCGACCGACAAGACTGCGGAACCGGGCCGTATCGAGAATGGTGCCGGACCCGATCACGCGATTCGGCGGCAGATTGGAGATGCGCACCGTGATCTGTGTCATCACGTCGACCGGGTTGGATGCAATCAAGAGAATGGCATCGGGGGCAACCGGCAGGACCTGGCCAAGCACGGCGCGGAAGACGGCGGCATTGCGTTCAAGCAGGGCAAGCCGTGTCTCGCCGGGTTTCTGGCTGACACCCGCAGCAATGATGACAACCGAGCATCCGTCGAGATCCCGGTAGCTCCCCGCATTGACAACGGTCGAGGACATGAAGGGCACCGCATGGGCGATATCTTCGGCCTGCGCGACGGCCAGTGCTTCGTTCTGATCAACGAACACGATCTCGCTCGCCAGTCCCATGAGGGCCAAAGCATAGCCGGCAGAGCTTCCGACCATGCCGGCACCGACGATCCCGACCTTCATTCCTTCCCTCCTGCGTTGCAGCATCCAGCCCGCTTATGTAACCTCTGATGCATAAGGTTCAAAGCTTTTCCACCCTCGGTTCGGGAGCATTATTGGTGGAATTCCCGTGCGCCAGAGCCTGCTTTCTGCTTTGATGCGCCACCTTGATACCAGTCTTGCGAGGCTCAATGAGACGGCTACCGGCCCTATCCGCCATGAAAGTGTTCGAGGTCGTCGGCCAGACACGCAGTTTCACCAGAGCAGGAGAACTGCTGAACCTGACCCAGAGTGCCGTCAGCCGTCAGGTCCGCAATCTCGAGGACCAATTGGGCGAACAGCTGGTCATTCGACGGCACCATCACCTGGAACTCACGCCGTCGGGCGCCGAATTGCTGGCCGCCCTGCAGCAGGCTTTCCATCAGGTCGAGCTTACGGTGCGCAATATCCGCGAAAAAAGCAACCTCCGGCGACTGCGGATCAATGTTCCACCAACCTTTGCCAAACGGTGGCTTCTGCCAAGATTGGCGAGACTGCGCGCCTTTCTGCCCGATATTGACCTCAGCATCACCACGGAGCCAGAGGACAAGCTAGCCGAACGCGGCATGCTCGATTGCGCCATTCGCTTTGGTGACGGCGAATGGTCCGGTTTGCGCTCTGAGCGACTATTCACCGAACATCACATCGCGGTTTGCGCCCCCGCCTTGCTAGAGGCCGTGCCGTCGGACACGCCCATCGACCTGTCCCGCTTCACCTTCCTGCATGTGCTGGCATCCGTCGACCAGCGCTACCTGACCTGGCATCGCTGGCTGGATGCCGCAGGCCTGGGCGAAACCGACACGGCCGGCGGGTTGGAGTTCGATCTCCTGGATCTCGTGATCGAGGCCGCCTGCAACGGACTGGGGCTAGCGGTGGCCGATCGCTTCATGGTGGCATCCCTGATGCACGAGGGAAAACTCGTTCAGGTGCTGGACGTCGAAGTCGAGGGCCACGAGTCCTACTGGCTGGTGACCCGCCCGGATGGTCCCGTCTCTGCCCATGTAAGCGCCTTGCGAACCTGGCTGCACTCAGAGCTACACCCACAGGACCGTCTTCAGTCGCACGCCACGGCCTGAACCATTCCGATTTGGAATGCTGAACCCGACAATTACTCGCTTGCCACTTCTCTAGAGCGGCGTCCTAGTTGCAGGACTGTGTCCGAGACTGGAGCTGTTCATGACCGAATGCCGCAATTTTATCGATGGTGACTTTCAGGAGCCCGCCGACAGATCCCGGATCGACGTCAGGAACCCCGCCACTGGCGTGATCTTCACCAGCGTACCCGCCGCAACAGAAGCCGATGTTGTCCGGGCCGCGCAGGCCGCCGCTCGCGCTCAAAAGCCCTGGGGTCGTCTGCCGGCGATCGAGCGCGGCAATGCCTTGCGCCGGCTGGCTGATATTCTCGAGAACAATGCTGGCAGGATCGGCGCGGCGCTGGCCAAGGAATCCGGGAAGAGCCTTGCGGACGCCACCGGCGAGGCCATCTACGGTGTTGAGCTCATGCGATACCACGCCGAGTGGGCGCGGCGCATTGAAGGCGAAGTGATCGAGAGCGACACGCCCGACGAGACACTTATGCTCAAGCGAACGGCAATCGGTGTTGTTGCCTGCCTGATCCCTTTCAACTTCCCGATCTACACGCTGGTCCGCAAGATTGCCCCGGCATTGATTGCCGGCAATGCCGTCGTTGTCCGCCCCAGCAACACCACACCAACCTCGGCTTTCATCTTCGCCGAATGCGTTGCCGAAGCCGGTTTGCCCGCAGGCCTCGTCAACATCATGACGATGAACCATGATGTGGCAGAAGTGATGTGCACGCGCAGCGAAGTCGGCATGATCACGCTGACCGGCAGCGTCGCCGCAGGCCAGACTGTGCTTGGCTTTTGCCGCACCAATATTGCCAAACCTTCGCTGGAACTAGGCGGCAAGACGCCGGTCATCGTTGAACCGGATGCCGATCTTGATCTCGTGACGCGCAGTGTCCTTGCGGCAAAGACCGCCCATTGCGGCCAGGTCTGCACCTCCGTTGAGCGGCTTTATGTCCATGCCTCTATCCACGGCACGTTGCTGGAAAAGCTCAAAGCCGCCTTTGAGACCCGGCATTTCGGCGACCGCTCCGAGCATCCCGATCACATGGGGCCGCTGGCGACGGCACAGGCACGGCTTAAGGCCCACCACATGGTGGAGCGCGCCGTGGCCGATGGTGCGACATTGGAGACAGGCGGCTATCTGCCGGATGGTGACGGCTTCTTCTATCCACCGACACTTCTGTCCGGCTGCCGGCAGGACATGGAAATCGTCCAGGAAGAAGTCTTCGGGCCGGTGCTCCCCGTCATTCCGTATACCGATTTCGACCATGCTCTTGCCATGGCCAGCGACCACCAATTCGGGCTCGCCTCCGTCGTCTTCTCGGAAAACTACCGCAAGGTAATGAAGGCAGCGAACGAGATCGAAGCGGGCGAGCTCTACATCAACCGTTTCCCGGCCGATCCCTACCAGGGCTACCACGCCGGCTGGAAGCGCTCCGGCCTCGGAGGCGACGACGGCAAACACGGCATGCTGGAATTCACCCAGACCCGCCTCGTCATCCTCAAGCATTGAACATACCGCGGCACCAAGGGGGCATCCATGAAAGTCGCTTCGCTCAAGACACACGTCGTCGCAACGCCCGCACCGCATATCGGCGGCATGTACTGGATCTTTGTCGAGCTGGAGACGGCCTGCGGCATCAAGGGCGTCGGCGAGATCTATTCGACCGCCTTTCATCCGTCCGGCATCGCCGTCCTCGTCGAAGATGTTTTCACCCGTTATCTCGAGGGTCATGATCCGCACCAGATCGAACGCTTCTGGCGCGCGGCCTATTCGAGTGGTTTTACCCAACGCCCCGATCCGACCATGGTCGGCATTATCTCAGGCCTTGAGATCGCCTGCTGGGACATCATCGGCAAGGCGGCGGGTCGACCCGTCGCGGATCTCCTCGGCGGTACGGTGCATGAGAAGCTGCGCGCCTACACCTATCTCTATCCGAAGAATTCAGCCGGGGAATACGACTACAATGATCCGGATCTTGCCGCCGAAGAGGCGATCCGCATGGTCGAGGCGGGCTTTACCGCGCTGAAGTTCGACCCGGCTGGCCCGTACACAAACTATTCCGGCCACCAGCTGTCGCTCGCCGTCATGGACCGCTGCGAAGAGTTTTGCCAGAAGATCCGTGACGCGATCGGCAACCGCGCCGACATCCTCTTCGGCACTCACGGCCAGATGGTCCCCTCCTCCGCAATCCGGCTCGCCAAGCGGCTGGAGAAATACGATCCGCTATGGTTCGAGGAGCCGGTGCCGCCTGGCCAGGAGGCGGCGATGGCGGAAGTGGCGCGCGCGACCTCAATCCCTGTGTCGACCGGCGAACGGCTGACCACGAAATATGAATTCCAGAGAGTGCTTCAACTGGGGGCAGCCTCCATTCTCCAGATGAACGTCGCCCGTGTTGGCGGACTGCTGGAGGCGAAGAAGATCGCTGGCATGGCAGAAGCCTTCTATGCGCAGATCGCGCCCCATCTCTACAACGGACCCGTTGGAGCGGCTGCTAGTATCCAGCTTTCCGCGGCAAGCCCCAACTTCCTCATTCACGAAGCCATCATGGATTTCGGCGGCTTCCATGCGGAGGTGCTGAACACCAAACTCGGTTTCGAGGACGGCTACCTCATTCCCTCCCGCGAGCCCGGCCTCGGCATAGAGCTCAATCACGAGGTCATTGCGCGCCATACGCCCTATACGGGTGAACGGCTGCACCTCCAGATGGCCCCGGAACCGATGGACGTTAAAGCCTTCGCGCCGGCCAAGGGCTGAGGGATAACGCCCATGATCTTCGATTTCATTGTGGTCGGTGCAGGCTCGGCAGGCTGCATCGTGGCAAGCCGCTTGAGCGAAAGCGGGCGCCATACCGTCCTGCTCATCGAGGCGGGCGGCGAGGACAAATCCTTCTGGTTCAAGATCCCCGTCGGCTACGCCAAGAGCTACTATAATCCCAAGGTCAACTGGATGTACCGCACGGAGCCCGAGCCCAATCTCGGGGGACGGCGGATCTACGCCCCGCGCGGCAAGGTGCAGGGCGGCTCCGGCTCGATCAATGCCATGGTCTTCGTGCGCGGCGCGCGCCAGGACTTCGATGACTGGCGCGACGCCGGAAACCCGAGCTGGGGTTTCGACGACGTGCTGCCCTACTTCCGCAAGCTGGAGACCCATGCCCGTGGCGAGAGCCACTGGCATGGCGCAGAGGGCCCGATCCATGTGACGCCAATGCGTGGGTCTACACATCCGGTCAGTGACGCCTTCCTTGCTGCCTGTGACGAGCTCCAGGTGCCGCTGAACGAAGACTTCAACGGCGCGACGCTCGAGGGGGCTGGTGTCTACGACGTCAACACCCGGCGCGGCCAGCGCTCGCACTCGAGCGCCGAATATCTGCGACCCGCGCTGAAGCGGCCGAACCTTTCCATTGAGCGGGAAGCCCATGCACGCCGTCTGCTGGTCGAAGCCAATGGCCGCGTGTCAGGTGTTGAAGTGATGCAGCATGGTCGCTTGATGACCTTCTCAGCGCGCCGAGAGGTCATTCTGACCGCTGGTGCCGTGGACACGCCAAAGCTGATGCAGCTTTCCGGTTTCGGTGACGGATCGGTGCTTCTGAAACATGGGATCTCGCCGCAAAAACACCTGCCCGCCATCGGACAGAACCTGCAGGATCACCTCTGCGCAAGTTTCTACTACCGCTCAAAACAGCCGACGTTGAACGGCGATTTTGCAAGCCTCATCGGCCAGGCCCGCTTTGGCCTGATGTGGCTGCTGAAGCGCAGCGGCCCCTTCGCGATGAGCGTCAATCAGGCCGGCGGCTTCTTCCGGGGATCGCCAGATGAGGCGCGCGCGAATATCCAGGTCTACTTCAACCCTCTGTCCTATCGCATCCCGGACAATCCACGCGCAGGCCTGACGCCAGAGCCCTATCCGGGTTTTCTCATCGCGTTCAATGCCTGCCGCCCAACCAGCAAAGGCACGATCTCGATAGCCTCCCCCGAGGCCTCTGACGCTCCATTGATCCGTCCAAACTATCTCTCGACAGAGCGTGATATAGAGGAAGTGCTGCAGGGGAGCCGGCTCATGCGCCGGATTGCGGCCACCCATGCACTAGCCGGGTGGGTAGAGGACGAGGTGTCCCCCTCCAAGGCTGCAGATACGGATGAGAAGCTGCTCGACTATTTCCGCCAGAACAGCGGTTCGATCTATCACCTGTGCGGGACCTGCGCGATGGGCACTGATCCGGATTCGAGCGTTGTCGATGCGCGGTTGAGGGTGCATAGCGTACCGGGGCTTCGCATCGTTGATGCCTCTGTCTTCCCCAACATCACCGCCGGCAACATCAATGCCCCGACGATGATGGTCGCGGAAAAGGGTGCAGCGATGATCCTCGAAGACGCCGTCTCCGCCTGACATCAGGGCATGAAAAAAGCCGGACCCAAGGGCCCGGCTTCAAATCGTGTTATCGTGTCCTACCAATCAGGCGGCGACGAGAACGCCGTTCAGGTTGGTCAGCTCGGCGAGATACTGCTCGAGCTTGGTACGGTGTTCGTGATGCTCGACACCTTCGAGCTCCTTGCGGGCTTCGTCGATGCGCTTGGTCAGCGTATCCGGGGCGATTTCCGAAAGCGGAACAGCCGATTCGGCAAGCAGCGTGCAGCCGGTCGGGAGAACGTCGGCAAAGCCGCCGAAGACCACATATTTCGTAACCTGACCGGAAGCGAGCTTCACAGTCACGACGCCCGGCTTGATGGTCGTCATGGTCGGCGCATGATTGGCCATGACGGTCATTTCGCCTTCCGTTGCCGGAATGACGACTTCGCTGACCAGTTCGGAGAGCAGAAGACGCTCGGGCGAAACGAGCTCAAAGTTGAAATTGTCGGCCATGGTCGTTCACTTCTCTTATGAAGGATGGAGCGGCACGCGAGATAACCCGCGTGCCGGCGTTCCCTTGAGCCTTAAGCAGCTTCCGCTGCCAGGCGCTTGGCCTTCTCGATCGCTTCGTCGATCGAGCCGACCATGTAGAAGGCGGCTTCCGGCAGGTGGTCGTAGTCGCCGTTGACCAGGCCCTTGAAGCCCTTGATCGTGTCTTCGAGAGCAACCAGCTTGCCCGGCGAACCGGTGAAGACTTCAGCAACGAAGAACGGCTGGCTCAGGAAGCGCTCGATCTTACGGGCGCGGGCAACGGTCATCTTGTCCTCTTCGGACAGTTCATCCATGCCGAGGATGGCGATGATGTCCTGAAGCGACTTGTAGCGCTGCAGCGTCGTCTGAACCTTACGGGCCACTTCGTAGTGCTCTTCGCCGACAACCATCGGATCGAGCATGCGCGAGGTGGAGTCGAGCGGGTCAACAGCCGGGTAGATACCCTTTTCTGCGATCGAACGCGACAGAACCGTCGTTGCATCCAGGTGGGCGAACGAGGTGGCCGGAGCCGGGTCGGTCAAGTCGTCGGCGGGAACGTAGATGGCCTGAACCGAGGTGATCGAGCCCTTGGTCGTGGTGGTGATGCGTTCCTGCATCTGACCCATGTCGGTAGCGAGCGTCGGCTGATAACCAACGGCCGAAGGGATACGGCCGAGCAGAGCCGACACTTCCGAGCCTGCCTGGGTGAAGCGGAAGATGTTATCGACGAAGAACAGAACGTCCTGGCCCTTGTCGCGGAAGTCTTCAGCAATCGTCAGACCGGTCAGAGCAACGCGAGCGCGGGCGCCCGGCGGTTCATTCATCTGGCCGTAAACGAGGGCTGCCTTGGAGCCTTCGCCACCGCCATGCTTGTTAACGCCGGACTCGATCATTTCGTGGTACAGGTCGTTGCCTTCGCGGGTACGTTCACCCACGCCAGCGAAGACCGAGTAACCACCGTGCGCCTTGGCGACGTTGTTGATCAGTTCCATGATGAGAACGGTCTTGCCGACGCCGGCGCCGCCGAACAGGCCGATCTTACCGCCCTTGGCGTAAGGAGCCAGGAGGTCGACGACCTTGATGCCGGTGACCAGGATCTGGGCTTCGGTCGACTGGTCGACATAGGCCGGAGCTTCCTGGTGGATGGCGCGGCGACCTTCGGTGACCAGCGGACCAGCTTCGTCAACCGGCTCACCGATGACGTTCATGATACGACCGAGCGTTTCCGGACCGACCGGAACCGAGATCGGAGCGCCCGTGTCGGAAACCGGCTGACCGCGGACGAGACCTTCGGTCGAGTCCATGGCGATCGTGCGAACCTGGTTTTCGCCGAGGTGCTGCGCAACTTCGAGAACGAGGCGGTTGCCGCCGTTATCGGTTTCCAGCGCGTTCAGGATCGGGGGCAGTTCGCCTTCGAATGCGACGTCGACGACGGCGCCGATGACCTGCGTGACCTTGCCGAGAGCACCAGCTGCGGACTTCACCGCCTTAGACTTGGGGGTAGCTGCCTTAGCCATGTATCTTACCCTCTTTCCTTAACCTCAGAGCGCTTCCGCGCCCGAAATGATTTCAATGAGTTCCTTGGTGATCTGTGCCTGACGCTGGCGGTTGTACGAAAGCGTCAGCTTGTTGATCATCTCACCGGCATTGCGCGTCGCATTGTCCATGGCGCTCATCTTGGCGCCCATTTCACCAGCAACGTTTTCGAGCAGGGCCCGGAAAATCTGAACCGAGATGTTGCGCGGGATGAGATCCTCGAGGATCCCCGACGCATCCGGCTCGTATTCGTAGAGCGCAGCAGCACCAGCCTGCGGAGCAGCATCAGCCGGAGCGGCCGGGATGATCTGCAGGGCGGTCGGAATCTGGCTGATCACCGACTTGAACTCGGAATAGAACAGCGTGCAAACGTCGAATTCGCCACGCTCGAACATGCCGATGACCTTGCGGCCGATGGCATCAGCATTGGTGAAACCGATACGCTTGACGTCGCGCAGGTCCGTACGCTCGACAATCATGCCGGCAAATTCGCGGCGGAGGCTGTCGTAACCCTTCTTGCCAACGCAGAAGATATTGACCGTCTTGCCTTCGGCCAGGAGCTTGCGCGCATGGTCACGGGCGAAGCGGGCGATCGACGAATTGAAACCGCCGCACAAACCGCGTTCTGCCGTGCAGACGACGAGCAGATGCACGTCGTCCTTGCCAGTACCGGTCATCAAGCGCGGTGCGCTGTCGTCCGACCCCACGGCTTGCGCAATGTTGGCCAGGACGGCGCCCATGCGCTGGGAGTACGGGCGAGCAGCCTCGGCCGCCTCCTGCGCACGACGCAGTTTCGCCGCGGCGACCATTTTCATCGCCTTGGTGATCTTCTGCGTCGCCTTGACGGAGGCGATCCGGTTTTTCAGATCCTTAAGTGAAGGCATCCGTTATCCGTCCTTGGCTTGAGCCTGAATTAGGCGAAGTTCTTCGCGAAGCTATCGAGAGCAGCCTTGAGCTTGCCCTTGGTGTCGTCGCTGATCGCCTTGTCGGTGCGGATCGCGTCAAGGATCGCCTTACCTTCCGAACGGAGGTAGGAGAGCAGCCCCTGCTCGAACTTGCCGACCTGATTGACGGCGACCTTATCAAGGTAGCCATTGACGCCAGCGAAGATCACAGCAACCTGTTCTTCCGTCTTGAGCGGAGAGAACTGTGCCTGCTTCAGGAGTTCCGTCAGACGGGCACCACGGTTCAGCAGGCGCTGAGTGGCGGCGTCGAGGTCGGAACCGAACTGGGCGAAGGCAGCCATTTCACGATACTGGGCGAGTTCACCCTTGATCGAGCCGGCAACCTGCTTCATCGCCTTGATCTGAGCGGCAGAACCAACGCGCGAAACCGACAGACCGACGTTAACGGCCGGACGAATGCCCTGGTAGAACAGGTCGGTTTCAAGGAAGATCTGACCGTCGGTGATCGAGATGACGTTGGTCGGGATGAAGGCCGAAACGTCGTTGCCCTGGGTTTCGATGACCGGCAGAGCGGTCAGCGAGCCGGCACCTGCAGCGTCGCCCATCTTGGCAGCGCGCTCGAGCAGACGCGAATGCAGGTAGAAAACGTCGCCCGGATAAGCTTCGCGGCCCGGAGGACGGCGCAGCAGGAGCGACATCTGACGGTAAGCAACAGCCTGCTTCGACAGATCGTCATAAGCGATGAGGGCGTGCTGGCCGTTGTCACGGAAGTATTCGCCCATGGCGCAACCAGCGAACGGTGCGAGATACTGCATCGGAGCCGGATCGGACGCGGTAGCCGCGATAACGATCGAGTACTGCAGTGCGCCGCGCTCTTCGAGGATCTTCACGAACTGAGCAACAGTCGAACGCTTCTGACCAACAGCGACGTAGACGCAGAACAGCTTGTCGTTGTCAGGGCCGTTGTCGTGGATCGGCTTCTGGTTCAGGAAGGTATCCAGAATGATCGCGGTCTTGCCGGTCTGACGGTCACCGATGACCAGCTCGCGCTGGCCACGACCAACCGGGATGAGGGCGTCGATAGCCTTAAGGCCGGTCGACATCGGCTCATGAACCGACTTACGCGGAATGATGCCAGGAGCCTTTACGTCGACGCGCGAACGGCGGGTGGCATTGATCGGGCCCTTGCCGTCGATCGGGTTGCCGAGCGCGTCAACGACGCGGCCGAGCAGTTCCGGACCAACCGGAACGTCAACGATGGCGCCGGTCCGCTTGACGATGTCGCCTTCCTTAATGCCGCGGTCGGCACCGAAGATAACCACACCGACATTGTCGGCTTCGAGGTTGAGCGCCATGCCGCGAACGCCGCCCGGGAACTCGACCATTTCGCCGGCCTGGACGTTGTCGAGGCCGTAAACGCGGGCAATACCGTCACCGACGGAGAGCACCTGGCCGACTTCGGAGACTTCCGCCTCTTTGCCGAAGTTCTTGATTTGATCTTTCAGAATTGCGGAAATTTCCGCGGCGCGGATATCCATCAGCCAACCTCTTTCAGTGCAAGCTTAAGGGTGGAAAGTTTGGTGCGAAGGGACGTGTCGATCTGGCGGGAGCCGATCTTCACGATCAGACCGCCAAGCAGAGACGCATCGACCGTGACCACGATCGAGACTTCCTTGCCAGTAACGCCCTTCAGCGCCGCTTTCAGTTCGGATTCCTGCTCAGCCGAAAGGGCGTGAGCAGAGGTGACGTCCGCCGTGATCTCACCCTTATGACGGGCGGCGATCTGGCGATAGGCGGCCACCATGCCAGATACGGCAAACAGGCGGCGATTGCTGGCGACGACCTTCAGGAAGTTCAACACCAGCGCGCTCAGACCGGCCTTTTCGCCGATCGCACTGATGGCGTTGACCTGATCTTCGGCCGTAAAGACCGGCGACTGGACCAGACGCTTCAGATCGTCGCTCTCGTCGATCATCGCCTGGAACCGGTTGAGATCGGCGGCGACCGCGTCAATGGCACCGGCCTCGAGCGCAAGCTCGAAAAGCGACGATGCGTAACGCTCTGCCACGCCTGAAATCACTTGGGATGCGTCTGCCACGGGCAAAAAATTCCCTGATTTTGACCCAGGATCGAAGCGCCCGAAGATAGGGCCTGACAACGTCCTGATATCGTTTTGTTTTTCCCCAAAAACACCAGCCCGTAAGACTTGCGTTTTCCGAATTTCGCGGTCCGTCTAGCATACGAGGTCTAGACTCGCAACACGCGTATTAACGGTTTGCACCCCGAGAGCAAGGCCTTGTTGGGTTTTTTGTCTGAATCTGCGTCAAATTGGCGGCGCAGTGACTGGGACTGCGCCGTTCCTCAAATTCAAGTCAGACCAAAGACATAGGCGAGAGGCATGGCAGCAAGTGCGATCTCTGCAACCAGGAGGAGAAGGTTGCGCCAAGTGCTCCCACCATCCGACATGATGGATAGGATGCGAGCAAAAGCCGCAAGTGCCACGGCAGCCCCGAAAGCGAGATAGACCGTGGGCTGCGCCAGGAGAAGTGCTGTTCCTGAAAAGCCGGTGACGAGCCCGCCGGTGGAGCGGACGGCACCAAAGCCCTCGGGCCGCCCCTCCCGTGGCGCAAGGCCGAGCAGACGCAGCGTCAGACCCGGTGCAAACATGATAAAGCAGCCGATTACGGCAGCAGCGGCAGCTGCGACGAAGGCCAGCTGCTCGCCCAGCTCGGTGGGGAAGTAGAATTCCATGGTGGATCCTGAGAAGACGAAAACGCCGGGCTTATGCCACATATAAGGCTGAGGCGGTATGGGATGACCGTGAAATTCTTGCGCGTCGGTCCACGGCACTCAGAGGAAGCTCTGAGGATCCACATCGACTTGAACTTGGATTGATCGCCGCTCCTTCGGCCCACGGTCCAACATACTGCGGACAAAGCCCTGCATGTCGCTGCTGCGTCTTCCATGCACCAGCAGCCGGAAGCGGTGGCGACCGCGGATCAGTGCAAGCGGCGCCTCTGCCGGGCCAAGCACCATGATCCCGCTCTCATGGGGTGCAGCCTGACGAAGGGCTCGGGCATGCCCCTCGGCTTCTGCCCGAGTATCCGCAGAGACAATGATCGACACGAGACGGCCATAGGGCGGCAGCTGCGCACGCTCTCTCTCCGAAATCTCTCGCTCGTAGAATGCCGAGGCATCACCGGATACCAGCGCCTGCATCACCGGATGTTGCGGCTGGAAGGTCTGGATGAGGCCGAGGCTCTTGCGGCCCGTACGCCCGGCACGGCCAGTCACCTGCGATAGAAGCTGGAAGGTTCGTTCGGCGGCGCGCGGATCGCCATTCGACAAGCCGATATCGGCATCGATGATCCCAACCAGCGTCATCAATGGGAAATTATGGCCCTTCGCCACCAGTTGCGTGCCGATGACGATATCCGCCTCGCCATTGGCAATCGCTTCCAGTTCCAACCGCAGCCGCTTCACGCCACCAAGGTCGGATGACAAGACCAGCGTCCGGGCGTCGGGAAAATGCTTCTCCACCTCTTCCGCGATCCGCTCGACACCGGGCCCGCAGGCCACCAGATGGTCGAGCGTCCCGCATTCGGGGCAGGCATTCGGCGTCGGTTCGTGATAACCGCATTGATGGCACTGGATCTGTCCGCGGAAGCGATGCTCCACCAGCCAGCTCGAACATTGCGGGCATTGGAAACGGTGACCGCAGACCCGGCAGAGCGTGAGCGGTGCATAGCCGCGCCGATTGAGGAAGAGCAGCGCCTGCTCTCCCCGCTCAACCGCCTTTCCAACCGACCGCAGCAAGATCGGGGACAGAAAGCCGCCACGCTCGGGCGGATGCCGGCGCATATCGATCCGATGCAGATCCGGCATGGCTGCATCGGCAAAGCGGGTGGGCAGATGGATGCGCTGATAACGTCCGGCAATGCAGTTCACCTGGCTTTCGACCGACGGCGTGGCCGAGACCAGGACCACGGGAAAGCCAGCAATCCGCGCCCGGACAACAGCCATGTCGCGCGCATTATAGAAGACGCGATCTTCCTGCTTGAAGGCGGGGTCATGCTCTTCATCGACGATGATGAGGCCAAGATTTTCGAAGGGCAGGAAGAGCGCCGAACGCGCGCCGGCAACCACACGGACCTCTCCGGTGGCCACCTGCCGCCAGACCTTCTCGCGTGTCCGCGTGGCAAGATCAGAGTGCCATTCGCCGGGCTTGGATCCGAAGCGATCCTGGAACCGATCGAGGAAATTGGCCGTCAGCGCAATTTCCGGCAGCAGGATCAGCACCTGCTTGCCCTGCTTCAACGTCTCGGCAATCGCTTCGAAATAGACCTCGGTCTTTCCTGAGCCTGTAACCCCGTCGATCAAGGCGACGGAGAAACCGCCCTTGCCGATCATGGCGAGGATTTCGTCTGCTGCCTCCTTCTGCGGACCGGCAAGACGATGCACCGCATAGTCAGGATCGGGAGGCGCAACGATCGGCGGCGGCGGCAGGAAGACCTGCTCGAACACACCCTGTTTGGCGAGCCCGTCGATCACGCTCGCGGACACGCCGCAGGCATGGGCAAGTCCGCTCTTCGTCCAGGACAATCCGTCACCGGCAAGTTCGAGCACTTTCTGGCGCGCCGGCGTCAAACGCTCAGGCTGATAGCCACTGAAGCGCAAGCCCTCGATCATCGGCTCGGGATCAAAAGCAGCGGGTGCCCGAAGCGCCATGCGCGCGACATAACCGGGCGGAGACAGGGTATAGGCTGCAATCCAGTCGAGAAAGGCACGCATATCCTTGTCGAGCGGCGGGCAGTCAAAGACCTTGGAAATTTCGCGCAGCTTCTTCGGATCGACCGCCTTATCCTCGCCGCCATCCCAGACCACGCCAACAACCTGCCTTGGACCCAGCGGGATCTGCACGATTGCGCCCGGTTCGACCACCAGCGCTTCCGGCACGGCATAGCTATAGGCAGTCGGCGCTGGCATGGGGACCAGCACCGGCACGACCTTTCGGCGCGGTGTCTCGAAGAGTTCTCCGAACAGGCTTTTCGAATCGTCCGTCATCGGGCGCAACTTGCCCCCGCCGGACCGGAATTGGAATATCCGATTGCGATATGAAGGAGAGCTTCAGCCGAAAGCGCGGTCAGGCTCCTGCGGCAGCTGATGCACGGTATAGGCCTCCAGTGCCCTGGTCACCTCCGTCACATCACCCTCCAATGCGCTGACCGGGATCAGCGGACCGACCGTGAAGTCGAATTGCTGACCCTTCTTGTTCAGCAACTCGTAGAAAACGGTCATGTCCCTGAGTTCGGTCGACCAATTCGCAAACCAGTAGAACAGACCCGAATTGCGAGCTTTCATGTTCACCGGCAGGATCGGCAGATCGTATTTGCGGGCAAGCGACACCGCCGAGGTCTTCCAGGGTCGTTCGTTAAGCCGGCCGTTTTCCCAATAGGCGATGCGGCCGGATGGAAACAGGATGGCGGCCTTGCGCTCCTCGATCGCGCGGTTGGTCAATTGAAGCGTCTCGCGTGCCTTGAGCTTGGATTTGTGTTCCTCGCGCCACTCCACAGGGATGACGATTTCGGCCAGTCGCGGATTGACGCGGATCGCATCGCGATTGGCGAAGAAGGTCATGTCGGGGCGACGCGTCTTCAACAGGTCATACATCGCAACACCGTCGGCAATACCCGTCGGATGGTTACTGACGAGAATGAAACCGCCCTCGGCCGGAATACGGTCGGCATTGCGAACCCCGATCTTGAGGTCCAGAGCCGCACTCAGATAATCGAACACCTGCGCCCCGTTGAGGCGCGCCACATCATCGGCGAATTCCACCGCCTTGCCATAGCGCAGCAGCGTGTAGACAAAAGGGCGCATCACCGGCCAGAGCGGATGCTTGACGATCTTCTGGCCGCGCTCGGCGATCAGCGTATCGACGATGTGGCCAGGTCGACCTTGAGAAACGAGCGTGACGGCTTCGGAGAAACTGCCCAGGGTGGAAACGGTGGGACGGCGCATCAGCGGGATCCTCGCCAGTAAGTTCGAGCCTCTTTGACACCCCGGTGTGATCCGATCATGACAGCCCCTGTCGTTAGTGCTTCGGTAACCCTCCCACGGCATCGTGGGTCGGATTTCCAACCACTGACAACGCAGACGGCGCAAATTTGATCCCCGCAGACGAAAAACTTCTCGGTGAACGGAAATCCTGGCTCGAAAGCCTCGGAGACGAACGCCGCTTGGCCGGCAATACGCTGGAAGCCTACGAGCGGGATACGCGCCAATTTCTGCAGTTTCTGTCCGGACATGTCGGCGGAAGCGTGGCGCTATCGGACATTCAGGCGCTTCGGCCAGCAGATCTGCGCGGTTTTCTGGCCCATCGCCGCAAGGACGGCGCCGGTGCCCGCACACTCGGCCGCCATCTTGCCGGCCTGCGCTCCTTCCTCCGCTATCTGGAGCGCAAGGGATTGGTGAATGCTGCCGGCGCCAGCGCGATTCGCTCACCGAAACAGCCGAAATCCCTGCCAAAACCGCTGAGCGGCAGCCAGGCGGTCACCGTCGTCGACCGCGCGACGCAGATGAACGAGGAGCCGTGGATCGCGGCGCGCGATGCCGCCGTGCTCACTCTTCTCTATGGCTGCGGCCTGCGCATTTCAGAAGCACTTGGGTTGCCGCCTGAGGCCTTTCAGGAAAAGACGACAAGCCTCAGGGTTACCGGCAAGGGCGGAAAGATGCGCATCGTGCCGCTTCTCCCAGTTGTTGGCGAAGCGGTCGCGGTCTATCGCAAGCTTTGCCCATATCATCTGGAAGCCGGCAAGCCGCTGTTTCGCGGAGCGCGCGGCGGGCCATTGCAGCCGGCGATCATCCAGCGCGAAATGCAGCGCCTTCGCTCGGCCCTCGGCCTGCCGGATTCGGCAACGCCGCATGCATTGCGCCATTCCTTCGCCACCCATTTGCTCGGCAGCGGCGGCGATCTGAGGACGATCCAGGAACTGCTCGGCCATGCCAGCCTTTCGACCACACAGATCTATACCGGCGTTGATAGCGCCCGCCTTCTCGATATCTATGACCGAGCCCATCCTCGCGCCCGATAAGCGCGCATGCTCGACGTCGAGATTAACCACACGCCTTAATCAATCATGAGGTTAGTGCGGACTATCGTCCTGGCACTTACACAGGAGATGTCATGACTGCCCAACGCATCCTCTCGCTGCGCACCCGATGGCCGCGCCTTTCGCTGGAACAGGTTCTGCAGTTTATTGTCGGCGCCCTGCCCCTCCTGATGCTGACAGTCCTCCTCGCCACGCTGGTATCCATCTCCACCGCAAAAGCCGCCGATGAAGCAGCCTGCAAGGGCAGCAACCTGCTGGAGAGCATGGCGAAAGAGAATCCCGCGCTGCTCGCAGAGATCCAGGCGGAGGCGGATGCGATCCCGAACGGCAGGGGCATTTTCTGGAAGATCGAAAAGGACGGCGTCAAGCCCTCCTGGCTGCTCGGCACCATGCATGTAACGGACCCCCGTGTCCTCAAGATGCCGGAGGGTGCCCGTCTTGCTGCGGCCGACGCCGATGTCGTGGTCATCGAATCGGATGAAATCCTGGATGAGAACAAGGCTGGCTCTGCCCTCCTCATGCATCCGGAACTGACAATGTTCACAGATGGCACCAGTATCAAGGACCATCTTGACTCTGCATCACTCACCAAGCTCGACGAGGGCCTAAAACAGCGCGGTCTTTCACTCGCCGTGGTGGCCAAGATGAAGCCCTGGATCCTTGCGAGCTTCGTCGCCCTGCCCGCGTGCGAATTGTCCCGCAAGGCAGGCGGTGCATCTTTCCTCGACATGCAGATTGCCAAGGACGCGGTGGCAGCCGGAAAACCCGTCGCCGGTCTTGAAACACTGGTCGAGCAGCTGGAAGCCATGGCAGACCTGCCCATCGACTTCCACTTCAAAGCTCTGGTCGAGACGATCACGCTCGGCGACAAGATGGAAGACGTCATGGAAACCATGACGGAACTCTACCTCTCCGGCGATATCGGCATGACCATGCCCTTGCTGAAAACCGTCGCTCCGTCCACGACAGAGGGTGATGAAAGTGCTTATGCCGCCTTCGAAAGCCGCATCATCAGCGATCGCAACCTCGTCATGGCCAAGGGCAGCACCCAGCACCTTGAGAAAGGCAATGCCTTTATCGCTGTCGGAGCGCTCCATCTGCCCGGCGAACAGGGCCTGGTCGAACTCCTGCGACGACAAGGATACCGACTGTCTCGCGTAGAGTGACACCGGTCCATCGCAGCCGCGCCGAATTTTCGTTACAGCACCGCTCAGTTGCCTGATCTGTTCGATCCCGGTGTCTGCCAACGGAGGCTAGCGTGCGAATTCCTATCTTGTCCCTGGCCTTGGTCAGCCTCCTTGCTGCATTTCCTGCCGCCGCAGAGGTCTCCTGTCCCTCCCAGAGCATGATCGGAAAGCTCAAGGCTGCAGATCCGCAGGCCTTTCGCCAGCTGGAACAGCGCTCCGCAGAGATCAAGAACAACCACGGCCTTTTGTGGAAGATCGAAAAGGAGGGGCTGGCCCCTTCCTGGCTCCTCGGCACAGCGCATCTGCGTGATCCGCGCATCAGCAAGATAACCCCCGCCGTCGACGAGGCACTGACACAGGTCGAGACCCTGCTCGTGGAACTGGAGGAAATTGGCACGCCTCAGCTGATCCAACAGCAACTACTCATGCGGCCGGATCTGACCATGCTCGCGACCGGCACGCTTGATCAGGTGCTTCCAGAGGCGCGCCGGCCCGCACTTCAGGATGCACTCGCCACACGCGGACTGAGCGTCAAAATGCTGGCCCGCATGCGGCCATGGGTCATCTATTTCAACCTGATGAGCGACCGCTGCGAAACGCGCCTGCTGAACGAAGGCGAGATCGTGCTCGACCATTTGCTGGTGAATACGGCAATGCAAGAGGGTATCTTTGTCGCTGGCCTCGAAACGCCTGCGGAACAGTTCGCTTCTATCGCCTCATTGCCGGACGGCCCGATGCTGGAAAGTCTGATTCAGCAGTTCAGCTCGCCCCATTCCGGTGAAGAACAGACCGGCGCCCTGATCGAACTCTATGAGGCGCAGGATACCGGCATGATGATCATTCTCAACGAGATCATGGGCTGGGACCCGGTGACGGCACGCGCCTTTGCTGACAAAATGATCACGGCACGAAATCACCGCATGGCGGAAAGAGCCGCCGGCTATCTCCAGGAGGGTGGCGTTTTGATCGCCATCGGCGCGCTTCACCTGCCTGGGGACGAAGGCCTGATCGAACTCATCCGCAAGCAGGGCTTTGTCGTCACGCGTTTCGGAAGCTGACTAAAACCAGCTTAAAAGCAGGACAGCCTCAACGCATCCGCGCCAGCATGGTGCGGACAATCAGCTTGTGGAACGGCGTGATCACAAAAATATAAAGTCTGCCGAACAGATTGTGCCGCTCAACCAGCGTTGTGATGGCGAGTTTCCGCGCCTGGGGACCGGCAGCCGCGACATCCAGCACGATCCGAAAATTGAGATGGGCGTCGTCGAAGCCGAGCACAACCTGATCGTCGCGGGCGCTGACGACGGGAAAAGCTCCAATCGTCTGGCTGTCCGCGATCCCGAGTTCCGCGGACTTCAAGCCGAACAGCCCGACAATCCGGTTGCGCAGCGCCAGCAGCAAGCCCACCCAACGGGGAGAACGCCCGAATATCTTTCTCGCAAGATCGAGCGCAGTGGCGTCAGGAGCAAGTGCGATGACAGCATAGCGATCCGCCCAATTAGCCGAGGGAAGGGCAGGATGCGGCATTGCCACGGGTTCCAACGATACTTTTGACATGCAACGCCCCCGGAAACTGGCGACCACAGGGGCGCCTTGTGTCAGCCTTTGGTCATACGCTGAGCGACCGGGGTCTTCCAGTAGAACTGATGCACCAGCACTGCGGCAATGTGAACCACGATCAGCACCCACATCAGAAGCTTAAGAGGCCCGCCGTGAAGCTCGCCGGCAATCTCGTTGCCAAAGTAGTATTTGCCGATGCCACTCAGCGGCAGCAGAACGAACAGCGCATAGAACGTGCCATGCGCAATCTTCGACGCAAGCCGCAGGACCGGCGGCTCCTCGGCCGGCGCGGCAGGCGCTCCCCGGGTCAGGCGCACGGCGAGCCGGATCAGCCCAAGACAGAGCACCGCGATACCGACATAGGCATGGATGTTGGCAGAGGAGAGATCGGCTGGCGAGGGCACTTCGCCGCGCTCATAGGCTTCGACCGCTTCCTCCATGGCGTCGGAGAAGATCAGGTTGAAGAGAATGAGAAGAGCCATCGTCCAGTGCAGGGCCTTCTGGAGAAGGGAGTAGGAGGTAGGGGCGATCACGGACATTGGTTTGCCTTTTGTCATTTCGGGAAAGAGGCAGTGCCCACACATGATAAAGGCCGCCGCTTGGGGTACAAGCGACAGCCTTCAATCTTACTGAAATATAATAATTGGCTTATATCAGTTCTGCAGACCTTACATGTGCAGCGGCTTGAAGAAGGTAGCGAGGGCTGCTTCCTTCACGGCCTCCGACATGGTCGGGTGCGCGTGGCAAGTGCGGCCCAAATCTTCCGACGAACCGCCGAACTCCATCAGCACAGCGGCCTCGTGGATCATCTCGCCGGCGCCGAGGCCGATGATGTGCACGCCGAGAACGCGGTCTGTGTCCTTGTCGGCGAGAACCTTGACGAAGCCGTCCGAGGCAAGCATAGCGCGGGCGCGGCCGTTTGCCGTGAACGGGAATTTGCCGACCTTGTAGGCAACGCCTGCGGCCTTAAGCTCTTCCTCGGTCTTGCCGACGGAGGCGACCTCCGGCTGGGTGTAGACGACGCCCGGGATGACGTCATAGTTCACGTGGCCGTGCTGGCCGGCGAGGATTTCGGCAAGTGCTACGCCTTCGTCTTCCGCCTTGTGGGCGAGCATCGGGCCCTTGACCACGTCGCCAATGGCATAGATGCCGGCGACATTAGTGCGGTAGTGGCCGTCGATCTCGACGCGGCCGCGGTTATCAAGCGCAACGCCGGCTTCTTCAAGGCCGAGACCAACCGTGTAAGGCTTGCGACCGGTGGCGACGAGCACGACATCGGCTTCAAGCGTCTGGGCTTCACCGCCCTTGACCGGTTCGAAGGTGACCTTGGCGCCTTCGCCCGACTTCTCGACGCCGGTGACCTTGGCACCGAGGTTGAACTCCATGCCCTGCTTGGCAAGGATGCGCTGGAACTGCTTGGAGACTTCGCCGTCCATGCCGCCGAGGATCGTGTCGAGATATTCGACGACAGTCACCTTGGCGCCAAGGCGCGACCAGACCGAGCCGAGTTCCAGACCGATCACGCCCCCGCCGACGACAACCATCTTCCCCGGCACCTTGTCGAGCGCGATACCACCCGTCGAGGACACGATGATCTTCTCATCGATATCGACCTGAACGCCCGGAATGCCGGCAACGTCGGAGCCGGTGGCGATGACGATGTTTTTGGTTTCGAGGACCTGGACTTCACCGGCATCGTTGGTCACCTGGACCTTGCCACCGCCGAGGATCTTGCCCGTGCCCTGGATGCCGTCGATCTTGTTCTTCTTGAACAGGAAGGAAACGCCCTCGACATTCGACTTCACGGTCGCATCCTTGTGCGCCATCATCTTTTCGAGGTTGAGGGTCGGAGTGCCGACGTCCACGCCGAGATCGGACATGCCATGCGAGGCATGGTGGAAGACTTCCGACGCATGCAGCAGAGCCTTGGACGGGATGCAGCCGATATTGAGGCAGGTGCCGCCATAGGTCTGGCGCTTCTCGACGACGGCAACCTTCAGGCCGAGCTGGGCCGCCTTGATGGCGCAGACATAGCCGCCGGGGCCGGAGCCGATAACGATGACATCATAAGACATGAGGAGCTTCCTTCGTTTTCGACGGTTACCGACCGCCGCTGACATTCAAGAGGGCACCCGTCACATAGGATGCCTGAGGCGAGAGGAGATAAAGAACGCTGTCGGCCACTTCGTCGGCCGTTCCGGGCCTTTGCATCGGAATGATTGGGGCCAGATCGCGCGCCCTGCCCGGCAATCCGCCGGATGCATGGATTTCGGTGTCGATGATGCCGGGCCTGACAGCATTGACCCGGATGCCCTCGGTGGCGACTTCACGCGAAAGCCCGACAGTAAACGTATCGACCGCAGCCTTGGCGGCGGCATAGTCAACATATTGACCCGGACTGCCGATCACGGCAGCCATGGAGGAAATGTTGACGATCACGCCACCCTGCCCGCCATGCTTCGTTGACATGCGCGTCACGGCTTCTGAGGCACAGCGGATCTTGCCGATGACATTGACGGCAAACATGCGGTCGAGCCGCACCCGGTCGAATTCATCGACCCGCGCGGTGACATCAACGACGCCGGCATTATTCACGAGACCATAAAGGGGGCCGAGACGGTCGACAGCTGCGAAAATCGTGGCAATACCGTCTTCATCTGCAGTATCGCCCTGCACAATCTCTGCATTAACACCAATCGCACGGCAATCGGCAGAAACGCCTTCGGCGGCCAGCCTGTCCGAGCGATAGTTGATAAGCAGATCGTAACCCTGTGCGGCAGCCTTTCGGCATATTGCAGCGCCGATCCCGCGGCTACCGCCTGTGACGAGCAGAAGGGGGCGGCTGGTCATGACGCGCATCCCTTGAACTCGAAGACATCCCACGGGCCGGTCTCGAGAGCCTTGCCGGCAGACGAGGCCAAGACGGCGGGGCCGAAGCCCGGCAAGAGAAGCGCATCGGGAGCTGCAGCGCCTTCCGACGGGAGAAGATCGACATGACCCGTCGCCTCGTCGATGCCGTAGACAATGCCTTTCCAGACGGTGCAGGCAGCGAGATCCGCGCCTGTCACGTCGCCTTCGGGGCAGTTATTCATCAGCATGCCGATGGGTCGCTCAACCTCGGGATCGTACATGACATGACCGTCGAGCTCGAACTTGCCGACTGTCGTGGAGAAGCCATGCGTCACTGGCGTGTTTTCACCGCTCGCCGCGGCAAAAACGAGTTCGACCCCAGTTTCGGCTTCGCGATAAGTGGCTTTTTCAATCAGGCAATCAGCGGCCGAAGCCGCGTGAGAAAGCGCAAGCGCGGCAAGAAGAACGCATGCTCCCAGTGGCGCGCCCATGCCTCACCTCAAAATGTCAGCGCGAGAAACATAAGGCCGAGGCCGACCATAGAACCCGTCCACACCAGCGACCGGATATAGGGAATACCCGCCAGATAAAGCGGGTAGTAAGCAATGCGTCCAACGAACCAGACAACGGCCCCGATCAAGCCGAGACCGGAGGTCTCACCGGTGAAGAGCAGTCCTGCGACGAGTGCGACGAAGGCCGGATAGGTCTCGCGAAAGTTCGAAGACGCGCGCGCAGCGCGACCGGCGAGCTTACCCGCCGGCTGCTTGTTGTCGTCTCGTGGGCCGGCATTCCACTTGGTACCCAACTCCTTGGTGGCGAGCATGCCCTGCAGGAGGACATGCGCAACCAAAAGGACCACGCTCCAGGCAAGGAGCAGGACGAGCGGAGAGGCGGAAGCAGATACCGGTTCCATCGCGGATACTCCTTAGAGATCGAGAACCAGGCGTTCTGGATCTTCCAGGCTTTCCTTGACGCGAACGAGGAAGGTGACCGCTTCCTTGCCGTCAACGATACGGTGATCGTAGGAGAGAGCGAGATACATCATCGGGCGAATGACGATCTGGCCACCGACAACAACCGGACGCTCCTGGATCTTGTGCATGCCGAGGATACCCGACTGCGGTGCGTTTAGGATCGGCGAGGACATCAGCGAACCATAGACGCCGCCGTTGGAGATGGTGAAAGTGCCGCCCTGCATGTCTGCCATCGACAGCTGGCCATCACGGGCAGCCTTGCCAAGGAGACCGATTTCCTTTTCGATTTCAGCGATCGACATCTGGTCGGCATCGCGCACGACCGGAACCACGAGGCCCTTGTCCGTGCCGACAGCAACGCCGACATGGCAGTAGTTCTTGTAGATGATGTCGGTGCCGTCGATTTCGGCGTTAACGGCCGGCAATTCCTTCAGCGCATGCGTGACGGCCTTGGTGAAGAAGCCCATGAAGCCAAGCTTCACGCCGTGCTTCTTCTCGAAGATGTCCTTGTAGCGATTGCGCAGGTCCATGACCGCCTTCATGTCCACCTCGTTATAGGTGGTCAGCATGGCAGCCGTGTTCTGGGCGTCCTTGAGGCGCTTGGCGATCGTCTGGCGCAAGCGGGTCATCTTCACGCGCTCTTCACGCGGCGCGTCGCTTGCGGACGAGGCAGCACGCGGTGCTGCAGGAACGGCGGCAGGAGCCGGCGATGCTGTGCCCTTGGCGATGGCCGCGAGCACGTCACCCTTCAGAACCTGGCCACGCTTGCCAGAACCATCGACATCGGCAGTTGCGATGTTGTTGTCAGCTGCAAGCTTTGCAGCGGCCGGAGCCGCCGGCATGGCCGCAGCCGGGGCCGAGGCGACAGCGGCGGGAGCAGCAGCAACCGGAGCCGGAGCAGCAGGTGCTGCAGCAGGAGCCGGCGCGGATGCAGCGACCGAGCCAGCGGCGCCTTCGGCGATCTGGCCAAGCAGTGCGCCGAGGCCGACAGTCTCGCCGTTCTGCGCAACAATCTCGGTCAGCACGCCGGAGACGGGCGACGGAACTTCGACCGTGACCTTGTCGGTTTCCAATTCGACGAGCGGTTCGTCAGCCTTGACGGTGTCGCCAACCTTCTTGAACCAGGTGCCGATGGTGGCTTCGCTGACGGATTCGCCAAGCGTGGGTACGCGGATTTCAGTGGCCATGATCTCAATTCCGTTGGTCAGAGAACGTTTCGGTCTGCGGGGGTGGCACGTGGGCGGATCAACCGCCCAATGCATCCTCGAGGAAAGCTTCGAGCTGTGCGAGGTGCTTCGACATCAGGCCCGTCGCCGGCGAGGCGGCAGCCGGACGGCCGGTGTAGCGAACCCGCTGGTACTTGGCATCGATATGAGCGAGCACCCACTCCAGATACGGGTCGATGAACGACCAGGCACCCATGTTCTTCGGCTCTTCCTGGCACCAGACCATCTCCGCATTGCGGAAACGGCTGAGCTCGTTGATCAGCGCCTTGGCCGGGAACGGGTAGAGTTGTTCGATGCGCAGCAGGTAGATGTCATCAATCCCGCGCTTTTCGCGCTCTTCCAGCAGGTCGTAGTAAACCTTGCCGGTGCAGATCACGACACGACGGATCTTGGCATCCTTCTGCAGCTTGATCGGGCCGTCCTTGATGACTTCGGCGTCATCCCACAACAGACGGTGGAACGAAGATTCACCGGCCATCTCGGCAAGGCTGGACGTGGCCCGCTTGTGACGCAGCAGGGACTTCGGCGTCATCATGATCAGCGGCTTGCGGAAGTCGCGCTTCATCTGTCGACGCAGAATGTGGAAGTAGTTTGCCGGCGTCGTAACGTTGGCGACCTGCATGTTGTCTTCGGCGCACATCTGCAGCCAGCGCTCGAGGCGGGCGGAAGAGTGTTCCGGGCCCTGCCCTTCGTAACCATGCGGCAGAAGGCAGACGAGACCGGACATGCGCAGCCACTTGCGTTCACCCGACGAGATGAACTGGTCGAACACGACCTGTGCACCGTTGGCGAAGTCACCGAACTGGGCTTCCCACAGGGTCAGTGCGTTCGGACGGGCAAGCGAGTAACCGTACTCGAAACCCAGAACCGCTTCTTCGGAGAGCATCGAGTTGATGACTTCGTAGCGGGCCTGGTTCGGTGCGAGATTGGCGAGCGGGATGTAGCGCTCTTCGGTTTCCTGATCGTAGAGAACCGAGTGACGCTGGCTGAAGGTACCGCGTTCGCAATCCTGGCCGGACAGACGGATCTTGTGGCCATCGACAACCAGAGACCCAAAGGCAAGCGCCTCGGCCATCGCCCAGTCGATGCCTTCACCGGTTTCGACCATCTGGGCACGGTTTTCCATGAAACGCTGAATCGTGCGGTGGGCCCTGAATGTTTCAGGAATGGTCGACAGCTTGCGACCGATATCCTTGAGCGACTTCATCGGAACAGCTGTCTTGCCGCGACGCTGTTCATCGGCATTGTCGGCCGAGCGCAGACCCGACCACTGGCCATCCAGCCAGTCAGCCTTGTTCGGCTTGTAGCTCTGGCCAGCTTCGAATTCCGACTCGAGGTTGGCGCGCCAGTCGGCCTTCATCTGCTCGAATTCGCCCTCATTCATAAGGCCTTCGGAGATCAGACGCTCGGCGTAGAGCTGCGCCACTGTCTTGTGAGCCCGGATGACCTTGTACATCTTCGGCTGCGTGAACGCAGGCTCGTCGCCTTCGTTGTGGCCAAAGCGGCGGTAGCAGAACATGTCGATGACGACAGGCTTATGGAACTTCATCCGGTATTCGGTCGCGATCTTGGCGGCATAGGTAACCGCCTCCGGATCGTCACCGTTCACGTGGAAGATTGGCGCTTCGATCATCTTTGCGACGTCAGACGGATAAGGCGACGAACGCGAGAAAGCCGGATTGGTGGTGAAGCCGATCTGGTTGTTGATGATGACATGCATCGTGCCGGCAACGCGGTGACCGCGCAGACCCGACAGACCGAGGATTTCTGCAACGACACCCTGGCCGGCAAAGGCCGCATCACCGTGAATGAGAAGCGGCAGAACCTTGGAGCGTTCCTGCAACGGAATGACATCGCCATCCCAGACCTTGGCGAGCTGGTCCTGCTTTGCGCGGGCCTTGCCCATCACGACGGGGTTGACGATTTCCAGGTGCGACGGGTTTGCCGTCAGCGACAGGTGAACCTTGTTGCCGTCAAACTCGCGGTCTGACGAGGCACCGAGGTGATACTTGACGTCGCCCGAACCTTCGACTTCATCCGGCTTGAACGACCCACCCTTGAACTCATGGAAGACCGCGCGGTGCGGTTTGGCCATGACATTGGTCAGCACGTTCAGACGGCCACGATGGGCCATGCCGAGAACGATCTCTTCCATACCTTCCTGGCCGCCCCGCTTGATGATCTGCTCAAGTGCCGGGATCAACGATTCACCACCGTCGAGACCAAAACGCTTGGTGCCCTTGTACTTGACGTCGATGAACTGCTCGAAGCCTTCCGCCTCGACCAGCTTCTGCAGGATCGCCTTTTTGCCGTTCGGCGTAAATTCAACGCCCTTGCCGGGGCCTTCGATGCGCTCCTGAATCCAGGATTTCTCTTCCGGATTGGAGATATGCATGAATTCGACACCGAGCGTCGAACAGTAGGTCCGCTTCAGGATGTCGAGCATCTGCGGGATCGTGGCATACTCCAGACCCAGCACGTTATCGATGAAGATCTTGCGGTCGTAGTCGGCCTCCGTGAAGCCATAGGCCGTCGGCGACAACTCGTTGTAGTCCTCGACGGGCGCTGCAAGGCCGAGCGGGTCGAGATTGGCATGCAGGTGGCCGCGCATACGATAGGCGCGGATCATCATGATGGCACGCACGCTGTCGCGCGTTGCCTGCAGGACTTCCGTCTCCGAAACCGGCTTGCCAGTGGTGGCAGCAGCAGCTTCGGCCTTGGCCTGAACCTTCTTTTCGATGACTTTTTCGACCTTGCCCCAATTGCCGTCGAGGGCAGACACCAGGTCGCCGCTTTCGGCAAGCGGCCAGTTGCTGCGCTGCCAGGACGCACCGCTGGCGGCCTTTTTGACATCCGTCGGATTGTCCGCGAGCGCCTTAAAGAAGGCCTTCCACTCGTCAGAAACCGAGGAGGGATCTTCCTGATAGCGTGCGTAGAGTTGCTCGATATAGGCTGCGTTCTGTCCGTCGAGGAATGACGTGATCAGGAACTGCTCGTTGGCCTCTTGCCTACTCATTGTGTTACGCGAGCGCGTCCGCCCGCCTCCCGACTAGAATTGATGGCCGGATGCCCGGCCTGCCGCTCAACGTTCGCTCGACGAGCGAATCGTTCTTGATATGCGAAGTCCAGGCGAAGGTTTGGCGGACCAATCCTTCGCCTGGCTTGATTTTCGTCAGGTCTCAGCCCTTGAGGACTTCGACCAGGGTCTTGCCCAGACGGGCCGGTGAAGGCGAAACCTTGATGCCAGCCGCTTCCATGGCTTCGATCTTAGATTCCGCATCGCCCTTGCCGCCGGAAACGACAGCGCCGGCGTGACCCATGGTGCGACCCTTTGGAGCCGTACGGCCTGCGATGAAGCCGGCCATCGGCTTCTTGCGGCCCTTCTTGGCTTCGTCGATGAGGAACTGCGCTGCATCTTCCTCAGCCGAACCGCCGATTTCGCCGATCATGATGATCGAGGTCGTGGCCGGATCGGCCAGGAACATTTCGAGGACGTCGATAAACTCGGTGCCCTTGACCGGGTCGCCACCGATACCAACGGCAGTCGTCTGGCCAAGGCCTTCGTTCGAGGTCTGGAACACAGCTTCGTATGTAAGTGTTCCCGAGCGCGAGACAATGCCGACCGAACCCTTGCGGAAGATCGAGCCCGGCATGATGC
The DNA here is from genome assembly GCF_051549525.1 of Rhizobium sp. G187. Classification (NCBI taxonomy): domain Bacteria; kingdom Pseudomonadati; phylum Pseudomonadota; class Alphaproteobacteria; order Hyphomicrobiales; family Rhizobiaceae; genus Rhizobium; species Rhizobium sp. G187. Next base: position 101,403 of record NZ_JBPUGM010000004.1, read on the forward strand.
CGATCTTGCATTCTTCCGGCGTCAGGATACCCGGGCAGTTCGGGCCGAGAAGGCGCGACTTGGACTTGTCGAGCTTGGCCTTGACCCGCACCATGTCCATGACCGGGATACCCTCGGTGATGCAGGTGATGAACGGGATTTCGGCGTCGATGGCCTCGATGATGGCGTCGGCAGCGCCTGCCGGCGGGACGTAGATCACGGATGCGTCTGCACCGGTCTTTTCCTTGGCTTCGGCAACGGTCGCGAAGATCGGCAGGGTTTCACCCTTGGAGCCGGTCCAGTTTTCGCCACCCTTCTTCGGATGGATACCGCCGACCATCTGCGTGCCGTAGTAAGCCAGCGCCTGTTCGGTGTGGAAGGTGCCGGTCTTGCCGGTCAGGCCCTGAACGAGGACCTTGGTGTTCTTGTTTACAAGAATGGACATCGAATAGGTTCCTCAGATTAGCCGTTGATCGCCGCGACGATCTTCTTGGCAGCGTCGTCCAGATCGTCGGCAGCGGTGATCGCCAGGCCGGATTCGTTCAGGAGCTTCTTGCCAAGTTCGACATTGGTGCCTTCGAGGCGCACGACGAGCGGAACCTTCAGGCCGACTTCCTTCACGGCGGCGATCACGCCTTCCGCGATGACGTCGCACTTCATGATGCCGCCGAAGATGTTGACGAGGATGCCCTCGACCTTCGGATCAGCCGTGATGATCTTGAAGGCAGCCGCGACCTTCTCCTTGCCAGCGCCACCGCCGACGTCGCAGAAGTTTGCCGGCTCTTTGCCGTAAAGCTTGATGATGTCCATCGTCGCCATGGCGAGACCGGCACCATTGACCATGCAGCCAATATTGCCGTCGAGGGCCACGTAAGCGAGATCCCACTTGGAGGCTTCGATTTCCTTGGCGTCTTCTTCGGTCTCGTCGCGCAGCGCCTTGACGTCGTCATGGCGGAACAGCGCGTTGCCGTCGAAGGACATCTTGGCATCGAGCACGCGCAGATGGTCATTCTTCATGACGATCAGCGGGTTGACCTCGAGCAGCGCCATGTCCTTTTCGACGAAGGCCTTGTAGAGGATCGGGAAAAGCGACTTTGCGTCTTCGGCAGCAGCACCGGTCAGTTCCAGAGCAGCCGAGATCTTGGCCACATCGGCGTCGGTGACGCCCGTCAGCGGGTCGATCGCGATCGTGTGGATCTTTTCCGGCGTGTCATGCGCAACGGCTTCGATGTCCATGCCACCTTCCGTCGAGACGACGAAGGCTACCTGGCCAACCGAGCGATCAACGAGCAGCGAGCAGTAGAGTTCGCGGGCAATGTCGGCACCGTCTTCGATATAGAGACGGTTGACCTGCTTGCCGGCTTCGCCGGTCTGGGCGGTCACCAGCGTGTTGCCGAACATTTCCTTGGCATGAGCCTTGGCTTCGTCGATCGAGAAAGCGAGGCGGACGCCGCCCTTGGCTTCCGGCGACAGTTCCTTGAACTTGCCCTTGCCGCGGCCGCCAGCATGGATCTGGCTCTTGACGACATAGAGCGGGCCCGGCAGCTGCTTGGCGGCAGCTTCGGCTTCTTCCGCAGAGAAGATCGCCACACCTTCAGCGACCGGTGCACCAAAGCTCTTCAGAAGAGCCTTGGCCTGATATTCATGAATGTTCATTGTCGTGTCCCTGTTTTGGGCGAAATGGCAATTACTTGAGAGCCGGCGCGATGTTGATGCAGGCTTCGCAGAGGCCGGCAACGGCGCCGACAGACTTCTGGAAGGCTTCTTCTTCGGCCTTGTTGAGGTCGATTTCGATGACGCGCTCGACGCCGCCTTCGCCAATCACGACTGGCACGCCGACATACATATCCTTCACGCCGTACTGACCGGTCAGGTAAGCAGCAGCCGGCAGAACGCGCTTCTTGTCCTTGAGGTAGGATTCCGCCATCTCGATGGCAGAGGCGGCCGGGGCGTAGTAGGCCGAGCCGGTCTTCAGGAGACCTACGATCTCAGCGCCACCATCACGGGTGCGCTGGATGATTTCTTCGAGGCGCTCCTTGGTGACCCAACCCATCTTGACGAGGTCGGTCAGCGGAATGCCGCCGATGGTGGAGTAGCGCGCGAGCGGCACCATGGTGTCGCCATGGCCGCCGAGAACGAATGCGGTGACGTCCTGGACGGAAACCTTGAACTCTTCCGAGAGGAAGTGGCGGAAGCGAGCCGAGTCGAGAACGCCGGCCATGCCGACGACCTTGTTGGTTGGCAGGCCGGAGAACTTCTGCAGCGCCCAGACCATCGCGTCGAGCGGATTGGTGATGCAGATGACGAAGGCGTTCGGGGCATATTTCTTGATGCCGGCGCCAACCTGCTCCATGACCTTGAGGTTGATACCGAGCAGATCGTCGCGGCTCATGCCAGGCTTGCGGGCAACACCGGCGGTGACGATGCAGACATCGGCGCCTTCGATCGCGGCGTAGTCGCTGGCGCCAGACAACTTGGCATTGAAGCCTTCGACCGGACCAGACTGGGCGATGTCGAGTCCCTTGCCCTGCGGGATGCCGTCAGCAATGTCGAACAGGACGATGTCGCCCAGTTCCTTCAGACTGGCGAGATGCGCCAGCGTACCACCAATCATTCCGGAACCGATAAGAGCGATCTTTTTGCGTGCCATCGAAGAACTTCCTTTTGGATCAACGACAAGGTTGAAACGAGCGTTAGCTGGCCCTTGTGGACAGATCGCATAGCGCTTGCGGGGCAAAATCGCAAACGATTATTTTGGAGCGAGGAATTTCAATCGGTTAGAAGTCAAAATTCTTACGTAAACGTAAGAATTTTATGACCGAATGTTTACGGTTTCGTGACGCTTGCCCTGATGCTGGTCTCGATACTCGACGCTGCGCATTTCAAAAAGTCTCGAAACTGTACGGTCAAATTCGAAACCTTCCGTGCCTTTCTTCTCGACCATGAGTTGATCGGGTGGGCGGACAGCGGAGGCGAATAGAAGAACGCCCGCATCATAAAGCGCATCGATGAGAATGATGAACCGCTTCGTCTCATTGCGATTGTCCGGGCCGAGGAAGGGGATGTCTTCGACGAACACCACGTCGAAACGCTGAGCAATCGCCAGATAATCGGACGCTCCGAGCGGTCGCTCACAAAGCTCACGGAACGAAAAGCGTGCGCATCGCCCCGCAGCAATCGGGACATCAATGTGACGCCCTTTCATGGCGATCTGCATGGATGCCTCAACGGCTCCGTCGATAATCTGGCGCCAAGCTATATCCATCTGCTTGCGCGTTTCCGCACCAAGCGGAGACACGAAAACTGGGAGGCTATCGATCTTTTCCATGCGGTAATCGGTCGGCGAATCCAGCGAAGCCACTTCCACGTGGCGCTTGAGGATATCGACAAACGGCAGAAACAGGCCGCGATTGAGGCCATCCCGATAGAGATTGTCAGGCTCGACATTGGACGTTGCGACGAGAATGCAGCCCCGGGCAAAAAGCTCGGTGAACAATCGTGCGAGGATCATCGCATCGGTGATATCCGTGACGGTGAATTCGTCGAAACACAGGAGCTGCGCCTCTTCGCGCAGGGCGGCGGCCACAGGCGGCACCGGATCGGCCTGCTTCGTCTCGCCGGCCTTCAACTTCTGACGGTGTGCATGAATGCGCGTATGCACGTCGGCCATGAATTCGTGGAAATGCGCCCTTCGCTTGTTTTCGATCGGCGCCATCTCGAAGAACATGTCCATCAACATGGTTTTGCCGCGCCCGACGCTACCATGAACGTAGAGCCCCCGGATTGCCGTATCGGGCTTTCGCTTCTGCGCGAATATCCAGCCAAGTGCGCTTTTCTTGGCCGCGGGTTTGCGGGCCTTGAGATCAAGCAGGATGCGATCGAGTTTCTGCGCGACACCAATCTGGGCAGGATCAGCTTGTAAAGCGCCACCCTTCGTCAAGGCGCGCAGCTGCTCTGCGACGCTCAGCGCATAGTCGGGAATAGGGTCCATGGATAGGCTCCGCCGGGGCAGCGGCGCCTGGCGCCGCTGCAGATCTGCAGAAGGATCAGCGGCTCAGGCTGAGAGACTGGCCGGAACCGGTGCTGCCGTCGAAGCGAGCATCCGCGGTCTTGTAGACGCTACCAATCGCATTGCCATTGGGATCCTTGAACACGACCTGGCGGCCGGAAACCTCCCAGGAACGCATGGTGCTGAGTTCGCCGGTGCAGCCACGGGTACCACCACGGGCACCGCTTCCGAGATCGGTGAGCGTAAGGAACATGTCGCAGCTGGAGCCGGCGGCCTGGACACGCCAGTTACCAACCATGGAAGCCTTCGTGACATCCATTGCTGTGGCTGGCGCGACGGAAGGATTGACGGCAGCCGTATTCGTCGGCGCCGTCGGGAATTGTGAGGCAGTGCCACCCGGAGGAGGTAGCTGGCCGGACTGAACCTGCGGCACCGGCTGCGCCTGCAGCGGCGGCAATGAACTGTTGGCAGAATTGATATTGCTATAGCTGGTGCGCTGGCAACCGGCGAGAGCCAGCAGGATCGCGACCCCCGTCACAGCGTGATTGAATTTCATCTTAATACTCCCGCTCTCGCGACACTTGCCGCAACATGCCGTATAACTCGGTTAGAAATATGTTACCGCGATGTGGTTAATCAAGTTCCCCATGGCGAGGGAAGGACATTCCTGCCCTTCAGATACGAAGAAAGGCCGCCCGGAGAGGTTCCGCGCGGCCTTCGATAGAGTGAAAACACGGCTCAAGCGCGGCGCTCGACCATCATCTTCTTGATTTCGGCGATTGCCTTAGCCGGATTGAGACCCTTCGGGCAGGCCTGCGCACAGTTCATGATCGTGTGGCAACGATAAAGCCGGAAAGGATCCTCGAGATTGTCGAGACGTTCACCGGTCGCTTCATCTCTGGAATCGATCAGCCAGCGATAGGCCTGCAGCAGAACAGCCGGACCGAGATAACGGTCGCCGTTCCACCAGTAGCTCGGACAGGAGGTCGAGCAGCAGGCGCACAGGATGCACTCGTAAAGACCATCAAGCTTCTGACGGTCCTCATGGCTCTGCTTCCATTCCTTGGCAGGCGGAGGAGAGACCGTTTTGAGCCAGGGCTCGATCGAACGATGCTGCGCATAGAAGTTATTGAGGTCCGGCACGAGGTCCTTGACCACCGGCAGATGCGGCAGAGGATAGACCTTCACCGTGCCGTTCACCTCATCCATGCCCTTGGTGCAGGCCAGCGTATTGGTGCCGTCAATGTTCATCGCGCAGGAACCGCAAATGCCTTCGCGGCAGGAACGGCGCAGCGTCAGCGTCGGGTCGATATTGTTCTTGATATACAGGAGACCATCAAGAACCATCGGACCGCAGTCATCAACATCGATGTAGAAGGTATCGATGCGCGGATTTTCCCCGTCATCGGGGCTCCAGCGATAAACTCGGTATTCCCGAACATTCTTGGCACCGGCCGGCTTCGGCCAGACCTTGCCCTCGGTCATCTGAGAGTTTTTGGGAAGAGCAAGTTCAACCATGTCCAATACCTCTCAAATCAATAAACACGTGCCTTTGGCGCGATCTTGTAGGGATCGATGCCTTCGGCAATGAGTTCCGTGTGGACCGGACGGTAGTCGAGCTTCACATCGCCAGCTTCGTTCACCCAGGCAAGCGTATGCTTGCGCCAGTTCACGTCGTCGCGTCCGGCGAATGGACCATCGACATAATCCTCGCGGGCATGCGAACCGCGGCTTTCCTTGCGTGCTTCGGCGCCATACACCGTGGTAATGGCGTTAGCCATGAGGTTGTGCAGTTCCAGCGTTTCGACGAGGTCTGAATTCCAGATCATCGAGCGGTCGGTGACCTTGATGTCCGGCAGTTCCTTCCAGATTGCCGACAGACGGCGGCAACCGCTCTCAAGCGATTCCTGGGTGCGGAACACGGCTGCATCATCCTGCATGGCGCGTTGCATCTTGTCGCGCAGAACGGCCGTCGGCGTCTGGCCCGATGCGTGGCGCGTATTATCGAAGCGATCCATGATCTTGTCGCAGGCGGCGATGTTCAGCGCCGGAATCGGCGATGTACGGTCAATGACTTCGGCAGCGCGAATAGCGGCTGCACGGCCGAAGACCACGAGGTCGATCAGCGAATTCGAGCCGAGACGGTTTGCACCATGAACCGAGGCACAGCCAGCTTCGCCGACGGCCATCAGGCCCGGGATCACCCGTTCCGGATTGTTCGAATCGGCGTTCAGCACTTCACCCCAATAGTTCGTGGGAATGCCGCCCATATTGTAATGAACGGTTGGCAGAACCGGGATCGGCTCGCGGGTTACGTCGACACCGGCGAAGATCTTCGCCGATTCAGAGATGCCGGGCAGGCGCTCGTGCAGAACGGCCGGGTCAAGATGGTCGAGATGCAGGAAGATGTGGTCCTTGTTCTTGCCGACGCCGCGGCCTTCACGGATTTCCATCGTCATGCAGCGCGAGACCACGTCACGCGAGGCAAGATCCTTGGCGGACGGCGCATAGCGCTCCATGAAGCGCTCGCCTTCGGAGTTGACGAGGTAGCCGCCTTCCCCGCGTGCACCTTCCGTGATCAGGCAGCCAGCGCCATAGATACCGGTCGGGTGGAACTGAACGAATTCCATGTCCTGAAGCGGCAGGCCGGCACGCGCAACCATGCCGCCACCGTCACCGGTGCAGGTGTGTGCGGACGTGGCCGAGAAGTAAGCGCGACCATAACCGCCGGTCGCCAGAACCACCATCTTCGCCGAGAAGCGATGGATGGTGCCGTCGTCGAGGTTCCAGGCGACGACCCCGGTGCAGCGGCTGCCATCCTCCGACATGATGAGGTCGAGCGCGAAATACTCGATGAAGAATTCCGCATTGTTGCGCAACGACTGGCCATAGAGCGTATGCAGGATGGCGTGACCAGTACGGTCCGCGGCAGCACAGGTGCGCTGCACCGGCGGGCCTTCGCCGTAGTTCTGCATGTGACCGCCGAACGGCCGCTGGTAGATCTTGCCTTCCTCGTTTCGCGAGAAAGGAACGCCGTAATGCTCGAGCTCATAAACCGCCTTCGGCGCTTCCATGGCGAGATACTGCATGGCGTCGACGTCGCCGAGCCAGTCGGAACCCTTGACGGTGTCATAGAGGTGCCACTGCCAGCAATCGGGCGTCATGTTGTTCAGCGAAGCCGCAATACCGCCCTGAGCCGCGACTGTGTGCGAACGAGTCGGGAATACCTTGGTGATGCAGGCCGTCTTGAAGCCCTGTTCGGCCATACCGAGCGTCGCGCGAAGCCCGGCGCCACCGGCGCCAACGACGACGACGTCGTAGGAATGGTCAACATAGGTGTAGGCCTTGCCGGTCTGGGCGAAGTTATGAATGGTTGCCATGTTGAATTACCCTACGAATGCAATCTTCAAGATGGCGAAAAGACAGAGGCCACCCATCAGGATTGCGAAGAAAGTGTTGAGCATCAGGAGCAGCAGCTTCGGGATCTCGGCGTGGATGTAGTCCTCGATCACGACCTGCATACCGAGCTTCATGTGGATCAGGCCGGAGACCACGACCAGCCCCATGACAACGGCGACGAAGGGGTGCGACAATGCGCCCACTACTTCGGCATAGGGCGCGCCGTTGTGCATGACGAGGAAGCCGACAAAAAAGATCATCAGCGGAATGTTCGATACGGCGGTCAGACGCTGACGCCAGAAATGCTCGGTGCCTTCCTTGGCCGAGCCGAGACCGCGGACCTTGCCGAGCGGAGTGCGCATATCCATGGAATGATGCCTCAGGTGCGAATGATGTAGGCGATGATCCAGACGACGATCGTCAGGACAACGGACGCGATGATGTTGGCCTTGGCAAGCTTCGTCGAGAAGTGCTTGTCGAAGCCATAGCCGACATCCCACATCAAGTGGCGCAGGCCGCCGAGCATGTGGTGGATGAGCGCCCAGGTGTAACCCAACAGGATCAGGCGGCCGATGATCGTGCCCATGAACCAGTTGACCCACTCAAAATATTCGGCCCCCGTCGAGGCGGCGATGAGCCACCAGGCAACAAGGATTGTGCCGAAGTAGAGAGCCCCACCGGTAATGCGGTGCAGGATCGACATGACCATGGTCGGAATAGGCTTGTAGATTTGCAGGTGCGGCGACAGGGGCCGGCTTTTCGTCACATTCGCCATCTAAACCTCGCGGCGTCTCGATGCGGTCCGGATTTCGGACATTGGGGTCACAATGCGCCCAGTGATTTTAGGTGCATTGCATCAGGGCGACGTTTAATCCTCTGCCCCCCGGACGACAAGCACATTCGCTAGACGATTTCAATTTAATCGATTTGCGTGAATAGAACTTTAGCCTCACCTCAAACCAATGCCGCTGATACGAAAAAACGAAGCCAGCGGATGACTTTAGCGATCATCTTCGGCATTATGCGTTAACGATTTGTTAACCATGCCGGAGAAGGACCGATGATCCTGTCACGCGTTGAAGTCGCTGCCCTCGTCTCGCTCACCATACTTGCCATGGCATCCCCTGCCATTTCCAAGGACGGGAACCGACATTCCGGTCGCGGTCACCAGCCACGCCAAGAGCAATCAATTGTCGGCACCGGAGGTCTCCCATCGGTCGTTCCCGGCATCGGCACCTTTGTCGGCAGCATCTCCGCCGTTCGCATCAAGGGGAACGGCGTTTTCATCGCCGTCGATCGCGGCTCACGCCCAACCGTTGCCGCCTATCGCGCTCCAAAAGCACGGATCATTGAAGTCGCGGCCGAGAATACGGATGACGCCTGCAGTCTGGAAGCGGGTGTCTGCGTCATCCGGCTGAAGAACTGACGAAACGCCAGACGGTCGTCTTCTTCACTTCACTGTCCTCAAGCACTCGGGTCACCGGCACCTCGTAACTGGCGAGTGCCTCCAGGCGCTCCGTCGGGCGATAGCTGCGACCGGGATCGCCGACCAGGACCGTGCAGCCCTTATTGGCAACGGTTTCGAACCACGCAACCAATGCCCGCGCGAAATCGCTGTCGTAGAAGACATCGCCAGCCAGGATCACGTCTACATCGACAGATTGGCCGATCAGGTCATCATCGGTGAAATCGACCGAGACGTCGTTCAAAATGCAATTCAAACGGACGGCCGTGCGCGCCCAGGGATCGATGTCGGCTGCCAGTACCTCACCCGCCCCCGCCATCGCCGCAGCAATGGCCACAAGGCCGGAACCGCTGGCGAAATCCAGCACCTTTTTTCCGCGAACGATTTCCGGATGATCAATCACGTAACGGGCAAGCCCCTGACCGCCCGCCCAGGCGAAGGCCCAGAAAGGCGGCGGCAGGCCAATGGCTTCCAGATCCTCTTCCGTCTTCTGCCATAGGTCATGCACCTCGCTGGCAAGATGCAAACGGATCTCCGGCACATGCGGCGGCGGCAGCACGCTGGTATTGTCCAGGATGAAGCGTTCCGGATCCGTTTTCACGCGATCAAACGGGAGGGTTGTCGAGTCCGCCCATGCGGCAGACTTCGAAATATTCCTCGTCCGTCACTGGCTGCACCGAAAGGCGCATGGACGTGACGAGCGCCATCTCGGCAAGCTTGGGATTGGCCTTCACCGCCTTCAGGCTGACGGGCTTCGGCATGTCGCAGACGGCGCGAATGTCGACGCAGTCCCAACGGGCATCACCCTCGGCAGTCGAATCGGGATGCGACAAGGCGCAAACCTCGACGATACCGACGACCTCGAGACCCTCGTTGGAGTGATAGAAGAACCCCTTGTCGCCGATTTTCATCGCCCGCATGTTGTTGCGCGCGAGATAATTGCGAACGCCAGTCCATTCCTCGCCAACGTCCCCCTTGGCCTTCTGCATCTCCCACGACCATTTGAAGGGCTCGGATTTGTAGAGCCAGAATGCCATTGCGCTTAAGCCTCCGGATTGTTGAAGACCCAGTTATAGGGCTTGATCTCGACAGTCTCGAAAAGGCCGACCTGGGCATAGGGATCCTGGGCCGCAAGCGCCTTTGCGCCGTCCAGATCGTCGGCAGCAATGAGCAGCATCGAGCCACAAGGCTTTCCGTCCGCATCGAGAAACGGCCCTGCGATCTTCAGCTTGCCCTCGGCATTGAGCCCGTTCAGCCACTCGACATGCGGCGGTCGCGTTTCCATGCGCAGGTTGAGGTGTCCGGGCTTGTCGGCGCAGATGACGGCAAACAGCATGATCGTCTCCTTGAAGAATTCTATTCGGTGGTGATCGGGCGTGACATGAGTTGGGCAATCGCGGTCGGAATGTCCAGTCGCCCCTCGATAATCGCGGCAACCGCCTGCGTGATCGGCATTTCGATCTGGAGCCCTTCGGCCAGGCGGGCGGCAACAGCCGCCGCGAAGGCACCTTCGACGAGGGCCCCACCTTGTGCCGACACGGCATCCCCTCGTCCCAGAGCAACCCCGAAACGGAGATTGCGCGACTGGTGGCTTGTCGCCGTCAGCACGAGATCGCCGAGACCGGAAAGACCTCGGACGGTATCCCCTCGCCCGCCCATAGCGTCGACCAGACGGGACATTTCTGCAAGGCCGCGGGCAATCAGAGCAGCCCGCGCCGAATCCCCGAGACCCATGCCTTCCACAATACCGCAAGCAATGGCGAGCACATTCTTGAGCGCTCCGCCGAGCTGCACTCCGATCCGGTCATCTGAAGCATAGAGACGAAAAGTCTGACCTGAGATTGCCTTTGCCAGATGCTCGGCCATGGCGAGATCTTGTGCCGCAATCGCCATGGCTGTGGGCAGACCTTTGGCGATGTCGGCAGCGAAGCCCGGACCCGAGAGCATCGCCACCGGGTGATCCGGCAACGAGGCTTCGAGCACATCGGTTAAAAGCCGGGAACTCTGCTTTTCAATACCCTTGGCGCAGATGACGACAGGAACACCCGACTGGAGATGGGGACCATAAGTCTCGGCAGCAGAAACCTGAGCCTGAGACGGCATCGCGAAGAGAACGATATCGGCACTGGCGACATCCTGCGCCCTCGCCGAAAACGAAAGTCCTTCTGGCAGACGGATTCCCGGCAGCGCCGCTTCATGGGCCTGGCTCGCGGCGATGTCGGCCATCACGGAAGGGTCCCTGCCGATCAGAAGCGCCTTTGCCTTGCCCGTCTGGGCGATGACGGCGGCGAGCGCCGTGCCGAAGGCGCCAGCGCCGATGACCGCAATTCTCTGGACTTTACTCATGCCTTGGCGCCCCGTTTGCCATAAGCAAGCAAGGCCTTGGCCTCCGAATCGAGCGGCCAGCGCGAACGCGGCGCAACCGTCAGTTCGTCCGCAGGCAGTCCCAGCGCCATGCGCTCAAGCCCCGCCCACGCGATCATCACGGCATTGTCGGTGCACAGATGATGCGGCGGCGCAACGAATCGGAAGCGATGTGCCGAGCAGAGTTCATCAAGCGTGCTGCGCACCTGCTTATTGGCAGCCACACCGCCGGCGACGATCAGGGCAGGCTCCGCAATCTCTGGATAGGTCTCGCGAAAGCGCTGCAGGCCGCGACCAATTCGATCCTTCAAGGTCCGCGAGATCGCATGCTGGAAGGAGGCGCAAATGTCGGCAATATCCTGCTCGGTCACGGGCGCAATGCTCTCGGCCGCTTGCCGCACAGCCGTCTTCAAGCCCGAAAACGAGAAATCGAGCCGGGCTTCGCCAACCAGTGGTCGGGGAAACACAAAACGCTTGGGATTGCCGATGGCGGCAGCCCGTTCAACTGCCGGCCCACCCGGATAGGGAAGCCCAAGCAGCTTCGCCGTCTTGTCGAAGGCCTCGCCCAGCGCATCATCGATCGTTGTGCCCCAGCGCTCGTAATCACCAACGCCCTTGACCAGAACAAGCTGGGTATGGCCACCGGAGACTAGCAACATCAGATAGGGGAACGCGACACCATCAGTCAGTCGCGCTGTCAGCGCATGGCCTTCCAGATGATTGATGGCAAAAAGAGGCTTTCCGGTCGCCCGAGCGATAGCCTTCCCGGTCATCAGACCAACCAACAACCCGCCGATCAGTCCCGGACCCGATGTGGCAGCAATCGCGTCGACCTCGGCAAGCGTGATCCCCGCGCGCTGCAGCGCTTCTTCAATCAGGGTGTCCAGAGCGTCCACATGCGCACGGGCGGCAATCTCGGGAACGACACCGCCATAGGCGCTGTGCTCATCGAGCTGGCTCAGCACAACATCCGCCTCTGTCACACCCGAGCCGTCGGCAAGCCGCGTCACCACGGCGGCCGCCGTCTCGTCACAGCTGGTTTCGATACCCAGAATCCGCAGTTTGGCTGTCATGGAATCCGTTCATTGATTGCGATGACCGGAAAACCGGTCTACGAAATCCGTCGGTAACAACGGACAAGTTCGGATGCAAACAAAACCTTTCCGCATCGGCACGCGGGGCAGCCCCCTCGCCCTCGCTCAGGCCGCCGAGACCCGCGCCCGGCTGATGATCGCGCATGACCTGCCAGAAGACATGTTTGAGATCGTTGTCTTGTCGACGAAGGGTGACCGTATCACCGATCGGGCGCTGTCGGAGATCGGCGGCAAGGGCCTCTTCACCCAGGAACTGGAAGACCAACTCGTCTCGGGCGAACTGGATTTTGCCGTGCATTCCTCGAAGGACATGCCGACGAAGCTTCCGGATGGCCTGTTCCTTTCCGCATTCCTGCCGCGCGAAGACGTGCGAGATGCCGTTGTCGGACGGACAGCGCCGACACTGGCGGAACTGCCGATTGCAGCGACGGTCGGCTCCTCGTCTCTTCGACGCCAGGCCCTCATTCGCAGACTGCGCCCGGACGTCAATGTCATTACCTTCCGTGGCCTTGTCGACACGCGACTGCGCAAGCTGGCAGACGGCGAGGTCGATGCGACGCTTCTCGCCTTTGCCGGCCTGAAGCGACTAGGCAAGTCCGAAGTGCCCACACAGCTCCTCGATCCGACCGAGTTTCCCCCGGCCCCGGCACAGGGTGCGATCTGCATTGAAAGCCGTATCGGAGACAGCCGCGTCAATGACCTGCTCGAAGCAATCAACCACCGCCCCACCTTCGATGCCGTAACCTGTGAGCGCGCGTTCCTTGGCGCACTCGACGGCTCCTGCCGCACACCGATTGCAGGTTATGCAACGGTTGAAGGGACGTCGATCCGCTTCTCGGGCATGATCCTGACGCCGGATGGCAGCCGCTGGCATGAAGTCTCCGTCGAGGGTCAGACGGCCGGAGCCTCGGCCCTCGGCGCATCCGCCGGCGAGACCATCCGCGCCAAGGCCGGCAGCGACTTCTTCGACAGCTGGAGCTGAAGGATGCGCGTTGTCGTGACGCGCCCGCAGCCGGCAGCGGACAGAACCGCCGCCGAACTTGAGCGCCGGGGACACGCCCCGGTGCTTCTGCCACTGATGACGGCCGAGCACGATCTGGAGGGACTGTCGCACCCTCTTTCTGCATCGACGGTGGCCGTCGTCGTCACCAGTGCCGAGGCTTTGCGGGCACTGGCCAGACTGCCCCCCGAGATCCGCCGCGACTATCTCTCCATACCCCTCTATGCCGTCGGCCAGGCCACCGCTGAGGCAGCGCGCCGGCTAGGGTTTGCGCGCGTGATCGCAGGTGAGGGAGACGGTAAAGCGCTTGCACAACGATTGCTGTCTGAGGTCCCCTCCAACCAGGGAGCCTTGATCACCTACTTGGCGGGAGACCCGCGAACACCCGACCTGGAAGAGACCCTTCAGTCCGCCGGGCGGCCACTCACAATCCGGCAATGTTACCGCATGATCTCGATCGAACCGGATCGCGAAGCCATTGCAGCGCTGGCCGCTCAGCCGCCCGACGTAGTCCTCCTCTATTCGTCCGAAACCGTCCGCAGATTTCTGAAGGTCGCGGAGATCACGCGATCGTCAGTCGACTGGTCACAGGCACGCTTCATTTGCCTTAGCGCCAAGATCGCATCGCTTTTGCCCGAGCCCTATGGCCCGCGCGCCACATGGCCGGAAGAGCCCCGCGAAGATTTGCTCATTGATCTGTTGACGAGCATGGAACGCTAAATGGATCTTCACCCTTTCCTTCCTAGGAGTGACTGACTACGTTTGTCTGTGTCCAGGAAAGAATGAGGTTGCCATGGTGTCCGGAAAGCCCCCGCGTCGATCGAAATCCACGGATGAACCTGTCATCATCGACCTGAAGGCCGAAGACTCATCGATTGCCCCGGCGGGTGAGTCGGCGTCGGCAAGTGTCGCAGCCGGAGACGAGATCGTCTCCCCGGGAAGCGCAGATGTGACCGCTGCAGAAACTGGCGGCGTGACCTCGGACATCCCTCCCGTTGAAGAATCCACAGCGACCTCCAACGAGGCCGAGCAAGCTGCATCAAGCGACGCCGCTATGGACGCCAGATCGGAACCACCTGCGTCTGAGACCGATGATGTAAAACGGGGGCATTACGCCGAGGCCCAACCTTCCGCGGCACCCGTGCGGCCCGCTCCCGCCACCTCGACGCTGATCGCATCCGGCATTCTCGGCGGCCTTGTCGCCTTGGCCCTGGCCGGCAGCATGCAATATGCCGGTGTTCTGCCGTCTGCTGGACCCGACACAGACACGCCGGTACAGTCGTACGCATCGGCAGAGGATCTGGAGGCGCTGAAGTCGGAAGTGGCCAGACTTGCAGCCTCGTCAGCGACGCCTGCGGCAGCGGCTGCCGATCCCGCCCTTGCCGAACGCTTGTCGGCGCTGGAAACCGCCGTCGCTTCGGGTATCAATCAACAGATAGCCGCAGTCGACACCGCAGCACTTGACGAACTGCGCGCGCAATTGGGCGCTGCCAACCAGGCGATTGCCGCACTCAAGGGCGAGGTCGATACCAATCGCCAGGCCTTGACTGACAGCAGCACGCGCCTTGCTGACGCAGAACGCCGACTGGACGAGCCGCGCAACGATGTCGAGATGGCGCGCGCCATAGCACTTGCCGGCTTGAAGACCGCAATCGATCGCGGCGGCCCCTTCCTGTCGGAGCTGGATGCGCTGAAAAGCGTCTCTCCGGACGACCCGGCAGTGACGGCACTCTCTGCCACGGCAACCGCAGGCCTTTCGTCTCGCGCAGATCTCGCCCGCGAATTCCCTGACGTGGCGGACAACATCCTTGCCGCAGTCAACGCTCCGGCAGAGGGCGAAGGCTGGAGCGATCGGCTGCTGTCGAGCGCCCGATCGCTCGTCAAGGTGCGCCCGATCGGCAATGTCGAGGGTGACACACCGGACGCCATCGTCGCACGCATCGAGAACAAGCTGGAAAATGGCGACCTGAAGGGTGCGCATCTTGAATGGCAGGCACTGCCGGAGGTGGCAAAGGCCGCTTCGCAGGACTTCGCCGAAAAGCTCGATAGACGCATCAAGGCGGAACAGGTCGTCAGCGAGGCTCTCGCCCGGACTGTTGCCGGAAACGAGGGTTGATCGGATGCGGACGATGCTTAAGGTACTGTTCTTCTTCGCCCTGATCCTCGGTATCGGCTATGGTTTCTCCTGGGTGGCGGATCGGCCCGGCGATATCTGGCTGGAATGGCAGGGGCAACGCTACCAGACCGACCTGATCGTGGCCGTGACTGCACTGGTCGCCGTGATCGTGGCCGTGATGCTTCTCTGGTGGCTCCTGCGAACCATCTGGACCTCGCCGCATTCGATGCGCCGCTTCTTTCGGGCTCGCAAGCGAGACCGTGGCTACCAGGCGCTGTCCACGGGACTGATCGCGGCCGGCGCTGGCAATGCCGTGCTCGCCCGCCGGATGAGCGCCCGTGCTCGTGGTCTCATCCGCGCCGATCAGGAACCGTTGATCATGGTGCTCGACGCCCAGGCCGCGCTGATTGAAGGCCGGTATGATGAGGCACGCCAGCTTTTCCAAAGAATGGCAGACGACCCGGAAACCCGGGAACTTGGCCTTCGCGGCCTCTTTGTCGAAGCAACACGCCTCGGCGCCCATGAAGCCGCACGCCAATATGCCGAAACAGCTGCAGAGCACGCTCCTTACCTGCCCTGGGCTGCCAAGGCGACACTCGAATATCGCTGCCGCGCTGGTCACTGGGATGATGCCGTGCGCCTGCTCGATCAGCAGCGCATTGCCAATGTCCTGGACCGTCACGAAGCCGATCGCCTGAAGGCAGTCCTCTTGACTGCGAAGGCCGAGGACCAGCTGGAGGCCGAGCCGACTGGCGCGCGCGACAGCGCGTTGAAGGCCTTGAAGTTGGCCAAGGACCTGGTGCCTGCCGCAATCGTGGCCGCCAAGGCTTACCAGCGGGAGGACAATCTGAGGAAGGCCGCCAATGTTCTGGAGCAGGTCTGGCGGCAGGAACCGCACCCCGAAGTGGCTCAGGCCTATCTGCGGCTCCGAAGCGGTGACAGCGCCGTCGACCGTTTGAAGAAGGCAGACAAGCTCGAAGCCCTGAAGCCCAACAACTACTACTCGCTGTTGGCCGTCGCCGAGGCCGCATTGGATGCAGGTGAATTCGGCAGGGCGCGCGCCAAGGCCGAGGCAGCAGCGCGCATGGCCTCACGCGAACGCGTTTATCTCCTGCTCGCCGATATCGAGGAAGCCGAGACTGGTGATCAAGGACGCATTCGCCATTGGATGGGTCAGGCCCTCAAGGCACCCCGCGATGAATCCTGGGTTGCGGATGGTTACGTCTCCGAACGCTGGCTGCCGATGTCGCCGGTCACCGGCCGCCTCGACGCCTTCACCTGGAAAATGCCGGTCAACCAGTTGGAGGGACCGGTGGAGGACGGCAGCCCGTCCGACGGTGAAAAGGCGCTCGCCGCCCTACCTCCTGTGGCCAAAGTAACGGTGGCCGAACCGGAGCAGATGAAAGACGCCGAGGCTTTCACACCTGAGACCCCAGCGCCCATGGTCATCGAGCAGCCGAAGCACCCGGAAACCAAACCGGTGACCGTGGCGCCTCCTGCGCCCAAACCCACTACTGCGCCGGAGGCAACGAAAACAGAGACCATCATCGAACCCTTCTTCGGCCGCCCGCCGGATGATCCGGGCGTGAAGGATCCCGCGCGATCGGACACCGAGCCCAAGACCCGCCTCAAGCTTTTCTGACGGATACCCATGTTCGAGCGCCTGCAATCCTTCTTCCAAGGCCTGACCGAGAACCGGCAAACGTCTGCCATCGCGCCGGACGATCCGCGCATCACAGTCGCGGCCCTCTGTTTTCAGGTGATGGAAGCCGATGGCCTCGTTCACGAGGACGAACGCCGCAAACTCCGTGAGATCCTCGAGGAAAACTACGAGGTGGAGGGGGACAAGCTCGACGCCCTGATGCTGGCAGCGCAGACGGCAGAAAGTGAAGCGGTCGACTACTACCGCTTCACTGTCGATCTCAAACGTCAGCTTGATGACGAACAAAGACAAAATCTGGTCGGCATCTTGTGGGATATCGTCTATGCCGATGGCGCACGAAGCGAGATGGAAGACCATGCCATCTGGCGGATCTCAGATCTCCTCGCCGTCTCTCCACGCGATCGTATCCTCCAGCGCCAGGACGCCGAACGGCGCGCGGGTCTTGGGGTTACTGACGATGTCGGCTGACGCTAGAAACCGGACTGCAAAGCAGCCGATTCTGATTGTGCTGCATCAGGAAAGCTCAAGCGCCGGGCGCGTCGGCCAGATGCTCTCTGAGAAGGGTTATCCGCTCGATGTCCGCAGACCGGTACTCGGACAGAGCCTGCCCGTGAGCCTGAAGGACCATGCCGGTGCCGTGGTCTTTGGTGGGCCGATGAGCGCCAATGATCCCGACGATTTCGTCAAGCGGGAGATCGATTGGCTCGATATTCCGCTAAAGGAGGACAAGCCATTTCTAGGCATCTGCCTCGGTGCTCAGATGCTGGTCCGTCATCTCGGCGGCAAGGTCGAAGCTGACCGCGACCAGAGAACAGAAATTGGCTGGTATCCCATTCATCCAACCGAACATGGCCGCCTGCTCATGCACTGGCCGCGCATGGTCTACCACTTTCACCGCGAAGGCTTTTCCCTGCCGCACGGCGCCAAGCTTTTGGCGAGCGGGGATATCTATCCGAACCAGGCCTTCCGCTATGGCGCCAACGCCTGGGCCCTACAGTTCCATGCCGAACTGACCCGCGCGATGATGCATCGCTGGGTCGTGCATGGTGCACATCGCTTCGTGCTGCCGAACGCACAGCAGGGACGCGAGCATCTCGAAGGGCGCATGATCTTCGACGCACCCTTGAGAGCCTGGCTATGGGATTTCCTTGATCTTGTATTCGAAGCGCCTCAGCGGGCGTCCTGAGGCTCCGGCGCATCAAGACTATCGATCTTGCGCAATTGCGGGAAACCGAAGGCCCAGGCACCGGCAACGGCAAGCGTGCCAAGACCGCCAATCACCACCGCCGGCACGGGCCCGATGAAATGGGCCATCGTGCCTGCCCGGAACTCACCGAGCTCGTTTGATGCGCCGACAAAGACCATGTTGACCGCATTCACCCGACCACGCACTTCATCCGGCGTCCAGAGTGCAATCAGCGTCTCGCGTACATAGACCGACGCCATGTCGGCCGCTCCCATCAGCATCAGAGCCGCAATCGAGATCCAGGCCGTTTCGGACAGACCGAACATCACCGTGCCAACGCCAAACAGCGCAACACCGATGAACATGAAGATACCGGCATTATGGCGAATCGGGAAACTGGCCAATGCGATGGCGACAATGATCGCACCGATCCCGGGAGCGGCGCGCAGCAGTCCGAGGCCCCATGGACCCAGCGTCAGGATATCCCGGGCAAAGACCGGCATCAGCGCAACGGCGCCACCAAGCAAGACAGCGAAGAGATCGAGCGAGATCGCACCGAGCACGACCTTTTCACCGAAGATAAAGCGAAAACCCGCGAGCAGTGTATCCATCGACACGGCCTTCTCAGACTTGCGCTGCGGTGGCCGAGGGATCAGAAAGACGAGGAGCGCTGCAGCCGTGAAGAAGGCAAGCGAAATGGAATAGGCAAGCACCGGGCTTACACCATAAAGAAGGCCTCCGGCCACCGGGCCGACAATCGAGGCCGTCTGCCAGGACGAAGAGTTCCACGCTACCGCGTTGGACAGATCCTTCGCCGGGACGAGATTCGGGCCAAGAGACTGGACGGCCGGCGCTGCGAAGGCCCTTTCGATGCCGAAGACGACCAGGATGGCAAAGACGATGGTTGGCTCAAAGGCATCGGCAATCGTCAGACCAAGCATGGCGGCGGCGCAAAGCGCGCTCAGCACCATGCAGGCAGAAACGATGGCCCGACGATTGTAGCGGTCGGCCACCGAGCCTGTCACGAGGATCAGCATCAGCGACGGCAGGAATTGCACGAGACCAATCAGGCCGAGATAAAAGGCACTACCTGTCTTGTCATACATCTGCCAGCCGACCGAGACGCTAAGGATCTGGGTGGCGAAGGCGCCTAGAAAGCGGGCAAAGAAGAAGCGCAAATAGGAGGAATGCCGGAACGCCGCAAAACGATCGTCGGCAGAGGAGGAAAGCATCGGAAATACCTTGGCTGCCGGGAAAAGGCCCCAGCGTTAAACATGATTCGGAATGCGTGGTCCCCTTCCACTTGTCCGTTAAGTCGCCAATGTCTACATGTCTGTCAACCAAGAAATGGAGACGTGAATGCCCGTGTTCGATGCTTTGCTTGTAACGATCTTTTATGCGCTCGAGATCTTCAAGTGGATCCTGATAGCGAGCGCGATCTTCTCCTGGCTGTTCGCATTCAACGTTGTGAACGCGAGCAATAGATTTGTCGCGAGCCTTGGCGAATTTTTCTATCAGGTTACGGAACCGGTGCTTCGCCCCATCCGTCGATTTATGCCCAATCTGGGGGGAATCGACATTTCTCCGATCGTCGCGCTGCTGGTTGTGTTCTTCCTCCAGAACCTGCTGATGCGCCTTTAGGCCGCCTCCAGAGTCTCGCTGGTGGCGTGACCCATCCCTATCGCATTTTCGATAGCCATTTGCTGCTCGCCATACGGTTGACGCCGAATGGCGGGCGCGACGGTGTAGACGGCATGGAAACAAACGCCGACAGTCACGCGTACCTCAAAGTGCGCGTCACGGCCGTGCCGGAGAAGGGCAAAGCAAACAAGGCTTTGATCGCCCTGATCTCAAAGACGTTGAAAGTGCCGAAATCGTCTATCGAACTCGTCTCCGGCGACACCGCCAGACAAAAAATCCTCCGGATCGCTGGCGACCCGGAGGATTTGTCAAAACGTCTGGATGGGCTGATATCGCCCTGAGACTTACTTTTCGTTCTTCGCGCGCTCGATCGACTCGAGGATGATCGTCTTGGCGTAGTCAACATCTTTCCAACCACCGATCTTCACCCACTTGCCGGGCTCCAGATCCTTATAGTGCTCGAAGAAGTGCTGAATCTGCTTCAGCGTGATTTCCGGAAGATCCGTGTAATTGGCGATCTTGTCGTAGCGGCGGGTCAGCTTCGGCACCGGAACGGCCAGGATCTTTTCGTCCATGCCGCCATCGTCTTCCATCATCATCACGCCAATCGGGCGCACATTGATCACGCAGCCCGGTACCAGCGGACGGGTGTTGCAGATCAAGACGTCGAGCGGATCGCCATCAAGGCACAGCGTGTGCGGCACGAAACCATAGTTGCCCGGATAGGTCATCGGGGTGTAGAGGAAGCGATCGACCACCAGGGTCCCAGCATCCTTGTCCATTTCATACTTGATCGGTTGGCCACCGACCGGCACCTCAACGATAACGTTGATGTCTTCCGGCGGGTTCTTGCCAATGGCAATTGCATCGATACGCATAGTTGTGGACCCCGTAGAGTGTTGAATTCCAAGGCTACCTAATGCGAATTAGGGGGCATTGCAACACGGCTTTGGACGAAGCTGGGAGACGGATCACTGCCGTGGGATTTATGCTGAGGATATGAGATGAACAAGACAGTCATTCTAATCGCCACGACAGCAGCACTGCTTGGCTTCATGCCCTGCGCCAAAACCACCTACGCTGCGGACAGCGTCTACACCGACCTGAACCTGGATGCATGCGAGACCCTGGCCGAGGATCCGATGGGCGTCTCCCTGCGCTGCAAGGGCTACAAGGACCTGCCCGTCTATTTCAAGGAAGGCGACCTGCGTCAGAGCGTCCAGTTCGGCATCGTAGATCGCGCGCTTGTTGACGGGGCCTTCGAGAGCTTTTCCGCCTTCAATCACGTAAACACCAAAATCGAATGGCGGCTGGGTGACAATGACCAGCCAGTTGCTGCGATCCTGCGGTGGTTCATCGACAATCCGGGACCGGACGGCGGATCGAGCACGGCAACACGCGGTGAAATTCTCGTAGTATCCAAGGTGGCACGCGAAAATGACGGAGGGTCCTGCTTCGTCGCTCTGATCGATGCAAAGGCGAACCCCAATGCCAACGACCTCGCGCGTCGGACGGCCGATGAAAGCGCGGCAAAATTCGCATGCGGCATGGAGGAGCCGGAATGGGTGGGCAGCAAAAGCGGCTTGATCAGCGAGCGTACCTTCAGCTGGCCTGAGGGTTACGTCGTCGAATAAACAGGTCGGTCACCCCTTAGGCCCAGATAAAGCCGAGCTTTTTCAGATGCACATCGTCGAAGTCTTCGACACCCTCGACTGCATCAATACCGCCGTTGGAACGAAAAAAGTTAGCGGCGATTTCGCTGTCTTCGAGACACCATACGACCATGCCATTGCAGCCCAGAGACTTCAGCAACCGGCGCGCCTCGCGAAAGAGTTGGTGTCCCAGCCCAATGCCCTGATACTCCGGCCGCAGGTAGAGCTCGTAAATTTCGCCCTCTTGTGGCAAGGCCCGCGCCCGGTTGAGACCGAGAGACGCATAACCAGCAATTTTCCCGGCCACCTCGACCACAAGAATTGTGGCCGGTCCGCGGGTCGCCTTACGCCACCAGGCCTCACCACGACGCTCGATCATGCGTGTCAGTGCTCGGTGGGGAATGATGCCGGAATAGGCGTGCTGCCAGGCTGACCTATGCGCCTCTGCAATCTCGGCGGCATCAGTCGCATCTGCCACGCGCATGTCGATCGACAACGTCTTCATAACGCACTCTCACCCTCAGTCGACCAAAGCTGGCACGGCTCGGCTCAACGTCCTTCATAGGACACGAGTAAAGAACTTAACGCTTTTTTAAGAGATGTCGCAAGCGCGGGACAGACCCATGCACAGACAAAAACCCCGGCCACAGGGACCGGGGTTTGAATGTCAAATCACATCAGAGGGAAGAGCCTCAGATGGCAGCCTTGGACTTTTCCATGCGCTTGCGATCGTTCGCATCGAGGAACATCTTGCGCAGGCGGATCGACTTCGGCGTGACTTCCATGAGTTCGTCGTCCTGAATCCAGGAGAGAGCGCGGTCGAGCGTCATACGGATCGGCGGGGTCAGCTTGACGGCTTCGTCCTTGCCGGCCGAACGGATGTTGGTCAGCTGCTTGCCCTTGAGAACGTTGACTTCGAGGTCGTTGTCGCGTGTGTGGATGCCGATGATCATGCCGGCATAAACCTTTTCACCTGGCTCGATGATCATCGGGCCACGGTCTTCCAGGTTGAACATGGCGTAGGCAACAGCTTCACCCGACTGGTTGGACAGGAGAACGCCGTTGACGCGACCGGTGATCGCACCCTTGTAAGGCTGGTAGTCGTGGAACAGGCGGTTCATGATCGCCGTGCCACGCGTATCAGTCAGAAGTTCCGACTGGTAGCCGATCAGGCCGCGGGTCGGTGCGTAGAAGCGGAGACGAACGCGGCTGCCGCCGGAAGGGCGAAGCTCGACCATTTCGGCCTTGCGCTCGGACATCTTCTGAACGACGACACCGGAATGCTCTTCATCAACGTCGATGACGACTTCTTCGATCGGCTCCATGGTGGTGCCGTTCTCATCCTTGTGCATGACGACGCGCGGACGCGAGACGGCAAGCTCAAAACCTTCGCGACGCATGGTTTCGATCAGAACGGCCAGCTGCAATTCGCCACGGCCGGAGACGAAGAACGAGTCCTTGCCATCAGATTCTTCGATCTTCAGAGCAACGTTGCCTTCAGCTTCCTTGAACAGGCGGTCGCGGATGACGCGGCTCGTGACCTTGTCGCCTTCGGTGCCGGCAAGCGGGCTGTCGTTAACGAGGAAGGACATGGTGACCGTCGGCGGGTCGATCGGCTGCGCGGTCATCGCTTCGGTGACCGAAGGGTCGCAGAATGTATCGGCAACCGTGCCCTTGGACAGGCCGGCGATGGCGACGATGTCGCCAGCATGCGCTTCTTCAATCGGCTGACGCTCGATGCCGCGGAAAGCGAGGATCTTCGAGATACGACCGGTTTCAACCGTCTTGCCGTCCTGGGCGAGAACCTTGACAGCCTGGTTCGGCTTGATCGAGCCGGAAGCGATACGACCGGTGATGATACGGCCGAGGAAAGGGTTGGCTTCGAGAAGCGTACCGATCATGCGGAACGGGCCTTCTTCGACCTTCGGCTCCGGAACATGCTCAAGCACGAGATCGAGGAGCGGCGCAAGGCCAGCATCCTTCGGGCCTTCAGGATTGACGTTCATCCAGCCATCGCGACCCGAACCGTAAAGGATCGGGAAGTCGAGCTGCTCGTCGGTCGCGTCGAGATTGGCGAAGAGGTCGAAGACTTCGTTGATGACTTCTTCATGGCGGCCGTCCGGACGGTCGATCTTGTTGATCGCAACGATCGGGCGAAGACCAACCTTCAGCGCCTTGCCGACGACGAACTTGGTCTGCGGCATCGGGCCTTCCGAGCTGTCGACCAGAACGATCGCGCCGTCCACCATCGAAAGGATACGCTCGACTTCGCCGCCGAAGTCGGCGTGGCCGGGGGTGTCGACGATGTTGATGCGGTGACCCTTCCACTCGATGGAGGTCGCCTTGGCCAGGATCGTGATGCCACGCTCCTTTTCGAGGTCGTTCGAGTCCATCATGCGCTCAGCGGTGCGCTGGTTTTCGCGGAAAGAACCGGACTGCTTCAGGAGCTCGTCGACGAGGGTCGTTTTTCCATGGTCGACGTGCGCGATGATCGCGATGTTGCGCATTTTCATGATTGTGATCTCTGATAGCTAGGGCGCAACATGGGAGAAGGCGCCGATTTACTTTGGCGCGCTCATACCTTGTTTTTTGCGTGTGCGAAAGGGGTAAACGCCCCAAGGCACCGGCGATGGTTACCGCCGGCGCGGGCCAAACCTCATTTGGGGCGTGAACTAAGCCGCGAGACCCTTCTTCTTCAACATGGCATCCGGGCTCGGCATCTTGCCGCGGAAAGCCTTGTAGGCCTCTTCCGGATCGACGGAGCCGCCAACCGAATAGATGTTTTCCTTGAGCTTTTTCGCTGTCTCCGGATCGAAGGGATCACCAGCCTCCTCGAAAGCGGCAAAGGCGTCGGCATCCAGAACCTCGGACCACATGTAAGAATAGTAGCCAGCCGAGTAGCCGTCTCCGGAAAACACGTGCTGAAAATGCGGCGTCGCGTGACGCATGACGATCGAAGACGGCATCCCGATGTCCGAAAGCACCTCAGCCTGCACGGCCATAGGATCTTCAACGGCTCCGCGGGTGTGGAAGGCCATGTCGACAAGTGCCGAAGAGGTGAACTCGACAGTGTTGAAGCCGGCATTGAAGGTCCGCGCGGCCAAAACCTTGTCGAGCAGCGCTTGCGGCATCGATTCTCCGGTCTCGTAGTGCACCGCATAGGCCTTCAGGATGGCGGGAACCGTCAGCCAATGCTCGTAAAGCTGCGAGGGGAGCTCGACGAAGTCACGCGACACGCCCGTCCCGGCAACCGAGGGATAAGTGACATTCGACAGCATGCCATGGGCGGCATGGCCGAATTCATGAAACAGCGTGCGCGCATCGTCGAGCGAGAGCAATGCAGGACGCCCCGGCTCCGGCTTGGCGAAGTTGCAGACATTGTAGATGATCGGGATTTCGCCTTTCTGACCATTCTTCAACGTCAGACGATGTTGCGACTGGAAGGCACTCATCCAGGCACCGGACCGCTTCGACGGCCGGGCGAAATAGTCGCCGAGGAAGAGCGCAACGAGCTTGTCGTCACGATCGCGGATCTCGAAAAACCGGACGTCGGGGTGGTAGCCGACGACATTCTCAAGCGGTACCGCGCGAATGCCAAAGATGCGGTTGGCAACATCGAAACAGGCTTCAATGATCTTTTCAAGCTGGAGATAGGGCTTGAGCTCTGCTTCCGAAAAATCGAACTTCCGCGCGCGAAGCTTCTCCGCATAATGCCGCCAGTCCCAGGGGGCGACCTCGTGATTTCGTCCATCCTCGGCGATCAGACCGGCAAGCTCCCGCTCCTCGATCTCTGCCTGGCGGACGGCCTTCTGCCAAACCTGCATCAGAAGTCCGTTCACGGTTTCCGGCGTCTTCGCCATGGAATCATCGAGCTTGTAGGCCGCAAAACTCGGGTAGCCGAGAAGCTGTGCCTTTTCTGCGCGAAGTGCCAGCGTTTCCTTGACGATCGCCTGGTTGTCGGTCTCGCCGCCGTTAAGGCCGCGCGACGTCCAGGCCTTGAATGCCTCCTCACGCAGGTCGCGCCGTTCGGAGAAGGTGAGAAAAGGCTCGATGATCGAACGCGACAAGGTGACGACATGACCATGGCCACCGCCATGGGCGGCAGCGGCCGACGCCATCGCCTCGCGCAGAAAAAGAGGAATGCCGGCTAGATCATCCTCACCGGAGAGCGGCAGGATCCAGGACGTCTCGTCGGCCAGCACGTTTTGACCGAAGTTTGCTCCAAGGCTTGCCAGCCTTTCGTTGATCTCGGCCAAACGCTCCTGCTGCGGCTTCGGCAGCTTGGCGCCCGAGCGGACAAATCCCTTCCAGTGGCGCTCCAGCACCCGCATTTCTTCGACAGAAAGCCCGAGTTCGTCGCGGCGGCTCCATAGCGCGTCAACACGCTGGAACAGCGCTGCGTTCATGCTGATCCTGGAATAATGACGGGACATTTTCGGTGCAATATTGCGCTCCAGTCCCTGGATTTGGGCGTTGGTATGCGCCCCGGCCCGGCTCCAGAAAAGGGCGGAGACCCGCGACAGGCTGTCACCCGCCACTTCAAGCGCGACAATCGTATTGGCAAAGGTCGGCGCATCGGCCTGATGAGCAATCGCTTCAATTTCTGCTTCATGCTCCTTCAGCGCGACATCGAAGGCCGGCGCGAAATCATCGTCCGAGACCCGTTCGAAGCGAGGAAGACCATGCGGACCAGTCCATTCGAAGACTGCCGGATTGAATGCGGTCGTATCGGTCATGAAACCTCCTGTGCCGTGTTTCGCGGTCGAGCGAATATCGTCAATGGATATGCTATCGGCACGCACCGAAGGCAAGCTCGCAAAAATCGGTGTACAAACAAACAAATTAACACTCAATTAACCTATGCCGATTGACGAATTTTCGAATGTGAAGGTAGATCGGATCATCCCATGACGAGGATGGTTCAAACCATGGAAATCTTCCCGGTTTATCCGGTCGGCAAAACGTCGCTCAAGGTGACGGATACCCAGCCTACCGCAGATGCACGCAAAGCCACCTTCGAGCCGCTGAAGGACATATCCGACAGCGACAAGATCTTTGAAGACGCGCTCTCCGTCTTCGCCAGCATGACCCCGAGGCGACTTCGGGAAATTGCAGCCGAGAGTTACCAGCGCGACGAAATTGACGAGCAGACCTATCGCGAACTGGCGACAGAACTGCCTCTGCAGGCAGTCGACCGCAACGGCAATGTCACCGATCTTTCGAACCTCACCGACGATACAAACTTTGACTATGCTGAGTACTTCCGGACTCAGCAATCGCTGGCGGAAATGATTGGCGACATGGACATGGCGGACTCCTACACCAAGGTGCTCGACTTCTTCAGCCGCACCAGCTGAGATCTGAAGATCTCGACTTTGGCGAATTTCGCGCTCGCCCTTGCTTCACATTCGCACTAAGTCTCGAACAGGCGGCACCGGACACGGAGCCGCCTGTTCCATGACGTGAAACGGTTTCCCATGATCTCATTGCGAATGAGCGAACGCCGCACGACCTTCCTCGGCGCGCTTCTGACGACCCTCGGCCCTATTTCCATGGCCATTTACACACCGGCTATGCCGGAACTGGTGCTGGCATTCGGTACGACGGAAGCCGCCATCAAACTGAGCCTCTCGCTCTATTTCGCCGGCTTTGCATTGGCCCAGCTGATTGCGGGGCCAATGGCCGACGCTTTGGGACGCAAGCCGGCGACTTTGCTGTTTCTGGCGATCTATATCGCAGGCTCGCTGCTGGCGACGGTGGCAGGCTCGGTAGAACTTATCCTCGTTGCACGCCTGATACAGGGTGTCGGAGCCTCGGTCGGCGTGGTGGTCGGCCGGGCGATCGTCCGCGACCTCTACACAGGCTCTGAAGCTGCCCGCATTCTCAACACGATCGGGATCTTTCTCGCGATCGGGCCGGCCATGGGACCAACACTTGGTGGCCTGACTCTTGCGGCCTTTGGCTGGAACGCTGTCTTTCTTCTCTTGGTCGCTTTCGGCATTCTCACCGCCGCTTGCGTCGTCTTTCTGCTGAAGGAGACGACGACGCCCGACCTCGGCAATCTGCGCCCGGCAAGGCTCGGGACGAATTACGCAGAGGTCCTGGGCAATCCCATATTCCTCTGCGCCTCCCTGGTCCTCAGCGGCACTGTTGGCGCACTCTATGCGCAATCGACCATGCTGCCTTTCGTGCTGATCAATGAAGTCAAGCTGACCCCGGTCCAGTTCGGGATCGGCATGCTGATGCAGTCCGGGGCCTATCTGACCGGCTCGCTGACACTGAAGGCGGCTTCACGCAGGATTTCAGGACAGCAAGCATCCGTCATCGGGATTTCTCTCTGCGGCGTCGGCGCGGTGATCATGGCGACCTCGGTCGCTTTTGTAGCACCCGTCTTCCTGTCGATCATGGGGCCGGTCGCGGTCTGCACATTCGGGCTCGCCTTTCTGACCCCGCAGGTGATCACCGTCGGCATGGCGCCCTTCCCACATATTGCCGGCTCCGCATCGGCGATGACGGGCTTCCTGCAAATGACCGCAGGCTTTGTCGCTGGCGCGGCCGCCGCCGCAATCGGCAATCCCCTCACAGCCTTCGGCATCATCATCCCGGCAATGGAACTCAGTGCCGTAATTGGCTTCCTCCTGCTCGGCAGACTTGTGAAACGGGTATGAAAAAACCCGCCTTCGGGATCGAAGGCGGGTTTTTTCAATGGCCGACGATTGCGACCGGATCAGCGTAGATTACGCTTGGCAAGCGTCCGCAGCCGCAGGGCATTGAGCTTGATGAAGCCGGCCGCATCCTTCTGATCGTAGGCGCCCTGGTCGTCTTCGAAGGTAACCAGCTGGTCGGAATAGAGCGACTTGGACGACTCACGGCCGATAACCATGACATTGCCCTTGTAGAGCTTCAGCGTCACTTCGCCTTCGACATGCTCCTGGCTCTTGTCGATCAACGCCTGCAGCATCTCGCGTTCCGGGGAGAACCAGAAGCCGTAATAGATCAGCTCCGCATAGCGCGGCATGATCTCGTCCTTGAGGTGCGCCGCACCACGGTCGAGTGTGATGGATTCGATGGCGCGGTGCGCCGTGAGAAGGATCGTGCCGCCGGGGGTCTCGTAGACGCCGCGCGACTTCATGCCGACGAAGCGGTTTTCAACGAGGTCGAGACGGCCAATGCCGTTGTCGCGGCCATAGGTGTTGAGTTCGGCCAGCAGCGTAGCCGGGCTCATGCGAACGCCATTGATCGAGACGGCATCACCCTTTTCGAAGCCGACCTTGATGATGGTGGCCTTATCCGGAGCGGCTTCCGGCGAAATCGTGCGCATGTGCACGTATTCAGGGGCTTCCTGGGCCGGATCTTCGAGAACCTTGCCCTCGGAGGAGGAGTGCAGAAGGTTCGCGTCAACCGAAAACGGCGCTTCGCCCTTCTTGTCCTTGGCGACCGGGATCTGATGCTCCTCAGCGAAATTCAGGAGATCTGTACGGCTCTTGAACGCCCAGTCACGCCAGGGCGCGATGATCTTGATATCGGGGTTGAGTGCATAGGCCGAAAGCTCGAAGCGGACCTGGTCATTGCCTTTACCCGTTGCGCCATGGGCGATCGCGTCGGCACCAGTCTTCCTGGCGATGTCGATCAAGTGCTTGGAGATCAGCGGACGGGCAATCGACGTGCCGAGCAGATAGACGCCTTCATAGACGGCGTTGGCGCGGAACATCGGGAAGACGAAATCGCGGACGAATTCCTCGCGCACGTCCTCGATGAAGATTTCCTTGATGCCGAGCATCTCGGCCTTCTTGCGGGCCGGCTCAAGCTCTTCACCCTGGCCGAGATCGGCAGTGAAGGTCACCACTTCCGCATTGAGTTCGGTCTGGAGCCATTTCAGGATGATCGAAGTGTCGAGGCCGCCGGAATAGGCGAGGACGACTTTCTTCACGTCTTTTGGGAGTGCCATATCGATGCGTTCCGTCTGGAGGGGACGGGGCTCAGACCCCGTCTGGATCAAGAATGGCGGCACTTTTAGCGAGATTCCACCGAGGTGCAAGGGCGACGAATGGAATAGACCATCGCTGACGGCTGATGGTCACCAGCGCAGGCAGCATCCGGGCATGTGCCGTCCGTGATCCCGGACGTCTTGTTGACGATGAAGAAGGAGGTAACCATATCCCGACCACCGAGGAACCGCAGACCTTAAAGGAGTTCATCATGACGAACACACATCCCGCCCTCGCAAAAGGACATGTGGCTGTTGTCACCGGAGCCGCATCCGGCATCGGACTCGCTTCTGCGAAGACCTTCGCCCGCATGGGCCTTTCAGTCGTTCTGGTTGACCTCGAGGGTGAACGACTTGCTACAGCACTGGCCGAAGTGACCGACCTTGCACCCGCCGGTGAAGCGGATGCAGTCGCGATCGCAGCAGACGTTTCCAAACCTGACGAACTGGAAGCGCTGGAGCGCGCAGTGATTCAGCGGTTTGGCCGGGTGCATGTGCTGATGAACAATGCCGGCATCCAGCCGGGCAGTGCCTTGTTCGGCCCGCAAGCCAATTGGGATAATGTCTTTGGCGTGAACCTGATGGGCGTCATCTATGGAACCCGGACCTTCGGTCCTGGCATGATCGCGCACAGGGATCCCGCGCTCATCATCAATACGGGCTCCAAACAGGGCATCACGACACCACCCGGCGATCCCGCCTACAACGTCGCCAAGGCAGGCGTGAAGGCCTTCACAGAGGCTCTTCAACACGAACTGCGCAACACGCCGGACTGCAACGTGACCGCACACCTGCTGATCCCCGGTTTCGTCTTTACCGGCCTGACGGCAAATGGCAGGACCGAGAAACCATCGGGCGCGTGGACGCCGGAGGAGACGGTTGATTTCATGCTGGAAAGCCTCGTCAGAGGAGACTTCTACATCCTCTGCCCGGACAACGATGTGAACCGCGCCCTGGACGAAAAACGGATCGCCTGGGCCGCCGGAGACATCATCGAAAACCGCCCTCCACTGTCGCGCTGGCATCCGGACTATGCCGACGCCTTCAAGACATACCTGTCAAATCCCCAAGGCTGATTGGCAAGGTCTTTGAAGGCCGCTAAGGATGACGCACCCGCAAATGGCGGGTGTTTCGTCATGCGGTGACCTCAATGGATTTCATCCCCAGCCTTCCCGTCTTTTTCGCCTTCAGCCTGGCACTCCTGCTCCTGGCCATTACGCCGGGGCCCGACATGACACTCTGGATCAGCCGCTCCCTGCGCGATGGCCGAGCGATCGGTCTGATGACACTCGCGGGCACGAGTTTTGGCATCGCGATCCACACCATGCTTGTTGCCTTCGGTATCTCTGCCTTGATCGTGGCCTCGCCGACGGCCTTTCTGCTTCTGAAAACGGGTGGTGCCGCCTATCTGCTTTGGCTCGCCCTGCAGGCAGTCCGGCACGGCTCGAACTTCGTGATCAAAGCAGAGGGAGACGCGGTCGTCTCGAAGAAGGGCGCTTTCCTGAACGGGCTCTGGGTCAATCTCCTCAATCCCAAGGTCATCATCTTCTTCATGACCTTCCTGCCGCAGTTCGTCACCGCCACGGACCCGAATGTGACAGGCAAGCTGATCTTCCTCGGCCTGTGGTCGATCATTCTGTCGCTGCCGATCGGCGTCGGCATCGTCTATGGGGCGGATTTCATGTCGAGCTGGTTGCAGGCGAACCGCAAGGTTCTGCGCGGCATCGATTACACCTTTGCCGGCGTCTTCTCGATCTTCGCGATGAAGATCTTCATGACCCAGGCCAAGTAGGGTCGAAGGCGGGACTCCCGTCCCGCCGAAACTCAATCGTCGTCTTCGCCGTGATTTGCGATCATCATCGCCTCAAACGCCAGACGCTCGGTCTTGCGCATGCGCTCGGATTCCGACTTCAGCTGGCCACAGGCAGCCAAGATATCACGCCCACGCGGTGTGCGGATCGGAGACGCGAAACCGGCCGAATTGATGAAATCGGCGAATTTCTCGATCTGCGCCCAGTCGGAACACTGATAGTTGGTGCCAGGCCAGGGATTGAACGGGATCAGATTGATCTTCGCCGGAACCCCCTTCAACAGCTGGATCAGGCCCTTGGCATCTTCCAGACTGTCATTGACGTCCTTCAGCATCACATATTCAAAGGTGATGCGGCGGGCATTGGACACGCCCGGATAGTTCCGACAGGCTTCGATCAACTCCTTCAGCGGATACTTCTTGTTGATCGGCACCAACATGTCACGCAACTCGTCACGTACGGCATGCAGCGAGATCGCCAGCATGACGCCAATCTCTTCGCCGGTGCGATAAATCTCGGGAACGACACCCGAGGTCGACAGCGTGATGCGGCGTCTGGACAGCGAAAGACCATCACCATCCGACGCGATCAGCAAAGCGGTCTTCACCTCTTCGAAATTATAGAGAGGTTCACCCATCCCCATCATGACAATATTGGTAATCTTTCGATCGCTAGACGGCACCATGGCACCCACGGGCGTGTCACGATCCGGGAAGTCTCCAAGACGGTCACGAGCCAAGAGGAGCTGCGACAGGATCTCTTCCGCCGTTAGATTGCGAACCAGCTTCTGGGTGCCGGTATGACAGAATGAACAGGTGAGCGTGCAGCCGACCTGGCTCGAAATGCAGAGCGTGCCGCGGCCTTCTTCGGGGATGTAGACGCTTTCGACCTCGACCGGGCGACCGGCACCGCGCGGCGGAAACCGCAGCAGCCACTTGCGGGTGCCGTCGTTGGACACCTGTTCCTCGACGATCTCGGGGCGCGCGATGGTAAAATGCGTCTTCAGCATTTCGCGCATGTCCTTTGAGACATTCGCCATGTGGTCGAAGTCGGAAACACCCCGCACGTAGAGCCAGTTCCAGATCTGCGCGACACGCATCTTGATCTGCTTTTCCGGCACACCCTTGTCACGCAGAGCCGCGCCGAGATCGTCTCGGTTAAGGCCAATCAAACTCGGCTTCTCGCCACCAGCGGAAGCGCGGGGAGCGACGATCGTCTGCGTGCGTTCAGGAAGCGTCACGGT
The DNA here is from genome assembly GCF_051549525.1 of Rhizobium sp. G187. NCBI lineage: Bacteria > Pseudomonadati > Pseudomonadota > Alphaproteobacteria > Hyphomicrobiales > Rhizobiaceae > Rhizobium > Rhizobium sp. G187. The sequence goes on from NZ_JBPUGM010000004.1 coordinate 134,012, forward strand.
GACAGTCATGTTCAGACCTCTTGGCCATATCTCGAACCCTGCTCGGCAGGAGCGGCTCAACTCTGGCACTGCATGGATACGGGTTTGAGGACGCTGGACAGGCCACGCGTCCGAGTTTCAGCGGCCAATAGCAGCTTTTTTCCGTTTCGTCACCCCGGGCGACTTCGGCAAGCCGGCGGCCAAACGGAAACGGGGCCGGCAATGCCGGCCCCGATCATCAATCGCTGTGCAAAGAGCTTACTTGCAGTTCTGAATCTTCTGCAGGGCAGCCGAAATGCCGGACAGCGAATAGCTGTAATTGGTGGCGGTGCCGCGCGACGAAACAGCCTTCACGGTCATCGAGGAGCCATTCTTCATCGCAGCGACGAGAGCGGGCTCTTCCGCAGCATTCTCAACCCAGGCCGAACTGTCCTTGACGAACATCACGAAATTCTTGTCGTCGATCGTCACATTGACCTTGGAATCACCCTTCATCGGATATCCCATCATGGCCTGTGGCTCATATGAAATGTTCTGACCGGGGCGCTGCGAGACGACGAAGAAGATATCGCCGTGATTGACGCTGGCCGGCTCCTTTGTCGTCGGAACGGACAGCACGTAGCAAACGGTGCCGCCGTTGGACTTGTAGGAGTAGGCGCCCCAGGCCTTGAACTGCTCGATCCTCGTCGGCGATTGAGCATTTGCGAGCCCGCTGCTCGCCAGGATGAGTGCCAGTGCGGTTACGCTACTTCTTACGAACATGTCTTCCTGCCGGTTGTTTCCATCCAGCGCCCGACCCGATGGTTGGACGCGCATCGCCAAAAACTGTGTTCAGTTTGACTTAATTTACCTTACCAAACCGTGAACGGGATCCAATTTGATGTCGCAATCCCGAGCCACGGTCATCCCGTTCGGCAAGATCCACACATCGGCCTTGCAGCCGTTGCGAGATGTAGAAGGAAAGAATTAGGCGAGAATTGGGCTTACGCCCGTTTTCCCGCTTTGACCGATCATGTGCGTGATGCCGTCGGACCTTCGCCCTCTGGGACATCCGCAAGGACATCATCGGCAGCATCGTAATGGCGCTCCTTGATGTGCTTGTTGATCATGGCAAGCGCAGTCGTCAGCACCGCGATATCGTCGGTGAAGCCGACAACGGCCAGAACGTCCGGAACAACATCAATCGGCATGACAAAATAGGCAAGCGCTGCAAGCAACGTACCCCGCACGCGCAAGGGCGTTTCACGGTCAACGGCACAGTAATAGGCAGCCACCACATCACGCGAAAACGGGATGCGCCGAGCCGCCTTGCGAAAGGTCGGCCAGAAGCGGTCACGCACTTTCTGCTCCTGCTTTTCCTGGGTCGCCTCGTCGCCAGGAAGCAGGATTTCACCGATTTTCACGTCATCCATGACCGTCGATCCTTGTTGCTGCCGATCAACCATATGTGAAGACACAGGGTGAAATTCAATGGCCGGAATTGCCGCCGGCCGCCCGGTCCATCATCAAGGCAAGCTTGAAATCCAACTCGGTAATCCCGCCAGCGTCATGAGTCGTTAGTGTCACGTGGACTTTGCGATAGACGTTAAACCACTCCGGATGGTGATCAAGGTGCTCTGCCGCAAGTGCGGATTCGGCCATGAAGGCAAAGGCCCGACGAAAATCCCGAAAGATGAAGTGCTTTTCCAGAGCGGCTCCGTCGCGGCAAATGGCCCATCCTTCCATTCCTGCAAGGCGCGCGGCGATTGCCGCCGGATCGAGTTTCTCGTATCGCATCTTGGTCTCCTGAATTTCCGGAATGATCCATGCCCAAGCCATCCGTCCTGTTCGTCTGCCTTGGCAATATCTGCCGCTCTCCCCTTGCCGAAGGAATCTACCGCCATCTCTGCGGCGCAGCCCATGACGACGAGAGCATTGGATCTGCGGGCCTCGGTGGCTGGCATGCCGGCGACCCGCCGGATCCTCGGTCAATCCACGTTGCCAGACAACACGGTATCGACATATCGCGCCAACGCGCCCGGCATTTGAGCCTCGACGACTTTCGACGCTATGAGTTAATCCTTGCCATGGACAGCAGCAATCTTGCGCGGCTCAGGGCATTGGCACCCAAAGACAGCATAGCCAGAGTCGAGCTTTTCAGCCAAGCCTGCCATGGGACTCAAGAAGATGTACCAGACCCGTACTATGGCGCGGCCGACGGGTTCCGGAGCGTCTATACCATGCTCTTTGCCGGGTGTGAGGCACTGCTGGAAAGCACGGGGCGCGATACCGCCTCGTGAAGCGGGAAAACTTCTTCGGTCAGATAGGGCCCACCTCCGACCGACTCTTTCGAGGATAGGAGCACGAAGCGGGAAACCGTGAACGGAACAGTGCTGAAATCGCCGCGACCGGCCATGTAGTGCACGACGTCCTCAACCCGTGAGGCCTTCAACCGTGCAAGCGTCACATGGGGCGAGAATCGGCGTGGATCCGGCGGCAGACCGATCCGCTGGCAGATGCGTTCGATTTCGGCCTGCAGGGCAAACATCTCGGGTGCCGGAGAAACGCCGGCCCAGATTGAATGCGGTTTTTTCGATCCAAACGACCCGACACCATTCAACGAGAGAGAGAATTCAGGCCTGTCGATACGATCGAGCCGATCGACAATCTCGTCTGCGGTCCGACCATCGACATCGCCGATAAACCGCAGGGTGATGTGGTAGTTCTCAACATCGATCCAGCGACCGCCGGGAAGGCCGCCGCGCAACAATGAAAGGCTCATCGCCGCATTGCGCGGAATTTCGAGGGCAGTGAACAATCTCGGCATGGAGAGTTCCTCGAATCTTTTGCAGATGCTCACAGCGAATCACGCAAGGCTCGGACGCGCAAGAGCCTAATTCTGGTTACCCTCAATCGTCTTCACCCAAGTCTCGACGAGAGGCAGCATCCGCGTGGAAATCAGGTCGAGACCTTTTGTGTTCGGATGCATGCCATCCTCCAGCAGCAGGGAACGTTCGGTGATCACGCCCTCCATGATGAAGGGATAGAGCGGCAACTGATGCTTTTCGGCAAGGCGCGGATAGATTGCGTTGAATTTCTGGCCGTAATCCTCGCCCATATTGGGTGGCGCCATCATGCCGACGAGAAAGACCGGGATGCCGCGCGCCTTCAGCTGCGTGATGATCTGCTCGAGGTTACGTTCCGTCTGATCGGGTGGGACGCCACGCAGGGCGTCGTTGGCGCCGAGTTCGAGGATAACACCATCCGTACCATCAGGGACCGACCAGTCGACGCGCGACAAACCGCCTGACGTCGTATCTCCCGAGACCCCTGCATTGGTAATGGAAAGCTCATGCCCTTTCTCGGCAAGTTTTCGCTGCAACTGCGCGGGCAGCGCATCTTCCTGAGGCAGCTGATAACCGGCCATCAGGCTATCGCCGAACCCGACAAGTTGAAGGCTTTGGGCTGAAGCACCGGTTGCGCCGGTAAGAATGCCCGTCAGGATCACGGCGAAATGAAGCAGCGCTGCTTTAAAACTCATGGTGCCTTTCCTAGATTGCGTCAGTGTCGCCCCTTCAGTCTGGACAGGCGGCGACCCTTGTTTCCAGTGATATAGGATGCCCGCGTGTGAGAAACACCATCATCGAACTGAAAAGCGCCGATCTCACCCTGGGCAATGCCGCCGCCTCCGTGCATGTTTTGAAAAACATCGATCTTTCGATCGCGGAGGGCGAAGCCGTGGGCATTGTCGGGCCGTCTGGCTCGGGCAAGTCGACGCTGCTGATGGTGCTTGCCGGCCTGGAACGATTGGACAGCGGTGAGATAAACCTGCGCGGAACGCCGCTGCACACATTGAGCGAGGATCGACTGGCCGATTTTCGCGGCAAGAACATCGGCATCGTCTTTCAGTCCTTTCACCTGATCGCCAACATGACAGCGCTTGAGAATGTCGCCGTTCCGCTGGAGCTTGCCAATGTGCGCAATGCCTTCGACATTGCCCGCGCAGAGCTTGAGGCCGTCGGCCTTGGCGAACGACTGAGCCACTATCCCGGTCAACTTTCCGGCGGGGAGCAACAGCGCGTGGCGATTGCGCGCGCGCTCGCTCCCTCCCCGGCCGTCCTCATTGCCGATGAACCGACCGGCAATCTCGACACGGATACGGGCCGACAGATTGCTGACCTGCTGTTTGCCAAGCAGAAGGAACGCGCGATGACGCTCGTGCTCGTCACCCATGATCCGTCTCTGGCAGCCCGTTGCTCAAGGCAGATCCGCGTCGCTTCCGGCACGATTGCCGGCGACAGCCAGTCCGAAGCCTCGCATCGCACCCCGGTGCCGGCATGACGGGCTCATTGACCCGCTTGTCCGTCGCCCTTCGAATTGCGCTCCGCGAACTGCGTGGTGGCCTCAAGGGCTTCTACATCTTTCTCGCCTGTATCGCGCTTGGAACAGGCGCAATTGCAGCGGTCAATTCCGTATCCGGTGCAATTACGAACGCGATCTCGTCCGAAGGCAGGACGCTGCTTGCGGGGGATATGCGCTTCGAACTGGACAATCGCGAAACGACGGCGGAGGAACGCGCCTTTCTGGAGCGCTTCGGTGATGTCTCGGTGTCGACCAATCTCAGATCCATGGCACGTCTCGCCGATGGTTCGGACCAATCACTGGTCGAAATCAAGGCTGTCGACCAGGCCTATCCTCTCTATGGTCGTCTCACCGCAGAGCCCGACCGCCCTCTGAATGAGTTGCTCGCGCCCGAGGGGGATGTCTACGGCGCCCTCGTGGCACCCCTTCTGCTGGAGCGCATGAACATCAAGGTCGGCGACGACCTGCTGGTCGGCAACGCCCGCTTCCGCATTACCGGCACAATCGCCAACGAACCGGATGCCATCTCGGACGGCTTCGGCTTCGCCCCCCGCTTCCTGACCAGCCGTGACGCTTTGCGCGCAAGCGGGCTCATCGCGACCGGCAGCCTGGTGGAACATGCCTATAAGATCCGGTTCGAGAACCCCGACCAGAGCGCAGCTGCCATCCGGACGGAGGCGGAGCGCGACTTCCCGGCCGCAGGCTGGTCAATCCGGGCCAGCGACCGTGCAGCACCTGCCCTTGCCGAGAACGTCGAACGTTTCTCCCAGTTCCTGACCTTGGTTGGTTTGACCGCATTGATCGTTGGCGGCGTAGGTGTAGCCAATGCGGTCCGTGCCTTCCTCGATTCCAAGCGGACGGTGATCGCAACACTGAAATGCGTCGGCGCTCCGGCCTCCGTGGTCGTGATGGTCTACCTCATTCAGATCACACTCGTCGCCACACTCGGCATAGCTCTCGGCCTTGTGCTTGGCGCCATCGCACCCATGATTACGGCGAGCTACCTTCAGGGCGTACTACCCATCTCAACCGAATTCACCCTGTATCCCCGTGCGCTCTTGCTCGCCGGTATCTTTGGGCTTCTGGTGACCTTTGCTTTTGCCATCCTGCCGCTTGGCCATGCGCGTCGCGTGCCCGCGACAGCGCTGTTTCGCGAGCAAGGCTTCGAGGAAAGCGGCCTCGCACCATGGCCCTACATCGTCACCATGGTATTGGCCCTCGGCGCCATGGCGGCGCTGGCCATCTTTACCTCGGAACAGCAACGCATCGCGACGATCTTCTTGGCAGCTATGGCAGCCGGCTTTGTGCTGTTACGCTTGGTCGCCTATCTGATCGCACTTGCCGCCAAGCGCAGCCCGCGCATCAACTCGGCTGCCCTGCGCCTTGCGGTTGGCAATATCCACCGCCCGGGCGCCCTGACACCTGCGGTGACCCTTTCGCTCGGCCTGGGCCTCAGCCTGCTCGTGGCGCTTGCTCTGATCGACGGTAATCTGCGCCGGGAACTTACCGGTAACCTGCCCGAAAGGGCACCCAACTTCTTCTTCGTCGACATCCAGGGCAGTGAAGTCGAGCGCTTCCGGCAAGTGGTCGAAGGTCTTTCACCCAAAGGCAAGCTGATTGAAGTCCCAATGCTGCGGGGACGGGTGCTCGAGTTGAACGGCATCGACGTCGCGAAGGTCGACGTGCCGCCGGAAGGTCGCTGGGTGCTGCGCGGTGACCGAGGACTGACCTATGCTCGCAACCTTCCCGAAAACAGTTCGCTGGCGGAGGGAGAATGGTGGCCTGCGGACTATGCGGGCGAACCGCTTGTCTCTTTTTCCGAGGAGGAAGGGCGTGAACTCGGCCTGAAGATTGGCGACACCATCACCGTCAACGTGCTCGGTCGCAACATCACGGCAAGGCTCGCAAACTTCCGCAAGGTGCAGTGGGAAAGTCTGTCGATGAATTTCGTCATGATCTTCTCGCCGAACACGTTTGCAGGCGCACCCCATGCCTGGCTCGCTACGTTGATCGACGGCGAAGCGACGGCCGGCGATGAAGCCACGATCCTGCGCTCAGTCACCCAGCAGTTCCCGACGATCACAACAGTCCGGGTGAAGGATGCGATCGAGGTCGTCGATAAGTTGGTCGGCCAGCTTGCCACCGCGATCCGTGCGGCTGCTGCTATAGCCCTGATCGCCTCCGTACTGGTCCTCTCCGGTGCACTGGCGGCCGGAAACAGAGCCCGCACCCATGACGCCGTCATTCTCAAGACCCTCGGGGCTACCCGGGCCATGCTGATCCGTGCCTTCACCTACGAATACATGCTACTTGGCACTGCCACAGCCGTCTTCGCGCTGGCATCCGGCGGTGGCATTGCCTGGTTTGTCCTGACCCGGATCATGAAACTCCCATCCGCATTCTTGCCAGACGTTGCAGTCTCGACGATCGTGATTGCGCTCGTCGTGACGATCGGCATTGGTCTCGCAGGCACATGGCGCATTCTGGGACAGAAGGCGGCCCCGGTTCTCAGGGAGCTCTGAACGCGCCCGACAAGCATTACGCCGTTTTAAGGTGAAGGGCCTTGCCGACAGGCGGGGGACATCTCATATTGGAGATACGCATGCTGGGCTTCGCAGCGGCGCAGGAGTTTTGCTCCGCCGTACAACATCGAAGCTTTGAAAGAGGAAATCATGTCTGAACTTCGCAACTATCAAAGCCGGACGGGGAACGCCCAGTCGGCCACGATGATCGACGAAGGTCTGCGCGCCTATATGCTCAAGGTGTACAACCTGATGGCACTCGGCCTCGCCATCACTGGCGTCGCGGCTTTCGCTACATTCCAGATGGCCGTATCGAGCCCTGCCTTCGCTCAGGCGATTTATGGATCGCCGCTGCGCTGGGTGGTCATGCTGGCGCCGCTTGCCATGGTCTTTTTCCTGAGCTTCCGCATCGAAAAGATGAGCGTCGCGGCCGCCCAGACCACGTTCTGGATCTACGCAGCCCTGATGGGACTGTCCCTGTCGTCCATCTTCCTCGTCTACACGGGCGCCAGCATCGTGCAGACCTTCTTCGTGACGGCAGCCTCCTTTGGAGCGCTGTCTCTCTATGGTTACACGACCAAGCGTAGCCTGTCCGCAATGGGCTCGTTCATGGTGATGGGCCTGTTTGGCTTGATCATTGCATCGCTCGTCAATCTGTTCCTCGCGTCGTCCGCACTGGATTTCGCGATTTCGGCGGCCGGCGTTCTGATCTTTGCTGGCCTCACCGCCTGGGATACGCAGTCGATCAAGGAAGCCTACTACGAGGCCGATGGAGCTGAGACTGCTGGCCGCAAGGCCATCATGGGCGCGCTGCGTCTCTATCTCGATTTCATCAACCTCTTCCTGTTCCTCCTGCGCTTCCTCGGAAACCGGGACTAACCGGACACGCTTTGAGGCATATCGAACCCCGCTCCGGCGGGGTTCTTTTTTGCCCTTCCCTCTCAAGGGGGGAAGTCCGTAAACTCTATCGGATCAGCACTTCGGGCCCGCATCACCGGCAATCAGGCACAAAAAAACCTCCGGCTTTCACCGGAGGTTTTTTGGATGACCTGTATTGGATCAAGCTTATGCAGCTTCTTCCTGGGAGTCGTCTTCGTCAATGGTCTTGCCGCGCTTCGGACCCTTGGCGAGATTTACCTCGACGAGGCGAACAGCTTCGGTTTCAGACATCTTGTTCACAGCGGCGATTTCACGAGCCATGCGATCAAGCGCTGCTTCGTAAAGCTGGCGCTCAGAGTAAGACTGTTCCGGCTGGTTTTCCGCACGGTAGAGATCACGAACAACCTCGGCGATCGAGATCAGATCGCCGGAATTGATCTTCTGATCATATTCCTGGGCGCGACGCGACCACATGGTGCGCTTGACGCGCGCCTTACCCTGCACGACCTTCAGGGCGCGGTCTACGAAATCGGTTTCGGACAGCTTGCGCATACCGATGCTCACAGCCTTTGCGACCGGAACCTTAAGACGCATCTTGTCTTTTTCGAAATCGATCACAAAAAGCTCAAGCTTCATGCCGGCGACTTCTTGCTCATCGATGGCGGTGATGGTACCCACGCCATGAGCGGGGTATACGATCGACTCGCCGGTCTTGAAGCCGTGGCGTGCCGAGGAATTCTTCTTCTGCTGCTGGGTCGTCATTCTAATCAAACACTCCCTGTTTTGCTCCGGCGTGGGTGCCGGCCGCCGGGTCGGTCAGGCCCGGATGAGATGTCTCGAATACGTCGACACATCCTGCTCCAGTGCGACACAGCTGAACATCACGCTTGCCGCGATGATAAAGCGACACGAAGTGTCGCCCGATCTCACGTAATTCGAGGCAAAGGTGAAGTTGCTTTCGTGATGGTTCTGGGCACAACTATGCCGCAAAGTGGAACAGTTTCTGGACCCTAACACAAAAAGATGCGGAAATCAATATTTTACTGCATCGCGTCACAAAGCGGGCACAGATGGCACCAGAAGGAGGCCGTGTGACGGAAAAATGAGCACGAATCGCTTGATAGGGGAACCCGGACTGCGATGAACCTTAATCGCCCGAGCCCGGATTTTCCGAGAAATACTGTTCGAACTTGCCGTCGACGCCGTCCATTTCCTTGGCTTCTGGCATCGGGTCCTTCTTGACCGTGATATTCGGCCAGATCTTCGCGTAGTCCGCATTGATCTTGAGCCACTTGTCGAGACCCGGTTCTGTGTCGGGCTTGATCGCCTCTGCGGGACATTCAGGTTCGCAGACGCCGCAGTCAATGCATTCGTCCGGATGGATGACGAGGAAGTTTTCGCCCTCATAAAAGCAATCGACGGGGCATACCTCGACGCAGTCGGTATATTTGCAGCGAATGCAATTGTCAGTGACGATATAGGTCATGCGGCACTCCAGAATGACGTTCTCAAACAACCGACGCGGGGCCATCGACACACCCGAGGGGCACCTGTGGACCGCGCAACAGAAACGATCGAATAGGTTTGAACCGTTCTTGTTGGATAGCGATGTGAGCTACTGCGTTATTCTGGCCAAGGCAAGGATAACAATTCTCATTTTTCCGGCAGGTGGGCAAAATTTCTAATCGACATCGCCGTCGAAGGGAGCGCGCAGCTCTTCGAGCGCCCGGCGCTCCTTTTTGGTCGGTCGACCAGCACCCGCCGGACGTATACCCTGCTCGAAGGGCGAGAATTCCTTTCTCACCGGTGGCGGTGTCAGGTCTTCGTAGAGCAGTCGGGCCTCCTCATAGGGCCCGCGCCGTTCTCCCGGCAGCTTCACGACCAGGATGAGCTCGCGCTCAGGCATTGAGATATCCAGTCTATCACCCGCCTTGAGCTGATGACTGGGCTGACGCACCGGCTTGCCGTTGACGCGCACATGCCCCGACGCCACGCGCTCTTGCGCGAGGCTGCGTGATTTTGCCACACGGGCGAAGAACAGCCATTTGTCGATGCGCTGGCGCGAACCGGATTTTGGCTGATCGTCGTCCATGGCTACTTCTTCAATTGATCCTTCAGAGCGGCGAGCTTGGCGAAAGGCGAATCCGGATCGATCGGCTTCTCCTTGCGCGGCGGCTTGGCTTCAAAGCGCTGGCCACCCTGTGGCCGACCGCTATCACGATCCGGACGGGGTCCACGATCCTTGCGATCACCGCCATTGCCGCGGTCCTGGCGATCGCCCTTGCCGGCGAATTTGCCACGGCCACCTTCCGGCTTCTCATTGCGTCCACCATCACGACGGCGCTCGTCACGCTGTCCTTCAACGCGCGCTTCCCCGCCTTCGTTGCGACGGCCCTGACCCTGCGGCCGGCGATCGCCCGTCGGGCGTCCACCGCTGCGCTGGGTATCGCCGCGACCGCCGGGGCGCCACAGCAGCACAGGCTTCGGTTCCGCGGTTTCCGCAGCCCCGGAAGCAACTGACCCGGCATCCATTGCGGCCTCAGCCGTAGCTTCAACCGGCGCGGCCGACGCTTCGGCCTGAGGCTCGTCGCTCGACGGATCGGCATCATCGGCGCTATCATCGCCAGCAGCTTCCGCAGGTTCTGCCTGAACAGCAGCGGCAGCAACGCCACCCTGGGCCGACAGGTGGGCAGCTGCTTCTTCAGGAGAAACGCTGTCTGCACGATAACCGAGACCCTTCAGGATCTCTTCCATATCATCTGGCGTCGCACCGAGAATGGACAACATTGCCGTCGTCGCGGTGAAGCGGCGGCCGTCATAGGCGCCGTCCGGGCGCGAGCCAGAACCCGGTTTCCACTGCAACAAAGGCCGGATCAGATCAGCCAGGCGCTCGAGAATGTCGATACGCACGGCCCGCTTGCCGAGGAAGCGGAAGCCAGCCAGCTTGTAGAATGTGCGCTCAAAGTTTGCATCGGTGACAACGGAGGTCCGCCCTGCCGCCAGAACCGGAATGAGATCGCCGTAGCCCGGCTTGTCCAAGCCGTCATTTTTCAAAGCCCAGAGCAGCGTGATCATCTCGGCTGGCGCCGGCTTCAGCAGTGCCGGCATGAAGATGTGATAGGCACCGAAGCGAACGCCATAGCGACGCATCGAGGCGCGACCGTCCTGGTCAAGCGACTTCACATCGTCAGCAACGTCGCGGCGGAAAAGCACACCAAGGTTCTCGACGAGCTGGAAAGCGAGACCCTTGGCAAGACCCTGAAGATCCTCCGCGCGGGACAGATCGTCGAGCGGCTTCAGGACGGTCGAGATGTGATGATTGACAAAGCGCTCGACACGGGCAGCCACGTGATCACGGGCATTACCGGTAAGCTGCTCGTCAGCAAGCAGGAGGACCCGCGGATGAAGAACATGATCGGTCCCGATCAGACGCGCGATGGGATCGCCGAGCCAACGGACGACACCGTCAGAACCAATGGCAAAATCACCGTTGCCGGAAGCATGCAGACGGGCAGCCCGCGCTTCGAACTCCAGCGCCAGCGCCTTGTGTGCAGCAGTCTGCACGGCCTTCGCGTCCGGCCCCTCGCCACCGGAGATCGGCGTGAACCGGAACCCGGAGAGTTGCCCCATGGCATGGCCTTCTACGAAGACGTCACCGTTCACACTGATTTCAGCTTCCAACATCGCATTCTCTCTCAAGCGCTTCATGAGCACAGATGTCCTGCGGTCAACAAAGCGTTTCGTCAACCGTTCATGTAACGCATCGGATAATCGGTCCTCGATTTCCCGCGTCTTTTCTTGCCAGTGTGTCGGATCGGCAAGCCAACCGGGCCGATTCGACACGTATGTCCAAGTTCTTATCTGCGCAATACGCGCCGACAACGTGTCAATCTCTCCATCCGTGCGATCCGCTCTGCGAACCTGCTCGGCCAGGAAATCCTCATTCACCGTCCCTCGTCGAACAAGATCGAAGTAGAGGCTCTGAATCAGATCAGCATGCTGTGCCGGTGTAATACGCCGATAGTCGGGCAAGGCACAGGCCTCCCACAATTTTTCGACGCGCTCCGGCCGGTCGGTGATATCGGACACCTCCGGATAGCGCGATAGATATTCGAGCGACTGCTGGTCCGTCGCCGGCAGCGCCCGCGTTAGCCCCTCGACACGCGGCGTCGCATCCAGGCTCCGCTGCAGGGCCGCGACGGAGGAGAAATCGAACCGCTCCGTGCGCCATTGCAAGACCTTGACCGGATCGAACTGATGCGTTTCGAGCCGCTCCACGAGTTCATCATCCAGGGGATCAACACGACCGGTCACCCCAAAGGTACCATCCTTGACATGCCGACCGGCGCGACCCGCGATCTGTCCAAGTTCGCCGGGATTGAGATTGCGGAACTGATAACCGTCAAATTTTCGATCCTGAGCAAAGGCAACGTGATCGACATCGAGATTAAGGCCCATACCGATTGCATCCGTCGCAACCAGGTAGTCCACATCGCCCTCCTGGTAGAGACCAACCTGCGCATTGCGGGTGCGCGGGCTGAGCGCCCCAAGCACAACTGCAGCACCACCCCGTTGGCGCCGGATGAGTTCCGCGATCGCATAGACCTCGTCGGCAGAGAAGGCGACGATTGCCGTCCGCTGCGGCAGGCGGGTGATCTTCTTCTGTCCGGCATAAAAGAGTTGCGACAGGCGCGGCCGTTCGACGACGGTTATGCCGGGCAGGAGCTGAAGCAGGATCGGCTTCATGGTCGCCGAACCCAGCAGCAATGTCTCCTCGCGTCCGCGCAGATGCAGGAGCCGGTCGGTAAAGATGTGACCACGCTCGAGATCGCCGGCAAGCTGGATCTCGTCGATCGCGACAAAGGCTACTTTGGTCTCGCGTGGCAAGGCCTCTACCGTGCAGACCGAAAAGCGCGCATTAGGAGGGGTGATCTTCTCCTCGCCCGTAATCAGGGCGACATTCTTGACACCAACGCGCTCGACCACCCGCGTGTAAACTTCGCGCGCGAGCAACCTAAGGGGCAGACCGATCATGCCCGAACCATGCGCAACCATGCGATCGATGGCGAAGTGTGTCTTGCCCGTATTCGTCGGCCCCAGCACTGCAGTAACGCTGCGACCACTTAAGATCATGGGATGGCTGTTCAATGAACGCTCCGCTCGTCGGGCCATCCACCTCGTCGAGGATCCGGCACCAGTGTCGAGACACATGGCCATGAAGTTCGGCAAAGGCAAGGTTATTTTGGCCGCCTTCGACCAAAAACATCGAGCGCCTGCACACACAATGCGACATCACCGGCAAGGAACAGCGGGCGAACGAAACGGAGACGAATCGATGACTCGACCGGATTCGTGCTTTGTTCCCGAGTTCCAGCTTCCGAGACAGAGTACGAGAATAAACGACAGATTGCGCGCGATGGAACCTCGCCTTCCTACCGGACGTTCCGGGCGGAAAGGATTGCCTCATGAAACTGTCGCCTCCCCAACCCGAATGGATCTCCGCCCAAGCCGGCGGGAAGGACTTCGTGTTCATTCATGGGATGGTCATGGCGCCATCCTTTTGGGCAACCTACGCGCCAGAGGTTGCCCGACAAGGACGTGCCGCCGCTTACCCCCTACCGGGTCATCATCCATGGCAACTTCCAGCGCCGGGTATTCACTTCGACGCGAAGGCCGTTGCCGACGCTTACGCGGAGGCGATCAGGCGGGATTTTGATGGCCGTTCGGTCACCCTGATCGGCCATTCGACGGGCGGTTTCGTTTCCTTGCTGATCGCCATGCATCATCCCGACCTCGTCCACGCCGTCATCCTGATGGGCGCGTTTGCATGCGGACGCTTTGAGGGGCAGGAACGCCTGCCGGCAAAGCTTCTCCGCATTCCAAAAATCGGCCCGTTCCTGTTTCGACAGTTTTTCCTGCGCTGGATTTCGACCCAGGAGCAATTCCGCTGGGGTTCACTGGAATGCGTTTTCGATCGTGCATGCCCATGGCAGGATGAGCGGGCGGTTGCCGCGATGGAAGGTGTCCGCAAAGATCTGCTGCAAGCCCGGCCGGAAGACATCGCGGCTTGCATCCGTTTCATGTCATCCACGACGCTGCTGCACGGACTGACGACGATTTCGGCACCGGTCTTGAACATAGTAGGCGCCAATGACGCTATCGTCCCGCCCGCACATCAGTTGCGCGTCTCAAAGCTGCTGCCGCAGACGCAAACAGTCATCCTCGGCAATTGCGGTCACCTGCCGATGGTCGAGCACCAGCGCAAGACGGAGCGTATCATTGAGACATTCGTGCGATCCCTGGAGATCAGATCCAAGCCAGCGATACATGAAACACATCTCAGCACGGCATCGGTATGGGCGCGGCTGGGTTTGTCAGCGCTTGCCAAGCAACCGTTTGACGCGATGGAACAAAAAAACAGGGCTCGCGTTCATCCAGCACACGAGGTGAGTTTCACCAAGTCGAAGGAGAGGGCCATAAATGTCTACAATTCTCATCGTAATTTTGATTCTGTTGCTGATCGGGGCACTTCCGAGCTGGGGTCATAGCCGCAGCTGGGGCTACGGTCCGTCAGGGGGCCTGGGGCTCGTACTGCTCATCCTCATCATCCTGATGTTGATGGGTCGAATCTAACGTCACTCTCATAAGGTTTAGGACCATGAAAAAGATCTTTCTGGCAGTAGCCCTGATTGCCCCTCTCGCAGCCTGCACTGCCACGGAACGCGGTGCATCCGTCGGTGCCGCAGGTGGCGCCATCATTGGTGGCGTGGCCACCGGCAATGTCCGCGGCGCAGCCGTTGGCGCAGCAGTGGGTGGTGTCGCTGGCGCTCTGATCGGCAACTCGCAGGAACGCCGTGGCTACTGCGTCTATCGCGATCGTTACGGCCGCACCTACGAAGCACGCTGCCGCTAAGCGTATAACACACTCAAAAAAGGCTGCCGATCTCATGGATCGGCAGCCTTTTTCATGCGTGCATTAACACTTCGATCAAAGCCGGAACGAAGCCGGCCCGAATCGCAGACATAGGGATATTCCGGTTTCGTTCACCGCTAGATATTGTGATTTTGGAATCGGCTAACCACAGATCACTGTGGAAATTAACGCCTGCGGCAGGACTGATATCTACTCGTGTTAACGCTTGAGCCTGACGATCGAAAACCGATGTGCCTATCGGTTTTCGATCTGTCCAGATCAAACGAAGAACTGCCCACCATTGGCGGAGATCGTTGAACCAGTGATGAAGCCCGCATCGTCGGAGGCAAGGAAAACGACGCAACGCGCAATCTCTTCAGGCTCTCCAAGCCGACCGACGGGGATCTGCGGAATAATCCGCTCGGCCAGTACCTTCTCGGGGATCGCACGGACCATTTCAGTTCCAATATAACCTGGGCAGATGGCATTGACGGTGATTCCCTTGGCCGCCCCCTCCTGCGCCAGCGCCTTTGTGAAACCGAGATCGCCGGCTTTCGCAGCGGAATAGTTCGCCTGCCCCATCTGACCCTTCTGGCCGTTGATCGAGGAGATATTGATGACGCGCCCGAAGTTCCGGTCCCGCATGCCGCCCCAGATTGGATGTGTCATGTTGAACAGGCCTGTGAGATTGGTGTTGACCACCTCCCCCCATTGCTCAGGCGTCATCTTGTGGAACATCGCATCACGGGTGATCCCCGCATTGTTGACGAGCACTTCGACCGGGCCAAGAGCCGCCTCGACAGCAGCAATCCCGTCTACGCAGGACTGATAGTTAGACACGTCCCATTTGAAGACCGGAATTCCGGTTTCGCTCTCGAAGGCCTTCGCCTTTTCTTCATTCCCGGCGAAATTGGCGGCCACCTTGTAGCCCGCCGCCTTCAGCGCCACCGAAATCGCGGCACCAATGCCGCGCGTTCCTCCGGTTACCAAAGCCACTCTGCTCATGCCCGTCCTCCCCTTTTGTTTGTTTAAACTGTCCCATCTGGGTCACGCCGAGCCGCTTCCCGTCGCTCCGGCATGCCTCGCCCTTCCTGGCTATTCGCCAGGAGGGCAAATGATTGTTTGAGGGTAAGCTGGCTTCATCGCCGGCCCGGTATCAGAAAGCCTCGAGGCACATGGCGACACCCATGCCGCCACCGATGCAGAGCGTCGCAAGTCCCTTCTTGGCGCCGCGGCGCTTCATCTCAAACAGCAGCGTGTTGAGAATACGGGCACCCGAAGCCCCAACCGGATGGCCGATCGCGATCGCGCCACCATTGACGTTGACGATCGAGGTGTCCCAACCAAGATCCTTGTTCACTGCGCAGGCCTGGGCAGCAAACGCTTCGTTAGCTTCGACGAGATCCAGGTCGCCGATCTTCCAGCCGGCCTTTTCAAGCGCCTTGCGCGAGGCCGGGATCGGCCCGGTGCCCATGATTTTCGGATCAACGCCAGCCGTTGCCCACGAGGCGATGCGAGCGAGCGGGACAATCCCGCGCCGCGAGGCTTCGGCTTCCGTCATGAGAAGAGCAGCTGCGGCGCCATCATTGATGCCCGATGCGTTACCAGCGGTTACCGAGCCTTCCTTGTCGAAGGCAGGCTTCAGCTTCTGCATGCTTTCGAGCGTGGCGCCCATGCGAATGTATTCGTCTTGATCGACGATCACGTCGCCTTTGCGACCGGGCACTGTGACCGACACGATCTCGTCCTTGAACCGTCCCGCGACCTGGGCTGCCTCGGCCTTGTTCTGCGAGGCAACGGCGAAGGCATCCTGCTCATCGCGGCTCAGTTGCCATTGGCGGGCGACATTTTCAGCGGTCGTGCCCATATGGTAACCGTAAAAGGCATCGGTCAGGCCATCTTTGATCATGGTGTCGACCAGCTTCAGGTCACCCATCTTGGTGCCATTTCGCAGATGTGCGCAATGTGGCGCCATCGACATCGATTCCTGGCCGCCCGCAATGATGATCCTCGCATCACCGGTAGCAATTTGTTGCATACCGATGGCGACAGCGCGCAGGCCGGACCCGCAAAGCTGATTGAGCCCCCAGGCGGTCGCCTCCTGCGGAATGCCGGCCTTGATCGCCGCCTGTCGAGCAGGATTCTGGCCTTGGCCAGCCGTCAGGATCTGGCCCAGGATCACCTCGTCCACTTCGCCGGCCTCGACACCTGCGCGTTCGAGCACGCCCTTCAGCACGATCGCACCAAGATCATGCGCCGCAACACTCGACAATGCACCGTTGAAAGAGCCGACGGCCGTTCTGGCGGCGCTGGCAATGACGATGGACGGGGTGGTCATGGACGTATCCTCCGATGCGTTATGGTTGAGAAGAAACTGACAAAGACTTCCACCGGTGTCAAACGAGATAAAAGCCCGCGCTTCCTTCTTTGGTTGCACTGCCATGACAAACATCAATTGCTCTTCGTGCATTGCACAAAGAGATTGTCACCGGGCTTCATTTGCGCTTACATTCGTCGCTGGGAAGAGCAAAAATAACCGAAAAACGACGGGTTAGGAGACCGCAATGGCCAAAGCCGATGGCGAAATCACGATCAAGAAATACGCCAATCGACGCCTCTACAACACCGGGACCAGCACATACGTCACGTTGGAAGACCTGGCCAAGATGGTCAAGAAGGGCGAGGATTTCGTTGTACAGGATGCGAAGTCCGGCGAGGACATCACGCATTCCGTTCTGACCCAGATCATCTTCGAGCAGGAATCCAAGACCGGCAATACCTTGCTTCCGATTTCCTTCCTTCGTCAGCTGATCGGCTATTACGGCGACCAGATGCAGATGGTGGTGCCAAGCTTTCTCGAACATTCGATGAAAGCCTTTACAGAACAGCAAAGCCAGATGCGCGAGCAGGTAACCAGGGCTTTCGGCGATAACCCGCTATCGAAGAACCTGCAAATGCCGATCCAGCTGATGGAAGAGCAGGTCAAGCGCAATACCGAAATGTTCCATCAGGCAATGCAGATGTTTTCGCCCTTCGTGGCCGGACAACAGCCGGCCAAGGAAAGCCGCAAGGCCGAGGCCAAGGACATTGACGACCTGAAGGAGCAGCTGCGCTCCCTGCAGAACAAACTCGACAATCTTTGAAAGATCTGCGGCGGATCGCGTCCGCCGCAATCCCCGCTTGCGCTCCTGCAAGCAGATTAGAGACCGATGGAAATATCGCGGGTTGCCGTTCTGTTGGAAATCGTGAAACCGGCAACCACATCGATGAGAGCAATAACCATCAGGCTGAAGAACAGCTGCGTTGCAGCGTCCCGCACGAGCAGGAACTCCACAAGGAACGCAATGAAAACCAGCATCGACAGCATGTGATTGAGAAGGGAATGACGACTGCTCATCGTCGCCTTCAACACTTCCACGAACAGAACGATAAGTGCCGTCAGCACCAGCATATCTCCAAGTGTGACGGTCCATATGGCACCGGAGAGCATCGGAACAGCCGCAAGGTTTCCAGCGAAAGCTTGGACACCAGGACCGAACATCACGATGTTGTAGAAGACAAACGGTATCAGCATCAGCGGCACGGCAACGAACATCTGCAATCCTTCAGCTTGTGGATGCCGACCCGATCGGCGGCGTTCTGCCGCACACTGTAACGATGCTTGCGTTAAAAAAGCAAAAGGCCGGCATATAGCCGGCCTTATACAACAAGAAAATGCGCCTGAATTATGCGCTTTCCTTCGGGGTCAGCACCTGGCGACCGCGATACATACCGGTCTTCAGATCGATATGGTGCGGACGGCGCAGTTCGCCGGAATTCTTGTCTTCGACATAGGTCGGAACCTTCAAGGCGTCTGCAGAGCGGCGCATACCGCGCTTGGACGGGCTTGTTTTTCTCTTCGGTACAGCCATTTTCGTTACTCCACGTGACGGTGCAAACCAGGATTAGCGGCCTCTTAGAAGCCGGACAGAACCTGTCGCAAACTCTGATTTTGGCGGGCTTATACATGCCCACTAGGGGTTTGACCAGTCCCCGGATTGATTTTTTCGACCCAGAGAGCCGACAGGTCACGCCTCATCTTCAGGGACGATCCAGCTTTCTGCCAGCGCGGCCGTCTCCCAAGCCTGCCAGGCGGGGTGAGCACGCATAGTCGCCATGTAGGCAAGCGTCTCGGGATCGCTGACAAGGTCATAGGCGGAAAAGCGATTGACCACAGGCGCGAACATGGCGTCGGCAGCACTGAAGCCACCAAAAAGGAAGGGACCACCGGAGATCTGGCGCAGGTCGCGCCAGATGTCCTCGATCCGTTTTACGTCGCCTGCTACACCGTCCGGCAGCGCGATAGCCTTGACCGGACGACGGATATTCATCGGACAGGCGCCCCTCAGCGCCCGGAATCCCGAAAGCATTTCCATTGAAACCGATCGCGCCATGCTGCGAAGGGCAGGTTCGCTCGGCCACAGGCCGGCATCGGGAAAGAGCTCCGCAACGTACTCGATGATCGCTAGCGATTCCCAAACCCGAACGGTGCCATGATGCAGAACCGGAACGCGACCGGTCGGCGAGAGCTCACGAAAACGAGGCGTCGTGCCGCCCGGACCAAAGGGAATGAGCTCCTCGCGAAACGGAACCCCTGCTGCGGTCATTGCCATCCAGGGCCGCAACGACCACGAGGAATAGTTCTTGTTGGCGATATACAGGATCAGTTCGGCCATGGACGCCTCCAATTCAGATCTTGCTGATCATAGGAGCCGCAGGGGTAAACGACCAACGAGACTTGTTGATCTCAATCATAGAGACAGGTGATGTATTCACCCGATTGCCGAGCCCGCCGGTCAACGACATTGGCCAGCCGCTTGAGACCGGATCCAGGCTTGCTGGCCACCCGATTGATCGGATTGGGGAGAGAGACAGCCAAAAGGGCCGCCTGTTGGCGGCTCAGCTTCGCGGCAGAGGTCTTGAAATGGTGCCGCGCCGCCGCCTCGGCACCGTAAATGCCCGGCCCCCATTCAGCGACATTGAGATAGATCTCCATCATCCGTCGCTTCGGCCAGATAAAATCAGCGGCAATCGCGAGCGGCAGTTCGAGCGCTTTGCGAACGAAGGAGCGACCATTCCATAGAAAGAGATTCTTGGCCGTCTGCATGGGGATTGTGCTGGCACCGCGTGTCGCCTCACCCGCCATGGCATCATCGATGACCGACTGCAACTGCCCCCAATCAACGCCACCATGATTGCAGAACTGCCCGTCCTCGGACATCATCACAGCCCGAACCAGATTGGGGGAGATATCGTCAATGTCGACCCAGCGCCGATCATACCCCTGAAACGTCACGAGATCGGCCAGCATCAGGGTCGAGACGGGGCGCACGAACTCCAGCCGATAGAGCAGGATTAGCAGATAGGGCGAAAAGACCAGGATCGCTAAGACAAGCAGCCCCTTGCGCAGCCACGTCGCCCGGAAACTGCGCCTTGCTTCTGGCGGCTGCTCCAGTCGTTCCTCTTCCACAATCTCGACGTCGTTCGGCAATGATCTCAAGCCCATGATCGATGACGCCTTCTCATATCTGGCTGCAGAGGGGATGACCAGTCCATGTCGCTGCTATCCCGCCTCCACCCACTTAAATTCCCGTTGCCTGACACCGGGCGGCATGCCAAATAGCCGCCATGGATCAGGCAGCAAGCGCTTTCGAACACAAGCTCCGAACTTTCGCCGCGGACGTCGAGGCTCGTCTCGCACGCCTGCTGGACGGCATGCTCCGCCCGGCAGAGATCGCCCGCCCCGCTCGCCTGATTGAAGCCATGCACTACGGCGCCCTGAATGGCGGCAAACGGCTGCGTCCTTTCCTCGTCGTGGAAGCAACGCGTCTTTTTGACGGTCCCGCGGATGCCGCCCTGCAGGTTGGCTGCGCTCTCGAATGCATACACAGCTACTCGCTTGTGCATGACGACTTGCCCGCCATGGACGACGACGACTTGCGGCGCGGCAAGCCGACGGTCCATATCGCCTATGACTACGCGACAGCAATCCTCGCTGGCGACGGCCTCCTGACCTATGCCTTCGACATCCTTGCCGCACCGGAGACGGATCTTCCTGACGCCGCCAAGGTGGCGCTTGTGCTTGAGCTTTCGCGTGCTGCCGGGATCGGCGGCATGGCGGGCGGACAGGCACTCGATCTCGCGGCCGAAACAGAAGCCCCAGATGAAGCCGGCGTAGTCCAGTTGCAGGCGATGAAAACCGGCGCTCTGATCCGTTTCGCCTGCGAAGCCGGCGCTATCATTTCACAGCGACCAACCGAGGACCGCAAGCGTCTGCGCCAGTTCGGCGAGATCATCGGCCGGGCCTTCCAGCTGGCCGACGATCTTTTGGACGTGACCGCCGATGCAGCGACCATGGGCAAGGCGACGGGCAAGGACGCCGGGAAGGGCAAGGGCACGCTTGTGGCCCTCAAGGGCACCGACTGGGCCCGCACAGAACTCGACCGACTGGTCACGGAGGCCAATCAGGTCCTTGCCCCTTACGGGGAGGCCGCAAGGCCTCTGACCGACACCGCACGCTTCATCGCTACGAGGAAAAACTGACATGAGCCGCTTCTGGTCGTCCGCCGTCCACGATCTGGACCCGTATGTCGCCGGTGAGCAGCCGAAGATTGCAGGCCTCGTCAAGCTGAACACCAACGAGAACCCCTATGGGCCGTCGCCGCGCGTCATCGAGGCCATTGCGGCTGCGGCCAACGATCGGCTGCGACTCTATCCGGACCCTTCGTCGACCATTCTCAGGCAATCTATCGCCAACCGTTTCGACCTCGCCCTCGATCAGGTCTTCGTCGGCAACGGTTCCGACGAGGTGCTGGCCTTTGTCTTTGCCGGACTCCTGAAGCACGACCTTCCGCTACTTTACCCCGACATCACCTACAGCTTCTACAAGACCTATGCCCGGCTCTTCAACGTCACGGTAGAAGAAGTCCCGCTTGATGGGCAGCTGGGCATACGGATCGCTGACTATGATCGCCCCTGTGGTGCAATCATCCTTGCCAATCCGAACGCCCCCACAGGCATCGCGCTGCCGCTGAGCGCGATCGAGGCCTTGGTTACCGGCCATCCGGATCAGGTCGTCGTCGTTGATGAAGCCTATGTCGACTTCGGCGGGGAGAGTGCCGCTTCGCTGATTTCACGTTACGAGAACCTGCTGGTCGTGCAGACCTTCTCCAAGTCCCGTTCTCTGGCTGGCCTCCGCGTTGGCTTCGCCCTTGGACAGCGCCCGCTGATCGAGGCGCTGGAGCGGATGAAGGACAGCTTCAATTCCTATCCGCTCGACACCCTGGCGCAAACAGCCGCGACGGCAGCCGTTGAGGACGAGGCCTGGTTTTGCGAAACTCGCGACAGGATCGTCGCCAGCCGCGACAGGCTGACGGCAGCATTGACGGAACGCGGCTTTGAGGTTCTGCCGTCGTCGGCCAACTTCGTTTTTGCACGGCATTCTGCTCATCCGGGCGGGGATCTGGTCAGGGCCCTGCGCGAGCGCGCAGTTCTCGTGCGCCATTTTACCAAGCCCCGGATTGCTGATTTCCTCCGCATCACCATCGGCACCGAAGAGGAATGCCGTCAGCTTTTGACAGCGATCGATCAAATCATCTGACGTGTGCCGGGCAGCGAATTTGCCTAGTCTCCCGAGCGCAATGGCGCGGAGGAGCGACACATCATGGAAGACATCATCCAGCATTGGCCGCAGGTGACAAGCGCCTATCTCGTCTATCTCGTCGCAGTCCTCAGCCCTGGCCCGGCGACCATGGCGATTGCGTCTGCCTGACTTGGCCAGTGACGACCGCATGGCCTTGTCATGGCAAGCGGCATCTTCTGCGGCTGGCCTCAAGCTTCTAACTCTACGCTGAACCAAAAAAGGCGCCGCACACGGCGACGCCTTTCGCAAATCGACATGCAGTACGATCAGCCTGTGGTGAGCGGCGAGATCTGGATCTCGACGCGACGGTTCTGTGCGCGACCATCTGCCGACGCATTGCTGGCGACCGGCTGGCTGGGTCCGAAGCCCAGCGACGAAACACGGCGCGGATCGATGCCCTGGCCATTCAGGTAACCGGCGACGGACAATGCACGGCGCTCCGAGAGTGCCTGGTTATGGGCCAGGCTACCGGTCGAATCTGTATGACCGTTGACGTCGATCAGGGTCTTGTCGAACTTCCGCAGCACGATGGCGACCGAGTTCAGCGTCGGATAGAACTGCGGCATCACCGCATCCTGGTCCGTGGCAAAGGTAATGTTCGACGGCATGTTGAGAATGATCCGGTCACCAACGCGGGTCACGGAAATACCCGTGCCCTGCAACTGCGCCCGCAGTTCGGATTCCTGCTGGTCCATGTAATTGCCGATCGCGCCGCCGGCGAGTGCGCCAACGCCCGCACCGATAAGGGCTGCGTTGCGACGACCGACAGCAGACCCGCCCACGGCGAGACCGCCGAGCGCGCCGACAGCTGCACCGATGGCCGCACCACCCGCAGTGTTCGAGACTTTCTGCTGGCCGGTATAGGGATCAGTCGTCGTGCAGCCGCTGAGATAGGTCGCGCAGAGCGCGACGATTGCGATCTTCTTGATCATGCTGGATGTCCCTCCAAGAACAGGCTGATAATTCCAGAACAGCGAAAATGCGGCAACATAAAGTTGCCGCACAGCCTCACTCCGCCGCCGATTTGCGGCCGTAGCGCTTCTCGATGTAGTCGGCCACCAAGGCCTCGAAGTCGCTGGCAATGTTCGGTCCGCGAAGCGTCATCGCCTTTTGCCCATCGATAAAGATCGGAGCAGCCGGGTTCTCGCCGGTTCCGGGCAGCGATATGCCGATATCCGCATGCTTGCTTTCACCCGGCCCGTTGACGATGCAGCCCATCACCGCAACATTCAGTCCCTCGACGCCGGGATACTTGTCACGCCAGGTCGGCATATTCTTGCGCAGGTCATCCTGGATCTTCTGCGCCAACTCCTGAAACACCGTGGATGTCGTGCGCCCGCAACCGGGACATGCCGCAACCACGGGCACGAACTGGCGGAAGCCCATGACCTGCAAGAGCTCCTGCGCCACCTGCACTTCGCGGGTCCTATCACCATTCGGCTCCGGCGTCAGCGACACGCGGATCGTGTCGCCGATACCATGCTGCAACACATAGCCCATTGCCGCAGACGAAGCGACGATGCCTTTAGACCCCATGCCGGCCTCGGTCAGCCCGAGATGCAGTGCGTGGTTCGAGCGATCCGCCAGCATTGAATAAACGGCAATCAGGTCCTGCACCTGGCTGACCTTGGCAGACAGGATGATACGGTTACGCGGAAGGCCAATTTCTTCTGCAAGTTCGGCCGAGAGAAGTGCTGACTGGACGATCGCCTCACGCGTCACCTGACGCGCCGAGAGCGGCGAGCCGTTTTCGGCATTCTGATCCATCAGCCGCGTCAGGAGTTCCTGATCGAGCGAACCCCAGTTTACGCCAATCCGAACAGGCTTGTCGTAGCGGATCGCCATCTCGACGATCTCGGCAAACTGCTTGTCTTTCTTGTCCTTGAACCCGACATTGCCCGGATTGATCCGGTATTTGGCCAAGGCCTCGGCACAGGCCGGATGGTCCGCCAGAAGCTTGTGGCCAATATAGTGGAAATCGCCGACCAGCGGCACATCCATGCCGAGCCGGAGCAGCCGCTCTCGGATCTTCGGCACGGCAGCTGCGCTCTCGTCTCGGTCGACGGTGATGCGCACGATCTCCGAGCCCGACTTGTAGAGGGCCGCGACCTGGGCAACGGTCGCATCGATATCTGCGGTGTCGGTATTGGTCATCGACTGGACAACGACCGGGGCGCCGCCACCGATGATGACGCCCCCGACTTCAACGGCAACCGAAGCACGGCGCGGCTTCGGATCATAGGCATCGGGGGATGGGATAAAATCTGCGGTCATGGCTGTTTCTCTGCGAGCCTCGATGGCCATGGAGGTGGATCAAACATGCTGGCTTGTCAACCGGAAGCCCCGGCAAGCCCTTGTCGGCGACTTGAACTTCCGGTGATCCGACACGGAAAACTTGCCTGGCTTAGTCTTCGACAACCCGGTCGGCATGCCGCGCCAGTCGGGACAGCAACAAAACGACAACCAGCAGCGCCGGGATCGCGGTGTAGATGGTCGACAGAGACGTATGCTCAGCAACGAAACCAATCAACGATGGTGCAAACAGGATGCCAGAATAACCCATGGTGGTGACAACGGAGAGCCCGACCCCCGGCGCAAGTCCAGGAATATTACCGCCAGCGGAAAAGGCGATCGGCACCATGTTGGAAATACCGATACCGGCAAGCGCAAAACCAATCATGGCAAACGGCACGCTTCCAGCCTGCCCGGCCAGTACGAGGCCGCAGATTGCAGCGATCGCGCAGAAACGCAGGGTGTTGACGGCACCGAACCGGTCTCGAACGAAATCGCCGGCGAAGCGGCAGATCGCCATGGTGAAGGAGAAGGCCGCGAAAGCGAAGCCCGACATTTCCGTGCTCGCATTCAACTCGTTGCGCAGATAGAGGGCGCTCCAGTCAAGGACAGTTCCCTCCGGTACCATGGAGAAAAGCGCGACCAGGCCAATCAGCCAGGGCAGCAGGGTCATCGGCATCTTCGCCCGTTGCGAAACCTCTCCCGGATGCGGCGCGTCGGACAGGATCATGGGCCGCGCAACGAAGAAGAGCACGAGGCAGACAGCAGCGAGAAGAAGCACATGACCGATTACGCCAAGTGCCGCAATCAACAGTCCGCCGGTTGCCGCCCCACACAACCCGCCAAGGCTCCAGAAGGCGTGACAGGAGGACATGATCGAACGGCGCATATTGCGCTCGACCTCAACGGCATTCGCATTCATCGCGACGTCCATTGCACCCGTTAGGCCCCCGAACAGGAAGATCGCGATTACGCCCATCCAGATCGTATCGACGAGCGTGACGAGAACAATGGTCGGGATGAACAGGAGTGTCGTAATCTCCACCACGCGCCGCGAGCCAAGACGCGCGATCTGCAGGCCGGCAACCGGCATCATGACCAGAGACCCGACGCCAAAGACAAAGAGCATGACCCCGAGCATCAATTCATTGAGGCCAAGCGCAGACGAAAAGAACGGGATTTTGGGCGCCCAGGCACCGATCACCATGCCGTTTAGAAAAAACAGAATGGCGACAGCCGCCCGTTCTCTGGTGACGAGTGGTGCCGGCCCCGCGTTTCCCGGTGCCGTCATACCTGCTAGCTCATTCATTTTCCGCTCCCGAATCTGCAACGGCAATGTTGATTAAATCGATTTAGTCCGCAATCCCCGCCCGATTTATCGATCGTCAAGTTTTGTTTCAAAGAAAATCATCGAGGTGGATCGCACCCCGCTGGTTGACAGACGGGACAACTGACGCAAGAGGTGGAGATCTCCTCAACGCCACCCAGGCGTGCTTCTCAGAAAGCTACCCCGTGAAGACTGTGATCGGTGCTGGCATACTCCTCTCAAGCCTGGCTTACTTTCTCTTCGCCGTGCATGACAGCATGGTCAAGTTGCTCGTCGAAACCGCCACAGTCTGGCAGATTCTCTTCTGCCGCAGCCTCGTGATCCTGGTGGGATGTCTTGCCATGGGTGGACGGGCACTCGTCCATGAAACGAGGACGTCCCCGGCTCTGCGGCCGATGATGCTCCGCAGTCTCTTCCTGCTTGCGGCCTGGCTCTGCTATTTCAATTCAGCAAAATACATGCCGCTCGCCGACATCACCACGCTCTATTTCGCAGCCCCCATCGTCGCCATTCTCCTGTCGATTCCGATCTTGCGAGAGCGCGTCCCACTCACGAGCTGGGTTGCGGTGCTGACAGGCTTTGCTGGCGTCATTATCGCCAGCAACCCAACCGGAATGACAACGGGATGGCCAGTCTACCTGGCGCTTCTGGCCGCAGTCTGCTGGGCAATTGCCACAATCCTGCTGCGCAGCACCAGCCAGAGTACGACCAGCATCGTGCAAATGGCGATGACCAATCTGTTTTTCTTGGGTCTCACCGCACCCATGGCAATCCACTCCTGGACCATGCCGACAGGCAACGCACTTATCCTTCTGCTTTCGGTCGGTATCATCGGCGGACTGGGCCAACTCGCTTACTTCGAAAGCTTGCGACACGCGCCGATCTCGATCGTTGCTCCCCTCGAATACACTGCGCTGATCTGGGCCTTTGCACTGGGTTATGCGATCTGGGGCGACATTCCCGGCGTGAATGTCTGGGCAGGCGCCGTACTGATCGCAGCCGCCGGCCTGATCATCCTGATCGCAGGCCGCCGGCGCTCCATTGCCTGACGAAATGCCTCTGATGACATGAGGACTGAGACGCCCGAAACACTCAGGTCCGGGAGAGGTATCGCTCTGCGAGTTCCACCCAAAAACTTGTGCCGATAGGCAGGATGTCGTCGTTGAAATCATAGCGCGGGTGATGCAGCGGCGGATCATTCGGCGTTCGCTGGGTTCCGAGGAAGAAGTAACTCCCCGGGCGCTTTGCCAGCATATAGCCGAAATCCTCGCTCCCCATGGTTGGGCGCGCCATGTCCAGGACCTTCTCGGCACCGGCAAAACTTCTTGCCAGGTCCCGGACGAAATCGGTCTCCACCTTGTGATTGATGGTGGGATCGTAGCCACGTTCATAGTCGATGGTCACGCCCATGCCGTAGCTTGCAGCCTGCCCTTCGGCGACAGCTCTGATCCGGGCCTCAAGCTGGTCGCGCACCGCACTGTCGAAAGAGCGGATCGACAAAACCATTTCAGCACGCTCCGGAATAACATTGCTCGCGGCGCCGGCATGAAAACCGCCGACAGTTATCACGGTCGGGTCGAGCGGATGGATGTTGCGCGAGACGATGGTCTGCAGCGCCATGATGATCGACGCACCGCAGACGACTGGATCGGCAGTGGACTGAGGTTCGGCGCCATGCCCGCCGCGCCCATTCACCGTGATCTTGCATTCATCGACAGCCGCCATGATCGGCCCCTCACGCACGGCAAACGTGCCGAAGGGAATATCGGGATCGTTGTGAAGCGCAAAAACCGCATCGCAGGGGAACTGATCGAAAAGCCCATCTTCGATCATGATACGCGCGCCGCCGAAATTCTCCTCGGCAGGTTGGAATATGAGGTGGATGATACCATCGAAGTTCCGCCGCTCCGCCAGAAGCTTGGCAGCACCGAGAAGCATCGCCGTATGCCCGTCATGACCACAGGCATGCATCATCCCCGGCACCTTGCTGGCATATGGAAGGCCGGTCTCCTCCTGGATCGGCAGCGCATCGAAATCGGCACGGATGCCGACACTGCGCTGACTGTCGCCATTCCGCAGGGTGGCCACCACACCGGTTTTGGCTAGCCCCCGCGTCACCTCGTAGCCGAGCGCTACCAGCCTCTCTGCGACATAGTCGGAGGTCTGGAATTCAGAAAGGCCGATCTCGGGGAACTGATGCAGATGGTGGCGCGTGGCACGGACCTCATCCATCATGTTGGCGGCGTGGATCGTCATGGAAACCCTCTTCGGCACTTTGTCAGGCGGCTCTGCAAACTTTGACAGTGGCACTTGCAGTCAATGGGTTCAACCGGATAAAATCAGTTGACCTGCATCTCCTTCGCATCCATGCACCGGTCGCTCAATTCGACTTGGAGATCGTCATGACACGCCGCAGCTTCCAGCGTGCCGGAGAAGCCGAACGGCGCCAGGATCTGGTGGCTGCGACGCTGGAGAGCATTTTCGAACATGGACTGGAAGGCGCCACCGTCCGTGACATTGCGGCAAGGGCAGGCGTGACCGGCGGCCTGATCCGACACTATTTCACCGGCAAGGACCATATGGTCCAGGAAGCCTACCGCGAAATGCTGGCGAACATGACCCGGACGGCAGTCGATGCGATGACCGGGGTTGAAGGCAATGCCTGCCAACAATTGCGCCGTTTCATCATTGCCAACCTCACCCCACCGATCGCAGATCCTCGGGCTCTGTCGCTCTGGGCAGCCTTTATCGGGCGGGTGCGTTCCAACGATGAGTTCGGCCGTATCCATCGTGATAATTATCTCATTCTGCTTGATATTCTTGAGGGCCTGGTCGCAACGGTACTGGCTGAACACAATCGCGCCGGCGATGCGCGGCAGTGTCGCCATCTTGCCATCGCCATCAACGGACTGATCGACGGGCTTTGGCTGGAAGGCTCTCTGGCGGGTGACCTTTTTGACGAAATCAAGCTGCCGGAGATCGCGCTGGCAGCCGTCGAAGCGCTGCTTGGCGGCATTTCGTTGCGCCGGTCCGACGACACGATCGAGACCGCAGAGGGTGGCTCTGTTGATGCGGGGTAACCGTGACTGCGAAGAAGCTGGCGATAGGCGTTGCCAGTTGATTGAAAAGAGTCATAAAAGGACGAATTTACAGCGTCTGGAGTGTGTGTATGGCCGAATACCATGTCCGCGGCCGGGCCCTGTCCTATTACCGCCTACTTCTCTCCCGATTGTTGGCCTCCTCTGAGACTGTAGCAGATGAACCCGCCCATGATCGGCACTGGAAATAAACCTGCTTGACCCCGCAAACCCCTGAACCGAGTTTTAATCCTTCCATGACGCTGCACGTTCCTTCGCGCGACCTTGAAGCAAAGCAGATCGATCATAACGATTCGATCCGCGCTGCATATTTTACCATTGAGGAGCTCGCTGATAGCGCCGCGTCGCTCGCCCTCAACGGCGCAGGAGAGCTCCCGGCATTCATGGAGTTCGACTTCTTCGCCCGGCACAAGGAGAACGAGCGCGAGATCCTGAGGGTCTACCGCGCCACAGCGGCTGATGTCGAAGCAGGGGCAACCATTACGCCTGCGGCCGAGTGGCTTCTCGACAATCACTACGTCATCGAAGAGGCGATCCAGGAAGTCCGTCGCGACTTCCCGCGCAAGTTCTACAAACAGCTTCCAACGATGAAAATCGGTGACCGCGAAATACCGCGCACGATGGCACTGGCCTGGCTTTACGTCGCCCATACCCATTCGACGGTATCCCAGGAAAGCATGACGGCCCTGGTGGAAGGCTTCCAGCGACACCGCGTGCTGGATATCGGCGAGCTCTGGGCTTTGCCATCCATCGTGCGCTTCGTGCTCATCGAAAACCTCCGCCGCATCTCCATCCGCGTGGACCGGTCGAGGCAGATGCGCCGAAAGGCCAACGAAGCCGCCGATACGATCATCCGCCTCAATGATCCTGTCGCTGCAGCAGTCTATCTCGGCCAGATCGAGCAGCTCGCCGACGACAACACCTTTGCCACACAGTTCCTCTATCGCCTGCGCAACGGATCACAGGATACACGCTTCGCTGTCGACTGGGTCGAGAACCGGCTGGAAGCAGCAGGCCGTACCTCTCAGGAGGCGATGGACGCTGAGCACAATCGCCTGTCCTCCGGCAATGTGACAATGGGCAATATCGTCCGCGGCCTGCGTGAGATCGACGACAAGGACTGGACGGTCTGGGTCGAAGAAGTCAGCCTCGTCGACGAAATTCTTGGTGAGCAAACGGATTTCCGCGAACTGGATTTTGGCTCGCGCAACGCGTACCGCAACACGATCGAGAAGCTCGCGCGGCGCTCGCCGCTGTCTGAAATCGAGATTGCCCGAAAGGCGATCCAGCTGGCCAGGGAGCACGGTGGCGACGCACAGCTGCTCGATGTCGGAATCTATTTTGTCGGGACCAGGCGAAAAGAGCTGGAAGACGCAATTTCGTACCAGCCTCCGCTCTCTCGCAAGCTGGTAGATGGCATCAAGCAGCTGAACTGGCTCGCCATCGCAATCCCGGTCATCTTACTGACACTCGCCGCTTTGGCCTTCATCGGTCACTTTCTCGCCGCGACGGCCCTGGCGACCCCCATTGTCGTCATCTTGCTCCTCCTCGTTTCGCTTCCGGTTTCTGAAGGCGCGACCGGCCTGTTCAACACCTTGGTGACCTATTTCGTGAAACCGTCCCGTCTGACGGGTTACGAATTCAAGAACGGCATTCCAGAAGACGCCCGGACCCTGGTGGTCGTGCCCTGCATGATCACCAAGCGCGACGACGTCGACGAACTGGTGCGCAATCTTGAGGTCCACTACCTCACCAATCCCCACGGCGAGATCTACTTTGCCCTTCTCAGCGATTGGAAAGATAGCCAGAAGGAAGAAACACCCGCAGACCTGGAAATCCTCGACTACGCCATGCGCGAAGTCGCCAGCCTGAATGAGCGCTACAGGGACGAGAACCGGACGCGCTTCTATCTGCTTCACCGTCGCCGTCTGCACAATCCGGCTGAAGGCTGCTGGATGGGCTGGGAGCGTAAGCGCGGCAAGTTGCACGAGCTGAACCTCCTGCTCCGCGGCGACCGTGACACCTCCTACATGCCGGGTGCAAACACCGTGCCCGAGGACATTCGCTACGTCATGACGCTGGACGCCGATACGCGTTTGATGCGCGATGCAGTGACGAAGCTCGTCGGCAAGATGCATCATCCAATCAACCGTCCGGTGCATGATGAAAAGACGGGCCGCGTCATCAGCGGCTACGGCATCCTGCAGCCCCGCGTCACGCCATCGCTCACAACGGGCAATGATGCCTCGGTATTCCAGCGCATCTTCTCGATGAACCGCGGTCTGGATCCTTATGTCTTCACCGTTTCGGACGTCTATCAAGACCTCACAGACGAAGGCAGCTTCACAGGCAAGGGCCTTTATGACGTCGACGCCTTCGAGCGCGCAATCAAGGGCCGGATCGATGAGAACTCCGTGCTCAGCCACGACCTTCTTGAAGGCTCCTTTGCCCGCTGCGCTCTTATCACCGATGTCGAACTGGTCGAAGACTTTCCGACCCGCTACGAGGTCGAGGTATCGCGGCAACATCGCTGGGCGCGCGGCGACTGGCAGCTGCTTCCCTATATCGGCGATCCGAGCCACGGCCTGACGTCTCTCGCGCGCTGGAAGATGGTGGACAACCTCCGTCGCTCTCTGACACCCATTGCCTGGTTTGCGGCCTCCGTGCTCGGATGGGCAACAATGGACCCAGTTGTCGCAAGCATCTGGCAACTGCTTCTGATCTTCAGCCTTTTTGTCGCCCCGACGATCTCGCTCCTGTCCGGTCTCGTTCCCCGCCAGTCCGATATCGTGCATGCGGCCCATTTCAACACGCTCTGGTCCGAAATCCGCTCGATCAACGCACAAGTCGCCTTGCGGATCGTCTTTATCGCGGATCAGGCCTGCATGATGGCCGATGCAATTGCCCGCTCGCTCTATCGCATGCTGGTCAGCCGCAAGCTGCTGCTGGAATGGCGCACGGCAGCCAGCATCCAGTCCGCAGCCCAGGGCTCGATCACATCCTACTATCAGAACATGCGCCACGCGCCGGTTCTCGCCGTGCTGTCGCTTGCTGTTGCGGCCATGCCGGGCGGCTACGGCTATCTCATCGGCGTGCCCTTCGCGCTCCTGTGGGTAACATCGCCCTTTGTTGCCTGGTATGTGAGCCAGTCGGCCGAAACTGAAGACAGGCTGGAAGTCCCCGCCCATGTCGCACAGGAACTGCGCAAGATTGCACGCCGCACATGGCGCTACTTCGAAACCTTCACGACCGCCGGTGACAACTATCTGCCGCCGGACAATTTCCAGGAAAATCCCGAACCGGTCGTCGCCCACCGCACCTCCCCGACCAATATCGGCGTCTATCTCCTGTCCGTCGTTTCCGCCCGGCATTTCGGCTGGCTGAGCTTCGACCAGACCATCGAGCGTTTGGAACAGACGATCTCCACGGTCGAGCGCATGGAAAAGTATCGTGGGCACCTCTACAACTGGTACCACACCGATAGCCTGAAGCCGCTCGGACCGCGCTACGTATCCGCCGTCGATAGCGGCAACCTTGCCGGCCACCTCATCGCCATCTCGTCCGCCTGCCGCGAATGGGCCGAAGCCCCTTCCGCACATCTGCAAGGCAATCTGGACGGTATCGGCGATGTCGGCGGCATCCTGTTTGAGGAACTGAAAAAGCTTCCCGACGACCGCAAGACGGTGAGACCACTCCGCCGGCGCCTTGAAGAACGCATCATTGGCTTCAACAACGCGCTCGCCTCGGTCAAGCGTGAGCATGAATTCGCCTCGATCCGCATCATCAATCTCGCCGTTTTGGCGCGCGACATGCAAAAGCTCGCGGCCAATTTCGACCATGAGGTCCGCTCGAAAGGCAGCGCCGAAGTCGTCCGCTGGACGGAAGCCCTGGTTTCCGTCTGCGAAGCGCACATCGCCGACACCGCTTTCGACCTCTCGAACATCGATCCCTTGCGTCAGCGACTGGCGCAACTGTCCGAACGCGCACGAGCCATCGCCTTCCAGATGGACTTCAGCTTCCTCTTCCGTCCCGAACGACGCCTGCTGTCCATCGGCTACCGGGTGGACGGTCGCGAACTCGACGAAGCCTGCTACGACCTTCTGGCTTCGGAATGCCGACTCACCAGCCTGTTTGCGATCGCCAAGGGCGACCTTCCGACCGAACACTGGTATCGCCTCGGCCGCCAAGTCGTGCCGATCGGCGCCCGCCCTGCCCTGATCTCCTGGTCAGGCTCAATGTTTGAATACCTGATGCCGCCGCTTGTCATGCAAGAGCAGCAGGGTGGCATCCTCAACCAGACCAACAATCTGGTCGTCATCGAACAGATGAACCACGGTCGCCGTCTGAATATTCCGTGGGGCATCTCGGAAGCCGCCTTCAATGCGCGCGACCACGAGATGAACTACCAGTACACCAACTTTGGCGTTCCGACGCTCGGCCTCAAGCGCGGCCTGGGCCAGAACGCCGTCATCGCACCTTATGCGTCGATCCTGGCCAGCCAGTACTATCCGGAGGAATCGCTTGAAAACCTTGAGCGCCTGCGCGAACTGGGTGCGCTCGGAGCCTATGGTTTCCACGATGCCGTCGACTTTACGCCGACCCGACTGCAGGACGGGCAGAAATGCGCGGTGGTCTTCAATTATTATGCCCACCACCATGGCATGTCGATCGCAGCCATCGCCAACGTGGCCTTCAACGGACGCCTGCGTGACCTCTTCCACGCCGATCCGGTGATTGAAGCGGCAGAACTCCTGCTGCAGGAAAAATCACCCCGCGAAATCCCGGTGATGAACGCCAAGTACGAGCCGCAAACCCCGGCCAAGAACCAGGCGAACCTGCTTCGGGCGGAAATCCGCACCGTTGAGGATCCGGCCCGCAAGGACCGCGAAGCCGTCTTCCTCTCGAACGGCCATTACTCGGTCATGCTGACCGCGACCGGTTCAGGCTTCTCGCGTTGGAACGGCCAGTCGGTATCCCGCTGGAAGCCCGACCCGACCGAAGATCGCTGGGGCACCTTCCTGTTCCTGCGCGACATGGCGGACAATCGTTGGTGGTCTGCGACAGCCACACCGCGCCGCGCCGAGGACGAAAAGTCGAAGGCAATTTTCGGTGACGACAAGGCCGAATTCTTCAAGACAGTTGGCGACATCTCGACCTCGGTCGAATGCATTGTCGCCACCGAACACGATGCTGAAGGCCGTCGCCTGACGATCCTCAACACCGGTACCGAGGACCGCTTCATCGAAGTGACCTCCTACCTCGAGCCGGTTCTCGGATATGACGACGCCGACAGTGCGCATCCCCTGTTCTCACGCATGTTCGTCAAGACCGAGTTTGGTCGCCGCCGGGATGTGATCCGGGCGGAGCGCAACAAGCGCAGCCCGAGCGATCCCGACATCTGCGTCGCTCATCTGGTTGTCGATAGCGCCGGCCAGGGTCGGCCGACCGAGTTCGAAACGGACCGCCGTCGATTCCTCGGCCGTGGACGGACCCTCGGCGAGGCAGCAGCCTTCGATCCAGGCGCCACGCTGTCTGGCAGTGAGGGCTTTACCCTTGATCCGATCCTCAGCCTGCGCCGCGTCGTCCGCGTGCCCGCCGGCAAGAAGATCTCGCTGATCTTCTGGACGATGGCCGCACCGAACCGCCAGGAAATCGATCAGGCGATTGAACGTTACCGCCATCCGGATTCGTTCAGCCACGAACTCGTGCACGCCTGGACCCGTGCACAGGTCGAATTGCGGCACATCGGCATCACTTCGCAACAGGCAGCAGCCTTCCAGCATCTCGGCCGCTATCTGACCTATCCAGATCCGCATCTGCGTGCCGATCCGGATACGGTGCGCAACGGCCTGCGGTCACAGTCGGCGCTCTGGCCGATGGCAATCTCCGGCGACAATCCGATCTTCGCTCTGCGCATCAACGACGACATGGACCTCGACATTGCACGGGAAGCCATGAGCGCGATCGAATACTTGCGCCGCCGCGGCGTCGTGGCCGATCTTGCCATCGTCAACGAACGTGCAACCTCCTACGCACAGGAAATGCAGCATGCCCTCGATCAGATGGCGGACAATCTGCGCCACCGTCTACCCCCGGGCAGCCAGCACATCTTCATCGTCCGCAACGATCTCGTTGGAGAGGACACCGTTGCATCCCTGATCGCGGCTGCTCGTGTCGTCCTGCATACGCGCAACGGCAAGGTCAGCGATCAGGTAAACCGCGCTGTCTCGCTATTCGCCACGCCGCGCGCTTCCGAAGCAAAACTGGACTGGGATGGGCCTCTGCCCGCCCTCCCCGCGCCTGCGGCGGCAACGACATCCGTTTCCGGTGACGATCTGGATTTCTGGAACGGAATCGGCGGCTTTGCCAAGGATGGAAGCGAATACGTAATCCGCTTGTCGGGATCTGCGACCACACCACAGCCCTGGATCAACGTGATCGCCAACGAGCGCTTCGGCTTCCACGTCTCGGCCGAAGGTGCTGGCTTTACCTGGAGCCAGAACTCCCGCGACCATCAGTTGACACAGTGGACAAATGACCCTGTCATCGACCGACCGGGCGAGGCATTCTACATCACCGACAGCGAGAGCGGTCGAAACTATGCCGCTGTTTCGGCTCTCAACCTCGATCCCCAGGTACAGTTCGAGACACGTCATGGGCTCGGCTACTCCGTGCTGTCTAGCCGTCACGATGATCTCGATATCGAGCTGACCCAGACAGTGGATCACGAGCAGCCTCTAAAGCTGTCGCGTCTGAAGATCGCCAACAAGAGCGGACAGAAGAAGCGTCTGCGTATTGCCGGTTACTGCGAATGGGTCCTGGGCAACAATCCGGCCCGAACAGCGCCCTTCGTCCTGTCGAGCTTCGACGAGGAAACAGGAGCCTTGCTGGCGACCAATCCGCATGATCTCAACTATCCGGGACGTACCGCCTTCTTCGCGGGGCCGGGTATACCTTCCGGTTACACCGCCACGAGGCGGGAGTTCCTCGGACGTCACGGAACGATCCAGCAGCCTCAAGCGATCATTGTCGCCGATACAATGACCGGTTCGGTCGACAATGACGGCGATCCTTGCGCGGCGATGGCTTTCGATATCGAACTCGCAGCGAACGGCTCAACGGAACTCGTCTTCGTGCTGGGAGAGACTGAAACCGCAGAGGAAGCGAAAGCGCTGATCGAAACGACGCGGCGTCGTCCATTTGCTGACATTCTGGCGGCCACGCGTCGCCATTGGACAGAAGCCGTGGGCCGACTCCACGTCGAGACCGGCGACAAGGCCTTCGACAATCTGGTCAACTATTGGCTGCCCTATCAGGCTCTGGCCTGCCGTGTCACGGCACGCGCCGGCTTCTACCAGGCGAGCGGGGCCTTCGGCTTCCGTGACCAGCTTCAGGACACGTTGGCCTTCCTCGCCAGCGAACCGCAACTGGCGCGCAAGCAGATCCTGAACGCTGCAGCTCGCCAGTTCCCGGAAGGGGATGTCCAGCATTGGTGGCTGCCGAAGACCGGAGCCGGCGTTCGAACCCTGATCTCGGACGACGTGGTATGGCTTGCCCATGCGGTTCATGCCTATGTCGCGGCAACAGGGGACGAATCTTTCCTCGAGGAACAGATTCTCTTCATCGAGGGGCCGAAGCTTGAGCCCGGGCAACATGACAGCTTCTACCAGCCGACCCCGTCGGAACAGAGCGCAAGCCTTTACGAGCATGCCGCATTGGCGCTTGATCTGGCCGTCAGCCGGACAGGTAGCCACAACCTGCCACTGATCCTCGGCGGCGACTGGAATGACGGCATGAACCGGGTCGGCAGCGCCGGACGTGGTGAAAGCGTCTGGCTCGGCTGGTTCCTCGGGGCCACCCTTGAAAGCTTCATTCCAATCGCCACGAAGCGCAAGGACAAGCAACGGGTCGAGCGCTGGACGGCGCATCTCGAAAAGCTGAAGTTGGCTCTCGAGACGGCTGGCTGGGATGGCGAACACTACAAGCGCGGCTACTTTGACGATGGCTCAGCGCTCGGCTCGAAGGATTCTGTCCAGTGCAAGATCGATTCGATTGCGCAGTCCTGGAGCGTGCTCTCCGGCCTCGGCCAGGAAGATCACGTTAAATCCGCACTCGACGAAGCGATGAAGGAACTCGTCGACATCGAAAACGGCATCGTTCGGCTGTTTACACCGCCGTTCGACAAGCCGGAAGTCGACCCGGGTTACATCGGCGCTTATCCTCCGGGCGTGCGCGAAAATGGCGGGCAGTATACCCACGCCGCGATCTGGCTTGGGCTCGCCCTGCTGAAGGCCGGCCGGGCTTCGGATGCATGGCACGTGTTCACCCTCCTCAACCCGATCAACCACGCCAGCGATCCTGCATCGGCAGAGCGCTATCGCGTCGAGCCTTATGTTGTGGCCGCCGATGTCTATGGTGGGGACGCATATATGGGGCGCGGCGGCTGGACCTGGTACACAGGATCGGCCGGTTGGCTCTATCGCTTCGCCGTTGAAGGCATTCTTGGCATCACGAGCAAGAATGGCGAGATCGTCGTGAACCCTGTGCTGCCGGATCATTGGCAGGGCTTTACCGCAAAATTGTCCTCGGTCGATCGTCAGGTGTCGATCACGGCAAACCGCAGCAGCAAGGGTATCGAAGTGGCGGTTAACGGTGCGCCGCAGGTGACATCCTCTGAAACCCCTGTGAAGAAGAAGCCAAGGCCCCGCAAGCCGACACCCGCTGAGTGATCAGCATTTAAGAACAAAAAAAAGCCCCGCCGGTCGACTGACCGGCGGGGCTTTTCATGAGGGTCCGATCACCAATCAGGCCGAATAGGCAACCAGCAGATCCTTGGCATCAATCTGGTCGCCGACACGCACCAGAACTTCGGCAATCGTGCCGTCGCGGTCTGCATGCAATGCGGTTTCCATCTTCATCGCTTCGATCGAAAGCAGCACATCACCCGTCTTGACCGTCTGGCCCACTGCAACGGCAACTGTCGAAATGACGCCGGGCATAGGCGCGCCGAGATGCGCCGTATTGCCCAACTCCGCCTTGCGGCGCACCGCGCTGCCGGCAGCGCCATGTGCACGATCCGGCACCTTGATGCGGCGCGGCTGGCCGTTCAGCTCGAAGAACACAGTGACCATGCCCTTCTCGTCCGTGTGGCCAATCGCCTGATTGACGATAACCAGCGTCTTGCCCTTTTCGAGGTCGAGGAAGAGTTCCTCGCCGGCGGGAAGACCATAGAAATATTGCGGTGTCGGGATGACTGACACAGGACCGTAGGTATCGGCTGCCAGCGCATAATCCGTGAACACTTTCGGATACATCAGATACGAGGCGAACTCGAAATCGGAGACGTCGCGGCCGAGCTTTTCCTCAATCGCCTTGCGCTCTGCATCAAGATCAGCTGCAGGCAGCAACGAGCCTGGCACCGCCGTGTAGGGTTGCTCACCCTTCAGCGCCTTCTTCTGCAGCGCCTCCGGCCATCCACCTGGGGGCTGCCCGAGATCACCCTTCAACATAGAGACGACCGAGTCCGGGAAGGCAATATCCTTGGCCGGGTTCTCGACGTCAGCCACGGAAAGATCCTGGCTAACCATCATCAAGGCCATGTCGCCGACGACCTTCGAAGACGGCGTCACCTTGACGATATCGCCGAACATCTGATTGGCGTCGGCATAGGCCTGCGCAACCTCGTGCCAGCGGGTTTCCAGCCCAAGGGAACGCGCCTGCTCCTTGAGATTGGTGAACTGACCGCCCGGCATTTCGTGCAGGTAGACTTCGGACGCAGGCCCCTTGAGGTCACTCTCGAAGGCGGCGTACTGGGTGCGCACCGCTTCCCAATAAAAGGACATCCGACGGATCCAATGCGGATCGAGGCCCGGGTCGCGTTCCGAGCCACGAAGGGCCTCGACGATGGAGCCGAGGCAGGGCTGCGAGGTGTTGCCGGAAAACGCGTCCATGGCCGCATCGACAGCGTCGACGCCAGCTTCGACCGCAGCAAGAACAGTAGCGGCAGCGATACCGGACGTGTCATGCGTATGGAAATGGATCGGCAGGCTGGTTGCCTCACGCAGAGCCTTGAAAAGCACCTTGGCTGCTGCCGGCTTCAGGAGACCCGCCATGTCCTTGACAGCGATGATGTGGGCGCCGGCCTTTTCGAGGTCAGCGGCCAGCGACGTGTAGTACTTGAGGTCGTATTTGGGACGCGCCGAGTTCAGCAGGTCACCCGTGTAGCAGATCGTCGCCTCGCAGAGCTTGTTCTCTTCGATGATCGCATCCATCGATACGCGCATGTTATCGACCCAGTTCAGGCAGTCGAAGACCCGGAAGAGATCGATCCCGCCCTTGGCCGCCTGGCGGACGAAGTACTTCACGACATTGTCGGGATAGTTCTTGTAGCCAACACCGTTTGCACCGCGCAGCAGCATCTGCAGAAGCAAATTCGGGGCGCCCTCGCGCACCAGCGCCAACCGCTCCCATGGATCTTCCGTCAGGAAGCGCATGGAAACATCGAAGGTCGCGCCACCCCAGCACTCGAGCGACAACAGGTTGGGCAGCGCCCGCGCATAGGTATCGGCTATTTTCGCGATGTCATGCGTGCGCATGCGGGTTGCAAGCAGCGACTGGTGACCGTCGCGCATGGTCGTGTCGGTCATCAGGATCCGCGTCTCGTTGCGCATCCATTCGCCAAACTTCTTCGGCCCCAGCTCTTCCAGCAGCTGTTTCGTGCCGGGCTTTATATCGGCATCGATAAACGGCACGACCGGCTCAGCGGCATCGACCGGAGGCTTCGGACGGCCCTTAACCTCCGGATGGCCGTTGACGGTCACATCCGCCAGATAAGTCAGGAGCTTTGTCGCGCGATCCTGGCGCTTGACCTGTTGGAACAGTTCCGGTGTCGTATCAATGAAGCGGGTTGTGTAGGTGTTATCGCGGAACATCGGATGACCGATGATCGCCTCGAGGAAGGTAAGGTTCGTTGCAACACCGCGGATACGGAATTCACGCAACGCACGATCCATGCGGCTGATCGCTTCCTGCGGCGTGCTACCAGACGCAGTGACCTTCACAAGCAACGGGTCGTAATAGCGTGTGATGATCGCGCCCGAATAGGCCGTACCGCCGTCGAGCCGGATGCCGAAGCCGGCCGCCGAACGATAGGCGGTGATGCGGCCGTAGTCCGGAATGAAGTTCTGTTCCGGATCCTCTGTCGTGATACGGCATTGCAAGGCATGACCATTCAGTCGGATGTCCGCCTGCTGCGGAACACCCGATTCGGGCGTGCCGATCGCGTAGCCATCCAGAATGTGGATCTGCGCCTTGACGATATCGATGCCGGTCACGACTTCCGTAACGGTGTGCTCCACCTGGATGCGCGGATTGACTTCGATGAAGTAGAATTTGCCGGTATCCGCATCCATCAGATATTCGACAGTGCCGGCGCCGATGTAATTCGTCGCCTTGGCGATCCGCAGCGAATAATCAGCCAGTTCCTGGCGCTGCGCGTCACTGAGATATGGAGCGGGTGCGCGCTCAACGACCTTTTGGTTGCGGCGCTGGATCGAGCAATCGCGCTCGAAGAGGTGCACGACATTCCCATGCGTATCGCCCAGCACCTGGCTCTCGACGTGACGAGCCCGCTCCACCAGCTTTTCCAGATAGACTTCGTCCTTGCCGAAAGCGGCCTTCGCCTCGCGCTTGCCCTCAATGACTTCCCGGATCAGATCCTTGGGATCGCGAATGGCGCGCATGCCGCGTCCGCCGCCGCCCCATGACGCCTTAAGCATGACCGGATAGCCGATTTCGGCGGCAAGACGATGGATCTCGGCCTCGTCATCGGGCAGCGGATTGGTCGCGGGAACCACCGGGACACCGACGCTGATCGCAAGATTTCTGGCGGCGACCTTGTTGCCCAGCTGACGCATCGTGTCACTCTTGGGACCGATGAAAATCAGTCCTGCATCGTTACAGGCGTCGACAAATTCCGGACTCTCCGAGAGGAGACCATATCCAGGATGGATAGCGTCGGCGCCGGAAAGCTTGGCAACGCGAATGATTTCCTCAATCGACAAATAGCTTTCTATGGGTCCAAGATCTCTTGCCAGGTGCGGGCCCCGACCAACCTGATAGCTTTCGTCCGCCTTGAAGCGGTGCAGCGCGAGTTTGTCTTCTTCGGCCCAGATGGCGACCGTTTTCAGACCGAGCTCATTGGCGGCGCGAAAGACGCGGATCGCGATTTCCGAACGGTTGGCGACAAGGATCTTGGATATTGGCAATTCGATCTCCCCAAAACGATATGCCAGGGCATTGTGCACCTGCGAAGAAAAGTCATAGCGCGTTGTTTTGGGAAGTTCAATTTACCAGACTGGGATCGCAGAAGATTCCCTGTCAGCTTAGGTCACCAGTCCGAGCCGGAACGACAGAGCGACGACGTGCTGTCGGTTCTTGGCGTTCAACTTGTCCTGAATACCGTTCATGTACCAGTCAACCGTATGGTTCGAGATTTTCAGGATCTTGCTGATCTCGTTCGATGTTAGACCATCGGCCAGATAATTCAGCACCTCCATCTCACGACGGGTCATGCGTGCCTCAACTTTCTGGGCAGCTTCCAGCAGATCTGGATGCTTGAATTCCAGCAGGC
This sequence comes from Rhizobium sp. G187, assembly GCF_051549525.1. Lineage (NCBI taxonomy): Bacteria > Pseudomonadati > Pseudomonadota > Alphaproteobacteria > Hyphomicrobiales > Rhizobiaceae > Rhizobium > Rhizobium sp. G187. The sequence continues at coordinate 175,675 of NZ_JBPUGM010000004.1, forward strand.
GCCAGTAAGCCTTCTTGGCGACCGCATCAAACAGGCTCATCTCGCTCGGCGACAAGTCAACGACTTTGCCACCGATCGTCAAGTTACCCATCAGTCCGGTGCGCCCATGGACAGGGAATATATATCCATCGACGAGACCGAAGCGCAGGCTGTCGGCAAGCATGCGCTCCATGCGCTTGCGGTGCGGGTCACTGCGGAAGGCGACCAGCGCGTCGCGCCACCTGAAACCCATCTGAGCCTGGCCAAGATGCCTGATCGTCGGATCGATCAGAACATACTTCTTGGCGATGTAGAGCTGCGGCCAGCCGTCAGGCCAACGGCCGGCAAGCACGAGATCCATCGGATTTTCATTGGGCTTGGGCTGTCGGACCACACCGTAGTAGTCGAACCCGTAAGCGCGCACGAGCTTCTCCAGCTCAAGCAGCAGTTCGCTGGCCGATCGGCATTCGTCCGCAACGACCAAGAAATGCAGCAAGTGGTTGATGTTCACGCAAACCCCCTCAAATTTCTAGGACTGAAAATCCTTTAAAAAGCCACGAGCGGGGCTTTTCACTTCTCATCAGACCAATATGAACAAATATCGTCAAATAGCGTTATGGGAAGCTTAATGAAAATCCCAGGATCTAGCATGGTGGCAATCGTTGGCGAGCAGGTGCAGCGCCTTGCAACACCCCATGCGAAGCATTAGGCATCCTTGACCGCTTCAACATGGCTGCACATTTTTTGGCGGCATCAATCGATCCCGGAGGGAATACCGCTTGACCCTGTTGCAGGTCTATTTCAAGGCACTGAAATATCTCGCAAGCTACAAACTGCGCGTATCGCTGGTCGTTGCCGCAAACGTGGTGCTGGCGGTAATCACCATTGTCGAACCCATTCTGTTTGGCCGCATCATAGATGCGATCTCCGAGAAGCAGGATCCGACCATGATCCTGATCGCCTGGGGCTGCTTCGGCGTTTTCAATACGGTGGCTTATGTACTCGTAGCCCGGCAGGCGGATCGCCTCGCTCATGGCCGCCGCGCAGATCTCCTGACCGAATCATTCGCCAAGATCATCTCAATGCCGCTCAGCTGGCACCACCAACGGGGCACGTCGAATGCGCTGCATACATTGCTGCGTGCCGGCGAAACCCTGTTCGGCCTTTGGCTCGAGTTCATGCGTACCCATCTGGCGACCGCCGTGGCATTGACGCTACTGATTCCGACGGCCTTTTCGATGGATGTTCGGCTGAGCTCCGTGCTGATCGCTCTCGCGGTCCTCTACATCATCATCGGCAAGACCGTGACGACAAAGACGAAGGAAGGCCAAGCCTCCGTCGAGGGGCACTACCACACCGTCTTTTCGCATGTCAGCGACTCCATCAGCAATGTTTCGGTCCTGCACAGCTACAACCGCATAGAAGCGGAAACCAAAGCGCTCAAAACTTATGCGAGCCAGCTTCTCTCTGCCCAATATCCTGTTCTCGACTGGTGGGCTCTTGCCGGCGCGCTGAATCGCATCGCTTCCACGCTCTCCATGCTGGTCATCCTGATCATCGGCACCTTGCTGGTCCAGCGCGGCGAGCTCAAGGTCGGCGACATCATCGCCTTCATTGGCTTTGCCGGCTTGTTGATCGGAAGGCTCGATCAGGTGATCACCTTCGTCAATCAGATCTTCGAGGCACGCTCCAAACTTGAGGATTTCTACCGCCTGGAAGATGCCGTTCAGGAACGTGAGGAGAGGGCCGGCGCCCACGAACTCGAAAACGTTCGGGGCGACGTCGAATTCAGAAATGTCTCTTTCGACTTCCCTTCCACGACTCAAGGTGTCCGCGATGTGAGCTTTACCGCAAAAGCCGGTCAAACCGTCGCCATCGTTGGTCCAACCGGTGCGGGGAAGACCACGCTGATCAATCTGCTGCAGCGCGTCTATGACCCACAATCGGGTGCGATCCTGGTCGACGGTCAGGACATCGCAAAGGTCACGCGCAAATCGCTGCGTCACGCGATCGCAACCGTCTTCCAGGACGCAGGCCTGCTCAATCGCTCGATCAGGGAAAACATCCGCCTTGGTCGTGAAGATGCAAGTGAGGAAGAAATTCTTCAGGCAGCGGAAGCCGCCGCCGCGACCGACTTCATCGAAAGCCGCATGATCGGATACGATACCCCTGTCGGTGAGCGCGGCAACCGTCTCTCGGGCGGCGAACGTCAGCGCATCGCGATTGCCCGCGCGATCCTCAAGAATGCGCCGATCCTGGTTCTGGATGAAGCGACCAGTGCCCTCGACGTTGAGACGGAAGCGCGCGTGAAGGAGGCGATCGACAGGCTGCGCAAGAATCGCACCACCTTCATCATTGCCCACCGCCTGTCCACCATTCGCGAGGCGGATCTGGTGGTTTTCCTGGACCATGGCGAAGTGATTGAAATGGGCAACTACGATCAGCTGAGCGCTTTGGGCGGACGCTTCACCTCGCTGCTCCGCACAAGCGGATTGTTGAAGGATGAACCGAGCCCGGCCATCTGAACCGGGCTCTTCCATCACAAGGTGTCGAGCGCTTCCAGCACCTGCGATGCATGTTTGCGAATTGTCTGCTGCTTGAAGGGGTCCATACGCCGCCAGGTGGCATACATGTTGGCGAGACGGGGATTGCGCGATAGCTTTTCCTCGTTTCGACTGAGAAAATCCCAGTACAGCGCATTGAACGGACACGCCTTCGGCCCCGTGGTCAGCTTTGGATCATAGTGGCAGCCTGCGCAGAAATTGCTCATTCGGTCGATGTATTTGCCGCTGGCCGCATAGGGTTTACTCGCCATCACACCGCCGTCGCCATAAAGCGCCATGCCCAGCGTATTCGGCAACTCCACCCAATCATAAGCATCCGCATAGACAGCGAGATACCACTCGCAGACCTCGGATGGATCAATCCCCGCCAGCATTGCAAAATTGCCGGTTACCATCAGCCGTTGAATATGATGAGAATATGCGTGCTCGATCGTATCGCCCACGGCCGCCGCCATGCAGGTCATCTTGGTCTTGCCCGTCCAGTACATAGGCGGCAGGCGACGCGAGGCATCAAGGTGGTTACGCTCTGCATAGTCTGGCATTTCAGTCCAGTAGATGCCGCGCACATATTCACGCCAGCCAAGAACCTGCCGGATAAACCCTTCAACGGCATTGAGCGGCGCACGGCCCTCATACCAAGCCACTTCCGCTCGCCGGATCACATCCATCGGCAACAGCAGCCCGGCGTTGATATAGGCCGAGATCAGCGAATGGTAGAGATAGGGTTCACCCTTCACCATAGCGTCTTGATAGTCGCCGAAACGCGGCAGAATCTCGTCGACGAATTGCTGAAGCTCCTTCTCGGCCTCAACGGCATTCACCGCGAAGTGGAAACTGTCGAGCGAGCCCATATGGTCAGCGAAGCGTTCCTCGACGAGTGCCAGAACGGATCTTGTAATCGCGTCCTTGGGATGACTGATCCGCTTTGGACCTTTCAGCCCCGCAGACGGCGGCTTGCGGTTCTCTGCATCGTAATTCCATTTCCCGCCGACCGGCTCATCGCCCGCCTCCAGCAAAACGCGATGCTGGCGGCGCATGTCGCGATAGAAATACTCCATGCGGAGTTGCTTGCGGCCCTTTCGCCAGTCGCGGAACTGCTGCACCGAGCAAAGGAAGCGATCGTCCTCTCGGATCTCGACCGGAATGCCGAGCATATCCGCCCAGCTGGCCATCTCCTCGGCGAGACGCCACTCGCCGCATTCGGTGACGACGACGGACGACGCCCGGACAGCTCCGAGCGCTCGTACCACCTCGCCTTTCAGGCTCTGGCTATTGTCGGGATCGTCCAGAGCGACATAGCGAACATTGAAACCCTTTGCCCGCAGCTCCTCGGCAAAGTGCCGCATGGCCGAAAACAGGAAAGCAATCTTCTTCTTGTGATGCCGAACATAGGTCGCCTCGCTCCAGACCTCGGCCATCAGAATGATCGAACTGTCACGATCGGCGTCCCGAAGCGTTGCCAGCGAATGGCTTAGCTGATCACCGAGCACGAGATGCAGTTTTGCCGCCTTCACCATTCGATCGACTGGCCGTCATAGGCAAAGAACCCACCAGTCTGTGCAGGCTCCAAACCATCCAGCACAGAGAGCATCATTGCGACGCTCTCATCTGGCTGGATGCGGTCATGCCCCTTTGAGACGCCGCCTGAAAAGCCTGTATCCACCGAACCGGGATGAAGCGCCACAACCACGCTCTGCGGCCGCATGCGGGCGATCTCGATCGCAGATGTATGCGTAATCTGGTTGAGGGCAGCCTTGGCGGAGCGATAGGAAATCCAACCGCCCAGTTTGTTGTCGCCAATCGAGCCGACCCGCGCAGAGAGCGTCGCAAAGACGCTCTTTCCCTCGTTTGAAAGCAGCGGGGCAAAGGACTTCAAAGCAAGTGCCGGGCCGATGGCGTTGAGGGCGAATTGCGCGGCCATCACGTCACCCTGAATGGCTTTGATGGATTTTTCGGGGCCATTGCCCTCAATGATCAACGCACCCGTAGCACAGAGCACAAGGTCAAATTTCAAGGCTGCTTCGGCAAGACGGGCAGCAGCGGCGGCAACGCTTTCTTCGTTCGTGATGTCGAAGCCGTCGCGACGTCTCGAAAGCTCAATGACTTCGCCGCATTGCGGATCTGCTTTCAACGCCGAAACGAAGGCGCTGCCGATGCCGCCACTCGCACCGAGCACAAGGGCGCGGTAGCCCGGGTTCAACGAAGTCATGCCCGCAAAATCTGTCATCGGTCGCTCCTCAAGGTCTGTCCTTATCCACTACGGAGGACAGCTCCACCGGATCAGGAGCGACGAGATCAGATCCGCTGAATCACCCCTGAATAGGATGGCATAGCGCCTCGATCGATTCCCATGAGCTGGCAGATGAGCCCGGCAATCTGCGTCTGAGACAAAACGCAATCCGACCCCAGCTGAAAGCCGAGTGCGTAAAATGGCACTTCGATCTCCTGTGGTGTAGGACCGGCATGATTGCCATCATCCCCCATCCCATGATCGGCTGTGACGATCACCGTGTAGCCGGCCTCCCGCCAGCCAGGCACATGCCTTGCCAGAAGATCGCCCTGCAGCCGTGCGGCGTTTCGATATCCGATGCTATCGCCCCCGTGCTTGTGTCCGGCATCGTCAACATTCATCGGATGGAGAAGCAGGAAGTCCGGCGCCTTGGCCCGTATCAGCCACTCGGCGTCGGCAAACAGATGGCTGTCGGGATAGTGGTCGTCCCAGTAGAAAAGGCCGTGGGAAATGTCACCTGAACCATCCAGCAGGATTCGATCCCGGTGGCGGTCGAAGGGTGCAGACACATAAAGCTCAGATACCCAGTGATAAGCGGCCGCAGCCGTGACCTTGCCGGCCGCCCTGCAACGGGCGAACAGATTGTCACCCATCGACCGACGCACGATGCCATTGCTGACAATGCCATGCTCCACCGGTGGCCTTCCCGTTAGGAGGGTCTCGTAAAGCGGCCGCGACATGGCGGGCAGTTCACAGCTGAGCTTGCGGACCTCCGCCTGACCGGCGGCCACCAGCCCCTCCATGTAACCGAGGCAGGTTCGGGCGACGTCGTAGCGCAGCCCGTCGAGAACGATGAGGATCACTTTGGTCATGGGGCGCACCATGCCACGGACATGTCGAAAGGCAAGCGATGGCTGAGGCTCTTCAGTAGATTGCGACCCAGCCGGATATGTCGCCGGCGTCCGCGGATCAGCGCTGCAAAACACCGGGCCGGCACGAGTCCGACCCGGTGAAATTCATGTTCAGACCCGCCAGGCAGCGACCTCTTGCGGCGCGATGTTTGCGCCGCCGAGAACTGGCGTTACACCTTCGGGCAAGGCCCAATCGGTCGTGCCATAATTGAAGGCAAAGACCATGTCACCGCGACGGCGAATACGGATACTATCCGGCACTCGTAGCGTCGCAACGCCGGCTTTCTGCGTTGCCAGTTCGAGCACGTCGGCCAGAAGTCCGCTATCGGCCCAGCAGGCGAGGTAGAGCACATTGTCCTTCTCAGTAAGTGCCGGATCGCCGTTCTCGAAAGTCGCGAGAACCGAGGCGGATGTCTCGACATATTCGCGCCAGCGGATGGCAGAACCCGATACGGTGCCGGTAACCTGTTCGCTAAGACCCGGACGCATGGAGGAGACCTGGACGACGCGATTGCCGGTCAAACCACCAAGCGGACCCGGCGGCAGATTTTCCGGGATACGGAAGTTGCGATCGCGCGAGCCGGTACGTGCGCCGATGACGACGACACCCTTGGCCTTCTCGAGTTCGGCCCGCGCCGCTTCGCTGACTTCCGTCATGCAGGGCACGACGACCAGCGGATACCCCTCAAGCGAGCCCCCGGGACGGACGAAATCAACGTTCAGGCCGAGATGACGCAGCGCCTCGTACCAACGGAAGCACAGCTCCTCGTAGCGAAAGTCCTTGCCCTGCGGCTGGATCATCGTCGACCAGTAGCTCTGATAGTCAAAGACCAGCGCCACCGGCGCCTGGCTGGTCTCGGGAAGCGATCCCAGGGCTGCCAGCTCGTCCGAGACCTGCATGGCTTCGCGGCCGCCCGGCGACCACTCGTCGAGGCCGGGCAGGTTGAGGCCCGCATGCATCTGTTCCTGCGCAAACGGTGCCTGGCGCCAACGGAAATAGCTCACGACGTCAGCCCCATGCGCCAGGGCCTCCCACGTCCAGAGCCGTACCATGCCGGGCTTCGGCACGGGGTTCCACGGCGCCCAGTTCACCGGACCCGGCTGCTGCTCCATGACCCAGAAACGCCCCTTGCCGACGGCCCGGTAGAGATCATGGTGATAGGGCGCGATATCCGGATGCGACGTTTCGGCCCAACGATTGCGCTCTTCCTCGGTGAAGGGGAACTTCTCGACAAAGCCGATCGGATAGCTGTCCCAGGAGGCCAGATCAAGATTGTCGGCCACCTTGAAGTGATCGAAATCGGAGACGAAGCCCATGAAGTTGTGCGTGATCCAGCGATCCGGCGAATGCTTGCGGATGATCTCGCACTGCATCTTGTCATAGGCGGCGACCTGATCCGAATGGAAGCGCCAGAAGTCGAGCCGCGTTGCCGGATTGGGTTCGGTCACCGTTAGGTTCGGAAGCACGACGTCATCGAAGCTGTTCATCTCCATCGACCAGAACACCGAGCCCCAGGCTTCGTTGAGCTGATCCGTCGACTGATAGCGCAGCCGCAGCCAGCGCTTGAAGCTCTTCAGATCCTCCGGCCCCCAGGAGAGCGTCGTATCGTGGCAACCATATTCGTTGTCCGTCTGCCAACCGACAATACCGGGATGCTTGCCGTAACGCTCTGCGACCACCTCAACGATCCGCGCGCTCTCGCGCCACCAGGTTTCAGAGGAGAAGGTGTAATGACGGCGCGAACCGAAGCCGCGCGGGCGGCCTTGCTCGTCATAAGGCACGATATCGGGGCACTCATCCATCAGCCATTTCGGCGGGGTGGCGGTCGGAGTGCCCAACACGACCTTGAGACCCGCTTCGTGCAGCACATCAATCGCTCTGTCGAGCCACCCAAAGGTGAATTCGCCCCGCGAGGGCTCAAGCCGCGACCAGGCGAACTCGCCGATGCGAACAAAAGAAATGCCGAGTTCGCGCATCCTGCGCGCATCGGTTTGCCACCGGCTTTCGTCCCAGTGTTCCGGATAGTAGCAGACGCCCAGCATTATCGTGTCAGATCCCCATTGATGACGGCCTTGCCGTTCGTGTCGAAGAGATGGCAGGCTTTGGCATGAATGCCGAGGCGAATAGTCTGGCCGGGTTTTTCGCTGGCGAGGCCATCAGCCTTGACGGCAAGCTCGGAGCCATCGGCAAGCGTAACGAAGAACAGGGTCTCCGAGCCAAGATACTCGGCGAGCTTGACGGTCGCCTCGATGACCACATCGCCTTGGCCAGTTGCATCGATGTGCTCTGGGCGAAGGCCGAAGGTCATCTCACCGGGCTGCAAAGCCACGCCATGCGTCGGGATCGACAGGTCAGCACCGGGCAGGCGAACGATCGCAGCTCCATCGGCAGACGTGACCTGAACCTTGAGGAAGTTCATCTTCGGCGAGCCAATAAAGCCGGCGACGAAGAGATTATTCGGGCGATGATAGAGTTCGAGCGGCGATCCGACCTGCTCGATCTGACCGGCGGAAAGAACCACGATCTTGTCCGCCATGGTCATGGCCTCGACCTGATCGTGCGTGACGTAGATCATCGTCGCCTTGAGGTCCTGATGCAGCTTGGAAAGCTCGGTGCGCATCTGCACACGCAATGCCGCATCAAGGTTCGACAGCGGCTCATCGAACAGGAAGACTTCCGGATTGCGCACGATCGCCCGACCAATCGCCACGCGCTGACGCTGCCCACCGGAAAGCTGGCCGGGTTTGCGTTGCAAAAGCGGCTCAAGCTGCAGCATCTTTGCGGCAGAGGCCGTACGCTCGGCCACAAGCGCCTTGGGATGCCCGGTCATCTTGAGACCGAAGCCGATATTCTCTTCGACCGTCATATGCGGATAGAGCGCATAGGACTGGAAAACCATGGCAACGCCGCGCTCGGACGGGCCGATGCTGGTCATATCCTGGCCGCCAATGGAGAGCGCACCGGAGGTGATCTCCTCGAGGCCTGCGATCATGCGCAGAAGCGTGGACTTGCCGCAGCCGGAAGGACCGACGAAGACACAGAACTCGCCATCCTTGACGTCGAGATCCACACCCTTGATGACGCTGAGCGCGCCGAATTGTTTCTTGACGCCACGCAGGCTTACATCAGCCATGGGTCTTGCCTCCCTTGAAAGGTGTCAGTTCGAGGAGAAGGGCGCTTTCCGGTTTCAGCATCGGCAAAGGCAGCCCGGAAAGGCCGGCAGCTTCAAGCGAGAACGAGACCTCGCCCGAAAGCAACCTCTTCTGCCCCTCGGATATACGGATGAATTCAGGCTCGGCCGGAAGGACCGACGCAATCGACCAGGTGCCACCGAACCGGGTGACGCTCTCAGGCAGCTTCAACAGTGCTGGCTGCTCGCCAACCATTTGCGGCCCCTGAGCTACGATCAAGACAATCTTTTCGTCGCTTGCAGCGCCCCAGACATAGCGTCCGTCGATCGGCTCCAGCCGGAACGCAGCATCCGGAGCATGGAAGAGTTCGCGCAGTCGCTTGTAGGTCTCGATATAGACCTTGAGCTCGGAGCGCTCCTCATCCGTCAGTTCCAGCGGATTGAGCTCAACACCAAGATGATAGGCAAGCGCCACCAGCGCCCGGAAGGCGAGTGTATGGCGGCGACCTGTCTGGTGGTTCGGTGAGGCCGAGATATGGCTGCCCAGGATTTCCGGCGGCACAAAGACGGAGGCGCCGCGCTGGATTTCGAGCCGCTCCAGCGCATCGGTGCAATCCGAGGTCCAGACACGGTGTGTCCGGGCAAGCGCACCGTAATCGATGCGTCCGCCACCGGAAGCGCAGCTTTCGATCTCAACGTCAGGGTGGGCTGCGCGAACGCGGTCCATCAGCGCATAGACGGCACGGGTCTGGGCCGCAATCTTGGCCTTGCCATCGCAACCACCTGCATGGGTGAGATCCCGGTTCATGTCCCATTTCACATAGGACACGGCGTGGTTGGCCAGAACCGCATCAATCTTGGCAAACAGATAGTCGGATACTTCCGCCCGCGTCAGGTCCAGTACCAACTGCGTGCGGGATTCGAGGATCGGACGCCCCTCGATGGTGAGAGCCCAGTCCGGATGCGCCTTGTAGAGCTCAGAAACCGGGTTCACCATTTCTGGCTCGAACCAGATGCCGAACTGCATGCCGAGCCCAGTGACATGGTCGACGAGAGGCTTCAGCCCATCCGGATATTTGCGCGGATCGATATCCCAGTCGCCAAGGCTCGTCGTGTCATTATCACGCTTGCCGAACCAGCCGTCATCGAGCACGAAGCGCTCGATACCAAGCTCGGCGGCCGCTGTCGCCTGGGCCTTCAGCGAATCCATCTGGTGATCGAAGTAATTGCCTTCCCAGGTGTTCAGCGTCACAGGGCGCGGGCTCATCTTGCCACCCGGCCAATAGGTCAGCTCGTCACGGACAAAGGCATGGAAGTCTTGGCTGTCGGCACCCGCATAGGCAACGGGGCTCCTGTAGCTGTCGCCGGGCTTCAGGACGATCTCACCGGGCTCGAAGAGTTCTCCGAGATGCACCAGGCGCTGGCCATCATCGGTACGGTCGATCACCAACTGATGATTACCGCTCCAGCCAAGTGTCACCCCGAAGATCTGCGCCTCGCTCTCGATAAACAGCATCGGGAAGCGATCATGCGATGTCCGGCCACGCCGGCTCTCCTGCACCCAGGTGCCATTGCCAAGCAGTTCCCGCCGTGTCTGGAACTCGCGCCCCCACATGCCGGTAAAGCTCATCACCTGGACGTCGCCGGCGGGTGCGAGGAAGGTCGCGGCCATGCAGCGATCAAGTTGGTAATCCACATCACCCAGATTGCTCAACTCCGTCGCCATCGAGATCAGGCCGGCGTCATGCGCGGTGAGTTTGATGGCAAGGCCCAATTTCGCAACGGCATCGATACCCTTGAGGACAGTATGGTTGCCCTCGCGAAGGACAGTCCAGCCACCAAACTGCGCGACGAAATCATGTCCCCCCCGATGACCGGATATCGCCGGCCAGCCAAAGAAGCCCATTCCGCCCGTCGGCAGGAGAACGCTTGAGGGCACAGCGATATCCATGCCGTTCACCCGGCTGGAACGCTCGATCTCGAACAGGGGATCGGCCTCTGCCGGCTCGCGCCCAAAGGACAGGATCTCCGGCATGCCAAGTTTAGGCAAGCGGAGGCTAAGGGCCAGCTGGCCTGAATCGATAATGACGATTTCACTCATCCCTTGGTCGCTCCGAGTGTGAGGCCAGCGATGAAGTGGCGCTGCATGAGGAAAAACATCGCGACCGGCGGCAGGGCCGCGACGATCGAACCGGCGGATACGAGGTGCCAGGCAGCGACCCATTGGCCATTCAGCGAATAGAGGCCTGCGGTCACCGGCATGGCATGCTGTCCCTGCACCAGGACAGTTGCCCAGAAGTAGTCATTCCAGACGAAGGTGAAGACGAGGACAGACAGCGCTGCAATGGCAGGCCGCATCAAGGGCAGCACGATGTAGCGGAAGATCCGCCACTCGGAGACACCTTCGACCCGCGCGGACTCGATCAGCGCGAAGGGCAAACCCTTGATGAAATTCCGCATGAACAGCGTGCAGAAGCCGGTCTGGAAGGCCACGTGGAAGAGCACGAGACCCATCGTCGTATCGTAAAGACCGGCCTTGAGCGTCATGTCGCGAACCGGCACCATCAGGATCTGGAACGGGATGAAGTTGCCGGCAACGAAGAAAAAGAACAGGAAAAGATTGCCCTTGAACTTGTAGACGGCGAGCGCAAATCCGGTGAGGCAGGACAGAGCCACCGCACCGATGACAGTCGGGATCGTCACCTTGAACGAGTTGAGAATATAATAGCCGATCGGCGAATTGACGAAGACCGCCTTGTAATTCTCAAAGCCGGCAAAGCCCGAAGGGATGCCGAAGTAATTGCCGGCCGCAAGGTCACCTGCGGGACGCACCGAGGTGATCGCCACGCCGATCAAAGGCAGGAGCCAGAGCACAAGGGCAATCGGCAAGAGAAGCTTGTAGGCCGTCTGAGCAAAAGGCGAGGCCTTCTGGATCGGGGTCGGGAACATCAGGCGTTCCTTTCCTGGGAAAGCATGCGAACGATGAAGAGCGAAATAAAGACCATCATGATCAGGAAGAGCACGACCGCGATCGACGCGCCGTAACCCATGCGGAAACCGTATTCGGAAAGCGCCTGCTCATACATGAAGTAGGAAAGCACCGAGCTCGACCCATAGGGACCACCGGCCGTCATGATCGAGACCAGATCGAAGGAGCGCAGCGAGCCGATGACCGTAACGACCATGGCAAGGAAGGTCGCGGGCGCGAGTTGCGGCAGGATCACATACCACAGGAGCTTCAGGCCCTTGGCGCCGTCCATGCGGGCAGCCTCAACCTGCTCCGGATTAATGTTGTTGAGACCCGTCAGGTAGAGGATCATGCAATAGGCCGTCTGCGGCCAGAGACCCGCGACGATGATGCCGTAGGTGACATAGCGTTCGTCGGCGAGAACCGCGATCTGCTCGCCAAACAGCAGTTCAGTCAGCTTGGAGAACAAGCCGAAATCCGGAGCATAGAACCAGGTGAACATCAGGCCGACAACGACCTGGCTGATCACGAAGGGGAAGAAGAACAGCGACTTGTAAAGACGGATGCCGGGAACAGTCTGGTTCAGGAACAGCGCCACAGCCAGACCCGCCGGAATGGACAGGAGATAGAGCACCAGCCAGATGAGGTTGTTCTGCAGGGATGTGTAGAAGGTGTCATCGTCGATGAGCTCGACATAATTGCCAATCCCGATCCACGTCATTGGGCCCAGGCCATCCCAGTCATGGAAACTGATCCATATGGACTGGAAGATCGGCACCAGCACATAAATGACAAACATCAGCATGCCCGGCGCAAGAAACAGCCAGGGCGCGAGCGTCTGCTGGTTTCGCTTCCAGAAGCCGGAAGAGGAAGGGACGGTGTTGCTCACGGCGGCACCTCAGATTGACATGGAAACGGCAGCCGGATGCCGAAGACACTGAAGTCGACGGCATCCGGCGCTGGGAGGACCGGGGTCCTTATTTGTAGACGCGGGCGCGGATCTTCTCGAGACGCTCAAGGATACGGTCGAGATTGTCTGGCTTGACCATGAATTCCTGGAAGCCTTCCATACCGGCCTTCGCCATTTCGGCATTGGCGTCGCGGTCGTAGAACTGTGCCAGTGCATGCGCGTTGGCCAGCATTGTGAATCCAGCTTCAAGGAACGGGTCCGCAGGCTTTTCAGCCTTGTTGTTCACCGGCAGCTGGCCAAGCGTTGCGTTCATCTTGGTCTGGGCTTCCGGCGAAGTCAGATAGGCGAGGAATTTCTTCGCATCTTCCTTGTTCTTGGCACCCGACGGAATGTGGAACGTGTCGGTCGGAGCTTCCTCGGCCATCGGAATACCAGGCGTGATTTCCGGGAACTGCAGGAAGCCGATCTGCTCTTCCTTAAGGCCGCCGTCCTTCATCGTTGCAACGGCGAAGTTACCCATGAGGTACATGGCAGCCTTGCCCTGAACCATTTGCGGAATGGCATCCTGCCAGTCGATCGCGGCGTGGTTTTCGTTGAAGTAACCGGCCTTGACCAGCTCGCCCCACTTCTCGAATACGGCCTTCACGCGCGGATCCGTATAGGGAACCTTGCCCGAGGTCAGCTCCATGTGGAACTCATAGCCGTTGACACGCAGGTCGAGATAATCGAACCAGCCGCCTGTCGGCCAGAGAGCCTTGGTACCGATGGTGATGGGAGTGACGCCAGCGGACTTCAGCTTTTCGCAAGCGGCCAGGAATTCGGCCCAGGTCTTCGGCGGGGTGATGCCCTGCTCGGCGAAGATGTCCTTGCGATAGTAGATCCCCCACTGGTAGTAGGTGTAGGGAACACCCCACTTTTTGCCATCGATTGTCATCGAGGGGGCAGCGGACTTCAGCTGGTCATTCAGACCATTGGCTTCCCAAACATCGGTCACGTCCTCGAACAGGCCGGCCTTGACGAAGGGCTCCATACGATTGCCCGCATACCAAGCGGCGACATCAGGAGCATCAGCCGTCAGGAAGTTGCGGATCGCGGATTTGTAACCCTCGTGGTCGAAGTTGTTCCACTTCACCGTGATATCGGGATTGGCCTTCTGGAAATCAGCGATCAGCTCTTCCATCGCCTTTTTCGGCGCAGGGTCGGAGTGGTCGGAATTCAGGATGATCTCACCGGCGAATGCGGTGGAAGACAGAAGTGCAGCACCCAGAGCCAAACCGCTCAGGTTTTTGAAAAAGGTCATGTTTTCCTCCCTATGACCGCCTCACGTCATGCAATGCGGAGCCATCGATCAGCATATCAGCACCGTAATCGAACTCAGCTCTCCTTGATCATCGACTGCGAAGCCGTAATAATCTACCGACTTTTGAGTGAAGTATTCCGGGATCCTAAGCTGTGGAACACCTAAAGCCTCTGATCGAGGACGAATCCGTGCCGGTACATCCGGACCACGACCCGCGCCACCCGCTGGTGGTCTTTGGCGATCACCGCTTCTGCGCAGGCGAAAATCTCGTGGTACAGCGCATGGCCGGCCCCCATATGCATAGCCAGATCGAGCTGAATTTCGTTCTGTCCGGCAACATGACTTACTGGTTTGATGGTCGGGAGCTGACTGTCGACGAGGGCCGGCTCTGCCTGTTCTGGGGCATGATCCCGCATCAGGTGATCGATCGGCGCGAAGGCACACGCTTCGTCTGCCTCTACGTGCCGATGTCGGTCTTTCTCGGGCTTGCCAATCTCAGTCGGTTCCGCGATGCGGTCTTTCGCGGCGCGATGATCGAAGCTCTGGAGATCCGTTCTTATGACCGCGACATCTTCATGCGCTGGCGAGAGGAGTTGCTGGCCGGCGACGGGAACCTCACCGAGATTGTCCGCAATGAATTGACCGCCCGAGTGCTGCGTATCGAGCGCGAGGGGTGGCGTGATCTGCGCGAGGAGGGCTCCGCCATTGCACGCTTCAGCGCCAGTGACAGCGAACGCGTGGAGCATGTCGAGCGCATGCTGCGCTTCATCGCAGAACATGCCCTGGAACCCATTTCAGCAGACGATGTCGGAAACGACGCGGGCCTGCATCCAAACTATGCCATGGCCATCTTCAAGCGCGCCGTAGGCCATACGATCAACCAGGCAATCGTCCGACATCGCCTCGATACCGCACAATCACTGCTGATATCGACGGATCTCTCGATCACCGATGTGGCGTTCGAAAGCGGCTTTGGTTCCGTCTCGCGGTTCTACGAGGCGTTTGCCGCACGCTTCCTCGAAAAGCCGACAGCGTTCAGGCGCCGGATGCGCGCCAAAGGCATCCCGCCGGCCTGACCGGCCCAACCGGCTGCTTTACCGACCAGCAACCCGCCTGAGTTCCGGCATCGCGATGCCGGGGCACCAGTCGATGAAACCGATGATGCGCCTTTCGATCTTTTCCAAATGATTGCCGGCAATGTCGCTCAATCGGTGATCGAGATAAGGATTGCGGAAACGGTCGAGCGTGGTTGCCACGAAATGCCTCGCGGCACTTTCGAGACCATGGCTGGCAAAGCCGGGGATCACCTCGCCTCCATAAATACGGGCCAGGTCCTCGGCGAAATCAGGATCGACCAACATTTCCCGGACCGTTTCGTCCGGACGCCGCCGGTCCTTCAGCCAACGATCCGCCAGAACCGTATGCCCGAGATTGAGAATGTGGAGCTTCAGTTTCTCGTAAGGGGCGAGATCTGGGACCATCAATACGGCGGGATGCCGGCACGGAATGACGAGACCCGGCTGCTGCTCGATGGCCCAGAGCGCATAAGGTTCTGCCACAGCACCAGCGGGTTCCAGCGCATCAGAGACGATCCGGTCAACCAGCGTATTGCCCCAGCGCACACCGCTATCCAGCCAATCCTGAAAACCCCGATCGAAAACATGCTCGCCAGCGAGCGCCACGATGATCGACTTCAGCACTGCCCCGTTGCGCGACACGAGTTCGCAGGGCAACACTGTCAGAGCGTGACCGCCAGCCCGATATCGGGAGAGAAGAAGGGAGAGAAGCTTCATGGGAAAGGATGCGGGCACACCTCCCAATCGCTCTCCTTCACCAACCTGATATCCCTTGTCACCGGTGTTGGAGACGATGATCTCCGCCTCCTCGACGAAAACCCGCTCGATTTCGGTCCAGTCTGACACTGTGGAGAGCGCGCGTCGAACGCTCTGAACACGCAGTTCGCGGTCGATCTGCTCACCCGATTCGATCCCGCGAATGCGCACGGGAAACCCCTCTGGCGCAGCAAGGGCGGCGACCCTCCCTGCCCGTCCGACATCACCGCTGGTCTGGACGATGGTGATCGGGCCGATCGCAGCCCGATCCTGAAGCGCCTCGCTGACGAAAAGATCGACATGAGCCTGCAGGAAGCGGCTTGTTCCGAATTGCAAAATCGGGGTCTTCATCCGTCAAACAGCCTCTTGGATCGATTGCAGCAAGGTTTCCCGCGCCGACTTCAGATGCCGACGGCAGGCCTTCTCGATCGCTGCCGCATCTCGCGAAAAAAGCGCGCTGATATAGTCGAGATGCTCTTCCAGAGCCCGCTGGTTCCGCGCCCGCGCATTCGTCTTGTTCCACTGGTAGTGGTAGTGAAAGACGATCGTGATGATGTCGTAGAAGTCGATGATGAAGCGATTGCTTGACGCCCGCTGGACCAGCAGGTGAAAGCGTTCGTCGAGTTCGGAAAACTCGGTGAAACGATTGTCGATGTCGGCAAGCAATTCGTGATGCTGCGCCTCGACCAGCCGAAGTTCCGCCCAGGCGGGATGGTCTTCAGGCAGGTTGACGAAGCTTGCCGCCGAGCGAAGCTCGAACATCTCGCGCACTTCCGTCAGTTCCAGCGCGAATTCCCGCGTGAAACCTTTCAGCACCCAATGACTGTTCGGCCGCTTTTCGATGAGCCCGAACCGACTGAAGCGGATGAGGAATTCCCGCACACTCGTGGTGCCGATGCCGATTTCACGCGCGAGCTCCAGCTCGTTGATCTGCATGCCCGGTTGGGCGCCGCCGGCCAGGATGCGCCGCATGAAGCTGCGCTCGATGATGTCGGAAAGCGAATCCGTCTCTTCTTCGGGAAAGTAGTCCTCGGCTTGCGGACGTCGCAGCACAGTTTTCGACCGTTTGTCCCAGGCCACGAGACCGACTTCGCCAAGTCGGGTCAGAACGGCTCGCACGGTGGTGCGGCTTACCCCCAGCAAACTGCCAAGCTCGGGCTCGGAGGGAAGGGTGTCCGTCTCGGCAATACGCTTCAGCGTGCGGTTATAGGCGTCCTTGAAGACGGTATTCTGCTTGGCCATGGATCTGCCTGGATTGAGATTCTATCGCGCCCTCGGGGTCTTGGACCCTCTGGCTCTATCCGCCTTCGCTCGAGTTGAAAACCACCGTTTGAGCCGTTGCTCTCTCCCTCTGGCCCGATTTACCGTCCATCCGCGGCGCCGCACCAATTTGTTCTTTATCGATATAATACCCATTGACGACAAACTGTCTATTGCCGATAAAAGACAAAACACAGGATCCGGTGCCGCCGGACGCGAGGGAGAAGCATCGGGTGACGAAACCAGCATGCATCCTGCTAGCGCAGGAAGACAATGTCGCTGTAACCACGGTGGCGATCGAAGCCGGACACATCCTCCCGGGCGGCAGTAATGCAACATCCCGGATCGACGCTGGCCACAAGGTTGCCGTGCGGGCGATCCGCAAGGGCGAACCGGTTGTCAAATATGCGCAAGCCATCGGCCGCGCCACCATCGACATTGCAGCGGGCGAGCATGTCCACTCGCACAATCTTGCTTTCGACGAGGGCCGCCTGTCCGTTAGCGGCCTTGCCCAGCCGGAAGCGGCAACGGAAGCTGACAAGGGGCGGACCTTCCTGGGTTATCGCCGGGCAGATGGCCGCGCTGCGACGCGCAATTATATCGGCATCATCGCCAGCGTGAACTGTTCCACCACTGTCTGTCGCGCGATTGCCGACGCAGCAAACCGCACCATCCTGCCGCACTACGAAGGCATCGATGGCTTCGTGCCAATCGTGCACGATCAGGGTTGCGGCATGAGCTCGACCGGCGATGGCATGCGTACGCTGCACCGGACGATTGCCGGCTACACCCGTCACGTAAACTTTGGTGGCGTGCTGATGGTCGGCCTCGGCTGCGAGGTCAACCAGCTCACCCTGTACGGACAGAGCGGCGCTGGTGCTTCGAAGCGCCACTTTAACATCCAGGATGCAGGCGGCTCACGTCGCGCCGTTGAAAACGCCCTTTCGATCCTGAAAGAGATCGCAGCCGAAGTCGGCACGATGCGCCGTGAACCAATCTCCGTCAGCGAGATCATCGTTGGCCTGCAATGCGGCGGCTCCGATGGTCTCTCCGGGATCACGGCCAACCCGGCGCTTGGCGTCGCGGTCGACATCCTCGCTGGTGCGGGCGGCACGGCGATCCTCTCGGAAACCTCAGAGATCTACGGCGCCGAACATCTGCTGCGAAGCCGCGCCGTCAACGAAGACGTCGCCGTCAAGCTCGACGGTCTGATCTCGTGGTGGGAGGCCTATGTCGCCCAGCATGGCGCCTCGCTCGACAACAATCCCTCGCCCGGCAACAAGAAGGGCGGCCTCACCACGATTCTAGAGAAGTCGCTGGGTGCCGTTGCCAAGGGGGGACGCTCGCCGCTGACGGCCGTCTACAATTACGCCGAACGTGTCACCGAACACGGGCTCGTCTTCATGGACACCCCCGGTTACGACCCGGTATCCGCCACCGGCCAGGTCGCTGGCGGCGCCAATGTCATCGCCTTTACCACGGGGCGTGGCAGCTGCTTCGGCTCACGACCCGTACCCTCGATCAAGCTGACCAGCAACACAGCTCTCTATCGTTCGATGGAAGAGGACATGGATATCGACTGCGGCGTCATCGCCACCGGTGACGCTTCCGTTTCAGGCCTCGGTCGCGAAATCTTCGACCTGATCATCGAGACCGCGTCCGGCCAGAAGACCAAGAGCGAGCTCTTCGGCTATGGCGACAATGAATTCGTGCCGTGGCACCTCGGTGCCACGCTCTGAACACCAAACAGAGATCCGGAACAGACGCATGAAGACGAGACGCATCGGCAAAACCTCGCTGGAAGTCACCGAATACAGTTTCGGCACGGCTCCGCTCGGCGGTCTTTACCGCCCCTGCCCGCGCGAGGCCGGCATGGCAACGCTCCAGGCCGCCTGGGATCACGGCATCCGCTACTTCGATACCGCCCCGCATTACGGCTTCGGCCAGGCAGAGCGTTATGTCGGCGACTTCCTGCGCGACAAGCCAGAGGACAGCTACGTCCTGTCGACCAAGGTGGGCCGGCTCCTTGCCCCCGTCCCCAAGGACCAGATCCCCAATGTGGGCTTCGTCGACCCTCTGCCTTTCAAGCTGGTCTATGACTACAGCTATGACGGAATCATGCGCTCGGTCGATTTCAGCTACGCACGGCTCGGCCTCAACCGCATTGACATCCTCTACGTCCACGACATCGGGGTCTATACCCATGGCCGGGAAGTCAATGATCGCTATGTGAAGCAGTTGCGCGACGGCGGCTACAAGGCCCTCGATGAACTCAAGTCTTCCGGCGCGATCAAGGCCTTCGGTCTTGGTGTCAATGAAGTGCCGGCCTGCCTCGAGATGATGGCCGACATAGATATCGACGTCATCCTGATGGCCGGCCGCTATTCGCTGCTCGATCGGTCTGCCGTGGAAGAACTGCTGCCGCTCTGCGAGAAGCGCGGCACCTCGATCACAGCCGGCGGCGTCTTCAATTCCGGCATCCTCGCAACTGGCCCGGTCCCCGGCGCCCATTTTGACTATACGCCTGCAACAGACGAGATCCTGAGCAAGGTTCGTGCCATGGCGACCATCGCAAAAGGATCGGGCAGGCCGCTTGCCCAGTACGCCCTGCAGTTCCCCCTTCACCATCCGGCCGTGGCTTCCGTCATCATCGGCACGGCAAAGCCGGAAAGCCTTGATCGCAACATGGCGCTGACCAAGGAAGACCTGCCAGCCTCCGCCTTCAAGGCCTTCGAACCCCACACTCTGGTCGCCCCGCCACTCGGCGATGCCCCGGTCCGTGAATAGGAGCACAGCATGCTAAAGGGCATCCATCCCCTACTCGGTCCCGATTTGCTGCATGCCATCGCCACGATGGGTCATGGCGATGAGATCGCCATTGTCGATGGAAATTTCCCGGCAAGTAGCATGGGGCCGCCGGTTGTTCGCGCCGATGGCGTCGGTGCCGTCGAGATCCTGGAAGCAATCCTCGCGCACATGCCGCTCGACCAATTCGTCGAGGACGTCGCCTGGCGCATGGAGGTCGTCGGCGACCCACATGCGGTCCCCGAAATCTGCGCCGAATTCCAGGCGATGATTACAAGGCTCGCCGGCGATTTTACCCTTGAAAGCCTCGAACGTTTCGCCTTCTACGAGCGCACGCGCGAGGCCGCCTACATCGTCGCCACGACAGAGCTTCGCATTTATGGAAATGTGATCCTGAAGAAAGGCGTCGTCTATCCGGAAGACGTTCACCGCGTTTGAACAGGCTGAGGACGCCTGAATTTAATCGGCAAATGCGGTTCGGGAGTATCACCCTTTGCTCGCTTGCATTCTCCGGAATGCTGGAGTAGCGTGCCTCGGTAAAATGTTTTTTATCGATAAAAGATCATCTCGGTCGCGTTCTGCGGGAAGATCTCACTGGAGGAACAGGACGCAAATCGAGAGGAGAACCACATGTCTATTCTGAAGAGCATGACGCGCCGCGCCCTGATCGGGGTCGCCGGGGCAGCAATGATAGTATCGGCAATGCCGGCCGCGTCCTTCGCGCAGGACGTCACCATCCCGATCATCGTCAAGGACACCACATCTTTCTACTGGCAGATCGTGCTCGCCGGCGCCCGCGCCGCAGGCAAGGATCTCGGCGTTAGCGTTCCAGAACTGGGCGCACAGTCGGAATCCGACATCAATGGCCAGATCAGCATTCTTGAAAATGCCGTTGCCGGCAAGCCGGCCGCAGTCGTCATCTCGCCGACCGAATTCAAGGCCCTCGGCAAGCCGATCGACGAAGCAGCAAAGTCTGTTCCGATCATCGGCATCGATTCCAGCGCCGATTCCAAGGCCTTCACCTCCTTCTTGACCACCGACAACGTCCAGGGCGGCCGCATTGCCGCCGATGGCCTCGCCGCTGCCATCAAGGAAGCAACCGGCAAGGAAGAGGGCGAAATCGCCATCATCACCAGCCTGCCGGGTGTAGGCTCGCTCGATCAGCGCCATGAAGGCTTCATGGAGCAGATCAAGGCCAAGTATCCGGGCCTGACTGTTGTCGCCGACAAGTATGCGGATGGCCAGGCAACCACCGGCCTGAACATGATGACCGACCTGATCACGGCCAACCCGAACCTTGTTGGTGTCTTCGCCTCCAACCTCATCATGGCACAGGGCGTTGGCCAGGCGATTGCTGAAAACAAGCTCGGCGACAAGATCAAGGTCATCGGCTTCGATTCGGATGAAAAGACGGTCGGCTTCCTGAAAGAAGGCGTGCTGGCCGGCCTCGTTGTCCAGGATCCCTATCGCATGGGCTATGACGGCGTGAAGACAGCCCTTGCCGTCTCCAAGGGTGAAAAGGTCGAAACCTTCGTCGACACCGGTGCCAATCTGGTGACCAAGGCCAACATGGCAGAGCCGAAGATCGACGCCCTTCTGAACCCGAAGGTCAACTGATCGCAGACACCGGCGCGCGGCCAGCGTCGCGCGCCGGATGACGAAGAGAACGACGGGTCGAGGAGGACTCGTCGTTTTCATACGGCTGATTGCCTGGGAGGACGATGATGACCGGACTGAAAGACCTGAGCCACCGACACGATGCCGAGCCCGCCGTGCGGGAAGCAGATCACGTCGAGCCAGGCGCCCCCATTCTCGAACTCCTCGGCCTGCAGAAGAAATACGGCGCTGTCGAAGCGCTGAAGCCGGCGACCATCGCGTTTCTGGCAGGCGAGATCCACGCCATTGTCGGTGAAAACGGCGCTGGTAAATCGACCCTCATCAAACTGCTGACAGGCGTTATTCCGCGCACCTCCGGCGAGATCCGCTGGTGCGGCAAGGCGGTGCCGCTGTCCGATCCGAACGAGGCCATCCATCGCGGCATCAATGCCGTGCATCAGGAAGTCGTGCTCTGCCCGCATCTCTCCGTCGCCGCCAACATGTTTCTAGGCGAC
Organism: Rhizobium sp. G187; assembly: GCF_051549525.1. Taxonomy (NCBI): domain Bacteria; kingdom Pseudomonadati; phylum Pseudomonadota; class Alphaproteobacteria; order Hyphomicrobiales; family Rhizobiaceae; genus Rhizobium; species Rhizobium sp. G187. The sequence goes on from NZ_JBPUGM010000004.1 coordinate 197,676, forward strand.
GAGATGTCGTCCGGCGGCATCATGCGCAAAGGCGCGATGACGGCAGCGGCCCAGAACGTGCTCAACGATCTCGGCTTCAATCTGCCAGCCGGCGAAACGCTCGCCAATCTCACCATCGGCCAGCAGCAGCTGGTTGCCACCGCGCGCGCAGCCATGCGCGGCGTCCGCTTCATCATCTTCGACGAGCCGACCGCCTATCTCACGCGCCAGGAATCCGCCCAGCTTTTCCGGCTTATCCGCCGGCTTCAGTCGGAAGGCGTCACCATCGTCTACATCAGTCACCGCATGGAAGAGGTCTTCGAACTTGCCGACCGCGTTTCGGTCCTGCGTGACGGCACCCATGTCGGCACCCGATTGATCAGCGAGACGAATGACGCAGAACTGATCTCGCTGATGATCAACCGCTCGATCGAGCAAATCTACCACAAGGAAAAACTGCCGATCGGCGATGTGATTCTCGAGGCGCGCGGCTTGTCGGGTCCCGGATTTCAAGACGTGTCGCTTTCCGTTCGATCCGGCGAAATTGTCGGGCTCTACGGCCTCATCGGCGCCGGCCGCAGCGAATTTGCCCTCGGCCTTTATGGACGACAGAAACTGAGTGCCGGCGACATCTACTGGGACGGAGCCAAGGTGATGATCCCGAATGAACGCAAGGCAATGGATCTGGGGATTGCGCTGGCGCCGGAAAGCCGCCGCGACCAGGGCCTGTGCCTCAACCTGCCGATCGGCCTCAACATCAATCTGCCTGTCTTCGACAGACTGAGCAGGGGCCTGACGATCAGCAGCCGCCAGGAGCGGGCCAATGCCGACAAACAGATCAACGACCTGAAAATCAAGACGCCAACCCGTTCGGTCCTTGCATCGGCCATGTCTGGTGGCAACCAACAGAAAATCGTCATCGGCAAGTGGCTGAGCCACGGTGCACGCCTCTTTATCTTCGACGAGCCCACGGTCGGCGTCGATGTCGGCACAAAGGCCGAGATTTACCGGCTTTTCGCGGAACTCCTGAAGCAGGGAGCCGGCATCATCCTGATCTCCTCCTACCTTCCCGAGGTCTACGAACTCTCAGACCGGCTGCATGTCTTCCGCCAGGGCCGGCTGGTGGCCAGCCACGACTATCGCACCGCATCACACGAAGACGTTCTGACGGAAGCGATCGGCGTCTGAGCCATCCACCAAAGTCACAGCAATAGACAAGACCAAAGAAAAGAAGCCACAGGGAGGACGACCATGAGCCTGGACACCACGGAGACAAAAGCGGCACCGAAGAGGGGAATGAACATTCTCTTCAGCCTGACGCTGCTCGGCCTCTTGCTGTTCCTCTGGCTGCTGCTCGGCTTCTCGACCAACAGCTTCTGGACACCCAACAACATCAGCAACCTGCTGCGTCAGGGCGCAATGACCGCCATCCTTGCGGTTGGGCAGACCTTCGTCATCATCACCGCTGGCATCGATCTTTCGGTCGGCGCGGTCGTTGGTTTTGCCAGCGTCATCGTCGCCTGGCTGATCACGGCCGGCGTCCCGGTATGGCTGGCGATCATCCTGACCTTGCTGATCGGGGTCGCGATCGGCATGTTCCACGCCTTTGGCATCGTTCGCATGGGACTGCCACCCTTCATCATTACGCTGGCGACGCTCACCTCCCTGCGCGGCATCGGCCTGCTGATCACCAATGGCTCGACGATCTCGATCTCCAACGATGCCTTCACCAACTTCGCCCGCGCCGATTTTCTCGGCATACCCAGTCTCTTCTGGATGGTCATCGTGGTCGCGATCCCGGCTTATGTGTTCCTGCATTTGAGCCGTTGGGGCCGCTATCTCTTTGCGGTGGGTTCGAACAGCGAGGCAGCGCGCCTCTCGGGCGTCAACGTCACCCGGACGATCTACACCGCCTATATCCTGTCCTCGACCTGTGCGGCCTTTGTCGGGATCCTGCTTGCCTCGCGCATCGGCATCGGCAACGCAACTCAGGCCGAAGGCTGGGAACTGCAGGCAATCGCCTCGTCGGTCATCGGTGGCACTAGCCTGTTCGGCGCCGTTGGATCGGTGCAAGGGCCATTGCTCGGGGCCTTCATCCTGGCAACCATCAACAATGGTGCCAACCTCCTGAACGTCAATTCCTTCTGGCAGCGCATCATCACCGGCGCACTGATCATCGTGATCGTCTATTTCGATCAATTGCGCCGCAGAAGCAGCCGCTGACACCGGCAGGCGGGGTGTGCCCCGCCACCTCGCCGCCCACATCCATCAGGACCATGCCCTATGAAAGCCGCGCTCTGCCTGGAACCAGGCCGTCTCGAAATCGTTGATCGACCTGCGCCCAGCGCGCCGCCCGCAGGCCATGCCCGGCTCGCTGTTAGCCACGTCGGCATCTGCGGCACGGACTATCACATCTTTGAAGGCAAGCACCCTTTCCTCGAATATCCGCGGGTGATGGGCCACGAGATCTCGGCCACGGTGATTGAAACGGGCGATGGGGTCGATCTCACCGCCGGCACCAGGGTCATCGTCAACCCCTACCTCGCCTGCGGCACATGTGTCGCCTGCCGGCAGGACAAGCAGAATTGCTGCACGGCGATCAAGGTTCTCGGCGTGCATACGGATGGGGCCATGTGCGAAGAAATCATCGTGCCAGCCAGCAACCTCTATCCCGCAGGCGACCTTTCGGCTGAGGCGGCTGCGACCGTTGAGTTTCTCGCTATTGGTGCCCATGCCGTCCGCCGATCGATGGCCTTAAACCATTCCCGCACACTCGTCATCGGTGCCGGCCCCATCGGGCTGGGCACGGCAATCTTTGCCCGGCTTGCCGGCCATGATGTCACGCTTCTCGACACCAGCGAAGAACGTTTGCAGATGGCAGCGACCCGCCTCGGTTTCGACAAGGGCATACTTGCAGACGAGCATGTCGAGACGGCCGTCACCGAGACAAGCTCGGGGGACGGGTTCGACACGGTCTTCGACGCCACCGGCTACAAACCTTCGATGGAAAAGGCATTCCGCTTCGTCGCCCATGGCGGCGCGCTTGTTCTGGTCAGCGTGGTGAAGGAAGACATCACCTTTTCCGATCCGGAGTTTCACAAGCGGGAAATGATGCTGATCGGCAGCCGCAACGCCACACGGGTCGACTTCGACCATGTGCGTGCATCGATCGAGGCAGGCAAGGTCCCAATCGAAGCGCTGATTACCCACCGCACGACGCTTGATAACCTGGCCCAGGACCTACCCCGCTGGGCACGGGAAAAAGCAGGTCTGATCAAGGCTCTAGTCAAAATATCAGGCTGATTTTTGACTGAGCCTTAACGCCTCTGGATTAACCTCGTTCTCAGAAACGCGCCCCGATCTTTTGCAGCTGCGCTAATATTCAAGCATGGCTGCCGGGGAAAACCGTGCAACGGCCATGCTGTTGACGGTGAGCCGAGGATGTCGATGTCTGCGATGCATAGCGAGTTTTTCGAGGAAATCCCGATCCTGGTCGTTGATCTGGACGGGACGCTCCTGCGTTCAGACCTACTCTTCGAGAGCTTCTGGTCGGCACTTGGCCGTGACTGGAAAAGCCCCTTCCTTGCCACCGCCGCCCTGAAGCGCGGGAAGGCCGCGCTCAAGCGGCATTTGGCAGAAGCAGCCGAGATCGATATCGAGAGCCTGCCATACGATACGGCCGTCATCGAGCGCGTATCCGCCTGGCGCGCCCAAGGCGGCCGCACAGCCCTGGTCACCGCCAGCGATCAGGGTTTCGCCGATGCGATCGCGGCCCATCTCGACCTCTTCGACGAGGTTCACGGATCCGATGGCCTTGCCAATCTGAAGAGCGATGCGAAGGCCCAGTTTCTTGCCGCCCGTTACGGCGCGGCTGGCTATGTTTACATGGGCGACACCCATGCTGACCTGCCCGTCTGGCAGGGCGCGCGCAAGGCCATCACGGTCAACGCCAGTTCAAGGGTCCGCACCAAGGCGGACGCGCTCGGCGTTGACATCGAACACATGTCGTCCATTCTTCCGTCGATCCGGCCATACCTCAAGGCGCTCCGGCCGCACCAGTGGCTGAAGAACCTTCTGGTCTTCCTGCCGATGTTTGCCGCGCACCAGCTTGACCTGCTGACATTCGCTGAGAGCCTGCTCGCCTTTATCGCCTTCAGCCTCGTTGCCTCCAGCGTCTATATCGTCAACGATCTGCTGGACCTCTCCGCCGACCGGGCTCATCCCCGGAAAAGGAACAGGCCTTTCGCCTCAGGCAGCATACCGATTGCCCATGGCACCTGGATGGCCATCGGCCTGCTCGCCCTCGGAACTCTGACTGCGGGTGTGATCGGCCTACCGTTTCTCGGCGTCATGACGGCCTATTTCATCATGACAACCGCCTATTCGCTGCATCTCAAGCGCCGCCTGATCATCGACATCTGCGTGTTGGCGGGGCTTTATACGGTTCGGATTGTCGCAGGAGGTGCAGCGACCGGCATCCCCCTCTCCGTCTGGCTTCTCGCTTTCTCGATCTTCTTCTTCTTCTCGCTTGCTGCCGTAAAACGCCAGGCCGAACTCGTCGACGGTCTGGAGCGCGGCGAAGCCAAGGCGTCAGGTCGCGGCTACTATGTCGACGATCTGCCGATCATCTCGATGATCGCCTTGTCATCAGGCTACGTCTCCGTGCTCGTTATGGCACTCTACGTGAATTCACCGGCAGTTTCAGCGCTCTATTCGCGGCCGGAAGCGCTCTGGGCCATATGCTGCATCTTGCTCTACTGGATCACGCGCATGGTGATGATGACACATCGCGGCAGCATGCATGACGATCCGGTGGTCTATGCCGCCAAGGACAAAATCAGTCTCTGCTGCATCGGCATGGTCGCAGTCTTCGGTCTGGCTGGAGCTGTGCTGTGACCTTGACCAGCCTCGTCATCCGCTATGCGGTCTTTGCCGCCATAGCCACCATCGTCAATCTCGGCGCCCAACGACTCGTCCTTCAGGCAGGAGAAGGCGCCCTATTCTTTGCTGCCGCCGTCTTCATCGGAACCCTTGCAGGGCTTGTGGTGAAATACCTGCTCGACAAGCGCTGGATCTTCGCCGACACCTCGACCGGCATTTCCGAACATGGCCGGAAGTTTTCGCTCTACACCGCGATGGGCATCGTCACCACGGCAATCTTCTGGGGCATGGAAACGAGTTTCTGGCTCATCTGGGGCACCGAAATGATGCGTGAAATCGGAGCCGTGATTGGATTGGCGATCGGCTATATCGTCAAATACAATCTCGACCGCCGCTTCGTCTTCAATCGCCCTCTGGAAGGGCTCACCGGATGAAGCTGTCCGGCTGGGGTCGCTATCCCGTCATCGATACCGAGGTGACAAAACCGCGTTCCGCAGAAAGTCTGCGAACGGATGTTCTTCGGGGTCGCATGATCGCCCGAGGAAACGGCCGGGCCTATGGTGACAGTGCGGTGGCGCGCGGCAAGACCATCGACATGCGGGCGTTCAATCGCCTGATCGCGTTCAACGCCGAAAATGGCCAGGTCATTGCCGAAGCCGGTGTAACGCTTGAGGAGATCATCGCCGCCTTCCTGCCCTGCGGATGGTTTCCAGCCGTCACCCCGGGCACGAAGTTCGTCACCATCGGCGGTATGGTCGCCTCAGATGTCCACGGCAAGAACCACCATCTGGAGGGAAGCTTCGGCAATTTTGTCGACTGGTTCGATCTGATGGGGCCCGATGGCGCGATCAGCCGCTGCTCACGCGAGGAGAACCCGGATCTCTTCGCGTGGACGATCGGCGGCATGGGCCTGACCGGCGTGATCCTGACCGTCGCCTTCCGCCTTCGCCCCGTCAAGACCGGCTGGATCCGCCAGCAGACCCTTGTCGCAGCCAATGTCACTGATGCCATCCGGCTGTTCGAGGACAATGCCTCGGCCACCTATTCCGTCGCCTGGATCGACTGCCTGTCCGAGGGAGATGCTCTGGGACGCTCACTCGTCATGCTCGGCGAACATGCAACCGAGACCGAGCTTTCTGGGACACAGCGCGCCGACATCTTTGCTGAGAAGAAAAAACGGAAACTGACCATTCCGCTGGACGCCCCTCCCGGCCTCCTCAACACCTGGTCGGTGCGAGCCTTCAACGCGCTCTATTACGCCAATGGTCGACGCAAGCCGAAGGAAAGCCTGGTCGACTGGGACAGCTATTTCTATCCGCTCGATGCCATTCTCGGCTGGAACCGAATCTATGGCCGCAAGGGTTTTCTGCAGTTCCAGAACGTCCTGCCACTCGACAATGCCGACAAAGGACTGCGCGAGCTTCTCTCCAGGATCGCAGCGTCCGGTTCCGGCTCCTTCCTCGCCGTGCTGAAGCGTTTCGGCGAACAGGACAGCCGCTTCTCCTTTCCGATGCCAGGCTACACCCTCGCCCTCGATTTTCCGGTAACGGAAGCCAACTTCGCCCTGATGGACGAACTCGACCAGATAAGCATTGCCCATGGCGGACGCTTCTATCTGGCCAAGGATGCCCGGCTGACCGGCCGAACGCTGCGACAGGCCGATCCGCGGGTGCGTGACTTTACCGCCATGCGCAAGGAAAACGGCCTGCGCACTCATTTCCTCTCAGCACAAGCAGAACGTCTCGACCTATGACCAAAGCCCCCGTCCTGATCCTCGGTGCGCGTTCCGACATCGGCCGCGCCATTGCCCACCGCTTCGCCGCCAGCGGTCATCCGATCCAGCTCGCTGCCCGCGGAACCGAGAGCCTTGCCGCCGACAAAACGGACCTGGAGCTGCGCTACCGTGTCGCTGTGACCCTTCACGATTTCGATGCTCTGGCCGTTGAAACCCATGCTGGCTTCATCGACGCACTGCCCGTTCTCCCCGGCACGGTGGTCTGCGTGGTCGGGTTGATGGGCGAACAGATCGACAATGAGCAGGATGTGACCGCTGCCATCACCGTGATGCGTTCGAACTACGAAGGCCCGGCCAGCATTCTTTCGATCTTCGCCAATCGCTTCCTTGCCCGTGGCCATGGCACAATCGTGGGCGTCAGCTCGGTGGCTGGCGAACGGGGGCGTGCCAAGAACTATGTCTATGGATCCGCCAAGGCCGGTTTTACCGCATTTCTGTCAGGCCTGCGAAACCGGCTGGCCAAGACAGGCGTGCATGTCGTGACCGTACTGCCAGGCTTCGTTGCAACGCAGATGACGGCGGGCATGGACCTGCCCGCCAAGCTGACGGCCGAACCTTCCGAAGTGGCTGAAGCCATCGAAAAGGCCGTCCTGAAGCGCAAGGACGTGATCTATGTCCGGCCGATCTGGCGGCTGGTCATGCTGGTGATCCGCAACATCCCAGAGCGGATCTTCAAGCGGCTGAACCTCTGAGGCAGGAAAGACGACAGGCTGGGCCTTAGAAGCCCTGTCCTGGCATGCGGAAATTGAAGGGCCAGAGCGAGAAATCCGCCGGGATATCGAAACCGCCGACGACTTTGTCTATCACCATCGCGAGATCGTAAGACAGAAGCGAAGGCTGGGCGACGCCGGCCCATACCCAGATCCACGGAATCAGGATCCACAATAGGGTGAGCCCCGCCACTTCTGTGCGGTCGAAACGCGCCAGCACCGGCGCATTCGAGAGCCAGAACACGTAAACCAGCGGGAAGAGCACGATGCACATCACCCGTGTCTGGTCACCCACAGTCAAAAGCAAGAACAGCATCAAGGCGATGGTCACGAAGAACGGGACCGTCTTTCGACCCTGATCGGCAAAGCGCAACGCCACCAGCCAGCCGACTGCCAGGATCGACCACAGCGCATGCTGAAAGCTGAAAAAGAACTGCCTCAGGTGGTGATGGTAGTTCATCAAAAGCCAGTAGAAACGGCCGGAATTCACCTGCACATCGTTGTAGTGGAAGATCGCAAACAGGATCACCTTGCCTGCAATCACGCCAGCCAGCACGGAACCGATCACAGTGAGCCGGCGATCATGCACAGGTCCGAACCAGCGACCCAGCAGCGTGGCGAAGAAAACCGCGCCGACTCCGAAGAACCCCTGCTCGAAATGGGTCATGCCAAGTGCAACGCCCGCAAGACCCGAAATCAGCATTGATTGCGGAAAAGCAAAGGCGAGCAGCATGAAGAACAGTGTGAACGAATCGACGCTCACCCAGAAGAACGACGTCCCGGCGACCGGCAGGAAGACGAAGAAGAGGAGCGCCACGCGTGCCAGTTCATCCTGCAGCCGTTTGACCGCCAGCAGCGTGAACAACCCGACAAAGGCGAGCGAAAAAGCGAAGTGGTAGAGGAGATAGGCCGCTTCACCATGAATGCCGAGCACCCAGGCGAGGAATGGGGGTAGCCAGCTCCAGTAGATATAGTGAGCATTGGGGTCGGTCAGCGGATTGACGAAAGGATTGGCTGCAATCTGCTGGGAAAGCCCAAGGCCTGGCATGTACCAGACCCCAACCTTGAAAAGCATGACGCCGAAAACCGCCAGGACGAAAGCCGGCAACGGCAGGCTGAAGATCAGTCTTTCGATCCATCGAAGAACCAGCACGCGCGTTTCCTTTTCATCGTCCCTTTGTGGGCGGGAGATACGCAATTGCGTTCACCTTGAACAGGCTCCCAGTCGCTTCTTGGTTAATTAGCAAGAATTGAACTACAGGCAGACTTCAACGTGAACGCATTGTATTCGCGTGCGTATTCAGGCGTGTCAGCTTTTCAGATATTCGGCCACGGCATCCACCTCGCCCTGCGAGATTTCATGTCCGCCCACATGCAGGAATGTCCGCATATCGGCTCCGTTGCGTTCGAAGTAGCCGGCAAGCGCATTGGTAAGCGGCAGCGGGCAAATCGGGTCACGTTGTCCAGCCGTGATCAGGATCCCGACCTCACCGAGAGCCGGTTGCGGCTTCGGCTCGAACGGAATGAGCGGATGCATCAAGACGGCGCGCTCAAATAGATCCGGAGCCTCGAAAAGCACCGAAGCCAGAATATTGGCGCCATTGGAGTAACCGAGCGCATAGAGAGGATGGCCCGGATGACGTTCCTTCTGTGCGCGGACGAAAGCCACCATCCGCGACGTCCGGAGGGCAAGGTCGTCCATGTCATAGACGCCCTCGCCGGTCCGACGAAAGAACCGGTTAGCGCCGTGTTCGGAAACGTCGCCACGGGGTGAAACAATCCCTGCATCCGGCAGGATACGACTGATCAGACCCGGGAACTGGTGCTCGTCGCCGCCGGTTCCGTGGAAGGTGAAGACGAGCGGGGCCTGCCCCTTCGGCGGTTCGTAGTGATGGATATAGCTATCGACAGACATGGACTTCTCCTTCGGATTACATCAGGCGCATGCCGGGGACGAAGTTGGCCCCGGCACATCACAAACGGAGATTGCGTCAGTTGCCGATCGGAACGAGCTGCGCTTCGATCTGGGAACGATACGGTTCGTATCGGGTCGGCAGCTTCAAAGCTTCGCCCAGATGGGCCGTATCTTCGTCGCGGTCGAAACCGGGTTCATTCGTCGCGATTTCGAACAGCACACCGCCCGGCGTGCGGAAGTAGATGGCGAAGAAGTAATCTCGGTCGATTACGGGCGTGACCTGGTAGCCGGTGTCGAGCAAGGCCTTGCGAACCTCGAGCTGGGCTGCACGGTCATCGACAGCAAATGCAACATGGTGCACCGATCCAGCTCCTTGCTGGGCGCCCTTCGCACCCGGCAGAACCTCAAGGTCGATGTAATCGGCACCATTGCCGCCGGGCACGGCATAACGGACGAAGTCACCATGGCGGTCAACAGGTTGATAGCCCATGAACTGCAGCAGTTCGCCGGTCGCCCCTTCGTCACGAAGGCGCATCGTGACACCGCGGAAGCCGTGAATGCCTTCGGAAACAGCCACCGGACCGCCGTCGAAGGGGGCTCGCTGGTCGCCATCGACTTCGGCGAGCGCAAAAGTATCGCCGTCAGGCCCCGCAAAACGCAAGCGCTCTTCGCCGAAGAGTGAGTAATCAGCCAGCTCCTTGACACCTTCCGCGCCAAGTCGTTCCTGCCAGAACTTCAGCGTGCCCTTCGGAATGGAGAAGACCGTCTCGGCAACTTCACCGGCGCCGCGGGCGCCCTTGCCGATGTTCGGGAAGGGGAAATAGGTCATTACGGAGCCTGCATTCCCGCGCTCGTCGCCATAGTAGAGATGGTAGACATCGGGCGCATCAAAATTCACCGTCTTCTTGACCCGGCGCAAGCCAAGGGTCCCGGTGAAAAACCGATTATTCTCGACGGCATCCGCAGCCATGGAGGTGACGTGATGCAGGCCTTTGATCTGAGTAAGCATGGCACTGATCCTTTCCCGGCCAGAAATGCCGGTTTGTTGTGATGACCAGAATATGAGGCATGCATTACCGGTTTAGAATGCCTATAATTCATCGGATACTGTTGCATATGGAGCAATAATCGTATGGGCGAACTGGAATCGATCCGAACCTTCCTGGCGGTCGCCGACCAGCGCAGCTTCACCTCGGCCGCAAGGCTTCTGTCGAACACGCCCGCTTCGGTAACCCGCACAATCTCGGCGCTCGAGGACAGGCTTGGTGTACAACTGCTGCTCAGAACCACCCGCAAGGTTTCACTGACATCCGCGGGTGCGGCCTATGCAGCGAGGGTGCGTCCTTTGGTGGAGGGCCTCGCCCGGGCGACAGAGGAGACGCGCGACCTGCAAAAGGTGACGGCGGGTTCGCTTAGGGTCTCTGCACCCATGTCGCTTGGAATGACGGTACTGCCGACCGTGCTTAGCCAGTTTGCGATCATCCATCCGAAAACCAGCGTCGCGATCGAGCTTTCGGACCGTTTCGTCGATATCGTCGAAGAAGACTACGACCTCGCCATCCGCATTTCCGGTCCGCCTTCCGACAAGTCGACCATCTGGCGCAAGATCCGACCCGTACCGAGACGGCTCGTCGCCGCTCCGTCGTTCATCGCACAACATGGACGGCCGGAAGTGCCGGAGGATCTCGTAGGCCTCGAATGCCTCAGTTATCACGATCACTCGCAGACAGAACTCTGGGAACTAAGTCGCAACGGCCAGACCCGCGCCGTTCAAGCGCAGGGCCGATTCTCGATCAACAATGGCGATTTCCTGGCGAGACTGGCTGTGGCCGGCGAAGGCATTGCCCTCTTGCCGCACTTCATCGTCGCGGATGATCTGAACGCCGGTCGACTGATGGAGGTCCTGCCCGAATGGAACGCGCCGGAAATCTGGCTGACGCTCTTTTATCCGCCCTACGAGCACCTGCCCTTGCGCGTCGCAACTTTCTCCGACTTCTTCGAAGCCTTCATCCGCGACAGCTGGGACGCAACCCTTTGAGGCTAATCAGCGCTCGCGGGCGAGGAAACTGCCGATTTCATCGGCAACGCGGTCTGTTGAAATCGAGGCCTCAACGGACTTAACTTCCTCATAAAGACTTTCCGGAATGGCCGAGCGCCGTGCCGAAGCCAGGCCTTCGAAAAAGGCTGGAGAGAACTCGGGATGCGGCTGATAGGACAGCCCCCAATCGCCGTAGCGGATGACCGCATTCTCGCACTGATCGGTCTTACCGACGACCTCGGCCCCTTCCGGAACCTTGATGACCTGATCCTGATGCCAAGCGAGCAACACCTGTTCCTCGCCCGTATCCGATCGGCGATATGTGACAGGGCCGGCGGACCAGCCGCCCTTGAATTTTTCCACATGGCCGCCGAGCGCCTTGGCCATGACCTGGTGACCGAAACAGATGCCGACCATCGGCACGCCTTCTGCATGCACGCGACGAATGAAGTCTTCGAGCTTTCGGATCCATTCGTGATCTTCATAAACACCAAATTTCGAGCCGGTCAGCAGCCAGCCGTCGACCTCTTTCGGGCTTTCAGGAAAGACGCCGTCGACAACGAAATAGGTCTTGAACTCGAAATCGAACTTGCCGAGCAGCCGCATGAACATATCGGCATAGTTGCCATACTCCCCGGTCAGCTCCGCAGGCGAATGCCCGGTCACGAGAATGCCGATGGTCTTGGTGCTCATCACAATATCCTGTTCGGTATTCGCTTGCCGAAGCAAGCGACCTGTTTAAGCTATAGCAAATGCCGACACCGGTAAAAATCAAGTAGGACGCGCGGCCGTCAGAAAAATTTCCTGTGCCTCCCGGCCCACTGTCTTCTATCGTGACCACAGACGATCACGGGAGGGGCCTTGATGCCGCCGGATACACGCAAGCCCGACGAAACCATCAAGCAGCGGGTCTACCGCACCTTGAGGGCAAGCATCATGTGTGGCGACGTCGAACCCGGGCGCGCCATTACCATCCATGGTGTGGCCGCTGACCTGGGCGTCGGCGCCATGCCGGTTCGCGAGGCTCTGCACCGTCTGGTCGCAGATGGCGCGCTGGAATATCTCGACAATCGCCGGGTTCGCGTGCCGCGCATGACCTCCGTCAAATTCGACGAAATCATCGCCGCAAGGGTCGCGCTGGAAACGCTTGCGGCTGAACGCGCCCTTTCTAGCATAGATGCTGAACGGCTGGACCTGCTCGAAGAGATCGACCAGGAGATAGACAGCGCCCACATAAGGAACGACATTCCCCGCGCGACAGAACGCAACTTCGCCTTCCACCGGGCCATTTACGAAGCAGGCAACAATGCCGTGATCCTTGCGCTTCTGGAAACCGTCTGGTTACGCCTCGGACCCTTCATGCGTCTTGCAACATCCAATCTCTCCGAGAGCTATCGGATCGATCGCCATGCCGAAGCCCTCGCTGCGATCAAAGTGGGCAGTGCCGCCGCGCTGACCGCTGCGATTGAAGCCGACATTCGGGATGGGCTTGGCCATCTCTATGAATTTCTGAGGGTACGCGGAACAGTCGAGACGGATACCGACTGGCCTGCCGGACAACGTCCGAGCCCAGACATCATCGACGCAACGTAAGTCGGATCTGCTTCTCTGCTTCTACCAAGGCAAAGAAGACAACGCCGACGCCGATGATGATCACCCCATCAACTAACGGCACCGGCTTGGTGCCGAACCAATTCTGGAGCACCGGGATGTACGTTACCGCCAGCTGCGCCAGCGTGACGGATGCCACGCATGCCCAGACAGCGGGCGTACCCCGAACCGCTTTCCAGTTCAGCGACGTCGTATAGAAATTTCGGATGTAGAAGAGATGGAAAATCTCCAGCACGACAAGCATGTTCATCGCCATGGTGCGCGCCAGCGCCGCATCATGCCCTTTGTCGAGCGCCAGAAAATAAACTCCGAAGATGGCGCATGCGAAGAGCAGTGATACGAGTACGATATTCCACAGCAAGCCGCCATCGAGCAGAGGCGCTTCACGACGCCTTGGCGGACGTTGCATGGCCGCCGCCTCGGTCGGTTCGAAAGCGAGCGCAAAACCGAGCGTAATGGTGGTGACGAGATTGATCCACAGGATCTGCACCGCCGTGATCGGCAAGGCTAGCCCGGCAAACAGAGCGATAACGATGGTCAGCGCTTCACCGGCATTGGTCGGAAGCGTCCAACTGATCACCTTCTTGATGTTGTCGTAGACGGTCCGCCCCTCACGCACGGCCGCAACAATGGAGGCAAAATTGTCGTCCGCCAGCACAAGATCCGCTGCCTCTTTCGCCGCCTCGCTACCCTTCATGCCCATGGCGATCCCGGCATCGGCACGTTTGAGCGCCGGGGCATCATTGACCCCGTCTCCCGTCATGGCAACGGTGAGACCCCGCGCCTGCATCGCTTTGACGAGCCTCAGTTTGTGCGCAGGTGACGTCCGGGCGAAGATATCGACTTCAGCGGCAGCTGCCTCCAATTGGGCATCATCCAGCCGCTCGATGTCCTTGCCGGTCAGCACGCGATCACTGTTCCTGAGACCAATCATGGAGGCGATCGCACGGGCTGTCGCAGCATGATCGCCGGTGATCATTTTCACCCGAATTCCCGCCGCATGGCATTCTGCGACGGCCTCAATGGCTTCTGCCCGTGGCGGATCGATCAGACCGATCAACCCGATCAGCGTCAGGTGGCCGCTCAGATCGTGATGGTTGAGCCCTTTGTGATTGCGGCGAACATCCCGCAGAGCGATGGCAATCACACGCTCACCATTTGCTGCCAGCGCATCTATTCGCGTGCTCCAACGCGCCATGTCGATCAAAGCGATACCGCCGCCCGCAATCCGCTGATGAGCACAGAGCGCCAGCACCTCTTCGGGTGCGCCCTTGACATGGATGACACGCCGTCCGTCCTGATCCTCGTGCAGTACCGCCATGTAGCGATGGCCTGCATCGAAGGGGATGGCATCGAGCCGATGCCAGTCACCCGCGAAAGGTTCAGGCCCACCGCCGGTGATTTTGCCGGCAAGAGCCACAAGCGCGCCCTCCATCGGGTCGCCTTCCACATGCCATGCGTTATCGGATTCGACTAGAACGGCATCGTTGCACAACGCGGCCGCACGCGCGAATTCGGTCAGCACGGCATGCTGCGCACGATCGGCATCGGCATCCCGCCAGCGGACGGCCCCCTCGGGCGCATAGCCGGCACCGTCCACCGCATAGTCGTGCTCGGCGGCAACAAGGGTCGCCACGATCATCTCGTTACGCGTCAGCGTACCCGTCTTGTCGGTGCAGATCACCGAAACGGAACCCAGCGTCTCAATGGCCGGCAGGTGCCGGACAATGGCGTTGCGTCGCGCCATCGCCTGGACTCCGACAGCAAGGATGATGGTCATGACCGCCGGCAATCCTTCCGGAATGGCAGCGACCGAAAGACCGACAACCGTCATGAAGAGCTCGTCGAAAACCATGTGGCCGACAATGGAGCCATAGACCAGCAGAACGCCGGCCAGGAGCAGAATAAACACAGTGAGCCAGCGCCCAAATGCATCCATCTGGCTGAGCAGTGGCGTGGTCAGGACCTCGACATCGGACAGCATTCGGCTGATCTTGCCGATCTCGCTATCGCGACCAGTCGCCACGACCAGACCTCGTCCGGCACCGGCAGCAACCAGCGTGCCGCTGAACATCATCGAAGATCGATCACCGAGTGGCACATCCAACTCTGTGGGCTCGGTCATCTTTTCGACGGCGATCGATTCCCCGGTCAACACGGCTTCCTCGACCTTGACGCCCCGCGCCTCCATCACCCGCAGATCCGCCGGCACACGATCGCCCGCCTCGAGGAGCACGACATCGCCCGGGACCAGTGCCGCAGAGTCGACACTCTGACGTCGCCCATCTCGCAACACGGCCGAACGGGGTGCAAGCATCGAGCGGATTCCGTCCATGGCTTTTTCCGCGCGTCCTTCCTGGATGAAGCCCACCACGGCATTGCCGATCACCACAGCAAAAATAACGCCGGTATCCACCCAATGATCGAGGAAACCGGTTACGAACCCGGCAGCGATGAGCACATAGATCAAGACATTGTGGAACTGAGCGAGGAAACGCAGCACCGGACCCCGCCGCGCAGCTTCAGGCAGACGGTTCGAACCAAACGTCTGCAGGCGATGCCGGGCTTCCTCCGATGATAAACCGGCAGAACCGACGTTGAACCGGTCGAGAACCTCATTGAGAGCCAGGGCGTGAAAGGCACTCGTATGATCTGGTGCAGCCATGGGGTTCGCCTTCACTGTGATCGCTGACAAACACGCCGCCGCTCTCATTCACATCCTGACTGCCGGGCCACCGATTGTAATTGATTCAAGACAAGACCCAACCGTTCATTGCATCGACCTCACCCCACCCCGGGAAGTGGAAAGCACAGTCTCGGGCAAGCATGGCGGGCAAGGGTGGAAACGCTCTGCCGGGTTGATTCGCTGAAAGCCCATCCCGGTAGAGCGCAATTCGTCCGTCTGCGCGTCGAATAACCCACATCTGCTCTCGGGCAGGTCGGGTGAGGCGCCGGGGCGAAACGAGCCATTTGACAGCAGCCGGAGCGAAGCCGTCCATGACGTCGATCATTTCCACCCTGAGTCCCGCCCAGATCAAGGCGCTTCCCACCACGACCATCGCATCGTGGTCACAGGAAGATGTTGCCGGTCTGTCGACTGCCCAGGTCGGCGCGCTATCCGCGACCCAGGTTGCTGCTCTGCAAAATCAGGCGGTATCCAGCCTCAACACGAGTCAGCTCAATGCAATTTCAACGCGTGCAATCACCGGGCTGACGCTTGACCAGATTGCCGCAATCTCCGCCGACAACGTCTCAGGCCTCGCCGCAACGCAGGTGGGCGCCTTGACGGCCGCCCAGATCGGTGGCTTCAGCACCGAGCAAACCGAAGCCCTGACGCCCCAGCAGATCGCGCGCATGAGCGCATCACAGATTGCGGCCCTGAGCGCCGAAGACCTCGCAACCTTCTCGCCAACCGATATTGCCGCAATCAGCACAGCAGCCATGCGAGGCCTCACGCCCGCAAACCTGGCCACGCTTACGCCCGAGCAGGTCGGCGCGATGAAGCCGGCCCAGATTGCCGCACTGAAAGCCGATCAGATCGGCGCCCTGACACCAGAGCAGATTGCGGGGCTGACCACCGCCCAGATCGGCGCCTTGACCGCATCACAGATCAGCGCCCTGTCGACGGTGCAGCTCGGGTCATTTACCGCGAGCCAGTTTTCCGCGATCAGCACGCGAGCGATCACCGGCCTGTCGACCGAGCAGATTGGCAGCCTTTCAGCAGCCCAGACCGGCGCGATGACCGCGGCCCAGATCACAGCCCTGAATTCTAGGCAGGTCAGTGCCTTTACCACCGATCAATTGCAGGCTCTCGATCCCGCCAAGATCGCAGCAATCAGCGCCAAGGCGGCGCCCGGACTAACCGTTGACCAAATCGCAGCCCTGAGCCCTGAACAGACGACAGCCCTCACGGCAGCGCAGATTGCAGCTCTCCGCCCCAATCAGATCGCCGCTCTCTCCGACGAACAAGTCGCCGTCTTTTCTGCCGCACAATTGCGTGGACTGTCCGGCCCGCAAGTGGCGTCGCTCTCGGTCGATGTCGTGGCCAATCTTTCGGCCGAACAGATCGCGGCTCTCAATCCGAAGGCAGTCGCCGGGCTCACCCTGCCCCAGGTCGCAGCACTTGGTGAAGACCAGCTGAAGGCGATGACAACGGCTCAGGTGGCAGCCTTGACCGCACGCCAGGTGACAGCCCTATCGACAACACAGCTATCAGCTTTTTCGCCGAGCCAGATAGCGGCCCTCTCGCCGGCTGCCGCAACCGGCCTATCGACGGATCAGATGGCTGCACTGACCCTTGAACAGGTCACAACCCTGACGACGAAGCAGATTACAACGCTAAAAGCAGCGCAGGTCGGCGCACTGAGCCCGGCTCAGATCGAAGTTCTGTCAACGGCGCAAGTGGCGGCACTGTCCCCCGGCCAGGTCGCCGTTCTCACGCCTGCCGCCTTCAGCGCACTGTCCACAGACCAGATTGCGGCATTATCCCCGCGCGCCATCAGCGGATTGACGACCGCTCAAATTGCCCTGCTGGCTCCAGATCAGGTCGACGCGCTATCCACCTCGCAGATCGGTGCCCTCAGCGCGTCACAAGTCGCCGTCCTCGCACCGGAAGCACTTGAACGACTGACGCCGGCAAAGATCGCCGCGATCAGCACCAAGGCGATCGCGGGCCTCTCCGCAGACAGCATCGCAGGCTTGGCGCCTGAACAGATTGCAGCACTCACGCCCGTGCAGTTGCGCGGCCTGACCACCACGCAGATAGCGGCACTGACGCCTGGTCAAGTCGAGGCTATGTCGGTAGCGCAAGTCGGCGCCTTCAGCGCAGTCCAGATGTCGAGCATGACCGTTGCAAGCGTTGCAGCCATGTCGCCGGAACAGATCGCCGGCTTGGCGTCGACCTCGGTGTCGGGACTGACCGCAGCCCAGGTCGCGGCCCTCGACAGCAATCAGGCAGAGGCTCTGACCTCATCGCAAGTTGGCAAAATGACCGCCGCGCAGCTTGCCGCGCTAGGAGCGGACGAGCTCGCGACATTCTCGACAACTGATATCGCTGCGATCAGCGTCAGCGCTCTGACTGCGCTCACGCCAGAGAAGCTGGCCGGCCTCCATCCGGACCAGATCGGCGCCATGACTGCGGCCCAGATCGCCGCCTTGACCGCAACGCAGGTCGCAGCTCTCACGCCCGCACAGCTATCCGTGCTGAGCACGACACAAGTGCGAAGCCTCACGGCGGCACAGATGCCATCTCTGACGACGGCAAACATCGCGGCCCTGTCGACCGAGCAGGTCGCCTCGCTGAATGCAAAGGCTGTCGCGGCACTCTCAACCGAACAGATTGCCGCCCTGTCACCCGAACAGGTCGAGGCATTGACGGCGACCCAGGCTACGGGCCTGACTGCAGGGCAAGTCGCCATCCTGAAGCCATCCGACATGGCCACCTTCCTGCCAGCGGAAATCGCTGCACTCAGCGTCACCGCAATTCCATCTCTTACTGACGAAACGATTGCGGCACTCAGCCTTGAACAGCTGGGAGCCCTCACGGCCAGCCAGATCGGCGCACTGAAGACAAGCCAGATTGCGGCACTCAGCCCGTCGCAAATGGAAGCCTTCTCAGCCACGCAGATGGCTGCTTTCGGCCCAACGCAGGTTGCAGCCCTGCCGCTCGCCAACCTCGCCGCCCTGTCGAGTAGCCAGACGGCAGCCCTGAGTGCCAAGGGCATTGCAGGGCTCACCACGACACAGGTCGCCGCCTTGTCGACAACCCAGATCGATGCGTTGACATCCACACAGATTGCCGGCCTGACCGCGACTCAGGTTGGTGCGCTGACCCTCGACCAGCTGAGCCTGTTCTCCTCTGCCGATATCGCAGCGATCAGCGCGACTGGCATCAGCGGCCTGACAAACACGCAGCTTGCAGCACTCTCCTCCGATCAGATCACCGGCCTGACAGCAACCCAGATCGCAGGCTTGACCACTCAACAGATCGGAAGCCTGACGCCACAACAGGTGGCACTCCTGTCGACCACGCAGATCGCGGCCATGACCACGACGCAAATCGGCGCGCTCGACGAAACGGCGGTTGCCGCTCTATCGCCAGATCAGATTGGCGCGATCTCCACCAAGGCGCTGCCCGGTCTCACGGCAAGCCAGATTGCCGCGATGTCCCCGTCACAGATCGACGCGCTCTCGTCGACCCAAATCGCCGCACTGACCGCGACCCAGGTTGGCGCGCTCTCAAGCCAGCAGCTTGCAACCTTCTCGAAGACGGATCTGGCCGGGTTGAGCGCAGCAGGCATTGCGGGCCTCCAGCCGTCCACGATCGCAGGCTTCACTCATGAGCAGATCGGCGCCCTGACAACCGCGCAGATGGCAGGCCTCACCTTCGACCAACTCAATGCCTTGAGTGCGGATCAGGTTTCTGTCCTCACCGTCGCCCAGATCGGCGCCCTCTCTGCAACCCAGATCGCCGGCCTGCCGACAGGCAGCATAGCGGCCCTGTCGACCACCCAGGTCGCTGCCATCAGTGCCAAGGCTATCCCCGGATTGAGCACGGCGCAGATCGCCACCATCACGCCAAGTCAGTTCGATGCCCTGACGACGGCTCAGATCGGAGCCATGTCTGCCACGCAGATTGGCGCGATCACCCCCGCCGCACTGGAAACCCTGTCGGCAACAGACATGGCGTCCATCTCCTCGACGGCCATCAGCGGCCTCTCGCCGACCACAGTAAGCACCCTGCAACCCGAGCAGATTGCCGCGCTGACAACTGGTCAGGTCGCAAACCTTACCTATTACCAGCTCCGTGCCTTGACCCCTGTTCAGGTCCAGGCGCTGACCACGACACAGATCGGTTCGATGAATTCGATCCAGCTTGCGACGCTCGGCGCAGACAAGATCGTCAACATGACGACTAGCCAGATTGCGGCGATGAGCCCGACGGCCGTCAACGGCCTGACCGTCGACCAGCTCGGCGCCATGTCGGAGAGCCAGATCGAGGCTTTGACGACAAGTCAGGTCGCCGGACTGAACGCAACCCAGATCACCGCGCTTGGACCGGCAAAGCTGCGCACCTTCACCAGCCAGGAGATTGCCGCGATCAATCCCTATGCGATTCCCGGACTGACGGTGGCGCAGATCTCGAACCTCAGCCAGGCACAGTTGCAGTCCTTCACCGCCACACAGGGCCAGGTGATGAACCCAGACCAGATCGCCGCCGTTCTCGCAGCACTCCAGTCAGCCTGAGGCAAATCGCCAGACCTTCAGTTGCGGATCGTGAATTGAACGCGATCCGCCGGAAAACGGGTGACGGCATACTGGATCGGCAGACCGGCGGGATCGGTGTTCACCGCCCGCGTCACCAGCACGATCGCGCCAGGGGTCAGTTCAAGCTGAGCCACGTCGTCCGGTTCGGCATGCACGGCAGAGATCTCGGTCACGTCGCGGACGTAGTCCGTCACACCTGAGGCCGCGAGCGCCAGCGTGATCGACCCCGAGGCGGCGAAGGATTGATCGATGCCAGCAAATCGAGCCGCTGGAAACCACATGGTTGAACGCGAAACGGCACGGCCATCCGCGCGGCGAACGCCATCCAGCCGCAGCACCTCCGTACCCGCCACAAGCTTCAGCCGCCCGGCAATCTCGGCAGTTGCCGGCTCAACCGCCGATGCCAGCAAAACTCCCTGCAGATCGCGTGCCTGATCGCCGATGCCTTCGGTGAAACGGGTGCGCCTGCCAATCGGGAAGTCGAACTTGTTGCGCCGCTCGATCATCGTGCCACGCCCCTGTACGGAGCGCACGACACCCTCCTGCGCAAGGGCCGCCAGCGCCGCGCGGACCGT
Source organism: Rhizobium sp. G187 (assembly GCF_051549525.1). Taxonomy (NCBI): domain Bacteria; kingdom Pseudomonadati; phylum Pseudomonadota; class Alphaproteobacteria; order Hyphomicrobiales; family Rhizobiaceae; genus Rhizobium; species Rhizobium sp. G187. The sequence goes on from NZ_JBPUGM010000004.1 coordinate 218,446, forward strand.
ATGGCGGTTGACCGAAAATTCCTCTGCAAGCGCGGTCTCGGCCGGCACCATACCCGAGCCATCATAGAGCCCAGCAGCGATATTGGCGCGAATCCGGTCGGAAATCTGCCGCCAGAGCGCGACGCCCCTCTGTCTCTCGATCATTTTCCCCTGCCTTGTCTCATACCCGTGTCACACGATTGTCACCGCGAACGGTTACTTATAAAGTAACTTGTATGGTTGTCTATATTACTAGACATTTAGAGGCCCGACAATGAACCCAGCACGCGATACGCAAATAAATTCGGCAGCATCTCGAAAGCGGGTGGTTGATCTCCTCGCACGTGCCACGCGGAGTGAACTCGAAGACGCCACAGCCAAACTCGATCCCCCACCGAGCTATAGCTCGATCCGCGGCCCGGAGACCGGTCTCGTGATGGTTCGCGGGCGGATCGGTGGCGGGGGATCACCCTTCAACCTGGGTGAGGCAACGATGACGCGTGCGAGCATTCGGCTGGCCGATGGCACCGTCGGCCATGGCTACCGGCTCGGCACAGATCGCCGCGCAGCCATGCTCGCTGCCGTCTTCGATGCCTTGGCGCAGAACGACGCGCACAGTCGCATCCTCGAAGAAGGCCTGCTCGGCGACATCGAAGCCCGTATTGCCGCAGAAGCAGAGCAGTCCCGCAGGGAAACCGCGGCCACCAAGGTCGATTTCTTCACGATGGTCAGAGGAGAAGACTGATGCAGACAGCTTCAGAAAGCCTGGTCGGTGGTTTTGCCGACGCAGTCCATGATGCGCAATCGGTCTTTCGCAGCCTGATGGACGCACTCGCCCGCCCAGGAACGTTGGGCACGGTGACTGAGGTCATCCAGCCACCGCCGCCGCTCGGCATAGCCGCTGGCGCAATCCTGCTGACGCTCTGCGACCATGACACATCGATCTGGCTGACGCCTGCCCTGTTGCGCTCGGCGCTTCCTGCATGGATCGGATTCCATACCGTGGCGCCGCTGGCAGCGGAAAAGAACGAGGCAAAATTCGCATTTGTGGACGCTGGCGCCATGCTGCCACCGCTCTCGCATTTCGCCCTCGGCTCCCAGGAATATCCGGACCGGTCCGCCACTCTGGTAATCGAACTACCCTCTCTGGAAGCCGGGCCGAAATTGCAGCTGACAGGCCCGGGCATTCGTGAAACGGCCACCATCGCGCCGAAGGGTCTGCCCGAGACATTCCTGCGCCAATGGACGGACAACCGAGCGCTCTTCCCGCGCGGTGTCGACGTGGTCCTGACCAGCGGACGACAATTCCTCGCCCTGCCGCGCACAACCAAGATCACGCAGATGGAGGCCTGAGCCATGTATGTTGCCGTCAAGGGTGGCGAAAAAGCCATTGCGAATGCCCACCGATTGCTCGCTGATCGTCGCCGTGGCGACCGGTCCCTGCCCTCCGTCACCATCGACCAGATCGTCGCGCAGTTCGGCCTCGCCGTTGACCGCGTCATGGCGGAAGCCTCGCTTTACGACTGCGCGCTCGCAGCACTTGCCCTCAAGCAGGCGCGCGGCGATATGATCGAAGCAATTTTCCTTCTCCGTGCCTACCGCACCACACTGCCGCGCTTCGGCACCTCACTTCCGATCGACACAGGCAGAATGCGGGTCGAACGCCGCGTTTCCGCCACCTACAAGGACCTGCCCGGCGGACAGTTGCTCGGCCCCACCTTCGACTATACCCATCGCCTGCTCGACCCCTCGCTTCTCGAGGACAGTGCCATCGAGCCCGCGGAAATGCGGATCGAGGCGCCAGAACCGGTAATGCGGGTCTCCGACATTCTCGATGGCGAAGGCTTGATCGAACCGGATGGCGACATGCCGCAGGATCACCTCGCCGGCGACCTGACCCGCGAACCGATGGAATTTCCCATGCCACGCGATCTGCGCCTGCAGGCACTCGCCCGGGGCGACGAGGGTTTCCTGCTCGCACTCGGTTATTCCACCCAGCGCGGCTATGGACGCACTCATCCCTTTGTCGGGGAAATCCGCATGGGCCTGGTCGAGGTCGAATTCGATGTGCCGGAACTCGGCTTCTGTGTCTCGCTTGGCGAGATCCGCGTCACCGAATGCCAGATGGTCAACCAGTTCAAGGGCTCGGCCAAGGCGCCCCCACAATTCACCCGCGGCTACGGCCTGGTCTTCGGCCAGGGCGAGCGCAAAGCCATGTCCATGTCGCTGGTCGATCGGGCGCTCAGAACCCAGGAATTCGGCGAGGATGTCGTCTCCCCCGCCCAGGACGAGGAATTCGTGATTTCCCATTGCGACAACGTCCAGGCGACCGGCTTCGTCGAACATCTGAAGCTGCCACATTACGTCGACTTCCAGGCCGAACTCGATCTCGTCCGCCGTATGCGGGCAAAGCACGATGGCAAGCGAAACGATGAGACAGACCTGAAGGAGGCCGCAGAATGAGCGCGCCGGCAATGGAACTCGCCACCTACAATTTCGCCTATCTGGACGAACAGACCAAGCGCATGATCCGCCGCGCGATCCTGAAGGCGATCGCCATCCCCGGCTATCAGGTGCCGTTTGCGAGCCGTGAAATGCCGATGCCTTATGGCTGGGGCACCGGCGGCGTGCAGGTCACGGCGTCGATCATCGGCCGCGACGACACGCTGAAGGTCATCGATCAGGGCGCTGACGACACGACGAATGCCGTCTCCATCCGCGCCTTCTTCCAGAAGGTCGCCAATGTCGCCGCCACCACCAAGACCAGCGAAGCAACGATCATCCAGACCCGCCACCGCATTCCCGAGGAAAAACTGAAGGAGGGCCAGGTTCTGGTCTATCAGGTGCCGATCCCCGAACCCCTGCGCTTCCTCGAGCCGCGCGAGACCGAGACCCGCAAGATGCATGCGCTGGAAGAATACGGCCTCATGCATGTGAAGCTTTACGAGGACATCGCCAAGCACGGCCGCATCGCCACGACCTATGCCTATCCGGTGAAGGTCGAGGGTCGCTACGTGATGGACCCGTCGCCAACGCCGAAATTCGACAATCCAAAGATGCACATGTCGGAAGCGCTCCAGCTCTTCGGGGCAGGCCGCGAGAAGCGCATCTATGCGGTCCCGCCCTACACCGAGGTCGTGAGCCTCGACTTCGAGGATCACCCCTTCGAGATCCAGACATTCGACAAGCCCTGCGCGCTCTGCGGCGCCCACAACGTCTACCTCGACGAGGTCGTGCTCGACGACAAGGGCGGCCGGATGTTCGTCTGCTCCGATACCGATCACTGCGAGACACGGCAGGCCGAAGGCCATGTCGGCGAGATGCTTGCCCAGAACCCGAAGACACCCAAGGAGGCCGCCGAATGAGCAACCAGCCCCTCTTGAAAGTCCGCCAGCTGTCGAAATTCTATGGCAGCCGCATCGGCTGCACGGAGGTCTCTTTCGACCTCTGGCCGGGTGAAGTGCTGGCTATCGTTGGCGAGAGCGGATCGGGCAAGACGACGCTTCTCAACTGCCTGTCAACCCGGCTGATGCCGACAACCGGCAGCGTCGACTATCACATGCGCGATGGCCAGTACCGCGAACTCTACCATATGAATGAAGCCGAACGCCGCTTTCTCATGCGCACGGACTGGGGTTTTGTCCACCAGAACCCGGCCGACGGATTGCGCATGACGGTCTCGGCCGGCGCAAATGTCGGCGAGCGCCTCATGGCGGTCGGCGACCGCCATTACGGCCGGATCCGCCAGACAGCCACCGAATGGCTGGAACGAGTCGAGATCTCCACCGATCGCATCGACGACCAGCCCCGCGCCTTTTCCGGCGGCATGCGCCAACGCCTGCAGATCGCCCGCAATCTCGTCACCGGTCCCCGCCTCGTCTTCATGGATGAGCCGACAGGCGGCCTCGATGTTTCGGTCCAGGCACGCCTGCTCGATCTCGTCCGCGGCCTTGTCAACGATCTCGGGCTATCGGCCATCGTCGTGACCCACGACCTCGCGGTTGCCCGCCTGCTCTCGCACCGGATGATGGTGATGAAGGACGGCCATGTGATCGAACACGGTCTGACCGACCGCGTGCTTGATGATCCACGGGAACCTTACACCCAGCTGCTCGTCTCCTCGATCCTGCAAGTCTGACCGGCGTCGCGAAAGGAAAAAACCATGCCCACTCCCCTCGTCGTCTCAGAGGTGTGCAAGAGCTTCACCATGCATCTGCGCGGCGGCCTCGTTCTCCCCGTCGTCTCTGACGTCTCCTTCTCGGTCGTATCGGGCGAATGTGTCGTCCTCGGCGGTCCCTCCGGCGTCGGCAAGAGCTCGATCCTCAAGATGCTCTATGGCAATTATGCCGTCGATGCCGGCCAGATCCTCGTCACCCACCAGGACCGGATCGTTGATATCGCGACCGCCGATCCTCGCACCGTCCTTGAAGTTCGCCGCGCCACTCTGGGCTATGTCAGCCAGTTCCTGCGCACAGTGCCACGCGTCTCCGCCCTCGATGTCGTGGCTGAGCCGCTGATAGCCCGTGGCACAGCCACCGAGGAAGCGCGCGAACGAGCAGCAGACTTGCTTAGCCGGCTAAATCTTCCACGCGATCTCTGGCAACTGCCTCCCTCCACCTTCTCCGGGGGTGAGCAACAGCGCGTCAACATCGCCCGTGGCTTCATCACCGATCACGCCGTGCTCCTGCTGGACGAACCGACGGCATCACTCGATGCGGCCAATCGTGCAGTGGTCGTGTCGATGATCCGCGCCAAGAAGGAAGAAGGCGTGGCCCTACTTGGCATCTTCCACGACGAGGAAGTACGGGAGGCTGTTGCCGATCGCATTATCGATGTCATGCAGTTCTCGCCACGAAAGGCTGCGGCATGAGCAAGAAACTTGCCCTCGAACCGATGATCCATGAAAGCGCTCGCGTGGTGAACGCGACGCTCGGCCGCTATACGGAGGTGGCCGAGCGCTGCCGCCTCGAAGAGGTGGAAATGGGCGACTATTCCTACATCATGCAGGATGGCGCTGTCTGGTGCGCGACGATCGGCAAGTTTGCCAATATCGCAGCTGCCGTCCGCATCAACGCCACCAATCATCCGACTTGGCGTCCAACTTTGCATCACTTCACCTACCGCGCGGCAGACTACTTCGATGGCGCGGAAAACGACCATGACTTCTTCGCCTGGCGGCGCGAAAACCGCGTCACAATCGGTCACGATGTCTGGATCGGCCATGGTGCCACGATCCTGCCAGGCGTGACAATTGGCGATGGTGCGGTGATTGGCGCAGGCGCCGTCGTCTCACGCGATGTGGGCGCCTATACCATCGTCGGCGGCGTCCCGGCAAAGCTCATCCGCGAGCGCTTTCCCGCCGACATTGCAGAGGGCATGCAAAAGCTCGCCTGGTGGGATTGGGAGCACGACCGCTTGTTCGCTGCACTTGAGGATTTTCGCCACCTCGACGCTGATGCATTTCTGTCAAAATACAACTGAAAACCCAGTGTTTTCAGGGCTTCCCGCATCTTTGCAAAACTGACGCAAAACTGACATTCGCGCTTCACGCTGGACCATTAGTGGATACGCAACACCGCGATCAACGACGGCGAAGGACACATCATGCAGTTCCAGTTGACCAACCTCACCCGACAGTTCGGTAGCAACACGGCTGTCGACAAGGTGACGCTGGACATCCCAACCGGACAGATGGTTGGCGTCATCGGGCGTTCGGGCGCCGGCAAGTCGACGCTTCTGCGTATGATCAACCGCCTGGTCGATCCGACCGCGGGCAGCATCCGCTTCGGCGATCTGGAAGTATCTTCGCTACGGGGGTCAGCCCTGCGCAACTGGCAGCGCGATTGCGCGATGATTTTCCAGCAGTTCAATCTCGTGCCGCGTCTGGATGTCCTGACCAATGTCCTGCTCGGCCGCCTGAACCATCGCTCGACCGCCATGAGCCTGCTCGGCATGTTCACACGCGAGGAGCGCCTCATGGCGATCGCGGCCCTGGAGCGCCTTGGCATCGAGCAGACGGCACTTCAGCCGGCCGGCACCCTCTCGGGTGGTCAGCAGCAGCGTGTGGCGATTGCCCGGGCGCTCATGCAGTCGCCGAAGATGGTACTGGCTGACGAGCCGATCGCCTCGCTTGACCCCCTCAACGCCAAGATCGTCATGGATGCGCTGCGCGACATCAATGAGCGGGAAGGCATCACCGTTATCACAAACCTGCACACGCTCGACACAGCCCGCAACTATTGTGAACGCATCGTCGGCATGGCGCGCGGCCGCGTCGTTTTCGACGGCACCCCGGACGAGCTGACCGCCGATGCGGTGCAAGAGATCTACGGCGCAGACCAGCATGGCGCCGGCATTGACGAGACGATGACCTCGACCAGCATCACCATCGCGCGTCAGGACAATGACGTGCGCTCGATCCCATCCCCTGGCCTGCGTTCTCTGGCAACTGCCGAGGCCTGACCACGAAGATCGCCTGCCCTGCGACAAGGGCGCCATTCAAGACAGCTGAAACCCAACCCTATCGAACGGGAGACCCAAGCCATGTTGAAGAAGATCCTGCTTGCCACGGCGACATTCGCCGCTCTCGCCGTCAGCGCCCAGGCCGAAGACCTCAAGGAATTCCGCATCGGCATTCTTGGCGGCGAAAACGAAGCCGACCGCCTGCGCAACTACCAGTGCATGACCGACAAGCTTCCGGCCGTTCTGGGCGTTGAGAAGGTTTCGCTGTTCCCGGCCGCCGACTATGACGGTGTTATCCAGGGCCTGCTGGGCGGTACGCTCGACTATGCAGAACTTGGCGCCTCGGGCTTTGCCAAGATCTATCTCGCCAAGGCAGATGCCGTCGAACCAATCCTCACCACCGTCCAGACCGATGGCTCGATGGGCTACTACTCGATCATGGTTGCCCGCAAAGATAGCGGCATGACTAAGGTCGAAGACATCAAGGGCAAGAAGCTCGGCTTCGCAGACCCGGACTCGACCTCTGGCTACCTGATCCCGACTGTGACCCTGCCGGAAGCCATTGGCGGCCCGGTGAAGGAATTCGTTGCCGAAACCGGCTTCGGCGGCGGCCACGAAAACCTCGTCCTCGAAGTGCTGAAAGGCACTTTCGATGCCGGCACGACCTTCGGCTCCGGCGTTGGTGAATTCAAGGACGGCTACACCTCCGGCAATCTGAGGAAGATGGTCGACAAGGGCATCCTCAACATGGAAGACCTCGTCGAACTGTGGAAGTCGCCGCTGATCCCGAACGGCCCGATCGTTATCCGCACGTCGATGAACGACGACATGAAGACCAAGTTCAAGCAGTTCATGCTCGATCTGCCAAAGACGGATGCGGCCTGCTTCTCGGCCATCCAGGGCGGTGACTTCAAGGGCTTCACCGAAGTCAACGTCGACTTCTACAAGCCGATCATCGACGCCCGCAAGGCAACAATCGGCGGCTGATAGCAGCCTCGAAAACAAGGCCGTCGGTCGGTTCCCGACCGGCGGCCTTGCTTTGATGACAAAGGGTCAGAAGGACGAGCGGCAATGGCCATGACGGCGACACAGCCACCCTTGAGCGAAAGCGGCGCCACCGTCGAGCGCCACTGGCAGGAACTGGCGGCCAAGCGGCGGATGTATACCGGGCTCAGCCTGCTCATCCTGTTCTTTGCCATCTCCGGCTCGCTCTGGTTCGCCAACGAAACCAATTCCGGCAAGTTCTTTGACCGCCTGCCCTATTTCTTCGATTTTATAGGCGATCTGGTGCCACAAGACGGCTGGGAGATCTGGCGCGCGCTGTTCGATCTCGCTTCGCCCCATGCCGATGGCAGCATGAAATTCAACTATCCGGAGGGCCGGCTCTACATCACCGAGAGCCTCTACATTCCGGAATATTTCCACAAGATGGCCGAAACGATCAACATCGCGCTGCTGTCCACCGTCGTCGCAACGATCATCGGTTTTGCGCTCTCCTTCCTCGCCGCAAAGAACATGATGCCGGCCGCCTGGATCCGCTGGCCGATTCGCCGCTACATGGAAATCCTCCGCGCCTTTCCGGAAGTCGTTATTGCCGGCTTCTTCCTCGCCATCCTGTCACTCGGACCAATTCCCGCCATCATCGCCGTCACGGTTCACACGGTCGGCGCGCTTGGCAAGCTCTTCTTCGAAGTGATCGAAAACGCCGACATGCGACCGGACGAGGGCCTGCGCGCCGTCGGTGCCAACTGGTTCGAACGCGTCTGGTTCGGCATCACACCACAGGTCATGCCGAATTTCCTGAGCTACGCTCTGCTGCGGTTCGAAATCAACGTCCGCGCGTCGACCATCATCGGCGCGGTTGGCGGCGGCGGCATCGGTGAATTGCTCCGCCTGTCCATCGGCCAGGGGCATGAGGCCAAGACGCTGGCCATCATCCTTCTCTTGCTGACGACAGTCATCGCCATCGACCAGCTTTCCGCATCCCTCCGCCGCAAGCTCGTCGGAGAACAGGCCTTCCAGTCGGTAACGTGAGATCCAGGATGTCCATGATGAACACTGCCGAACTGAACCGTCTCGCCGAACGCTATCCGCATGTCCTGGAGCGTTCCTTGTGGCAGAGATACCGGGCTCCCATCACGATCGGTATCCTCGCGCTCTACTTCCTCTTCTGCTGGTGGTTCTTTGCCATCGGCAAGACGCTCTCTCAGGCGAATTGGGGCATCGCCGGCAACTACCTGGCGGACTGGGTCTCCTATGAAATCCGTCCCGAATTCCACATTGATCGTGACGGCGCCCTGACAATCACCTATCCCCGCTTCGACCCCATCGGTCCCAATCCCAACCCCGACTGGATCGAGACAAGGCGCCAGATCATCACACGAAGCGCTGCGCCCGCATCCGCTGCAAAGCCAACGGATGCGCCTTCGGCCCCACCCAAGCCAAGTTCTGCCTTCAGCTTCATGCCATCCCCGGCACAGCAGACCGCTCCGTCCGCCGTGGCTGAGCAAATGCCATCGACACAGCCGGTGACGGAAGAAGTGATCGCCGAAGCAAATGTGACCCTCAGTGGAAGCGCACGCGTCGAGATTGGCAACAACACCGTCGACCTCATCCGCGGCACAGAAACTGTCACCCTCACGCTTGACCCTCAGGCCGATACGGTCACGATCAATGGCGTGAGCCCCGATTGGGTCGAACAGCGCAATCCGGGTGGCCGCGTCATCGCCTATTTCGGGACGGCGGGATGGATCGACGTGTCATCGGAACGCGTGCGCATCCGCAAGCGCTTCTTTGGCTGGGAGAATTTCGTCTTCGACACCGACTCTCCCTTCTTTGATCTTTCCGTTGGCGAAGTCTGGCAGAAAGTGACGTCTGCAGACCGGATTGATCCGAAGATGAGCAACCTTGCGCTCGCCTGGAACAACATTCTTTACAACGCATCCTGGCAGCATCTCGATGTCTGGACCAAGTTGCTGCAAACCATTGTCATGGCCTTTGTCGGCACGCTGCTCGCCATGCTCGTCGCATTTCCGCTCTCCTTCATCGCCGCGCGCAACATCATGCAAAACCGTCCGGTAAACCAGGTTACCAAGCGCTTCTTCGACTTCCTGCGCTCGGTCGACATGCTGATCTGGGCCCTGTTCTTCACCCGCGCCTTCGGCCCCGGGCCGCTTGCAGGGATCTCGGCTATCTTTTTCACCGACACCGGCACCCTCGGCAAACTCTATTCCGAGGCGTTGGAGAACATCGATGACAAGCAGCGTGAAGGTGTCAAATCCGTCGGCGCGCCGCCGGCCGCCGTGCAGCGCTACGGCGTACTGCCGCAGGTCATGCCGGTCTTTGCCTCACAGGCGCTCTATTTCTGGGAAAGCAACACCCGCTCGGCAACGATCATCGGCGCCGTCGGCGCCGGCGGCATCGGCCTGAAACTCTGGGAAGCCATGCGCACCAATTCCGACTGGGAAAACGTTGCCTACATGGTCCTTCTCATTCTGCTCGTAGTGTTCATTTTCGACGCCATATCCAATAGCCTGCGCTCGCGTCTGATCGGCAAGAACAGGCACTGATTCTGACGGGCGGCGCCCCCACCCGTGGACACCTTCTGAAAGCAATACCTTGCGCTACGCGATCTATTTCACACCGTCTGAAGACCATCCGCTGACCCGTGCCGCTGCGGAATGGCTCGGCCGCGACGCCTTTTCCGGTGAGGCGCTCCCACAGTTGCTCGCCTCTGGCTTCGAACGACCGGAACTCGCCGAACTGACCGCAGATCCGCGCCGGTACGGCTTTCATGCCACGCTGAAGGCCCCCTTCCATCTCAAGGATGAGATGGAAGAAGCCGATCTTCTCGACGCGTTTCGCAGCTTTTGCACCGCGCGGCAGGCCTTCGACATTCCAGGCGTCATGATCAACCGCATCGGTCCCTTCTTCGCCATCGTGCCTGCAGAGACCCATGGCCCGCTCCAGGATTTCGCCGCATCGGTCGTGGAAGCGTTCGAGCCTTTCCGCGCACCGCTGTCCGCAGACGATATGGCCCGCCGCAAACCTGAACGTCTGACGGACAGCCAACGCCAATATCTGACGACCTGGGGTTATCCTTATGTCTTCGATGACTTCCGCTTCCACATGACGCTGAGCGGCCCCGTTCCGGATGACCGTGCCCCCGTCATGGCAGAAGGACTCGAAGCGCATTTCTCGGCCTTCACCAACCGCGCGCTCCGCATTGACGGGCTAGCCCTCTTCGTCGAGCCCGAGCGTGGTGCCCCTTTCCAAGTCCATTCCTGGCAGCCGCTTGCTGCCCCAACAAACGGCTGATCCGATGTCCGAACAGATCTTTTCCAATGCCCGTATCGTCCTTGAAGACCGTGTCCTCGAAGGCAGCGTCGTAATCCGCGACGGCGTGATCGTTGATCTCGGCGAAGGCCACAGCAGCGAGGGCGAGGATTTCGGCGGCGACTACCTGATCCCAGGTCTCGTCGAATTGCATACGGACCACCTCGAGTCCCACTACTCTCCCCGCCCCGGCGTGCGCTGGCACATGACATCCGCCATCCAGGCACACGACGCCCAGATCGTGACATCAGGCATCACGACGGTCTTCGACTGCCTGCGCATGGGGTCGGACGAGGACGGCGGATTTGATAAGGGTGAAATGCGCGACATGGCCGATGCCATCCAGGCAGCAGAACGCGACGACCGGCTGCGCGCAGAACACCTGATCCACCTGCGCTGCGAAGTCGCCTCCGACAATGTTCTCGAACACTTTGCCGATTTCGAGAACGATCCCCATGTGCGGCTTGTATCGCTGATGGACCATTCCCCGGGCCAGCGCCAGTTCCAGACGATGGACCAGTACACACTCTACTACAAGACAAAGCGCGGCCTGACCGATGAGCAGTTCGCCCGCTTCGTTGAAAGTCGCCTGGCGCTGTCTGCCCGCTTCTCCGCGTCTCATCGCGATGCGCTCGCCATGGCCTGTGCCGCACGCGGCATCACGGTCGCCAGCCATGACGATGCGACCCTTGCCCATGTCGAGGAAGCCAAAGGCCATGGCGTGAAACTGGCTGAATTCCCAACCAGCCTTGAGGCGGCCGAAGCCTCCCACAAATCGGGTATGAGCGTGCTGATGGGCGCACCGAATGTTGTGCGCGGCAAGTCTCATTCCGGAAACATCGCGGCGCGCGATCTGGCCGAACGCGGCGTGCTGGACGTCCTCTCCTCGGACTACGTGCCCTTGAGCCTCCTCCATGCCGCTTTTGTGCTCGCCGACGAAATCGACACGATCACCCTGCCGAAAGCGCTCGCCATGGTCACATCTACGCCGGCACGCACCGTCGGCCTCAATGACCGCGGCCGGATCGAAACCGGGCTGCGCGCCGATCTGGTTCGCGTCCGCCGCACGGAGGGCGTTCCGGTCGTCCGCTCCGTCTGGCGAGCCGGGCAAAGGGTAGCCTGATGCAGGAGCCTCTGGCAGCGGTGAACACATTCGCAGACGGCGGCACAATCATCGTTGTCGTGGGCCCCAGTGGCGTCGGCAAGGACAGCCTTATGGCTGAAGCCAGGCGACACTTCTCGAATACCGACAAGGTTCGCTTCGTACAGCGCGTGATCACACGACCGGCAGACGGCATCGGCGAAGACCACCGCCCGGCCTCGCATGACGAATTCGAGAGAATGAAAGCCGCAGGCGCTTTCGCAATTGACTGGGAAGCGCATGGCCTGTGCTACGGCATCCCTGCGGATGTGATGGAAGATCTCGCCAGAGGGAGGATTGTCATCGCCAACGGCTCCCGGTCTGCGCTCGACCAGTTTGCGGATCGGTTTCCGAAACTGCTCGTCATCAACGTCTCTGCCCGTCCGGAAATCCTCGCCGCACGTCTCGCGGCCCGTGGACGGGAAAGCGCAGAGGAAATCGAAGCCAGACTGCGCCACACCCCGGACATCCTGCCCGATGGCCCAGGCACGATTACCATCGACAACAGCGGCGACTTGTCCATCGCCGCTGCCAGCTTGATTAAAGTGATCAATGATCTCATTCACGTCACGGCGTGACGGGCAAAGGCCATTGAGTCCTCACGCAACCTTCGGCAGGCCGCCGATCACCTTGTCGAGCGTGATCGGATAGTCGCGAACGCGAACCCCGGTGGCATTATAGATCGCATTGGCGATAGCCGCCGAAACACCGCACAGCCCAAGCTCGCCGACACCTTTCGCCTTCATCGGTGATGACATCGCATCGGTTTCATCGAGGAAGATCACCTCCTGATGCGGGACATCCGCATGGACAGGCACTTCGTAACCGGCGAGGTCGTGGTTCACAAAGAAACCTCGCTTGGTGTCGACAGCCAGCTCCTCTGACAGGGCACCGCCAATGCCCATGGTCATGGCGCCAATCACCTGGCTACGCGCCGTGATCGGGTTCAGGATGCGCCCGGCCGCACAAACGGCGAGCATCCGACGAACCCGGCTTTCACCCGTGAATGCGTCGACAGCCACCTCGACGAAGTGCGCGCCGAAGGTCGACTGCTGATGGGTCTTGGCAAGATCGCCCCATTCAATGCCATCTTCGCCTGCCAAACCTTCGGGACCCGCGGCCTCACCGAGCGGGATCGATCTGTCGCCGGAGCGCACGAAACCGCCTTCGAAGGTGATATCGGCGGAGTTGAACCCGAGCCGCTGTGCAATGGCGTCTCGCAGCTTGACGCAGGCGGCATAAACCCCTGACGTAGAACAGTTGGCGCCGAACTGCCCGCCGGAACCTGCCGATATCGGAAACTGGGAATCTCCCAGTCGAACGTCGATGGCGTCGATCTCGACCCCGAACATCTCCGCCGCAGTCTGCGCAAGGATCGTGTAGCTGCCGGTACCGATATCAGTCATGTCGGTTTCGACGATCACGCGTCCATTGGGCTCCAGCCTGACTCGCGCAGCCGACGGGACAAGCAGATTGTTGCGGAAGGCTGCAGCCACGCCATGTCCGATCAGCAAGCGCCCCTCCCGCCGGAGGCCGGGTTTGGCGCTTCGCGCGCTCCAGCCGAAGCGTTCGGCACCGCGTTGGAGGCAGCCGATCAGGTCGCGTTTACTGAAGGGTCGTTCAGGGTTTTCCGGATCGACCTGTGTGTCGTTGATGATGCGGAACTCGACGGGATCCAGGCCGAGTTTCTCCGCCATTTCATCCATGGCGATTTCCAGAGCCATCAGGCCGGGCGCCTCGCCGGGAGCCCGCATCGCATTGCCTTCGGCAAGGTCGAGCTGTGCAAGCCGCATTGCGGTCATCCGGTTTTGACCCGCATAAAGCAGACGCGTCTGCATGACCGCCGTTTCCAGATCTCCGTCGGGGAGATTGCCGGACCAGCTCTCATGCGCGATCGCCGTGATCTTGCCGGTTGATTCTGCTCCGATCCGGATGCGCTGGATCGTGGCTGGACGATGCGTGGTATTGTTCATGATCATCGGGCGGGGCAGCGTCAGCTTGACGGCACGGCCTGCGGCCTTCGCGCCGACCGCCGCAAGCACTGCATCCACGCGCAGAAACAATTTGCCGCCGAAACCGCCTCCAATATAGGGCGACTTCAGACGGATCTTCTCCTTGTCCATATCAAGCACGATGGCGAGATCGGTGTGCCACCAGTCGATCATCTGGCTCGATGTCCAGACTGTCAGCTGATCGCCATCCCACCGGGCAATCGAAGCATGCGGCTCCATCATCGCATGGCTCTGATCGGGCGTCTCATAGCGCGCATCGAGCGTTACCTCAGCCGAGTTAAAAGCCACGTCGAAATTGCCCACGGCCGTATCGGCATTTTCAGACTCTGGGTCCGGAGGGGTAGCCGAACCTTTTGCCGCATCAAGATCAAACGATCCTTCCGCTTCATCGTAATCCACCTCGACCAAGGCAGCCGCAGACCGTGCCTGCTCAAAACTTTCTGCAACGACGACGGCGATCGCCTGATGGTAGTGCTCGATCCTGTCCCCGCCGAAGAGATGGGCAGTGTTGTTCTCGCCCTTGCGCGCCTCGCCGAACTCGATGGTTGTCACCACAGCGAGCACGCCTGGCGCGGCGCGTGCAGCAGTAGCATCGATCGAGCGGATCCGTCCCTTGGCGATCGCAGCGCAGACGGGGTAACCATAGGCGATATCGCTGCCGATAACTGCGTGCTCATAGGCATAGGGAGCTTGGCCGCTGACCTTCAACGGGCCATCGATACGCAGATGCGGCTTGCCGACAACCTTGAGGCTGTCGATCGGATTGGTGGTCTCAGGCTTGTCGAACTTCATGGGCTCAACCCTTCGCTTCTGCGAGGATGGACGCGAGCATTCGCTCAACGAGATCCAGCTTGTATCGGTTTTGATCGGTGGGGCGAGCATCGGCCATCAAGGCTGCAGAAAGGGCCTTGGGACCTTCCAGCGCCTCCGCTTTCTCAACCCGCCACGGTTTGTGCGCCACGCCGCCGATGGCATATCGCTGCATGCCGTCATCACCGATCACGGCACCGACAGACACCAGAGCAAAGGCATAGGAGGCCCGGTCGCGGACCTTGTGATAGATCTGTCGGCCACCGATTGGTGCTGGAAGCACGACGGCCGTGATGAACTCACCCTGCTCCAAAGCAGTCTCGACATCAGGCGTATCGCCTGGCAGGAGGTGGAATTCGGCGATCGGAATAGACCGCCGGGTTCCGTCCGATTTTACCGTCTCGACCACCGCATCCAGCGCACGCATGGCTATGGCCATGTCGCTCGGATGCGTGGCGATGCAGTGCTCGCTCGTTCCGACCACAGCATGCTGACGGCTGAAACCGCCAAGCGCGGAGCAACCGCTGCCCGGGTTGCGCTTGTTGCAGGGCTGGTTCGGGTCATAGAAATAGGGGCAGCGCGTCCGCTGCAGGAGGTTGCCCGCCGTCGTCGCCCTATTGCGCAACTGGCCGGACGCGCCAGCCAACAGCGCACGAGAGAGGAGCGGATAGTCGCGTCGCACACGATCATCTGCGGCGAGGTCGGTGTTACGCACCAATGCTCCGATGCGCAGGCCACCTTGATCCGTCGTCTCGATGCGATCCAAGTCGAGCCCGTTGACATCGACCAGATGCGTCGGTGTTTCGATCTCCAGTTTCATCAGGTCAAGAAGGTTCGTTCCGCCCGCGATGAAGCGTGCCTGCGGATTTCCGGCAACCATTTTGACCGCGGCCTCGACCGAGGTCGGCTTTTCAAAGGTGAACGCTCTCATGCCCGCTCTCCCGCAACCTCAAGGATCGCATCCATGATGTTGGAGTAGGCCCCGCAGCGACAGAGATTGCCGCTCATCCGTTCGCGCAACTCGTCGACATTGAAAACGACAGGCGCTTCGAGATCTCCTGTCACATGGCTCGGAATGCCAGCCTTAATCTCCTCCAGCACGGCAACGGCCGAACAGATTTGGCCAGGCGTGCAATAGCCGCACTGAAACCCGTCATGACGAAGGAAGGCATCCTGCATCGAATGCAAGCCGCCGGGCTCACCAAGACCCTCGATGGTGGTCACTGCATCGCCCTCATGCATCACAACCAAAGACAGGCAGGCATTGATCCGCCGTCCCTCGACAAGAACCGTGCAGGCGCCACACTGACCGTGATCGCAGCCTTTCTTTGTACCCGTGAGTTTCAACGTTTCTCGCAGGGCATCGAGCAACGTTGTGCGATTGTCGACCACTATGTCGACCGTCTGGCCATTGACCGTAAAGGCGACTCTCGAGCGATGACCGAGAGCGGCCTCTTGAGCCGGCTTAGAGTGCGGTGATGAGAGATTGGCTTGGCCGAGGCTGTGCATGCCGGCTCCACTGGCTGGAGAAACGGGGAGACGCGCAAACGAACTGTCGCGCCGTGCATCGCCGGAAGACTACGCGTGGCGAGAACCGTCACGCCGGCATTTCCGACATCGACTGTGAACGCACAACGCAGCCAAGAGGTCCATCAGGAACCAACTTTCCAGCTATTGCCGACAAGAGGCAGACGTCGCCTCGTGCCATGGCACTGATTGATACCGATCAAGGCGCCCACTTCGCCCTCAGGTAGTATCACTTCAACGGCGCCTGCAAGGCGTTTAATAGCGGAGGAAAGCATCATGCGAGACAATATGCCGGTCATGTGGTTCGAAGATCTCCTTCGCGTGGATGTTGCACGCGTCGGGGGAAAGAATTCCTCACTGGGCGAAATGATTCAAACCTTGGAAAGCAAGGGCGTGCATGTGCCGCCAGGCTTTGCGACCACCTCAGAAGCCTATTGGAATTATGTCGATGAAAACGGCATCCGCAGCGCGATGACCGCCCTGCTTGCCGATTGGACAGGCGGCAAGGCAAGCCTTCCCGAAACGGGTGAGGCGATGCGCAAACTCTTCCTGCGCGGCACTTGGCCGGAGCCGACGGCCCGGGCCATCGTCGAAGCGTACCGAGCACTTTCGACCCGCGCCGGCCATGCCGATGTCAGTGTCGCCGTACGATCCAGCGCGACAGCCGAAGACCTGCCCGATGCGAGTTTTGCCGGCCAGCAGGAGACCTTCCTCAACATCACGGGAGAAGAATCCCTCCTGGATGCCTGCCGCCGTTGCTACGCCTCCCTCTTCACCGATCGCGCCATCTCCTACCGCCAGACAAGGGGCTTTGACCATATGAAGGTCGCGCTGTCGGTCGGCGTACAGCAAATGGTTCGTTCCGACATTGGCGGCTCGGGCGTGATGTTCTCGATCGACACCGAGACCGGTTTCGACAAGGTCGTGCTGATCAATGCAGCCTGGGGCCTGGGGGAAAACGTCGTTCAGGGCGCCGTCGATCCGGATGAGTATCAGGTGTTCAAGCCGCTCCTGTCTGATCCCGGCCTTCGTCCGATCATAGCCCGCAAGCGCGGCGCCAAGGCGATCAAGATGATCTATGGCGGCAGCGACCAGCCGACGCGCAATGTGCCGACATCGCGGGCCGAGCGAGAAGCACTGGTGCTCAAGGATGAAGAGATCCTGACCCTCGCCCGCTGGGCAGCAACCATTGAGCAGCATTACGGCTGTGCGATGGATATGGAATGGGCTCGCGACGGCGAGACGGGACGGCTTTACATCGTGCAGGCACGCCCGGAGACCGTACAGTCAAACCGCAAGAGCGCGACGTTCAGTTCCTACCAAATCCGCAATCGCGGCAAGGCATTGGTCAAAGGGCTGTCGATCGGCGACAGCATCGTCACCGGCCAGGTCTGCCTGATCGAATCCGCGAAGGATATCGGCCAGTTTGTTGATGGCTCCGTGCTCGTAACCTCGACCACCGATCCGGACTGGGTGCCGATCATGAAGCGTGCAGCAGCCATTGTCACTGATCACGGCGGGCGCACCTCCCATGCCGCCATTGTCAGCCGCGAACTTGG
Organism: Rhizobium sp. G187; assembly: GCF_051549525.1. Classification (NCBI taxonomy): domain Bacteria; kingdom Pseudomonadati; phylum Pseudomonadota; class Alphaproteobacteria; order Hyphomicrobiales; family Rhizobiaceae; genus Rhizobium; species Rhizobium sp. G187. Next base: position 236,271 of record NZ_JBPUGM010000004.1, read on the forward strand.
CCTGCCGGCCATCGTCGGGACAGGAGACGCGACACATCTGCTGCACACCGGCCAGGACGTGACTGTCTGCTGCGCCGAAGGCGACGAAGGTATGGTCTATGAGGGTATCGCGGATTTCGACGTCGAGACGCTCGATGTCGACGCAATCCCGGAGACCCGGACCAAGATCATGCTGAACCTCGGCAATCCGGGCGCCGCCTTCCGCTGGTGGAAGTTGCCGGCGGACGGCGTCGGCCTTGCCCGTATGGAATTCGTCATCAGCAATGCCGTGCGGATCCACCCCATGGCGCTGGTGCACTACGACCGCTTGAAGGACGAAGCTGCCAAGACCGAGATCTGGACCTTAACCAAAGGCTACGAGGACAAGACCCAGTACTTTGTCGACCAACTGGCCGAAGGCCTCGCCCGGATCGCGGCGACCGTACATCCCAAGCCCGTGATCGTGCGGATGAGCGACTTCAAGACCAATGAATATGCCGGTCTGATCGGCGGCACCGAGTTCGAGCCGGACGAAGAAAACCCGATGATCGGTTTCCGCGGCGCCTCGCGCTATTACTCGCCGCGCTACCGGGAAGGCTTTGCGCTGGAATGCCGGGCAATCCGGAAATTGCGCAACAAGATGGGTTTCTCGAACGTGATCGTGATGATCCCATTTTGCCGCTCGATCGGCGAGGCGGAAAAAGTCAAGGCCGTAATGGCCGAGAACGGCCTGCGCCGTGGCGAGGACGGCTTGCAGATCTATGTGATGTGCGAGATCCCCTCAAATGTCATCCTGGCCGGCCAGTTCGCCCGACATTTCGACGGTTTCTCAATCGGCTCCAACGACCTCACACAGTTGACGCTGGGGGTAGACCGCGATTCAGGCGATCTCGCCGACCTTTTCGACGAAGAGGACGAGGCGGTCAAATGGATGATCAACACCGTCATCCGGGAAGCCAATAAGGCGGGCGCCAAGATCGGCCTCTGTGGCCAGGCCCCAAGCGATCACCCGGATTTTGCCCGCTTCCTCGTTGAGGCCGGAATAGACAGTATCTCGGTAACGCCGGACAGCTTCATCGCTGTGAAGCACAAGGTGGCGGAAGCCGAGAAGAGCTGAAGTTCCAGCCTAAAACAGATCCTGTCGGCGTCAGTGGGCCGTATGAAGCTGAATGAAAAATGCCCTTGCCGTGGGTTCAGCGGCGGCAAGGGTGATCTCATCGCCCGGTGCCAAGCCGAGCAGGACATCACCCGTATCGACCGAATGGGCGCAGCCGCCAGCCTTAACCTCGACGCGTCCGGAAAAGACAAGAGCGGCGGCATCACTGTCGATGTTAAGCTGCATTTCATCCGGCAAGGGCAAACGCTGCATGGCGTGGCGCCAGAGCCCCCTTCGGGTCATCACGTTCAGATCCAGCGTCTCGCCACCGAGGCTATCGGCCTGCACGACAGCATCTCCCGAAAAGGAATAGGGGTCCGTGTCTGTGGTCAGCGGTGTCTGCAAGACACCGTCGACCGTCAGGCGCATTCCCTCCCCCGCCATGACCGCGATCGTGCGGTCAATGCCGGGAAAGGGAGAGAAGGGACCGGACCCGTTGACCGTGGCGAGGCTGATGCGCCAGAGAAAACCGGACGCATCTGAGCCTGACGGATGAGCAATCACCTCGCGGGTAAACCCAAGACCGTTCTTCCATGGCATCACCCGATGGTCACCGAAGCGTTGCAACCTGATCGTCACGGCCCGCTCCTATCGCTCAGTTGCCGAGAATGCCCGGCAAACGAAGGCCCTTTTCCTTGGCGCAGTCGAGTGCGATCTCGTAGCCGGCATCGGCATGGCGCATGACGCCAGTCGCCGGGTCGTTCCACAACACGCGCTCAAGCCGCTTGGCCGCATCATCCGACCCATCGGCGCAAATAACCACGCCCGAATGCTGGGAAAAGCCCATGCCGACGCCGCCGCCGTGATGCAGCGACACCCAGGTGGCACCCGAGGCTGTGTTGAGAAGGGCGTTCAGCAGCGGCCAGTCGGACACGGCGTCCGATCCGTCCTTCATCGCTTCCGTCTCGCGGTTCGGCGAGGCAACAGAACCCGAATCCAGATGGTCACGGCCGATGACCACAGGCGCGCTGAGCTCACCACTCTTGACCATTTCGTTGAAGGCAAGCGCCAGGCGATGGCGATCGCCGAGCCCCACCCAGCAGATGCGCGCCGGCAGGCCCTGGAAGGCGATGCGCTCACGCGCCATGTCCAGCCAGTTATGCAGATGCGTGTTGCCGGGCGTCAGTTCCTTCACCTTGGCATCCGTCTTGTAGATATCCTCCGGATCGCCGGACAGGGCGGCCCAGCGGAATGGGCCAATGCCACGGCAAAAGAGCGGGCGGATATAGGCAGGCACGAAACCGGGGAAGGCGAATGCATTTTCGAGGCCCTCTTCCTTCGCCACCTGGCGGATATTATTGCCGTAGTCGAGCGTTGGAACGCCGGCATCCCAGAAGGCGACCATGGCTTCAACATGCGCCTTCATCGAAGCGCGCGCCGCAATCTCGACGGTCTTCGGATCACTTTCGCGCTTGGCCTTGTGTTCGGCAACCGTCCAGCCGATCGGCAGATAGCCATTGAGCGGATCATGGGCAGAGGTCTGGTCGGTGACAATGTCAGGGCGCGGGCCGCCGGCCTTCATGCGCTTGACCAGTTCCGGGAAGACTTCTGCGGCATTGCCGAGCAAGCCCACGGACTTGGCTTCGCCGGCCTTAGTCCAGCGGTCGATCATTTCAAGCGCTTCATCCAGCGTATGGGCCTTCTCATCAACGTATCGGGTGCGCAACCGGAAATCGATGCGGGTCTCGTCGCTCTCGACGGCGAGGCAGCAGGCGCCGGCCATGACGGCGGCAAGCGGCTGGGCACCGCCCATGCCACCAAGGCCGCCAGTCAGGATCCACTTGCCGGTGAGATTGCCGCCGTAATGCTGACGACCCGCCTCGACAAAGGTTTCGTAGGTGCCCTGAACGATGCCCTGGGTGCCGATATAGATCCAAGAACCGGCGGTCATCTGGCCGTACATGGCGAGACCCTTCTTATCCAGTTCGTTGAAATGGTCCCAAGTCGCCCAATGCGGCACCAGGTTGGAATTGGCGATCAGAACGCGCGGCGCGTCCTTGTGTGTGCGGAACACGCCAACCGGCTTGCCGGATTGCACGACGAGTGTTTCCTCTTCCGTCAGTGTCTTCAGCGTCGCGACGATCCGGTCGAAATCTTCCCAGGTGCGGGCGGCGCGGCCGATACCACCATAAACCACCAGCTCATGCGGGTTTTCCGCGACATCGGGATCGAGATTGTTCATCAGCATGCGCAGCGGCGCTTCGGTCATCCAGCTCTTGGCGTTGAGCTCGCTTCCGCGCGGCGAGCGGACGTCGCGGAGGTTGTGGCGTGGATTGGTCATCTCAGTTCCCCTTGGTCTTCAGTTGATCCGCAACGGCTTCGATGCGTGCAAGGATCTGGTTCAGGTGAATGCGCAATCGCCCGGCCTTCTCGTCGTCATAGGCAAAGGGCGGCTCTTCGATGGTCAGGTGCGAGATCTGCGACAGTTCCATCTGGATGGCGTGAACGCCATTCTGTGGCTGTCCGTAGTGACGGGTGGTCCAGCCACCCTTGAAGCGGCCATTGACGATCGCCGTATAACCCTCGGCTGCGCGCGCCACATCGGCTGCGGCGGCTTCGATACGCGGATCGCAGGTGCGGCCCATATCGGTGCCGATATTGAAGTCGGGAAGCCTTCCCTCAAACAGGAAGGGGATCAGCGAGCGGATCGAGTGGCAATCATAGAGAACAGCAACACCATGGATAGCCTTGACCCGTTCGATCTCGGCCGCGATCGCCGCATGATACGGTGCATGAAAGGTCGTCAACCGGTCATCGATATCGGCAGCAGTAGGCTCTTTACCTTCCATCCAGATCGCCTGACCGTCAAAATCCGTCTGCGGCACGAGCCCGGTCGTGTTTTGGCCAGGATAGAGACTGGTACCTGTCGGGTCACGATTGGCGTCGATGACATAACGGTGGAAGGTGGCACGCACGGTCGTCGCATTCGGCAGGAGGCCGTCATAGAGTTGGTGGATGTGCCAGTCGGTATCGGCCAGCATTCGACCGTTGTCGTTGAGACGCGCCCAAATCTCGGGCGGAACATCCGTGCCGGTATGCGGGAACGCGAGAATGACGGGCGAGGTGCCCTGGGCAACGTCGAAGACCGCCATCTCAACCATCCAGTCCCGGTAACAAGCCATCCGAAACGCTGGAAACCAGCGTCCCATCCGCCACCAAAGCACTGGCAGCCGCCAAATCCGGCGCCATGAAGCGATCTTCATCAAGCGTCGCCACCACCGTGCGCAGCATATCGATCGCCTTCTGCAATTCAGGACTCGTGGCGAGCGGGGCACGAAACTCGACGCCTTGCGCAGCCGTGAGCGCCTCGATGCCGATGATGCCAAACAGATTCTCGGTCATTTGCAGCAAGCGACGCGCGCCATGGCAGGCCATGGAGACATGATCCTCCTGGTTGGCCGATGTCGGGGTCGAGTCCACCGAAGCCGGATGCGCCATCTGCTTGTTTTCGCTCATCAGCGCGGCCGAGGTGACTTCCGCAATCATCAGGCCGGAATTCAGGCCTGGCTTGCGGGCGAGAAAGGCCGGCAGTCCATAAGACAGCGCCGGATCAACCAGCAGTGCAACGCGCCGCTGGGCAATCGCGCCGATTTCGCAAACGGCGATGGCAATCTGGTCAGCGGCAAAGGCAACGGGTTCGGCGTGGAAATTGCCGCCGGACACCACGCTGTTGTCGGAGAGCACCAGCGGATTGTCTGTGACCGCATTGGCCTCGATTTCAAGCGTTCGGCCGGCCATGCGCAGAAGATCCAGACAGGCGCCATCGACCTGCGGCTGGCAGCGGATGCAATAGGGGTCCTGAACGCGCTCATCACCCTGCAGGTGGCTTTCCCGGATCACCGACCCCGCCAACAACCCGCGAAGGGACGCCGCCGTATCGATCTGGCCCTTGTGGCCACGCAATGTGTGGATATCTGCAGTGAAAGGCGCCGAAGAGCCCATGGCCGCATCGGTCGACAACGCACCGGTAATCAGTGCCGCCTGCGCGGCCCGATGGGCGCGGAACAGGCCGGCCAGCGCCAGCGCCGTCGAGGCCTGCGTGCCGTTGATCAGCGCCAGCCCTTCCTTGGCAGCCAGCACGACAGGGGTCAGGCCCGCACGCTCGAGCGCCACCCCACCCGACAGGTGCTCTCCCTGATAAAAGGCTTCGGCCTCGCCCATCATCACGGCCGCCATGTGAGCCAGCGGCGCCAGATCGCCCGACGCACCAACTGACCCCTTTTCCGGGATCAGTGGGGTGACACCCTTTTCCAGCATGCCCTCGATCAAACGCACCAGTTCGAGCCGCACACCGGACGCGCCGCGCCCGAGCGAGATCAGCTTCAGCGCCATGATCAGGCGGACGATCGTATCCGGCAGCGGTTGCCCGACACCGCAGCAATGCGACAGGATCAGATTGCGTTGCAGCACTGCCGTATCGGCCGCATCGATCTTGATAGATGCAAGTTTTCCGAACCCGGTGTTGATGCCATAAACGGCCTCATTGCCGGCGGCGATCTCCGCTATGCGGGCAGCCGCGCGTTCGATGCCGGCATCAAAGCTTCGGTCGAGCACGACGCTTTCGCTGTTCCAGTAGATGGTTGCCAGTTCGGCCAGCGAGACGCGGCCGGGATGAAGCGTAATGGTCATGCGTGGTTTCCTCCCGTCAATTCCCCGTTCCAGATCCGTTGGTGGAGCGGATTGAAACCGATGCGATAGACAAGCTCTGCCGGGCTCTCGATATTCCAGATGGCGAGATCCGCCTGCTTGCCGATCTCGATCGTCCCGATCGTATCGAGGCGCCCGAGCGCACGGGCCGCCTCGCGCGTGACACCGGCGAGGCATTCCTCGACGGTCAGGTGAAACAGCGTCGCGCCCATGTTCATCGTCAAAAGCAGCGAGGTCAGCGGCGAGGTCCCGGGATTGCAATCTGTGGCAAGCGCCATCTTCGTCCCATGCTTGCGGAACAGATCGACCGGCGGCTTCTTCGTTTCCCGGATGAAATAATAGGCGCCTGGTAGAAGCACAGCGACAGTGCCGGCCAGCGTCATGGCCGCTGCTCCCTCCTGATCGGTATACTCCAGATGATCGGCGGAAAGAGCGCCGCAGTCTGCGGCCAGGGCTGCCCCATGCAGATTGGAGAGCTGATCGGCATGCAGCTTCACCGGCAGGCCCAGGTCCTTTGCCGCATCGAAGACGACGCGCATCTCGTCAACCGAAAAGGCGATGCCTTCGCAGAATCCATCGACCGCATCGACCAGACCTTCCCCATGGGCCGCCTCCAGCCCGGGCAGCACCACGTCGCGAATGAAGTCTCCATTGCGGCCCTTGTAGTCCACCGGGGTCGCATGGGCGCCGAGATAGGTGGTGGTGAGATTGACCTGACGCTGCCCACCCAGAGATCTGGCCGCCCGCAGCATCTTCAGCTCGTCCGCAACCGTCAGGCCGTAACCGGACTTCACCTCGACCGTCGTTACCCCTTCCGCCATCAAGGCATCGAGGCGCGGCAGGGTCTGGGCCACAAGATCGGCTTCGCTGGCATCACGAACCTCCCGCACCGATGAGACGATGCCGCCGCCGGCCCGGGCGATTTCCTCATAGGTTGCCCCGGCAAGACGCATCTCGAATTCACGGGCGCGGTTGCCGGCATGGACGAGATGCGTGTGGCAGTCGATCAGGCCCGGCGTAATCCACCGACCTTCGCAATCCACCACCGTGGCACCCTTGACCTCTGGCATGCCTGCGTCATCGCCAACATAGGCGATCCGGCAATTTTCGATCAGGATTGCCCCGTTTTCGATGATGCCGAGGCCGGGCTCGGTCTGCGCCATCGTCGCCAGCTTCGCATTCCGCAGAAGCGTTTTCATCGCACGTCCTCCTGAAGTGAGGCCGGAATGGCGGCGATCATCGCGCGCACTTTGGCGACCTCGACATTGAGCGGCCGGTCGTCGCGATAGAAGGGAACAGCTTCACGGACCTTGCCATAAAGTGCTGCAGTCCGAGAGGCCTTCTCCGCCGAACCGGCCTGCAAATCATAAGCCTGTGCCGCCGCCATCACTTCAATGGCCAGAATGGTCTGCAGGTTGCCAAGGATCGCCAGCGCCTTGTCGGCGGCCGGCGTCGCATGGGTGAGGATATCCTCCTGCAAGGCCGAGGTGATGCCGCCATCGAGGCTGGCGGGTGCAGCAAGCCGCCGGTTTTCGGCAACAAGCCCAGAGGCCGTATACTGGATGATCATGAAGCCGGAGGCGACGCCGCTTCCGGAGGCGAGAAAGGCCGGCAGGCCACTGACCAAAGGGTTGACCAGCCGGTCGATCCGCCGTTCGGAAATCGTCGCAAGTTCTGCGGCAGCCGTTCCAAGACTGTCCATGGCAAGGCCAAGAGCGGCCCCCACCGCATGAGCCTGCGAATGCACTTCGGGCGCCTCTGGCGAACCGGCGACCACGGGGTTGTCGGTGACGCTCGCCAGTTCCCGGTCAACGATCTCCGCAACATGCGCCAAGGCATCACGCACCGCCCCATGGATCTGCGGCACAGCCCGCAGGCTGAGCGGATCCTGGGTGCGGCTGCCGCCCGATTGCGCAAGAAGCGCACTGCCGGACAGCCAATGGCGTAGGTTACGGCCAACCTGCTGAAGTCCGGGTGAGTGACGCAGCGCCAACGGCATCTCGGCAAACGGATCAGACTGCGCACCAAGGTTTTCATAGGTCATCGCAGCAGCGGCATCGGCCCAATCGGCCAAATGCGAAAGGCGTGACACTGCCAAGGCGCCAAGACCGGTGGCGCAAGGGGTACCATTGACGAGACTGAGGCCTTCCTTGGCCTTCAGGACAAGCGGCGCCAGGCCAAGCCGGCCGAGCGCCTCGCGCCCGGAAATCAACCCGCCGTCATGGCAGCATTCACCCTCACCGATCAGCACGAGGCCGATGGCCGCCGCATGGGTGAGATAGCCGACCGATCCCTTCGAGGGGATGACCGGCAGCATGTCGCCATTGAGAAGCGCCAAAAGCGTCTCAACCACCGACGGGCTGACACCAGAATAGCCATGGGAAAAATTGGCAATCTGCGCTGCCATCACGGCGCGCGTTTCAGGCTTGCCAAGTGGCTCACCAACGCCACAGGCATGACTGAGAATGATGTTGCGCGACAGGGCCTGCTGGTCTTCCTGGCTGATGATGACATCGCACAATGCGCCGACACCGGTATTGATGCCGTAGCCACGAATCTCGCGCTCGACCAAAGCATCGACAATGGCGCGTGCCTTCGCAACACGCGCCCATGCGGCCTCAGAAAGCGCGAGCGACGCCCCTTGGCCAATCGAGGCGATATCCCTCCAGGTCAGAGGTCCGTCGACAACAATCTGCTCAACCATGATGCGCCACCTCGGCACCTGCACCGAGCACCCCGTTGCACGCCGCCCCGAGCAGGAGACCATTCAAACTGACATGCTGCATGAAAGTACCCCTCGTGCTGATATGCTGGTCGACAACCTCGGATTTAGGACTATCCGAGCCTCTGAAGCACGTCGCGAAAACGGCGGTCGATGGCCTCTTCATCGCGATGGCGCCCCTCACGGACGACCCATTGCCCGCCCACCATCACATCGCGCACAGCGACGTCACCGACGGCGAACAGCCAGCGGTCGAGGATCTGGTCGGCGGATGCAGCGCCGATGAATGGATTGTTGCCATCAAGGACGACTAGATCGGCGCGGGCCCCGATCCGGATGCCATGGCCGGACAAACCGGCCGCCTGCGCGCCCCCCTTGAGGGCTGCATCGAACATCGTACGGCCTACCGAGGCGCCCGGAGCGCTTGCAAGCCGATTGCGGCGACGGTCGCGCAGTCTCTGTCCGTATTCGAGCAGGCGAAGCTCTTCCGCAACCGATGTTGCAACATGGCTATCCGTACCGATGCCGAAGACACCGCCTTGGGCGAGATAATCGGTTGCCGGGAAAATGCCGTCGCCGAGATTGGCTTCCGTCGCCGGGCAAAGGCCCGCGACCGCCCCGGAGCGGGCAAGCCTTGCCGTTTCCTCCGGCGTCATGTGGGTCGCGTGGATCGCACACCAGCGCGCATCAACCGGCATTTCGTCGAGCAGGAAGTCCACCGGACGGCGTCCACTCCAGGCAAGGCAGTCTTCAACCTCGCGTTCCTGCTCAGCGACATGGATATGGATTGGACCGCCGGTCTTTTCAGCAGCAAGAATCGCCCGCATTTCATCCGGTGTTGCCGCACGCAGCGAATGGATCGCCAGACCAAGCGTCGCGCCCATGGCATCGCAATCGGGCCTCAACGCATCCAGCAAACCGAGGAAACCATCGACAGTGTGGATGAAGGGGCGCTGGCCCTCGCCCGGTTCCGTTCCGCCAAAACCCGCATGGGCGTAAAAGACCGGAAGATGGGTCAGGCCGATGCCCGCACCCCTGGCCGCCGACAGGATCCGCCGCGAGGTATCCGCTGCATTGCCGAGACGACGGTCCGCGCCTGCTTGATGAAAATAGTGAAACTCCACCACATGACCAAAGCCACCCTTAAGTAGTTCACTATACAACTTTGTAGCCACGACTTCGATGTCATCAAGCGACATGCGCGCCACAAGCTTGTACATGCTGTCGCGCCAGGTCCAGAAACTATCCTCCGTCGACCCCGCCAGTTCGGCAAGTCCGGCCATTGCGCGCTGAAATGCGTGCGAATGCAGGTTCGGCAAGGCTGGAACGACAGGCCCGGAGGCTTTGACCGTCTGCGGTGTGGCCTCTACAGACGTCTCAAGCGCCGCAATGCCACCATCGACCCCAAAGGTCAGCAACACGTCGGATGCCCAGCCCTGCGGCAGCAGGATATGCTCACAAAAAAGAGTTTCCGACGCGGTCATTTGCATAGCCTTGCAAAGTTGTATAGGGAAGATGGCAGAGAATTTTCGGGTCGGCAAGGGGCCTTGCGGAAACTTTGCGCTTTCCTTCGTATGCATATTTCGTATGCACATGAGGGTAGACGGGGAGAGGCGAGCATGACGAAGAAAGAGACGGCGCTTCAGGCCACAGGCCTGCATGAGGTTCCGATCTATCAGCGTCTGAAAGCGGACATAATGAACCGCATCGAAACCGGCGAATGGCCGGCTCATCATCGCATCCCTTCGGAAAACGAGATTGCGGACACGCTGAATGTCAGCCGAATGACAGCCAACCGCGCCTTGCGCGAGCTTGCGATGGAAGGCGTCATCGTTCGGGTGAAGGGTCGAGGCTCCTTCGTGGCAAAGAAGAAGCGCAGCGCGCCTTTCATGGGCGTGCGTAACATTGCCGACGAGATTGCCGAGCGTGGCGCATTACATACCGCACTGGTGATCCTCGCACAGACGGAGATCTGTGGCCACGATCTGGCAGAAGCCATGGAAATGGATGTCGGCGCACCGGTCTTCCACTCCGTCATCCTGCACCATGAGGACGACCTGCCGATCCAGCTGGAGGATCGTTTCGTCAACCCGGCCGTTGCGCCGGATTATCTGATGCAGGATTTCGACAGCACCACGCCCAATGCATATTTGACGACCGTCGCACCTATTTCCCATACGGAACAATTCGTGGAAGCCGTGCTGCCGCAGCCATGGGAATGCAAGCATCTGGCGATCATGCGCGCAGAGCCCTGCCTTCTCATTCGTCGCAGGACATGGTCCTCCGACCGAATCGTCACATCAGTGCGGCTTCTGTATCCAGGCAGCCGATACAGGCTGGAAAACAGTTCCTGAAAGCGATCGCGGCGCACATGACGCCCCCCCCTGTGGAACGCGACAGATAGATCGGCGCTGCCCAATCAAGTTTTTTGCATCGGCTTTTGCATCTGAGCGCGTCCGTACGTCCGCGACCAGAAAATCGTAGGATCTGACATTCTGGACAATTTAGTATTTCTACCTATTATGTGTACAAATCATAGGGAGAATGATCATGTTGCGCATCACCATGTCTATCGCCCAATCACCAAGAGCCCGAGGCGCTAATACGACCAGATTGGCCATCATCGGTGGCGGCTATACGGGGGCCATCATCGCCCGGCATTTGGCTGAACGAGCCCATGAGCGCATTGACCAGATCCTTGTCTTCGAACCAAGGGCTGAACTAGGGGCAGGCCTCGCCTATTCCGCTCCCGATCCATCCCTGCGTCTGAATGTCGCAGCGCATCGCATGCGAGCCGTTCCTGGCGATCCCGGCGCGTTTGCCGCCTGGCTGAAAAAAACGGGACGTCTGTCAGCCGACGTATCGGCAGTCACGGATAGCGGCATCTACGCCAGGCGCAGCGATTTCGGGGATTTCATGGGCGAGCTGCTTCGTCCGCACATGGAGACGGGACGAGTTCTCCATGTTCGCGAACAGGTAGTCTCAATGGAACGTACCTCGGCAGGCTGGACGCTTTTCACGAAGAGCGGGACACCCACGGTGGTCGACGCCGTCGTTATCGCCACGGGACATGCACCGGCCAAGACCCCATTCCAGATCCCCACACATTTGATGCGGACCGGACAATGTATTGCCGCGGGCGATATCGGCGGGCTCAAGCGGATCTCAACTGACGAAACCATCCTCATCGTCGGATCTGGCTTGTCGGCGCTGGATGCCCTGTCGTGCCTGAAGTCCCGAAACCATAGGGGGCCAATCACAATCCTGTCGCGCAGTGGCCTTCTGCCGCGCTCTCACGCTCGCGGGGACTTCTCGCCCTATGGAGATTTCACGCTTGAACAGCCAACGGCCATCTCCGTCTTGCGCCGGTTCCGGGATGTCGTCGCCGAATTGACAAGGGACGGCGTGCCCTGGCAAAGCGCCATGGACGCCCTGAGACATCAAGGCCAGACCCTGTGGATGCAAATGCCGCAGCAAGAGCAGAGACGCGTCCTGCGGCACTTGCGGCGGTGGTATGAGGTCCACCGGTTTCGAGTGCCGCCACAGATCGAAGCGCTGTTACAAACCGAAGTGGGCGACGCTCCAGTGACGTTTCTGAGCGGTCGCCTGACCAAAGTCGGCTCTCACGGCGACAGGATCCGCGTAGACCTATCCCGGCGGATAACAAGAACAGCTGAAACCCTTGAGGTGGACCGCATCATCGTTGCAACGGGTCCGGATCAATCGAATGTGCTGGACTACCAGCCCTTCCTCAAGAACCTGGCGGATCAAGGCATACTAAGGCCGGACCGGCTGGGGCTTGGCATCGATTGCGATCATCTCTGCCGGGCAATCTCGCTCAGGGGCAACCCGCAGCCTTCAATCGTCGTGGCCGGCCCTTTGACCCGCGGCAGGTTCGGCGAGATTACCGGCGTTCCCGAGATCGCCTCCCAGGCAAGCGCCATCGTGGACTATCTTCTCAGATGGTCGACGCAACAAACGAGAACGATCGAAATCGGCGCCTGAGGCCTAGCGGAAAATCCGCCATTTCGTCGGCTGGAACCGCAGCGGTGAACCGACGGCCACTTCGGCGCTCAGCGGGATCTCGATCTCGATGTGATGCGCAGGGCCCTCGCCCGAGACATCGAGTTCGGCAATCCGGGTGCCCGCCAGACGCCGCTGCGCGGTCACCGTGCCGACGATGCTGCCGGGGCCATCGGCGAGCTCAACGTCCTGCGGCCGGAAGTAAAGCTGGCCTTCACCATCCGCCTCCTGGTCCGCTCGCGCAATGACCGCTCCTTCGAACATGACATTCCCATCCTGAACCTTGACCGGCAGATGCGAGGATTCGCCGATAAAGGAGAAGACGAAGGCGGAGTTGGGTCGGTCATAGACGTCATCGGCAGTACCGACCTGCTCGACCTTACCCTGGCTCATGACAACGACGCGGTCGGCGAGTTCCAGCGCCTCTTCCTGGTCATGAGTGACGAAAAAGGTCGTGTGGCCGGTGCGGTCGTGGAATTCGCGCAGCCAGCGGCGCAGGTCCTTGCGGACCTTGGCATCGAGCGCCCCGAAGGGTTCGTCGAGCAACAGAACGGAAGGCTCGATCGCCATGGCGCGGGCGAGCGCCACACGCTGACGCTGACCGCCGGACAGCTGGGCGGGATAGCGCCTGTCGAGACCTTCGAGGTGGACCATGGCGAGAAGATCGGCAACCCGCGTCTTGATCTCGGCGCTTGTGGGACGCGTCGCCTTCGGCCGCACCCGCAAACCAAAGCCGATATTCTCGGCAACGGTCATATGCTTGAACAGCGCGTAATGCTGGAAGACGAAACCGACATGCCTGTCCTGCACCGTCTTGTGCGACGCGTCTTCGGCGCCGAAGAAAATCTGCCCCTCGGTCGGCTGCTCAAGGCCTGCGATCAGACGCAGAAGCGTCGTCTTGCCGGAACCTGACGGTCCGAGAAGGGCAATGAGTTCGCCCGTCTTGACGGATAGGGAAACATCATGAAGCGCCGGAAACTGGCCGAACTCTTTCCTGATGTTCTTGATCGCGACTTCCATGGAGGGGAACCTTTCAGTGCTTGCGAGTGCCGGAAAGTTCGGCACTGTATCGGATCTCAAGGATCGTCTTCAGCGCGAGCGTCACGAGCGCGAGGAGAGCCAGGAGGGTCGATACGGCGAACGCCGCGACAAAATTGTATTCGTTGTAGAGAACCTCGACATGCAGGGGCATGGTCTCGGTGAGGCCGCGAATATGGCCGGAGACGACGGAGACGGCGCCGAATTCGCCCATGGCGCGCGCATTGCAGAGCAGCACGCCGTAAAGCAGACCCCACTTGATGTTCGGCAAGGTCACGTACAAGAAGGTCTGCCAGCCGGACGCACCTAGTGACAAGGCCGCCTCCTCGTCGCCCGTTCCCTGCTCCTGCATAAGCGGAATCAGTTCGCGTGCCACGAACGGAAACGTCACGAAGACGGTGGCAAGCACGATGCCGGGGATCGCAAAGAGCACCTCGATACCCCAGGACTTGAGGAACGGCCCGAGGAAGCTGTTGGCCCCGAAGAGCAGCACATAGACGAGACCTGATATAACCGGCGAGATCGAGAACGGCAGATCGATCAGCGTCGTCAGGAAAGACTTGCCGCGGAACTCGAACTTGGCGATTGCCCAGGCGGCCGATACGCCGAAGACCAGGTTCAATGGCACCGCGATCGCCGCAACCGTCAGTGTCAGCCGTATGGCAGACAGCGTGTCCGGCTCGACGAGCGCCTCGAAGAAGGCCGGCACACCGCGCCGAAATGCTTCAATAAAGACAAGCAGCAGCGGCAGAAGCAGGATCACGGCCATGAAGACGACGGCGATCGCAATCAGGACGAAACGCGCAAACGGAGCCTCGCTCGCGGGATCGCGAAATCTTGGACGGAGATCAGCGGACATTGGTGAACCTCCGGCGGCTCCAGGCCTGCAGCAGATTGATTAGAAACAGCATCGCAAACGAGATGATCAGCATGATCGCTGCAATGGCCGTCGCACCTGCATAATTGAATTCTTCCAGACGGATGACGATGAGGAGCGGCGCAATCTCCGAGACATAGGGAATGTTGCCGGCGATGAAGATGACGGAGCCATATTCGCCAACGGCACGCGCGAAGGCGAGCGCGAAGCCCGTGAGAATGGCTGGGGTCAGCGCGGGCAAGACCACCATGCGGATCGTCTGGAAGCGATTGGCGCCGAGCGTGGCGGCGGCTTCCTCGACCTCCCGGTCGAGCTCTTCCATCACAGGCTGTACCGTGCGAACGACGAAGGGCAGCCCGATAAAAATCAAGGCAACGACAATGCCGGCAGGGGTAAAGGCGATCTTGATGCCGAGTGGGGCGAACAGCGCTCCAATCCAGCCATTATTTGCATAGAGAGCCGCCAGCGCGATACCGGCAACGGCCGTTGGTAGGGCAAACGGCAGATCGACGATGGCATCCAGAAGCCGGCGTCCCGGAAAATCATAGCGCACCAGCACCCAGGCGACGAGAACACCAAAGACGACATTGACCATGGCGGCAATCAGCGCGGCTCCGAAAGATATGCGAAGGGCCAGGAGCGTGCGTTCATCCATGAGGATCGCGTAAAAATCCGCAAATCCGAGAGAGCTTGCCCGGATCACAAGGGCTGTGAGCGGAATGAGGATGATCAGCGTGAGATAGACGAGCGTGTAACCCAACGTCAGGCCGAAACCGGGCAATATGCTCGGCTGCCGCCATGCACTTTTGGTCGCACTCTTCATCCGCTTCCCCTGCCTTATCCCTGAACTGCTGCCTGTGCGGCTTGTCCCGCATATTCAAAACGAGTGCATGGGGAGAGAAAAGGCAAAACTTTTCTTTTCTATTGAATTTGTAGAATTTATTAACCGGCATATCGGTCATAGCCCGAGAAAGCCCAGGAGATGGTAGCGCCTCCGGTGAATGGCACTTGTGAAAAAAGCTCTCAAAAACTATTTAGAAAATGGGAAATGATACATTTCTCAAAATATCCCAACCTGCAGGCGATCTCATGCTCACCAAAAAAGGCAAATACGGGCTGAAGGCTCTGGTCGATCTTGCGCGCCTGGGACAAGGCGAAACCGCATTCGTTACGGAAATCGCCATTCGCAACAATATTCCAAAGAAATTTCTCGATACCATTCTCCTGGAACTCCGCAACACAGGGATCCTCAGATCCAAGAAGGGGCCGAATGGCGGTTACTCGCTATCGAAGCCACCGACAGAAATCATGATTGGTCAGGTCATTCGTACACTTGACGGTCCCCTCGCGCCCATCCGTTGCGCCAGCCGCACCGCGTTCGAAACCTGTGACGATTGCAAAGAGCCGGAGACTTGCCAGGTGCGCATCTCGATGACTGAGGTCAGAGATGCCATTGCGACAATTTTGGACAACATGACCCTTGCCGAGTTCGTTGCCAAGGATCAGGCCGCCCCGAGTAAATTAATCGCCGGCGAATAGACGACAGGTTCAAGACGCTCGGCAGCCCAGCCCACCAGATGGGCTGTAGGCAAAAGGGCGGCTGCAGATGCGAAGATCAGACCTGTTGTCTAGAACGCACGCCCCTCACGCGCCCGGAGATTGAGCGCCCTGAGAGCAGCCTCAGCGGTCTCCAGCTTGCTGATATTGACCGTGGTTGCTCCAACCTGCAGTCCGTCGATGACACCCGCCAGGCGCGTAATCATGGCGGCGAGCAACTCATTCCAAACATCGCCTGCATCTGTCCTTCCTGGAAGCTGAAACCCATCCTCGCCGGCTTTTGCAGAACATAGAAAGGCTCGAGTCATTGCAGCGTCCAGAACCACGCCCAAGGCTGTAGCCAGGCGTTCCGCACTCTCGCCCAGCAAAAGAAAATGATCCCCGGCGAGACGCAAGGTTGAGGCCGTCTCTGGAAAAGGGCGCAGACTTTCGGCCGAAAGGATCGCAATTCCGCGTCGGCCATCCGGGTTCAAAAGAGGCAGGATTGTCCAGTCCTGTTCCAAAGAGGGAACCGCGCTGCTGGGCAGAGAGATACCGAGAGCGAGACCGTGTGCAAAGCTCTCGATATCCGGCAGGTGAAAACCGACATGCGCCAGCCGCTCTCCCAGAAGCACACGGCTATAGATCGCGCGCCGCTGTTCAACGCTGCCAGATGTCCGGACCAACTCCAATGCAACAAAGTGAGATGCAGCACGCACGGCAGCCAGCGCCGACCTTTCCGCGATCGCCATCAAAAGATCGGCCATCAGTTCATTGGAAAGGTCTGCACCGCCAAAATCATCCGGGACGGAAATTGCCAGCAGACCACGCTTGGAAATGAACTCCAGCAAGGCAGTCGGCTCAGCCGGAATGGCTGCAAGATCCGAGATCGACACTCGGGCCTGATCTTCAGAAACCAGTTGCTGCGGAACAGGCCGCAGCTTTTCGCTGATCTGCGTAATAGTGCCCATGCCTTCAGCCCTCATGGCAAGACCAGTTGAAGGAGCTCAACATCGATCCGCGTGATCGTCATTCAGTCAGTCCAGGACGCGGTATCCACCATCCACATAGGCGAGCGAAACCCCAATGCCAGACCGGATCGCCAGAACACGCCCGATGACCAGCACATGGCTGTATCTTTCGATCGCCTCCTCGAGTTCGCAATCGATGGCGGCAACAGCATCCTCTAGAATGGGCGCGCCCGAAACCAGGCGGGTCCAAGAACCACCATTGTAGCGGTCCGCGCCCTTCAGTCACCAAGACCAGCGAACTGATCTGCCAGCTGCCGATGCCGCGTTCCGGCTATATTGATGGCGAATGTGCCGCTCATCTGCAAGACAGGCCAAGTTGAGGAGCTCTTGTTCAGCGAGACCAGCATCCGGGGCGGATGCACGGACAGTGCCGTCGCCGATGTCACCGTGGCCCCGGTTCGTTGAGCATCAGAGCCTGTCGTGAGGATGGTGACGCCTCCAGTAAGCTGCCGCAATGCGGCCTTTAACACTAGCGGGTCGATTTCCGGGGCATTGGCTTCTCGGTAATCGCCCCTTCCGTTGAGAAATTGGGCGCTAGGATTCGACATCTTGGATCTTTCATGATCGAGGGAAGACTGGCGGGCGCGCTTCATAGAACCGGATAATAACCGAGACCCCATAAGGCGTGAGCGTTGACCTGATCGCGGGAACGCTCATCTCCGTTTTTGTCATTGGCTCTTGCAGCAGAACGGGATGCAACATTTACAATCTCCATTTCGATTTCCTTTTGCCGGCCTCTCCGGAATGCTTCGAAAAAATCGAACGAAAACAAATTGAAGCCGATAGGCATGTCCTGACCCCTTCTTCTTCACAGGATTATCACAGTGTCGGCTGACGCCGGCAATCAGTCAATATATTCTACCAAATTAGTGTTCTATATTATGCGGCGACCCGGTAAATTGGTTCGCTTTTGATGCCCATGTTTAGAACACGGGATCTACATTGGTTTGCGCTTGCCTGTTTGTTAGAGAGCCGCAGACATGCGCAGAGAACGATGCGTTCCCCGAGATGGAAAACCCGCAGCGGAACGACGATGCGGGTTTTCGCGAAGCCAGGAAGATCAGCGCGGCTTGTAGATCTGGTCGAAGATGCCGCCGTCGCCGAAGTGTTCAGGCTGCACCTTCTTCCAGCCACCGAAGAGCGGATCGTCAATAGAGACCAGCTTGATGTCCGGAAGCTGCTTCAGGAGATCAGGCTTGACCAGGTCGCGCTTTGCAGGCCGGTAGAAGTGCTTTGCTGCAAGGTTCTGCCCTTCCTCTGAGTAGAGATAGGCGAGGTAGGCTTCCGCCTGCTTGCGCGACCCCTTGGCATCGACATTGCCATCGACAACCGTCACCGGCGGTTCGGCCAGAATGGAGATCGGAGGAACGACGATGTCGAAGGCATCAGCACCGAATTCCTGACCCGCGAGATAGGCTTCGTTTTCCCATGCGAGGAGGACATCGCCGATCTGACGTTGAGCAAAGCTCGTTAGCGAGCCGCGAGCACCTGTATCGAGAACCGGTGCACGCTTGTAGAGATCACCGATATACGCCTTGATCTTCTCTTGATCGCCGCCGAATTCCTCATTGGCCCAGGCCCAGGCAGCGAGATAATTCCAACGAGCACCACCTGAGGTCTTGGGGTTCGGCGTGACGATCTGGACATCTCCCTTGACCAGGTCGCCCCAGTTCTGGATGCCCTTCGGATTGCCCTTGCGAACCAGGAAGACAATCGTCGAGGTGTAAGGCGAGGAGTTGTTCTCCAGCCGGCCACGCCAGTCTTCCTTGATCTTGCCGGTCTCCTTCACGATGGCATTAATGTCGCCTTCGAGGGCCAGCGTGACGACATCGGCGTCGAGACCATCAATGACTGCGCGCGCCTGCTTGCCGGAGCCACCATGCGACTGCTGAACACTCACGTCCTCGCCTGTCTCGGCCTTCCAGTGCTTGGCAAAGGCTTCGTTGAATTCCTTGTAGAACTCGCGTGTCGGATCATACGACACGTTGAGCAGTGTCGTCTGGGCAAACCCTGGCGCGAAAGTTGACAAGACGAGACCAAGGCTTAGGGCTGTAGCGATACTTTTCGATATCAGAGACATTTATCGTCCTCCATTCTGGATAGATAAAGCCTATAAAAATGGTAGAAATAATCAATTGAATGGATGAAATAAGAAAATCTGATTTCCTTTCCATGGCGATCTTGGCAACCTTTTCGAGCGAACAAAGCGGCGTTGGCAATCATGACCCAAAACGCTTATTTCGACAGAACTAAATTCCAAGATTATCGCTCGAAATTCAGAATTTGAGCATTGAATTTCAAACCAGATAAAGCGTGAGTCAGCTTTTCTGGAGCGGCAGCGGCTGGGCCCCTCCCGCCTAGCTTGTCACTTTCAGGCGACGATCAAAGGCATAGTGAGGCAGTCGCACACCGCCGGCATCGATCTCCTGCATGCGCATTGCCGGGCCCGGCAGGCCCTTATGTTTTCCTTATGCCAGCCCCATCACTTCGCAATCGAAGCCTGACCCGAAGCGCCCTTAATCCTCTGTCGGTATCAACAGGAGAAACGGACATGTCCGACTTCATCTTCATCGCGCTCGGCGCAGGCACGCTTCTCGTGCTCGCTCTTTATGCCCGCGCGCTTGACCGGCTTTGAGGGGCGCGCAGATGCTTGAACCTCTTTTCGGCCTCGCCGTCGCCATCACCCTTGGCATCTACCTCGTCGTGACGCTGCTGCGTCCCGAGCGTTTCTGATCGGGAGCAAAGCCATGACAACAGTCGGATGGCTGCAGATCAGCCTTCTCTTCCTCGCCGTCCTCCTCGTCATCAAACCACTCGGCCTCTACATGGCGCGGGTGTTTTCCGGCGAGCGGACCTTTTTGTCTCCCGTGCTCGGTCGTGTGGAGCGTGACCTTTACCGGGTGAGCGGCATCAACCCCGAGAAGGAGCAGAGCTGGCTCGGCTATACCCTTGCCATGCTCGCCTTTTCGCTCGCGGGTTTCCTCGCGCTTTACGCCATGCTGCGGCTGCAGGCCTATCTGCCGCTGAACCCGCAAGGCTTCTCCGGCGTGCCCTCGGATCTCGCCTTCAACACGGCCGTCTCCTTCGTCACCAACACCAACTGGCAGAACTATGCCGGTGAGACGACGATGAGCCATTTCTCTCAGATGGCCGGCCTCACCGTGCAGAACTTCCTCTCGGCCGCGACCGGCATGGCGCTTGCCGTTGCCATTACCCGCGCGCTCGCCCGCTCCAAGGTTGTCACACTCGGCAACTTCTGGGTCGATATGACGAGAGCCACGCTCTACGTGCTGTTGCCGCTTGCCATCGTCGTTGCACTCGCCTTCGTCGCCATGGGCCTGCCCCAGACGCTCGATGCCTCGGTTACGGCCACAACGCTCGAAGGCGCCAATCAGGTGATCTCGCTCGGCCCGGTCGCATCCCAGGAAGCGATCAAGCAGCTCGGCACCAATGGCGGCGGCTTCTTCAACGTCAATGCTGCCCATCCCTTCGAGAACCCGACCGCTTGGTCGAACTATCTCAACATCTTCGCCATGCTGTCGATCTCGGCCGCCATGGTTTTCACCTTCGGCCAGATGGTCGGAAACCGCCGTCAGGGCTGGGCACTGATCTCGGCCATGGCATTTCTGCTGATCACAGGCGTCGCCGTCACCTACTGGGCCGAAGCTCAGGGCAACACCATCCTGACAGCGATCGGCGTGGATCCGGCGCTCGGCAATATGGAAGGCAAGGAGGTCCGTTTCGGCCAGGCCATGACAGCACTCTATGCGGCGGTAACGACCGGTCTTTCCGATGGTGGCGTCAACGGCATGCACGGCTCGTTCACGGGCTTAGGCGGTCTCGTTCCGATGTTCCTCATCCAGCTCGGTGAAGTGCTCCCCGGCGGTGTCGGCTCGGGTCTCTACGGCATGCTGGTCTTCGCAATTCTCTCCGTCTTCGTCGCCGGCCTGATGGTCGGGCGCACGCCGGAATTCCTCGGCAAGAAGATCGAAGGCCGCGAGATGAAGTTTGCGATGCTCGCCGTGCTCATCCTGCCGCTGGTCATCCTCGGCTTCACATCCGTCTCGGCCATGCTGCCCTTTGCGGTGGCAAGCGTCGGCACCGCTGGCCCGCACGGTCTGTCGGAAATCCTCTATGCCTATACGTCGGCTGCCGGCAACAACGGCTCGGCTTTCGGGGGCCTGACCGGCAATACGGTCTGGTACAACACCACGCTTGGCATCGCCATGCTGCTTGGCCGCTTCGCCTATGTCGTGCCGGTCATGGCAATCGCTGGATCGCTCGCCGCCAAGGTGAAGTCGCCGGCCTCTGCCGGCACCTTCCCGACCGACGGCCCGCTCTTCGTCGGCCTGCTGATCGGCATCATCCTCATTCTCGGCGGCCTGCAATTCCTGCCCGCACTGGTGCTCGGCCCCATCGTCGAACACTTCGCCATGCTCGCTGGCCAGACCTTCTAAAGGACCCACCATGTCAAAAGACCACAAGGCTCCCGGTCTTCTCGACCCTGCAATCCTGTTTCCGGCGATGCGCGATGCCGTCGTCAAACTCGATCCGCGCAAGCTCCTGCGCAACCCGGTCATCTTCGTGACCGAGATCGTCGCCATCGTCGTGACGATCATCTTCATCCGCGACCTCGCCCAAAATCCGGGCGAGGCCGGCTTCTCCGGCCAGATCGCCGCCTGGCTCTGGTTCACCGTGCTCTTCGCCACCTTCGCCGAAGCCGTGGCCGAGGGCCGTGGCCGCGCCCAGGCCGACAGCCTGAAGAAGACCAAGTCCGAACTCGTCGCCCGTCGTCTTGCCGCCAACGGCAAGACGGAAACCATCCCGGCTTCCAGTCTTAAGGTCGGCGACATCGTGCTGGTTGCGGCTGGTGAACTCATCCCCGGCGATGGCGAAGTGATCGAGGGTGTCGCCTCGGTCAACGAAAGCGCCATTACCGGCGAATCCGCCCCCGTCATCCGCGAATCCGGTGGTGACCGCTCGGCGGTGACAGGCGGCACGCAGGTGCTGTCAGACGAGATCAGGATCAAGATCACCGTCCAGCCTGGCTCCTCCTTCGTCGATCGCATGATCGCGCTGATCGAAGGCGCCCAGCGCCAGAAGACGCCGAACGAGATCGCACTCTCGATCCTGCTCTCAGGCCTGACGTTGATCTTCCTCTTCGTCTGCGTCGCCATCTGGGGCCTTGCCGGCTATTCCGGCACCGTGCTTTCGGTCACGGTCCTGGCAGCTCTGCTGGTCACACTCATCCCGACCACGATCGGCGGCCTGCTCTCGGCCATCGGCATTGCCGGCATGGATCGCCTGGTGCGCTTCAACGTGATCGCCACTTCCGGCCGCGCCGTCGAAGCCGCGGGTGACGTCGACACGCTGCTCCTCGACAAGACGGGCACCATCACCTTCGGCAACCGCATGGCCAGCGACTTCCTCGCCGCTCCCGGTGTCACAGCCACAGAACTTGCGGAAGCAGCACTCATCGCCTCGCTGTCCGACGAAACGCCTGAGGGCCGCTCCGTCGTGGCACTGGCGACAGGCGAATTCGGCGTGCCCATGCCGAAGGCCGAGTTCGACGCCGTCATCGGTTTCACCGCCGAAACCCGTCTCTCCGGCGTCGATATCGGGTCGCGCCGTCTGCGCAAGGGTGCCGTCGATGCGGTGCTGAAGTTCGCCGGTCTCACTGAACAGGACGCGCCGGCCGAATTCCGCCGCGCCGTCGACCAGGTCGCCCGCACCGGTGGCACGCCGCTCGGCGTCGCCGATGGTGACCGCCTGCTCGGCGTCATCCACCTCAAGGACGTGGTCAAGCCCGGCATCAAGGAACGCTTCGCGGCCCTTCGCGCCATGGGCATTCGCACCGTCATGGTCACAGGCGACAACCCGGTCACGGCCGCCGCCATTGCCTCGGAAGCCGGCGTCGATGATTTCCTCGCCCAGGCCACACCCGAGGACAAGCTCGCCTATATCCGCCGCGAGCAGCAGGGCGGTCGCCTGATCGCCATGTGCGGTGACGGCACCAATGATGCCCCGGCACTTGCCCAGGCGGATGTCGGTGTCGCCATGCAGACCGGCACCCAGGCCGCCCGCGAGGCCGCCAATATGGTCGACCTCGATTCCAGCCCAACCAAGCTCATCGAGATCGTCGAGATTGGCAAGCAGCTTCTGATGACGCGCGGGTCGCTCACGACGTTTTCGATCGCCAATGATGTGGCCAAATACTTCGCCATTATCCCGGCGCTCTTCGTTGCAACCTATCCGGCGCTTGAAGCCCTCAACATCATGGGGCTGACGTCACCGCAATCGGCCATCCTGTCTGCCGTCATCTTCAACGCGCTGATCATCGTGGCGCTGATCCCGCTGGCATTGAAAGGCGTGGCTTACCGTCCATCCGGTGCTGCCGCACTCCTTCGTCGCAACCTTCTGGTCTACGGCGTCGGCGGCCTGATCCTTCCCTTTGCCGGGATCAAGGTCATCGACATCGCCGTCAGCGCTCTTCATCTGGTGTAATCATGCTCAACCATATCAGACCCGCACTCACCCTCGTCATTGCCATGACCGCACTCACCGGTCTCGCCTATCCCTTGGCGATCAACGGAATTGCCCAGGCTGTCATGCCGGCCCAAGCCAATGGCAGCCTGATCGAACGCGACGGCAAGGTTATCGGCTCAAACCTGATCGGTCAGAATTTCACCTCCGACCGGTATTTCTGGCCACGCCCTTCGGCAACGGGGCCAGACTCCTATAACGCAGCAGCCTCCTCCGGCTCCAACCTCGGCACGACCTCGGTCAAGCTGAAGGAGCGCGTGGCGGCCGATGTCGCACGGCTGACCGCAACCGGCATCGCGCAGCCGGTACCAGGCGATGCCGTCACCACCTCCGGCTCCGGCCTCGACCCGCATATCTCGCCCGCCTTTGCAGAAGCGCAGGTGACGCGCGTGGCGCAGGCGAGGGATCTCCAGCCGGCAGTCGTTGCAACACTCGTCGAGCAGACGATCGAAAAACCCGACTTCGGCGTTATCGGCGAAGCCCGAGTCAATGTGCTAGAGCTCAATCTGGCGCTCGATGCCCTGAACAGATGAGTAGTTGATGGCGGATGACGACCGCAGGGACGACCGGCGTCCCGATCCCGATGCCCTGCTTGCCCTGGCGGATAAGGACCGCCGGGGCAAGTTGACCGTATTTCTGGGGGCCGCCCCCGGTGTCGGCAAGACCTATGCGATGCTGTCGCGGGCCAGACGCCTGAAGACGGATGGCACCGACGTCGTCGTCGGACTGGTCGAGACCCACGGTCGCGGCGAAACCGCAGCCCTGCTCGACGGCCTCGAGATCCTGCCTCGACGCAGGGTGGCTCATCGCGGCCGGATGCTCGAGGAGTTCGACCTCGATGCAGCCCTGGAAAGGCGTCCCCGCATCGTCATCGTCGACGAGCTCGCCCATTCTAACCCGGAAGACAGCCGCCATCCGAAGCGCCATCAGGATATCGAGGAACTGATCGCTGCCGGGATCGATGTCTGGACGGCCCTCAACATCCAGCATCTCGAAAGTCTCGCCGATCTCGTCGCCCAGATCACCGGCGTCACCGTGCGCGAACGGGTGCCCGACATCGTCCTCAAGCGTGCAGACGAGGTGCTGCTCGTCGACCTCGCGCCCTCGGAACTGATCGAGCGCCTTAAGGAGGGCAAGGTCTACCTGCCCGAAAGCGCCAACCGCGCGGTCGATCGCTTCTTCCGCCTCGGCAATCTGACGGCCCTGCGTGAACTTGCGCTGCGCCGCACCGCCGACCGCGTCGACGACCAGATGGTCGATTATCTCAAGCAGAATGCCATCGACGGCCCCTGGGCCACGGGTGAGCGCCTCATCGTCTGCGTCGGCTCGGATCCCCTGTCGGAGAAGGTGGTGCGGGTCGCGAGCCGCCTGGCCTCCGGTCTCAATGCGCCGTGGCTGGTTGTCTCGATCGAGCGGGCCGACCGGGAAGTCGAGACGCCGGAGCGCCTGCAGCGGATCGAGACGCTCTTCCGGCTCGCCGAACAGCTGGGCGCCGAAACACGACGCATCATCGGCAATGATTTCGTCGAGGAGATCCTCAAGCTCGCCCGCCGTGAGCACGCCACCCAGATCGTCATTGGCACGCGGAAACGAAGCCGATGGCAAAAGCTGTTTTCGCGATCCCTGCCCGATGCGCTGTCCCGAAAGGCGTCCGGCCTCGGCATCCACATTGTCACGCCTGACAATGCGGTCCGAGAACGGCGACACACCGCGTTCGAACCGCCAAAGCTGGCCGTCATCCAGCACGCCAGCGTGACAGCGCTTGGTCTGGTCGCCTTGACAACGCTTCTGGGCAAGGGAATCGACGCCTTCGTCGAGCTGCCGAATATCTCCCTGCTCTTCCTTCTCGCGGTTCTCGGTGCGTCTGTGATTGGAGGCTATGCGGCGGCCTTCCTCGCGGCAGCATTCTCCGCCCTCGCCTACAATTTCTTCTTCATCGATCCCGTCCACACCTTCACGATCGCAGCGCCACACGAGGTTTTCGCGCTCTTCGTTTTCCTGGCCGTCGCAATGATTGCTGGCGGCTTTGCCTCGCGCATTCGCGAACAGGCAGAGATTGCACGTATTCGCGCGACAGCACTGCAGTCGCTTTTCGACTTTTCCCGTAAGCTCGCGAGCACGGCCAAGGGCGAAGATGCAATCTGGCTCGCCGTTTCACAGCTGCAGGCAAGTCTCAGACGCAAAGTCGTGCTGCTGGTCCCCCGCGGCAGCGATCTCGGCCTCGCCGCCGCCTGGCCGCCCGATACCGAACTCGACGTCACGGACTTGACCGCCGCCCGCTGGAGCCATGACAAGCGCGAACCGGCCGGCCATGGTACAGGCACCCTTCCGAACAGCCGCTTCGAGTTCCGCCCTCTGCTCGGACCACACGGCATCGTCGGTGTCTGCGGCATTGAACATGTGGGCAAGCGGCTTGACCTCAACGCCGAACGCTCGCTGACAGCGATCCTCGATCAGACGGCCATTGCGTTCGACCGCGCCCGCCTTGCCGACGAAACTGTCGAGCAGGCAGCAAGGCTGGAAGGCGAGCGCTACCGTGAAGCGCTGCTGTCTTCGATCTCGCACGACTTGCGCACGCCGCTCGCGACGATAACGGGCGCCGTTACCGGCCTTCGCCAACTCGGCGAACGGATGACGCCGGAAAACCGCGACGACCTTCTGCAGTCGATCGAGGAGGAAAGCGGCCGCATGAGCCGTTTCATCGCCAACCTCCTCGACATGACCCGGATCGAGGCAGGCACGCTCAAGCCGAAACGTGACTGGGTCGATGTCGCCGATGTCGTGCAGTCGGCCGTCGAGCGGACCCGCAAGCATGCGCCGGGACGACTGATCGAGATCGGGCTTGCAGCGGACTTGCCGCTGATAAGGGGCGATAGCGTGCTCTTGGGTCAGGTGCTGTTCAACCTCCTGGACAATGCCGTGAAATACGGCGGCGAAGAGCCGATCAACGTTTATGCCCGCCGTGACGGCAAGGACGTGCTGATTTCGGTGACCGATCTTGGACGTGGCATCCCCCCCGAAGATCTGGACCGCATCTTTGAAAAATTCTATCGCAGGGGTAAGCCTGACGGCCGTGCACCCGGAACAGGCCTTGGCCTTTCCATTGCCCGAGGCTTTGTCGAGGCAATGGAGGGCACGATCCATGCGGAAAGCCCGGCACTGAAGAGGCGCGGCACGCGGATCATCATGCGTTTCCGGCAAGCCGAAAAGACGTCTAGGACAGAGCCGAAATGATCCAGTCCCGCATCCTCGTTGTCGACGACGAACCCCAGATCCAGCGTTTTCTCAAGCCTTCCCTGACCGCAGCCGGCTACGAGGTGCTGGAAGCGGGCACCGGCGCGGAAGCATTGAAATCCGTGGCCACCCAAGCCCCCGACCTCGTCATCCTTGATCTTGGCCTGCCGGACATGGACGGCAAGGAGGTGATCGCGAGCCTCCGAGGCTGGTCGGACATCCCGATTATCATCCTGTCCGCGCGCGATCGGGAGAGCGAAAAAATTGCGGCGCTCGATCTCGGCGCCGACGACTATGTCGAGAAGCCCTTCAGTATCGGCGAACTGACGGCCCGCATGCGCACCGCGCTGCGCCATCGCGGACGCCGGGAAGCCATCCCGACGGTAATGGAGGTTGATGGCCTGACGATCGATCCGGTCAGACGTCTCGTATTACGCGCCGGTGAGACCGTGCATCTGACGCCAAAGGAATATGATCTGCTGCTGTTGCTGGCTCGACATGCCGGCCGCGTTGTCACCCATCGAACCTTGCTGACATCGGTCTGGGGACCGGCCCACGGCGACGATCTGCATTATCTGCGCGTCTTCATCGGCCAGTTGCGCCAGAAGATCGAACGGGACCCGACAGAACCCCGGATCGTACGCACCGAACCCGGCGTGGGTTATCGGATGACCGAGCCGGATTGAGGCTTCAGCGGACGAGACAAGTCGGCCCGCAACGCCGACAGGGGCGGTGCGGGCCTGAAGTTTCAGCGCGACAACGGTATCAGGCAGCCTGACGACGGCCAGGCTGGCGCGACGCCGTGCCAGCGGAACCGGCACCGCGCATTTCGAAGCGCTCAAGCAGCTGCGAGAGACGCGCACTTTCTTGCGCCAGGGTCGCTCCAGCCGCATTCATCTCTTCTACCATGGCCGCATTCTGCTGGGTCATCTGATCCATACGATTGACCGATGTGTTGATTTCGGAGAGCCCCGAAGCCTGCTCCTTGGCAGCCGTGGCAATCGCTTCCATATGCTGATTGATTGCTGTCACGAGATCGGCAATCTCACTTAGGCCGGCACCGGTATCATTGACAAGATTGACGCCCTGCGTCACCGCAGCCTCGGAGTTCCCGATCAGGAGCTTGATCTCCTTGGCCGCATTGGCCGAGCGTTGTGCAAGCTCGCGCACCTCCTGAGCAACGACGGCAAAGCCCTTGCCTGCATCACCGGCGCGTGCGGCCTCAACACCCGCATTCAGCGCCAGAAGGTTCGTCTGGAAGGCGATTTCGTCGATCACACCGATGATGTTGGTGATCTGGCTGGACGCCATTTCAATCTTCTTCATCGCTTCCACGGCGTTCGACACGACTTCACTGGACGACGACGCACGCGTGCTGGCATGCCGCACGATCTCGCGGGCTTCGCTTGCCCGTTCCGAGGTCTGCTTGACGTTGGTGGTCACTTCCTCAAGTGCGGCGGCCGTTTCCTCAAGCGAGGCCGCCTGCTGCTCCGTGCGCTTCGACAGCTGATCGGATGCCATCGAGATTTCGCCACTGCCACTGCGAACGCTGAGTGCGGATTGGCTGACACCTTCCAGCGCATCGCGAAGCTGGCGAACCGAGCTGTTGAAGTCGTGACGAAGGGATTCGAACTGCGCGCTGAATACCTCGTTGATCTCGCAAGCGAGGTTCCCCGACGCCAAAGCCTGCAGGCCGCGGGCAAGCCCCGAAGTCGCCTGCGTCAGACGCTCTTCCGCTTCGCGCTCGGCCTTCTCCTGGAACGCAATCCGCTCCACTTCAGCCGTTTTGCGGCTTTCCTCGGCCTCGGCCTCCAGCGTCTTGTTGTGAAGGGCCGCCTCCTTGAACACCTCAACGGCACGCGCCATTTCACCGATCTCGTCCGAACGGTCGGATGCCGGAACAGCAACAGCCAGATCGCCACCCGCCAGTTTGCGCATGACACTTGTCAGCTGTGCGATCGGATTGGCGATGCGGAAGATGACCATCAGGATGCCGGCGATCGACAGCGCGAGCGTCATCACCATTGCAACGCCGTAGATCAGGATCGATTGGGTCGAGGACGCTACATTGGCGGCCGTGACGACATTCATCTGATCAAGCGACTTCTGCGCGATGTCGGCAAGCGAGGCCTGCGCGGGTGCTGCCGGCTTGCGCCATGCATCAACCGCCATGTCCATCGGCTGGCCAGCTTCGAAAGCCGCCAGCGCAGCCGCCTTCTGCTCTGCATAGGCGCCGCCGAAATAGGTGCTTTCGGCAACCTTGTACTGCTCGACGATCGACGCCGGGACGGAGGGACCCTTGACGATCTGCGACACGAGATTCCATGCAAATCCGACCTTGCCGTCGTGAACAGCGATTTCCGAGAGCTTGGCCGCACTGAGCGGCTCCTTGGCAATGATTGCACCAACCAGCGTCGAGTTCGCCGAACCGCCATAGGTACGCATGGACCAGCCAAGCGCACGAAGCTGCGTGAACATCATCAGTTGCGGATTGCGTGCCGCAATGACGACTTCCACGGCATTCGACGCTGCCTCGAGATCGGCCAGCATTTGATCGGCAAGCGCCAGCACCTGTTTCGTCAGGTCCGGGTCGCGGCTTGCGACCGGCTTCTGAAACGCCGCGTCGATCTGGGAACGAAACGAAACCCACCGTCCATAGGCATCCATCAGGGGGACAATGGACCGGCTGAGCTCGTCAGAGCCGATTTCCTCTGACAATGCCTTCACGGCATCGAATGCGGGATCCACTGCCTTACGGCCTTCCTGAAGGTTCGTCAGGCTTGACTGGATATCTGCCGGCTCGAGCTTGGAGGCAGAGGACGCCGCGCCACGCTCACCGCGCAGGCCGAGCAGCGCATCAAACAGCCGGGCGTCAAGCTGTGCGAGTTGTGACAGTTCTGTCGAACTGCGATAAACCGCGACCTCCTGCAGCAAGAGACGCCCGACGAGGCCAATAACCGCCAGGCTCAAGGCCGCAAAGGCCAGAATGAGAGTATGTTTGATGGATATTTTCATAAGGGTTCCCAAGACGCTGCCTGCTTGACCGAAGCCTCATACGCCACGGGCAAATCATACAAGTTTGAACCAACTTGTCATGATGAGATAAAAAGTCGATTAACCGAAGCGGGCGCTGGCGTCGGAATGGATCGGGACATTGACGTTTCCGACAGCACATCCACCAAACCGGAATGATTTTCTGCAAGAACGAGCCACAATTTCCGGCATATCGAAAGACCGGGGACAGAAACCCCATATGCGCCCTCTGCGATCCGCCTTCACTCGGTTCGCTGATTGCGGGTATGCCATGCTTTGAACGCTGCTATGCTAGGAGCCGAATGGCTTGATCCGCAGTCTGCCGCCCAACGTAGTCAGTTTGTACTCACGATGCGGGGCATGACGTTTTGAATACACATCCTTCTGCCAGGGCTGATGCGCAGTTCCCGCTTAAACGAGCGTCGGCGCTTGCGCGGCTTGACGCATTCGCGCCAGTCGCAGGCGCCGCTTATGGCAAACTGAGAAATCTCGACCGTGGGCCTGGGCAACACGAACATGTCTCGCGACTTTCAGCGAGCCTGAGACGCCGCGTGATAAGCGAGGTGGATATCATCGAAAGAGTGTTGTCTCTGCACGGGCTTGGGCACGCGGAAAAATTCATCAGCGAAATCTTCTGGCGGACCTACTGGAAAGGCTGGCTTGAACAGCGCCCCAGCCTCTGGCTCGACTATCAGCGTCTGGTCGAGAAGGACATGCAATCACTTGAGGCTGATGGTACAAGATCGCGCCGTTACCGAGACGCCACGGAAGCGCGCACCGGGATCGATTGTTTCGATGGGTGGACCATGGAACTCCTGTCAACCGGGTATCTGCACAATTGGTCACGGATGCAGTTTGCATCGATCTGGATCTTCACGCTTGGCCTGCCATGGGCGCTTGGAGCCGAGTTCATGCGGCTCCACCTCATCGATGGGGACCCGGCTTCCAACACCCTGTCCTGGCGCTGGGTCGCGGGGCTTCATACGATTGGAAAAGCCTATCTGGCGGATGCCGAGAAAATAAAGGCGATGACAAACGGACGGTTTGCGCCTGTAGGTCTGGCCCGACAGGCGCGAATTCCGATCGAAGAGATCGTCGTTCCCGCACCGTCATTACCACGACCGGCACCCCGCGTGGACGAGAAAGTTGAGAGCCTGCTCTTGCTGTCTGTCGAGGATCTTTCACTCGAGACCCTTCCGGAGATATCGGGCCTGCAGGTATCCGCCATTGCTTATCTCACGGGCACGGATCCCTATGACAGCGCCGCACTCGATGATGCGGTTTTGCGGGCCCAAGCTCGTTGGCCGAACGCCGAACGCCTGGGAGCGTATTCAGACGCAACGACCGCCGCCGCGCGCGCTCAAGGCTGCCGCCAGGTGGTGACAGGCTTTGTCACTGTCGGACCAACCGTGCCGCACGCCGAAACGGTCAGACGATCTGCGGAGCAACACCAGATGACATGGACCGAGCATATCAGGGCATGGGATCGTCACGCCTGGCCGCATTGCCGAAAGGGCTTTTTTGCACTCAAGGAGAAGATCCCGGCACTGCTGCGGTCTGCGGGGCTGACGGCATGACCCAACTGGTCAAGGTGTGGTTTGATAGCAGCTGCCCTCTTTGCCTGCGCGAAATCGCGCTGATGCGACGGCTCGATCGCAAAAATGCGATCCAGTTCATTGACGCCTGCGATCCGACAAACGCCTGCCCCCTGGACCGCGCTGAGATCCTTGCTCGCTTCCATGCAGAGGCGAACGGCGTGCTCTATTCCGGTGCTGCGGCTTTCGCGGCCATGTGGCGGGCAATCCCCATTCTGCGCCCGCTTGGCCTGATCGCCGGCTGGGCACCGATGACACCACTCTTTGAACGCGCCTATCGCGGCTTTTTGCGCATTCGCCCCCGTTTGCAGGCGCTATTGCGATGAAAGATCCCCGTTACAGTCCCGTCAGAACCTCCCGTCTTGGTCGCCTTGCGACGCTTGGACAAATGGCGGGTGGCGTGGCGACCGGCATCATGTCCGAGGGGCTGCGGCGGCTTGCACAGGGGGAAAGGCCGCAACTTTCCGATCTCATCTTAACACCGGCCAATGCGCATAAGGTCACGGAGCATCTCTCGCGCATGAGGGGGGCGGCGATGAAACTTGGCCAGATGCTCTCGCTTGATGTCGGCGAAATCTTGCCTGCGGAACTGCAGGCGATTCTCGCGCAATTGAGAAATCACGCGCATATCATGCCACCGGCCCAGCTGGAGCAGGTGATGCGATCGGCCTGGGGCACAGACTGGCGCCGCCATGTGTCGCGCTTCGACACGCATCCTCTGGCCGCCGCCTCAATCGGACAGGTGCATCGCGCCACTCTGCGGTCAGGCGAAGAGGTGGCCGTCAAGGTTCAGTACCCGGGGGTGGCTGCCAGCATCGATTCCGACATCGACAATGTCGCGACACTGCTGCGCATCTCAGGCCTCCTGCCGCAGAGACTGGATATTACACCCCATCTCTCCGAGGCGAAAAGGCAACTGCGTGAGGAAGCGGATTATCTGCGTGAGGCCGCGCAGATGCAGCAGTACCGCGTCCTGTTGTCAAACGATCCGCGCTTCCTTGTCCCCCAACCGATCGAGGCATTGCTCACCCCGACAGTGCTGCCGATGACTTTCATGGCGGGAACGCCGATCGAGACCGTGTTGCTGCAGAGCGCGCCGGAACGCGATGCAGCAGCCACGGCATTGATCGAACTTGTCCTGAAGGAGCTTTTCGATTTCGGGCTGATGCAAACCGATCCCAATTTCGCCAACTACCGCTGGCAACGGGAGACGGGCAAGATCGTGCTTCTCGATTTTGGCGCGACGCGTTCGCTCACGCCGCCCAGCGTCGATGCCTATCGCAACCTTCTGAGAGCGGGTTTGACCGGCAAGGCAGCGCCGGTCCACCAGGCGCTGGTTGCCATGGGCTTCCTGACCCCTCAGCAGCTTTCGAAACACGGCAGGGATATTGATGAGCTAATCGGGCTTCTTCAGCACAGGCTCGAAACACCGGTTTTCGACTTTTCCGACCGTCAGATCATTGCGTCTCTGCGGGACAAGGCAACTGTTCTGATCGGCGACCGGGCAACCTGGGGCCTGCCCTCCCCTGACGGGCTGTTCATTCAGCGCAAGATCGCCGGAATGGTGCTCCTCAACATGAACATCCAAGCGCGTCTTCCGCTTCGTTCGCTTCTTGAACGATACGCCTGAACGTGAAGCCTCATTCACAGATGAGCCTTCACCGATGACCAACTTTTCCCACTATTTCTGACCCGCCCAGGATGCATGGACGGAACGTCTGAACTGATGTCAGGCATGG
Organism: Rhizobium sp. G187; assembly: GCF_051549525.1. Lineage (NCBI taxonomy): Bacteria > Pseudomonadati > Pseudomonadota > Alphaproteobacteria > Hyphomicrobiales > Rhizobiaceae > Rhizobium > Rhizobium sp. G187. The sequence continues at coordinate 269,424 of NZ_JBPUGM010000004.1, forward strand.
CCGAGCAAGCTTCCAGGTATCCAGGAGTGTGCCGCACCCCCTGCCATTTCGTCGGCACACCCAGCCGATACGTCACGGGCATGAAGCCATAGGCCTCCAGGGGTTCAGACTGAAAACCGGGCTGGCGCAAAGAGCGCCGCCCTGGCGAATCCGCATGGAATGCCAATACGATGCGGAACTTTAAGCACGCAATCGTGTTGTTGCTCCGAGGCCTGACAACTAGGTCCGCTAAAGAGGAAAACCCATGAAAAAGATGATTTTCGCGGCGGCGCTCGTGTGCGCCTCGGCAGTGTCTGCCTATGCCCAGACCACAACCGTTCCAGCAACGGACGGCGACACGCCAGCGGTTGCAACACCTGACACCCCGAACGCTCCAGCTCCGGTGGAAGGCGCGAATTCCTTCACTGAGGCACAGGCCAAAGAGCGCATCGAGGCGGCTGGCTACACTGCCGTTACCGATCTCAAGCTCGATGACAAGGGCGTCTGGCAGGCGACAGCCACAAAGGACGGCAAGTCCATGTCTGTCGCCATGGATTACCAGGGCAACATTGTCTCGAAATAAGCGCGGAAACGCAGAGAAAGGTCATTCCCATGAAAACTGTTACCGGACTTTTTGACACCTATACCGACGCAAGCTCGGCCGTCAGCGCATTGGAAGCCCGCGGCATTCCATCGGACGATATCAGTATTGTGTCCAACAACGCGGACAACCGCCATAAGCACGGCGACAATGACAGCGCTGCCGCTGAAGGTGCCGGAACGGGTGCTGGCATCGGAGCCGTCGTCGGCGGCGCAGGCGGCCTTCTGACGGGCCTTGGCATCATGGCCATCCCAGGCGTCGGCCCCGTGGTTGCAGCAGGTTGGCTGGCTGCCACTGCGGCAGGCGCTCTTGCCGGCGCGGTTGCCGGCGGTGCAGCCGGTGGCCTGATCGGTGCACTCACCGATTCCGGCGTCTCCGAAGAAGACGCCCATGTCTACGCGGAAGGTGTCCGCCGCGGCGGTACGCTCGTCACCGCAAGGGTGGAGGACAACCAGGAAGCGGAAGCCCAGGCGATTCTGAAGCAGTCCAACTGGGTCGACCCGACGGTACGACGTCAGGCCTATTCGGAACAGGGCTGGACGAAGTTTGACCATTCGGCTGAGCCTTACGGTCCGGCAGAAATCGAAAAGGAACGCGACCGGTACCGCGTTCGCCCCCTGTAAGGGATAAAGCGGAGGATCGGCAATAACCGATCCTCCGCCTTGCATTTGTGCACTGCAGCATTATTTTAGCAAAAGGGATGTCGGTTGGCTTTCCGGAACACCAGAAGGTCACCCATGCGAAGCATCAATGATACCATCGAGCGATTGGCTCGTTACCGAACCCAAGTTCAGGGCTCCGCTCATCAGCCAAGCATGCTGACCAGGCTGGAGGGGTCCTTCCCCAATCCCGGCCAGCTCACAGGCTGGTATAGAATGCCCGACAGTCCGCAAATATCGCCACCCCTCGTCGTCGTCCTCCATGGATGCACCCAGACAGCGGCTGCCTATGATCACGGATCAGGTTGGTCTAGGCTTGCCGACGACTACGGATTTGCAGTTCTGTTTCCGGAACAGTCCAGGCAGAATAATGCCAATCTGTGTTTCAACTGGTTCCAGAGCGATGACGTGAGCCGCGATAAGGGCGAGGCTCATTCCGTCCGCCAGATGATCGCCCAGATGGTCGGACATCACGGGGTCGATCCAAGCAGGATCTTCGTGACCGGTCTATCGGCCGGGGCGGCCATGGCAAATGCGCTTCTTGCATCCTACCCCGACGTATTCGCCGGTGGCGCAATCATTGCAGGCCTGCCCTTTGGCGTTGCCTCGACAGTGCCGGAAGCGTTCGACCGCATGCGCGGTCATGGGCTTCCATCAACAGCAACGCTCGACGCCAAGCTCAAGAGCGCTTCGCAACATGAAGGGCCATGGCCAACCGTCTCCGTCTGGCATGGAACCAGTGACAACACTGTTGTGGAAGCGAACGCCCAGGCGATCATTGATCAATGGCGAGGCGTTCACGGTATCGACGCAAGCGCAAGCCACACGCAAATCGTAGATGGCCACAGACTGGAAACCTGGAAAGACATGTCAGGCCGCAACGCCATCGAGCACTACAGGATTTCCGGAATGAGCCACGGGACCCCCATCGATACGACATCCGGATACGGCAACGCCGCTGCGCATATGCTCGATGTCGGCATTTCATCAACGGTGCACATTGCGCGCAGTTGGGGACTGACGCCGTCGTTCGAGCGAAGAGACATGCCACTCGCCTCGGATGGCGCACGCCAAGCGGGCACGAAACCAGCAACACCGCAAAGAACCGATGGCATTCAGGATGTCATCGAGAATGCTTTGCGGGCCGCAGGCCTGATGAAATAAACGCTAGCCACCTGCCCGCATGAACCCGGTTTCATGCGGGCAATTGGCCAACCGCGTCCGGTGAACAGGCAGCGGTATGGGCGAGGACAAGCCCGGGGCGTCGCGCTTTGCCGCTCGCACGGCTATCGTCCGCCCTCACAGTGCAAAGCGCTCCCAGGTCCAAAATAGTGCAACACCGCAGCCACCAATACCCACGGGTCGGACCACCACGCTTCTGCCTCCAACATGTCGCGCTACCCAGCCGAATACGAAGTGGCCCCCCATTGAAACCCAGCAGCGGCAACGCCCAAAGCCGCCTTTGGGCGCCGACGATCATATCTTCCGTGATGTGCGTCTTGCGCCCGGATTGGAACCTGATCCGCTCAAGGCCAAAGAGACGTCACAATGCAGTTTGCGATGTGCAGATCGAGGACATCATCATGTCGTCCGCCATGGCTGCATGATCGCCCGTGAGGCAGCACAGGCTCGGTGAGAGAGCGACCAGGAAGAAGGCTGTGGCGCTCGTGCCGAGGATGCGGCTCATCCAGCCTTTGCTGGCGGGCTCTTCCGGAGGTTCCTCGGCAGCAACCGTCTCTACGTCGGCCGGCTTACCAACAACCGCGCCAAACTTCTCAAAGAAATCGCCAGCCAGTTTCTTCGCAGTGCTGTCGATCAGCCTGCTACCCATCTGCGCCAGCTTGCCCCCGATTTCGGCTTTGACGGTGTAGTTCAGGATCGTTGCGTCACCATCCGGGTCGAGGGTGACTTTGGCTCCACCCTTCGCAAAACCGGCCATGCCGCCCGAGCCCTCGCCCGAGATCGTGTAACCGTTCGGTGGATCGAGATCGGACAGGGTCACAGTGCCGGCAAAGCTCGCCTTCACCGGACCGATCCTCAGCGTAACCTTGGCAACCATCTCGGTTTCGGATGTCTTTTCGATGGTTTCGCAGCCGGGTATGCACTGGCGCAAGATGTCGACATCGTTCAGTGCCGCGTACACCACCTCGCGCGACGCCTCGATGCGTTGTGATCCGTTCATATCCATGACTGTTCTCCCATTGTCAGTTTCTCTGGCCGCGTCGACGGATCTCGATCATTTCCGCCACGATCGAGAAGGCAATTTCATCAGGCGTGATGGAGCCGAGGTCGAGACCGGCTGGCGAGCGAATGGCATCCATGGCCCCGACATCCAGCCCCGCAGCTTCCAGATCGCGTCTCAGTGCCGCAAATTTTTTGCGCGAACCGACAAAGCCGGTATAGCGGCTCTTTGTGCCGAGAACCGCTTTCAGCGCAGCACTGTCGCCGCGCCCTTGAGTGGCGATGACGATAAAGCCATGTTGCGAACCATCGGTCGGCAGCTCGAAACCATCGACCATCCGGTCTGCGGTGCCAAAAGCTGCATGATCGGCAAGCGGCGCACAGACAGTAACGAAAAAACCCATGCGACGGGCGATGTCGGCAAGGGCCGCAGCCACCGGGGACGCCCCGAGAATGGCAAGATGCGGACGCGGCAGAACAGGTTCAACGAACACATCCATCGTACCCTGGCTCGGGCACATGTTGCGTGCGTAGAGCACGCCGTCTCTGACGTCTCCGGCTTTCACCTGCTGCACATCGAGCAGATCTTCAGGCTGGATACTGATGAGCCGGGGCTGACCGTCGCGGATGGCGTCACTCGCGGCCCGGAGCACGGCCCCACGAGCGCAACCGCCGCCGATCCAGCCGGCGGAAATACTTCCGTCCGCCAGCACAACAGCCTTGGCACCCGCCTTTGCGGCCGTCACCGAGACCGTACGGACGACGGTCGCAATGGCGAACGGTTCGCCCCGAGCCTTGGTCAAACTGACCAGATCGAGAATATCGGATGCTTCCTGCATGCTCAGATCCTCGCCAGATAGGGTTCGAGCGCCTTCAGGCTCTCCAGGTTATGCGCCGGTGCAAAGAGATCGACAAACGGAAGCGCTGCCTGCATACCGGCAGCCTCAGGGGCATAGCCCTGCCAGCCGATCATCGGGTTCAGCCAAGCGATCCGCCGGCACCGGCGGCGGAGCGCCTGCATCTCATCGCCGAGCCGTTCGGCCGGTCCCGTGTCATAGCCGTCCGACACGATCATGACGCAGGTGCGCGAATGGATCCAGCGTTTCGCATGCCATTTGTTGAAGGTTGCCAGACTGTCGCCGATGCGGGTGCCGCCGCCGGTGCCCTGCCCCATCAGTGCCATGCGCTCGACCGCGCGCTCCGGATCGCGCTCCCGCAGCGCCGGCGAGATATGAACCAGCCGCGTGTGAAAGAGGAATGCCTCGGCCTCCTGAAAAGCGTCGAGCACGCCATGCATGAAGCGCAGGAACACCGCAGAGTAGAGGCTCATCGATCCGGAACCGTCGAGAAGCACGACGAGCCGCAACGGCTTTTCCCGACGTTTCCGGAAGACGAGCTGCATCGGCGTGCCGCCATTCGCAATGCTCTTGTGGATGGTGCGCCTGAGATCGAGCCTTTGGCCACGCGGGCGCGGCCGCATGCGCCGCATCATCCGTGCGCGCATTGAAAGCGCCAGTCGCTCAGCCAGACGATGCGCTTCGGCGAGATCGTCCGGATGCGTCAGGTGCCGGAAATCGGTTTTGCCCAAGAACTCGGCGCGTGACGCTCCGTCGCGCCGGGTCTCGCCCGTCTCAACAACCTCTGCCCCCTCACCGCGCTGGACATGATCGGCGTGTTCCTGCTGACCTTGGCCACGCGCACCGGACGCCGCGGCCTGCACTCCATCAGGGGCCTTCTGCGGCGCGCCCGACATCCGGGTAGCGGACTTCATCCCGCGCTTAAGCCAGAAGGCATCGAAAATCTCGTCGAACTTCGTCCAATCCGAGTGTCGACTGCAAAACAGCGACCTGAGCGCCGGGCGAAGCCGCGACGGGCGTCTTGCAGTGTCTCCGCTGATCACTGTCAGCGCGTCGCGATACTCCGCAAGACCGACGATGAAACCGTTGTCGCGCAGGAGAGCCGCAAAGCCCGCAAGCTTCGTGCGCATCAGCTCGCCCAGTTCAGGCTCGGTCTTACGCAGCGCGCTCATCTCACGCCACCTTTCCGAGCAGTCGCTCGGTGACTTGACGCGTCATGCGGGCCTTATCCTCGGCCGTCTTGATCAAACACATGAGCGTCTCATGAACCGCTTCGGGTTCGTCATGCAGCTGCCGGATCTCGAGGCCGGCAAGCGTTGCGGCCCAATCGAGCGTCTCGGCCACGCCCGGCGTCTTGCGCAGGTCTTCCTTGCGGATGAGGCTCACCATGGAGGCGATCTGTAACGCCAACGCCGCATCAATACCCGGCAGTCGCGACAGGATGATCCGCGCTTCGCGGTCGACATCGGGAAAATCGACATAGTGGTAGAGGCAACGCCGCCTGAGCGCGTCCGACAGTTCGCGGGTCCCGTTGCTCGTCAGGATAACCCGCGGAATGGTCATGGCCGTCACGGTTCCGAGTTCCGGTATCGACACCTGGAAATCCGACAGAAGCTCCAGCAGAAAGGCCTCGAACTCCTCGTCTGCCCGGTCGACCTCATCAATCAGCAGAACCGGTGCCTTTGCCTGCCGGATGGCGGCAAGGAGAGGCCGTTCAAGCAGATATTTTTCGGAAAATATGGCCTCTTCGACTTCGTCGGCATCGGCGCCTTCACGCGCCTTGATCGCCAGCAATTGCCGCTGGTAGTTCCATTCATAGAGGGCCGAGCTCTGATCCAGCCCTTCATAGCACTGCAACCGGATCAGCTTGGTATCATGTGCGAGCGCCAAGGCGCGTGCGACCTCCGTCTTGCCAACACCCGCCTCACCTTCCAGAAGCAGCGGCCGTGACAGGCTATCCATCAGCCACAGCGCGGTCGACAGGTCGCGATCGGGAACATACCCGACCGCGGCCATCTGCGCGGCAATTTTCTCCTGTGGAAGCGCCACTGCCATCGACTGATCCGTGCTTATCCGTGCAACCCGAGACGTTCACCCACCTTCCACAGCCGCCAGGCATCATGCGGCATCTGGATGTGACCGGCATCGAGGAAGGCATAGGCATCGTTGACCGCGTTGGAGAAACACGGCACGCCGCCGACATGGGGGCTTTCCCCGACCCCCTTGGCGCCGATTGGATGATGTGGCGATGGCGTGACGGTAAAATCCGTTTCCCACTTCGGCGTCTCGACCGCGGTCGGAAGGAAGAAGTCCATGAAGGACGCCCCCATCACATTGCCCATCTCGTCGTAGCGGATTTCCTGGCCCATGGCACAGGCAAAGGCTTCGGTCAGCCCGCCATGCACCTGCCCCTCGATGATCATCGGGTTGATGCGCGTCCCGCAATCATCCAGCGCGTAGAAGCGCCGTGTCTTGGCGACGCCCGTATCGACGTCGATATCCATGACACAGAAATAGGCGCCGAAAGGATAGGTCATGTTCGGCGGCTCGTAATAATTGACCGCCTCAAGGCCGGGCTCAAGGTTCGGAGGCGGCGCATTATAGGCCGACCAGGCGATCTCCTTCATCGTCTTGAACTTCTCCGGCAGGCCCTTGACCCGGAAGCGGTCGATATCCCACTCCAGGTCACCCTCATGCACTTCGAGCATATGGGCGGCGATCATCTGCGCCTTGGCCTTGATCTTGCGAGCGGCGACGGCGGTGGCCGCACCCGCGACCGGGGTCGAGCGCGAACCATAAGTCCCGAGACCATAGGGTGCGGTATCGGTATTGCCTTCCTCGATCATGATGTCGTCGGCGGGAATGCCGAGTTCGGTTGCGATGATCTGGGCATAGGTCGTCTCGTGACCCTGGCCCTGGCTCTTGGTGCCCATTCGGGCAATCACGGAGCCGGTCGGATGGATGCGGATCTCGGCGCTGTCAAACATCGCGATGCCGAGAATATCGCAGTTCTTGGCCGGACCGGCACCGACGATTTCCGTAAAGAAGGAAATGCCGATGCCCATGATCTCCCGTGTCTCGCCGCGCTTGAAAGCCTCCCGCTTTTCCGCCTGCTCGGCCCTGAGAGCGGTATAGCCAATGGCATCCATCGCCTTCTTCATGGCGGTGTGATAGTCGCCGCTGTCATATTCCCAGCCGAGCGCCGAGTGATAGGGAAACTGCTCGGGCTTGATGAAGTTCTTGATCCGCAGTTCGGCCGCATCCATGCCAAGCTTCTGGGCCAGCACTTCGATGGCGCGCTCGATGGCAAATACCGCCTCCGTCACCCGGAACGAACAGCGATAGGCCACGCCGCCTGACGCCTTGTTTGTGTAGACACCATCGACGACCAGATGCGCGACCGGAATGTCGTAGGAGCCGGTACAGATGTTCATGAAACCGGCCGGCCACTTGGACGGATCGGCGCAGGCATCGAAGGCGCCATGATCGGCCAGCACATGCACGCGCATGCCGAGGATCTTGCCGTCCTTGGTGGCAGCCAGTTCCGTGGTCATGTGATAATCGCGGGCAAAGGAGGTGGTGGAGAGGTTCTCCATGCGGTCCTCCACCCATTTGACCGGCACACCCAGCACGATCGAGCCGACGACAGAGCAGACATAGCCCGCATATGCGCCGACCTTGTTGCCGAAACCGCCGCCGATATCGGGTGCGATCACATGGATCTTGTGCTCCGGCAGGCCCGAGATCAGCGAGACCACGGTGCGGATGACATGCGGCGCCTGGAAGGTGCCCCAGAGCGTCAGTTCCCCCTTGACCTTGTCGAACGAGGCGACCGACTGGCAGGTTTCGAGTGGCGACGGATGGGTGCGGTGATCGACCAGCATTTCCTTTATGGTGACATCCGCATTGGCAAAGACGTCGTCGGTTGCCTGCTTGTCGCCGATCTGCCATTCGAAAATATGGTTGGGATGTTTGCGCGGCCCGTGCGCACCCACCATCTTGTCCTTGATGTCCTCGCGCAGGATCGGCGCGTCCGGCAGCATTGCCTTGAACGGGTCGACGATGCAGGGCAGCGCTTCATAGACGACATCCACCAGCTCGGTCGCATCAGAGGCAATATAGCGATCCTCTGCAATGACAAAGGCGACTTCCTGGTTTTGGAACAGCACTTTCTCTTCAGCCAGAACCGCCTGCACGTCACCGGCAAGCGTCGGCATGTAGTGCAGGCCGAGCGGCTTCAGATCCGCCGCCGTCAGCACCGCGATCACTCCCGGCAGCGCCTTGGCCCGCGACGTGTCGATGCTGACGATGCGTGCATGGGCATGCGGCGAGCGGACGAAATCGCCGAACAGCATGCCCGGCAACTTCAGGTCATCGACATAGGAGCCCTTGCCCTGCGTAAAGCGGACGTCCTCGACGCGCTTGCGCTTGCACCCCATGCCCTGCAGTTTTTCGGTCCGCTCTGCGCGATCGATATCGATCTTGACTTGCTCGTTCATTCCGCGGCCTCCTGAAACGGTGTTCCATTGATCTTGGCCGCCGCATACTGGATGGCCTTCACGATGTTCACATAGCCGGTGCAGCGACAGAGATTACCGGCGATCCCATTGCGGATTTCGTCCTCGGTCGGATTGGCATTTTCCTGAAGCAGGCGATGCGCGCGCAGGATCATGCCCGGCGTGCAGTAGCCACATTGCAGGCCATGCATCATGCGGAAACCCTCCTGCAGAGCGCTCAGCGTTCCGTCAGGATTGGCGACGCCCTCGATTGTGGTGATACTGGCGCCGTTGGCCTGCACCGCGAAGGTCATGCAGCTCTTCACCGACATGTCATCCATATCAACCGTGCAGGCGCCGCAGTGGCCGGTGTCGCATCCGATATGGGCACCTGTCAGGTTCTGCTGCTCGCGCAGGAAGTGGATCAGCAGGGTGCGCGGCTCAACGAGAGCCTCGACAACCTTGCCATTGATGGTGACTTTGATATGCGATTTGGTCATTGGTTCCCCCCTCAGACGGTGGCGCGGACGCGGGCCCGCTCGAGAGCGCGGCGCAGCATGATACCGGCCATCTTGGTCCGGTATTCGGCAGGACCACGCATGTCGGATGCCGGATTGGTGATGGCCTCCGCCGCCGCGACCGCCGTATTGACGGTGGACGCGTCGAGCGTGCTGCCCACCAGGATCCTTGCCGCCTCGGCGGCCCAGAGCGGCGTTTCCGAGACATTGGTCAGACCGATCGAAGCACTGGTGCAGGTCCCGGATGCCATGGTGATGACCACGGCTGCCGCCGCAGTCGCATAGTCTCCGACCTTTCGCTTGAGCTTTTCATAGCCGTAGCCATGACCCGCCGGGGGAATGGGGATACGGATCGCGGTCAGGATCTCACCTGGCGCAAGCGCCGTCTCATAGGCGCCGAGATAGAAATCTCGCGATGGCACCTGACGGGTGCCGCCTGTGCCGGTCAGCTCATAGCTCGCCCCAAGACATTGCATCAGAGCCGGCATGTCATTGCCCGGATCGCCATTGGCGCAGTTGCCGCCGATCGTCCCCTTGTAGCGGATCTGTGGGTCAGCAATGACCAGGGCGGTCTCACGCAAAATCGGAACGAGTTCGGCGAGCAAAGCGCTGGTGATGACCGAATACTGCGTCGTCATCGCACCGATGACGACATCCGCACCCACAACCTCCACATGCCGCAGTCCTTCAATCGCCGAAAGGTCCACCAGATGCTCGGGCGCCGCCAGCCGGGTCTTCATCAACGGTATCAGACTGTGACCGCCAGCCAGCGGTCGGGCATCCTCGCCGAGTTGCTCCAACAGCGCGACAGCGCTTTCGACCGTCGTTGGCCGGTGGTAATCGAATGTACCTGGTATCATCCGCCGCTCCTCCCAAAGCTTCGTTCCGAACGACGCAAGACCACACCTCCTGGGTCGATCGTCGAGTTCGTACAGCAGGCGATGAATGCGCCCTGCAAACAACGAGAAGCACACCAATCGCCCCGATTTGCACGAAATGCGGAGTGGCTTGCACGAAATGCGGCAGGGAAGCTGACTTAACGATCGTCGGTTGAGCCGGTGTCCATCGACGCCTTGAAGGCCGCGAGCTCAGAGCGAAAGGCCGTCAATTTCGACCGGCTGACTGGCACCGTGCGTCTGACGGGCGTGTCCAGTTCGACAACGCCGGAATCGCCCGCCTTTTTGATGCGGATGACGAAGAAGAGATTGACGATATAGCTGCGATGGATCCGGGAGAATATCGTCTCGGGAAGGCGCGCTGCGATCTCAGAGATCGACAACGGACAGAAGAAGTCGTCACGACCATTGAAGATATAGGTGTAGTGCGCGTTCGAATGAACCGACGCAATGTCATCCGCTGCAATGTGGAAACGCTTGCCGTTCTTTTCGATCGGAAGCAAAAGGTCGCCCACGGACGGGATCGGGGCAGACGACGCGGCAACTTCGGGCAGCTCGACAGTTTCCACTGCGACCCGCGTGAGGTGCTGCTCAGCCAGTTTTCTCGAGGTTTGTGGGGGAGTGCCCAACTGCGAACCTGCCCCAAGAGGAGCATTGGGCACAGCATGCGCTTCGCGCCAGACAGTCTCTCTGCGCGCATCCATTGCCTCTGCTGGGATCAGCGCCAGCATGAACACGGCCGAAATGCTGCAGGCGACGACGCTGACAATGGCCGCCAATATGTCTCCGGAGATCAGGGAAGTCGTGTTGGCAACCTCTGCGGCGGACGGATGCAGTGTCGTACCGGCCATTGCTATATAATGCATGCCCGATACCGCGCAGCCGAGCACCACAGCACAGAGAAAGAGCGGCGGCCGCCTTTCGGCGGAAAAGGCGAGCCAGAGCGCAAGACCGGATGCAGCGATGGCAATAGCAATGCTGGCGAGCGTGTAGACCGGATCATGCGTGAGATGAAAGACCGAATGCACAGCCGTCATGCCAACATAGTGCATCATGGTAATGCCGATACCCATGAGCACAGCGGCGATCACCAGCAGGCGCTGTGACCTCAGGCTAGCGAGATAGATGGCAACGCCCGTGACGAGACTGCAAATCAGGAATGAGAGAAGCGTGGGCACGACAGCATAGTCGATCGGGACTGCGGTGGTGATTGCCAGCATGCCAATGAAATGCATGCTCCAGATGCCGACCGCGAGCGTCATCGCCGAGCCGGCGATCAGCAGGCGGCGGCGGTTGGCAAAGGCGCTGGGGATCAAGAGCGCGAGGCTGATGCCCACATATCCGGCCTGGATCGCCACCACCACCGAAAGGGCGACAAGGATCGGGCTGTAGCTGAACGATGAGGTGAGTTCCGTCATGGCTGTCTCTGCAAACTTCGGGCATTCAGATTTACCGCTCATGTGATGACACGAGCGGTGCATGCGGCGACATTGGCTGACCTGCGTCGGCGCGCCTCCCAGCGGGCCTGACATCACTGTAGTCACGCGCCGCACAACTTGTCGAGCCAGATGGCAATGGCTGGCCGAAGACCGCATCGCCGCAAAGGATGGCCGGTGCGCATGCCGTGTTCGACCGCTATTCCCGCTCGCCCAACTCCAGGGTTTTCAAGGCAGTCTGTGCATTATTTGGGATGTATTCGCGGAGCGGGAAAACACGACGACCGAGTTCACTGGAACTCGGATTGTCATGACCGCATCTCCCATCGCTTCAAGACCGATATCTGTGCATGAACCGGCTGTCGATGCGATGCTTCCACCGGGCCACCCAGCGGCCGCGGATCGCGAAGCGCCATTTGTCGGCAATGGCCCGTCCGTCGGCGAGCGAGATCAGGACCAGCCAGGAGGTTTGCGGGCGATAGGGCTCGAGGCTTTTATCCACGAGGCTACGATGGATATTCTCGGCCAGCACCGGCCCCTGGCGCACAGCGAAAACGCCGGCCTTGGGACGGGGGCTTGGTAGCGATGCAACGTCGCCAGCCGCGAAGATCTGCGGATGGGATAGGGAACGCAATGTCTCGTCGACGCGGATAAAGCCCTTTTCGTCGAGGAGGAGCCCGGTCGCGCGCAGGAAGGCCGGCGCACCGCTTGATGTCGTCCAGACGACCTCGTCTGCCGAGAGCGTCCGCCCGTCACGCGACACGAGTTCGCCGTCGCGGAAAGCCACAACATCGAAAGCCGGATAGTGGGCGATGCCTGCTTTTCGCATTTCGCGTTCCAGCAGTCGACGGGCCCAGCGGCTGCGCTCCGGGACGGGCTCCGCGGCCCGACCGACAAGGGCAACACTGATACCACGCCCCTCCAACCGGCGCTTCAGCGCAAAGGCAACCTCGACACCGGCGACCCCCTGCCCGACCACCGCCAGTGTCGAAAGCCGTCCCTCTCTCGCCAGCGCATCGAGCCGCGCAAGGCGATCGGCAAAGCTCGCGATGGGCTTCACGGAGATACCGGTCGATATGCCCTCAGGCAGTGACGGGGTGGAGCCGATATCGATCGAGAGCAGGCCGTAGCCGATGCTTTCGCCGCTCGCGAGCGAGACCATGCGGCCTTCCGGGTCGATCCCGGTTGCGACGGTTTCGAGGAAGGTGACGCCAGCGCGTCTGCAGAGTGCGGCCAGGTCGATATGGAAATCGTCGAAACCGTACTCCCCCGAGATATGGCCCGGCAGCATGCCGGAATAGGGCGCATGGCGAGAGGGGGAAACGAGTGTGATCTGCCCGCCGAAGCCGAGTTCGCCCAGCCGGCGGACCACCTCGACATGGGCGTGGCCACCGCCGAGGAGCACGACTGATCCCGTCGTTTCACGGGCCTCAGCCATCCGAGGCATCCGTCAGGCCTATACGATGAACAGGTCCTCCAGCAGCAGCGGCATCGGCCTCATCATGGGTGACGAGAATGACCGGCAGGCCGGCAGTCCTTGCGCGCTCGAACACCAGGCTGCGCATCTGGGCGCGCAGCGCCATGTCGAGCTTGGAGAAGGGTTCGTCGAGCAGCAGCAATCTGGGTCGGGAGACCAGAACGCGGGCAAGCGCCACCCGCGCCTTCTGTCCGCCGGAAAGCGTGGCCGGGTCCCGGTCGGCAAAACCGGCGAGGTCCATCTCGGCCAGAATGTCTGCCGCGATCTCCCGCCGCTGGCGCCGATCCGACACATCCGCCGGGATGGCAAAGGCGACATTTGCACCAACAGACATATGCGGGAAGAGCAGCGGGTCCTGAAAGAGGATCCCGGCCCGGCGGGCTTGCGGCTCCAGAGACAGGAGATCGACACCATCGACGGAGACTGTCCCCTCGGCGTGGAACGCTGGATCGAGGAAACCGCCGATGAAGGACAGCAAGGTGGATTTCCCCGATCCCGACGGTCCCATGACGGTGAAGACCGAACCGGCAGGCACATCTGCGGTCACCTCTATCAGGCTGACATCACCGAGGCGGATCAGGATATTCGAGAGGGAGAGGCCTTTGCTGGGCTGTCGCTGGAGCATCATCACACCCGCATGTCCCGGCGATTGCGGTGGAGGGCTGCGGGGATCAACGTCGCGAGCGCGAAGGCGAGGAAGGGCAGGATGGTCTGCAGCAGGGCATAGACTCCGATGACGCGGCGATTGTTGCCAGAGGCGAGAGCGACGGCCTCCGTGGTGATGGTCGAGAGCCGCCCCTCGCCAATCAGCAGCGTTGGCAGATACTGCCCGACCGAGACGGCAAAGCCAACGGCAAGCGCCGTCAGGATCGGACGGATCAGCATGGGCAGGCGGATCGACAGGAGCACCGAAATCCGCGACCGGCCAAGGGCGGTGGCAATGATTTCGTAGCGACGGTCGAGTGCCCGCCAGGGATCAGCCAGCGAGAGGAAGACATAAGGCAGGACAAAGACGAGGTGGACGAGCACGAGTGCTGTGAGCCTGTGTTCGCCGCCGCCACTACCAATGAAAAGAAGCTGAAGGCCGAAGACGAAGGTGATTTGTGGCACGATCAGCGGCAGATACAGCATCAACAGCGCCTTGTCGCCGACGCTGCGTCCCGTCTGAAGCTCCCGTTCGAGGCAGCCGATGGTCAAGAGGATGGCCATGAGCGTCGAGGCGAGGCCCGTCACCAGCGTGGTCATCAGCGGATCGATGATGCGCGGCAGGGCACTCATCCAGCTTCTGAGCGTAACGCTCTGCGGCAGAAGATCGGGAAACTGCCAGAGACCGGCGAGAGACCAGAGGGCGAGAATGGCAAGACCTGAAAACACCGCGCCGCCGATCAGGCCGACGACCAGGATCGATAGGCGGCGTAAGAACTGGTCGCGGAGGAACCGCCAGCCTTTTTCTCTCGCCCGGCGAAGCAGGACGGACGCCAGTCGTTCGAGGATAAACCACGTGAGCAGTGCGGCCACGGTAACGCCCAGTTGCAGGACGGCACCGGCCGAAGCGAGGAAACGCGCCGACAGATCCGGATCATTCATCCACTGGACGAGCCGGGTTGCCAACGTTCCGGGCAAGTTTGGTCCAAGGATAAGGGCCACGTCCACGACCGAGGACGAATAGGCGATGACGGCATAGACGGCGAAACGGATCTGCCGGTAGAGCGACGGCCAAAGCAGGTAGGTGAAGCCCGCGATGCGTCCATAGCCGAAGGAGGCGGCAAGCCTTCGAGCCGCGGGGAGCTCAACCTGCGGCAGGGCTGCAAGCGTCACCAGAAAGAGGAAGGGCGTTTCCTTGATCACCAGGCCCGCGATCATCGTCAGCCCCATCGGATCATGGGGAATGAGAATATCCGGCGGCCGGTCGATGCCAAGGAATGGTGCGACGAGGCGGATGAGGAAGCCTGACGGGGCAATCAGGAAGGCGAACCCGAAGGCGGCGGCCGCATGCGGAACCGCCAGCAGGGGCGACAGCAGATGCTGCAGGCGCGACAGCGTCGGTGTGCCCGCGTAACTCGCAATGAAGATCAGCGTGATGCCGAGAGAAATGAGCGTGGCGGCAAGGCCGGTTGCCACACTCAAGACTGCGGCTGTGGCAAGGCCCGGTGTCGCGGCAAGCTCTCGAAAGGGTTGCAGGCTGAGGTCATCTCCGCCGAGCGCGGGCAGATAACCGAAGGCCGGCAGCAGCGTGCCGAGGAGCCCGAAACTGATCGGCAAGACCAGAAGGCCAAGCGTGAGGGCGACCGCACTTCTCGGGAGATGTGCGGTCAACCCGTCCACGAAGGAGCGATCGGTCCCCCGGGCTTTCACGGCTCAGTTGCCGCTGGCATAGCGCCGACGCCATTCGACTTCGATGCGCTCCATCCAGCTCGCATGCGGTTCGGCAATCACGGGGCCGAGTTTGTCCGGTGTCAACGTTGCAACGCCGAGGTCAAGCGCTGCGAAGGCGGCACGATCGGCGTCCGGAAGCTTCGGCATGGCAAGAACGGTCGGGTCACCCCAATAGGTCGGGTCCTGCTTGCGAAGCTGCGCTTCGGGCGAAATCAGGAAGTTCGCCGTCAGCAGCGCCCCCTCCTTGGCATTGGCATTATAGGGAATGGCGACGAAATGGGTGTTGCCGAGCGTGCCGCCGGAGAAGGTGAAGGAGCGCACGGTCTCGGGCAGCTCGCCCGCCTTGATGCCGGCTGAGGCTTCGGACGGATTGAAGGCGAAAATGATGTCCAACTCGCCATCGGCCAGCTTCTGCTTCATGTCAGGATAGTTCTGCGGGAAAGTCTTGGCTCCGCGCCAGGCCACCGGATGCAACTGGTCGAGATAGGCGAACAGCGGCTCGACATCCTGCTCGAAGCTCTCCTCGACCACCGGCTTTGCCAGCTTGGCCGGATCGGCGATGACTTCGCTCAGCACCTGCTTCAGGAAGGAGGAGCCGATGAAATCGGGGGGCGCGGGATAGGAAAAGCGGCCGGGGTTGTTCTTCGCCCAGTCGAGCAGTTGGGTGGCATTATCAGGCAGGTTTGACGCTTCCGCGCGGGCGCTGTCGTAGAAGAAGACCATCTTCGCGCCGCCCCAGGGGCTTTCCAGCCCATCCGTCGGTTCGGTGAAGTCGGTCAGGATGGTGGGCTGGTTCTCGATATCGACATAGCGCCAATTGGGCAGCGTGCTTGCCCAGCCGGGGGTGAGGAGCAGGTCCTGCTGCTTCATCGAAACGAAGTTCTCGCCGTTGATCCAGATGAGATCGACCGACCCGTTTTCGTTCTTCCCGGCGGCTTTTTCGGCAATCACCTTGGCAACGGCGCTTGCGGTATCCTCGAGTTTCACCTGCACCACGGTCACCCCGTAGCGCGACTGCATTTCAGCGCCGACCCATTCGAGATAGGCGTTGATGTTTTCCGATCCGCCCCAGGCGTTGAAATAGACTGTCTGTCCGGACGCTGCCTTTTCGACGGCCGTCCAATCCGACAATTCCGGGCCGCCGGCAGCGGCCGGGAGATAGCTTGCAGCGGCGATCAAGCCGGCGGCGAAAATACCACGCATCAAACCCATAGTGTGTCCTTCTCCCTCAAAATCGACCGCCTGACGTTCAGGCATTGCGGCTCCTGTTTGAACTACGCTCGAAAGATCCACCGGATCTCATGTTCTCCTCTGGGACCACATTTGTTGTCGTGCCAGTGCAGCCTTGATCTCCTCGCTCGGCGCCGGATCATGCATGGTGCACGCCATGGCACTGAGATCATCAGTGATGCGCATCTGGTCGACGAAGGCCCGGCATCCCCGGCACATGGCCAGATGAAGCTTGATGTTGAGCCGCGCCCAGAAGCCGAGATCGCCATCAATCAAAAGGCTGGCACGCTCGGCGACTTCACTGCATCGAAACATGGTTCATACCTCAAAGGCCAAGGGGGACATGAATTCTCATGGCAAACTCCTGCGCTTGCGGATCTGCCGCACGAGCGTCGGGATCAGCGCCACCAGCGCCAACGCGAAGAAGGCGAGTGTGATGTCGCGCGTCACGAGATCCGAGATCTGCGCTTCCCGGCCGCTCGCCTGTGCTGCCACCAGCACACTGTCGACGCCCTGGCCGAGATAGGCATAGGCGAAGGTGCCGGGCAGGATGCCGAAGAACGTCGCTGCGATGAACCGCCCGAGGCTGATGTCGAACAGGGCAGCCGCAATGTTGACGACGAAGAAGGGAAAGACCGGGGCGAGACGGACAACGAAGAGATAGCCGAAGGCATTCTCGCGAAACCCGTCCGCCATCTTCTTGACGACACCATCGACACGGTGGCGCAGAAAGTCGCCAAACGCAGAGCGCGTCGCGAGAAACAGGAGCGCCGCACCGATCGTGGCGCCAACGGCCACCAGGGCGCCGCCGATCATCCAGCCAAAGAGGAAACCGCCGAAGATCGTCAGCACCGAGGCTGCCGGAAACGAGAACGCAACGGCGGCGATATAGACGAGCAGGAAGATCAGCGCAGACCACAGGACATTGGCATCGACATAGGCCCGCAACGCCTGACGTTGTTCGGCGAGGAATCCAAGGCTGAGATAGTCCTGCAGGCCGAAGGCATAACCGAGCGCGAGGCCGGCGACGACGAGGACGAGAGGCGTATAGCGCCAGAGGCTGCCTCGGCCGACAGCGCCCGGCGAGGAGATCGGGTCGTCGCCCGGAGGACGGCCGCGCTGCGGAGAACGGCTGTCAATCATCGTGAATTCCCCGCAGCGCGCCTGCGCCTTTCAAGAACACCTGTTCCGGCGCAACCGATCCCCCATGGTCACTATGGCTTGATGCAGTCGAATGCTGCTGGACATCGACGGCGATTGTTTTGCTAATGGCGCCCGGGCTGAGGCAGGGGGTGGCGTGGCGCAGGGTGAAGGTGACGATCTGGCTCTGGCGCGGCGCCTCGTGAACGGAGATGCCGCCGTCTTCGAGCTGCTCTATCGCCGGCACAATGCCGCGATGATCCGCTTTTGCGCGGGCATCGTCCGGTCGCGCGACATCGCCGAGGAGGTCGTCCAGGACACCTGGGTGTCTGTCCTCAGTCGCATCGATCTCTTCGAAGGACGCGGATCGCTCGCAAGCTGGATCTACACGATCCTCCTCAACAAGACCCGCAGTCGCGCCCGCCGCGAAGGCCGCATTGTCTCTTTCGATGATCTCGGGGATGGCAACGGTCTGGGCGAGGCTTTCGACGGGCGCGGACACTGGCGCACCAGACCCGAGCTCTGGGAAGACCTGACGCCCGAGCGCCACATCGAGGGTCGAAGCGTTCTGCAACATGTCGAGGCGGTCATCGAAACACTGCCGCCCGCGCAACGCGCAGTCCTGATCCTGCGCGGCCAGCAAGGGCTCGATCCGGCCGAGGTCTGCGCATTGCTCGACATCTCCGAGGGCAATATGCGCGTGCTTCTGCACCGGGCGCGGCTGACGGTTCGGAGTGCGCTCGACCGCCTGAATGCTGGCCTCTGACCGAGACAGGGCAAGGCTCATTTATCTTCTCCCGAGAAGGCAAGCCAAGCCTGGCGCCAGCGAATGACGGTTGTCAGCGCGCAAAGGGCGGCAAAGCCATAGGCGATCAGCGGGAAATGGTGCGGCAGGAGACACATGGCGACAAAGACCGCGATCGTCTCGAAGCCTTCAGCCAGACCGCCGGCGTAGTAGATACCCTTGGTGGGGAATTCCGGCGCCTTGCGTCCGAGTTTTGCCGCAACCGCCGAGAAAGCGAGGAAGGAGGAGCCTGTGCCGACAAAGGAAACGATCAGGACCGCAGCCGGCAGCGCATTGACCTCAGGCATCGCCACCGCAAAGCCGAGCGGGATCAGTGCGTAGAAAACCATGTCGAGCGCGATATCGAGATAGGCACCACGCTCCGTCGGGCCATGAATGCGGGCAACCGCGCCGTCGAGGCCATCCAGCGCACGGTTCACGAGGATGAGGAGAAGTGCTGCCAGAAAAAAGCCGAAGCAGAGTGCGGCGAAGGCTCCAAGCCCTGCCAGGAAACCGACGAGACTGATCTGATCTGCCCGCACCCCGCGATGCGCCAGAAACTCGGCAACGGGCTGCAACGCCGCCTTCTGCAGCGGCAGGATCTTCGCGTCGATCATCCGCGCCTCCAGGTCTGGAAACGGTCGAGCAAGGACAGGAGGAAGCCGTTGATGTGATTTCGGCGCCACTGCCCGGCCACCATCTTGTTGGCCTCTGCCAGCGTCGGGTAGATATGGATGGTCCCGAGGATCTTGCCGAGCCCATGGCCGTGCTTCATGGCAAAGACGAATTCGGCGAGCAGGTCGCCGGCATGTTCACCGACGATGGTGGCGCCGAGGATCTTATCCTTGCCAGGCACGGTCAGCACCTTGACGAAGCCACGCGCTGAACCGTCGGCGATCGCGCGATCAAGATCGTCGATGCCGAAGCGCGTTACCTCATGCGGGATCTTCTTCTCCTTTGCCTCGGCTTCGGATAACCCGACGCGCGCCACTTCCGGATCGGTGAAGGTGGCCCAGGGGATGACGCTATAGTCCGCCTTGAAGCGCTTGAGATCCCCGAACAGCGCATTGATCGCCGCAAACCAGGCCTGGTGCCCGGCGACATGGGTGAATTGGTAAGGCCCTGCGACATCGCCGGCCGCCAGGATGTTCGGATGCAGTGTCTGGAGGTACTCATTGGTCTCGACGACCCTATCCACCTTGATGCCGAGGTCCTCGAGCCCGAAGCCCTTCAGACGCGGGGCGCGTCCGACTGCAACGATGATCTCGTCGAAGCCGATGCGGGACTTTGCCCCGTCCTTCTCCACCTCGATCCACTTCTCGCTGGCATCCGCCCCGCAAGCGACCGCCTTGTGGCTGGTCAGGACATTGACGCCGTCAGACTTCATTGAAGCCTCCACCAGCGCGGCTGCATCCTCATCCTCACGCATCATCAGGCGTGGAGCCATCTCGATCTGCGTGACCTTAGAGCCAAGCCGGGCAAAACTCTGCGCCAACTCGCAGCCGATCGGCCCTCCGCCCAGAACGACGAGCCTCTGCGGCACGGCAGGGCGACCACGAAGCCGCTCCCACAGGGTGTCCGAGGTCAGATAGTCGATCTCGGCAAGGCCAGGGATTTGGGGCACGAAAGGCCGCGCACCGGTTGCGATGATGATCGACCGCGTCGTCAGACGCTGCGTGCCGCCGTCGTTCAGCGCGATTTCCACCGTCCAGGGATCGATCAGCTTTGCATAACCTTGCAGGACTTCCACGCCGAGGCCTGTGTAGCGCTCGACGCTGTCATGCGGCTCGATCTCGGCGATCACTCCGTGGATCCGCTCCATCACGGCGGCGAAAGGCACCTTCGGCTCGACCGGCTCCAGGCCAAAATGATCGGCATGGCGCATCTGGTGCGCGACCTTCGCGCTCTTGATTAGCGTCTTCGAGGGTACGCAGCCGAAGTTGAGGCAATCGCCGCCCATCTTGTTCGCCTCGACCAGCGTGACCTTCGCCTTGGCCGCCGCCGCGATATAGGCCGAGACCAGGCCGGCAGAGCCCGCGCCGATAACAACCAGGTTGCGATCGAAACGCTTGGGCCGTTGCCAGATGGATCTGGAAAGGCGCTGATCTTGGTCCATAGGGCTCCTCGCTCAACCCGAGCATTTGCGTTGTTATCCGTTAGACGAGCAGAAACCCGGATTGTTACAAGCGTGCAGCAAGTTTTTTGGTCAGCGCGCAATGCAGATATGGGTCGGCAAGCCGCAGCACCGCAGCGAGCTTGATCATCCCCGGAGCAAAACCCCGAATCAGGCAGGGCCGCCAAAGCCAGAAATCCGCAGACAGCACCGGCGAAAAGGCCGCCAAAGCCCGCGTGGCATCGTTCTCCTCCGGCAGCACGTCGGGATCGCGGCTTGGAAGGCCGGCAAGGTCTCGGCAAAAGCGGAGGGTAAACCGAGGTGCCAACACAAGCTCTCGGCTGGTTTCTCGGTCCCGGTCTCGCCTCGGTGCTAAGCAATCTGGGACCTGGCCAGTCCAGGTCACATTGCTCTTCCAGCCTGTGTTTACGGACATGATCGGACAGCGTCCCGGTCTCAGACCTCTTTTGGACCTAACCGTCTCACCACACCTCTCCGTTTGACGTCACACACCCAGAAGAAAATTTTTTCACACTTGAATCGAGGGGCTATCTGGTCCTACGCTTGATGAGATTATTCAAGTTTCTTTAATTCGACCCCGATCTCGGGGTGCGATCATCTTTCAATGCGACGGGCTTTTGGGACCACTCTCATGGACCTCATTTCTAACGGCCATTCCAAACTCCCTCTCAGCACGTGTGTTGAAGCAAGCGAGTTCTTGAACGTCCACACGACTGCACAAAAACCCCATGGAGAAAGAAGGGTGCGGCAGGAGCCTGAACATCCAGGTTACCCACATACGGTGCCCTAAGCTGCCAAGACGGGCGACGTCAGCGCAAAATCAGCTGCGGCAACGCGCTGAACCTGCCTGTATCGCTCCGGAACGAACACACTGCATTCTTCGCCTGCCCATAAAAACAAAGAAGGGAACAGTACCATGACAATGTTCGACAGACGCCTGAGACTGCTCACGACGAGCGGAATTCTTGCCCTCCTGCTTGCAGCCGCGCCGCAGGCCTATGCTGCCACCCCGGCAGATACACTCGTCCAGGCCTGGGCGATCGACGACATCATCACGCTCGATCCGGGCGAAGCCTTCGAAATCTCGACAGCTGAGGTCACCGCCAACACCTACAGCAAGCTTGTCGCGCTTGATCCGACGGATACATCGAAAATCGTCAGCGATATCGCTGAAAGCTGGGATGTTTCGGAGGACGGCCTGACTTATACCTTCAAGCTGAAGCCGAAGCTCACCTTCGCCTCCGGCAATCCGATCACCGCTGAAGATGTCGCGTTTTCCTTCGAACGTGTCATCAAGCTCGACAAATCGCCAGCCTTCCTGCTGACCCAGTTCGGCCTCAACGGCGACAACGTCACGGACAAGGCCAAGGCCGTCGACGAATCCACTTTCGTCATGACCGTCGACAAGCCCTACGCGCCGAGCTTCGTGCTCAACGTGCTGACGGCAACCGTCGCATCCGTCGTCGACAAGAAGGTCGTGATGGAGAATGCCAAGCCGGTCACGCCGACCGCCGAATACAAATATGACACCGATTTCGGCAATGAATTCCTGAAGACTGGTTACGCCGGGTCCGGCCCATTCAAGATTCGCGAATGGCGCGCCAACGAAGTTGTCGTGCTCGAGCGCAACGACAACTACTACGGTGAAAAGGCCAAGCTTGCGCGCGTCATCTATCGCTACATGAAGGAAAGCTCCGGCCAGCGCCTGGCGCTTGAAAACGGTGATATCGACGTTGCCCGCAACCTCGATCCGGGCGACTTCGACGCCGTTGCCAAGAAGGATGGCATTGCCACGACCTCGGCACCGAAGGGCACGCTCTACTATTTCAGCCTCAACCAGAAGAACCCCAACCTGGCCAAGCCCGAGGTCATCGAGGCCTTCAAGTACCTCGTCGACTATGATGCGCTCGGCGAGACCCTGATCAAGGGTATCGGCACGATCCACCAGACCTTCCTGCCATCAGGCCAACTCGGCGCGCTTGACGACACGCCCTACACGCTCGATGTCGCCAAGGCCAAGGAACTGCTGGCCAAGGCCGGTCTGCCCGACGGCTTCACCGTCACCATGGATGTGCGCAATACGCAGCCGGTGACCGGCATTGCCGAAAACGTGCAGCAGACGCTTGCCCAGGCCGGCATCAAGCTGGAAATCATCCCCGGAGACGGCAAGCAGACGCTGACCAAGTTCCGGGCCCGCCAGCACGACATCTATATCGGCCAGTGGGGCTCGGACTATTTCGACCCGAACTCCAATGCCGAGACCTTCACCTTCAACCCTGACAATTCCGATGCAGGCACGAACAAGACGCTCGCCTGGCGCAATGCCTGGGATCCGAAGGAACTCTCGACCAAGACCGCCGCTGCCCTTCTCGAAAAGGATACGGCCAAGCGCGCGGCAATCTATGAGGATCTGCAGAAGCAGGTTCTGGCAACAGGCCCGTTCGTGGTGATCTTCCAGCAGACGGAAATCGCCGGCTATTCGAGCAAGGTACAGAACTACAAGCTCGGCCCGAGCTTCGACACCAACTATGTCAACACAGTCACCAAGGAATAGTCGTCCTTGACCCAAGTTGACAGTCAGGTCGACCGGAGGCGCGCGTCTCAGCGCGCCTCCTCGATCGCCATCAGCGTCGGCAAATTCCTGCTGACGGTGGTGACCACCTATCTCGGCCTTCTGGCCGTCACCTTCTTCATCGGCCGCGTCGTGCCGATCGATCCGGCGCTTGCCATCGTCGGCGACCGTGCGCCGGCGCATGTCGTCGAGCGTGTGCGCGAGCAGCTAGGCCTTAACCTGCCCCTCTGGGAGCAGTTCATCATCTATGTCCGCCAGGCCCTGTCGGGTGATTTCGGGGTGTCGGTGCTGACCACCAATCCGGTGATGAAGGACATCGCTCGCGTCTTTCCGGCAACGATCGAGCTTGCCACTGTCGGCACCATCATCGGGGCCGTATTCGGCGTGCCGCTCGGCGTGCTGGCCGCCGTCAAGCGAGGCTCGCTCGCCGACCAGCTGGTGCGTGTCGTCGGCCTCATCGGCTATTCCGTGCCGATTTTCTGGCTGGGTCTCCTGGCGCTGCTGTTCTTCTACGCAAAGCTGAACTGGGTCGCTTATCCCGGCCGCGTCGACATCGTCTATGAATACAGCTTTACCCCCGTCACCGGCTTCTTCCTCATCGACGCCGCCATGCAGCGGCAATGGGATGTGCTGTGGGATCTCTTCCGCCACATCATCCTGCCCGGCGGCCTGCTCGGCTATTTCTCCATGGCCTATATCAGCCGCATGACACGCTCCTTCATGCTCAATGAGCTGGCACAGGAATACATCGTTGCGGCCCGCGCCAAGGGCTTGAGCGAAGCCCGGATCATCTGGTTCCATGCGCTGCGCAATGCCGCCGTCCCCCTGGTTACCGTCATCGCGCTCTCCTATGCCGGCCTGCTCGAAGGCTCTGTGTTGACCGAGACGATCTTCTCCTGGCCGGGGCTTGGCCTCTACATCACCAATTCGCTGCAGAATGCCGACTTGAACGCCGTGCTCGGCGGGACGATCGTGATCGGATCCGTCTTCATCGGCATCAATCTTCTGTCGGACATTCTCTACCGTACGCTGGATCCGAGGACGCGCAGCCGATGACCACACCCGTCCCCACTTCCCAGCAATCCTGGAAAGGCTGGCTCACATCCGACCGGCCGCAATCCCGCCTGCAGGCCCGTTGTGGCCGGGCCTATATCATCTGGCAGCGCTTTGCCGAAAACCGGCTGGCGCTGGCCGGTCTCGCCATCCTGCTCGCCCTCCTCTTCGTCGCCGCCTTTGCCGATGTGCTGGCGCCGCATTCGCCGGTTCAGGGTGATCTGCGCAATGCCCGCCTCCTGCCGCCCGGCAGTGCCGGCTATCTGCTCGGCACCGACGATCAGGGTCGCGACATCCTCTCGCGCCTGATCCATGGCTCGCGGCTGACCCTGTTCGTTGTGGCACTGGTCGCGGTCATCGCCGCACCCGTCGGCCTCATCGTCGGCACGATCGCCGGTTATGCCGGCGGCTGGATCGATGGCGTCCTGATGCGCATCACCGACATCTTCCTCGCCTTTCCGAAGCTGGTGCTGGCACTGGCGCTGGTCGCTGCCCTCGGCCCCGGCATCGAAAATGCAGTGCTGGCCATCGCGATTACCTCCTGGCCGCCCTATGCCCGTATCGCCCGGGCCGAAACGCTGACCTTCCGCAATTCCGATTTCATTGCGGCGGTGCAACTGATGGGGGCCTCGCCGCTCCGGATCGTGCTGTCGCATATCGTGCCGCTGTGTCTCTCCTCGGTCATCGTGCGCGTGACGCTCGACATGGCCGGCATCATCCTCACGGCCGCCGGCCTTGGCTTCCTCGGTCTCGGCGCACAGCCGCCGCTGCCGGAATGGGGCGCGATGATCGCATCCGGTCGCCGCTTCATCCTCGATCAATGGTGGGTCGCGGCCATGCCGGGTTTTGCCATCCTGATCGTCTCGCTCGGCTTCAACCTCTTGGGCGACGGGTTGCGGGATGCACTCGATCCGAAGGAGGCCGGCCAATGAGCGCGCTTCTGACCGTCGAAAATCTCCGTGTCAGCTTCCCGACCCGCACCGGTTTGATCGAGGCCGTGCGCGGCGTCTCCTTCACGCTCGGGCGCGAACGGCTCGGCATTGTCGGTGAATCCGGGTCCGGCAAGTCGCAAACCGGCCGCGCGATCATGGGGCTGACGCCGGCCCAGGCGCGGATCACGGCCGACCGGCTGCAATTCGGCGATACCGATCTCCTGACCGCCAGCCCTGCCCGTCGTCGCTCACTGCGCGGCAAGCAGCTGGCGATGATCCTGCAGGATCCGAAATACTCGTTGAACCCGGTCATGACCGTCGGGCGGCAGATCATGGAAACGCTCCGGACGCATGAGAAGGTGTCGTCCAGCGACGCGCGCAAGCGGGCCTTGGCCATGCTCGAAGCCGTGCAGATCCGCAATCCGGAGCGGGTGTTCGATCTCTATCCGCATGAAGTGTCCGGCGGCATGGGCCAGCGTGTGATGATCGCGATGATGCTGATCTGCGGTCCCGAACTCTTGATCGCCGACGAACCGACCTCGGCGCTCGACGTGACCGTCCAGCTCGAAGTGCTCGCCATTCTCGACGCGCTGGTGCGCGATCGCGGCATGGGCCTGATCTTCATCAGCCACGACCTGCGGCTGGTCTCGTCCTTCTGCGACCGCGTGCTCGTCATGTATGCCGGCCGGGTGGTCGAAGAGATCGAGGCGACACGGCTCCACGAAGCGCAACATCCCTATACGAGAGGGCTGCTCGAATGCCTGCCGCAGATCGTCGCCGACCGGCATCCTTTGCCCGTGCTCTCCCGTCAGGCGGAGTGGAAACTATGAGACCAGCCCTTGCCATCAGAGACATGGTCGTCAGCTTCGATGGCTACCGGGCGCTCGACAACGTGGACGTCGACGTGGAAAGCGGCGCCTCCTTCGGCATCGTCGGCGAATCCGGCTCCGGCAAATCGACGCTGCTGCGGGCCGTGGCCGGGCTGAATGCGTTCAGCCAAGGCATTCTGTCGGTCAATGGCAAGCTCTATGAAGGCCGCAAGCGTGACAAGGCCTTCTACCGTCAGGTGCAGATGGTCTTCCAGGATCCTTACGGCTCGCTGCATCCGCGCCAGACGGTTGACCGACTGCTGCGCGAGCCGCTGACGATCCACGGCTTCGCCGATGCGGAGACACGGATTTCCCGTGCGCTGGACGAAGTTGGCCTCGGCGCCGGCTTCCGCTTCCGCTTTTCGCACCAGCTATCGGGCGGCCAGCGCCAGCGAATCGCGATTGCCCGCGCCCTGATCCTGGAGCCGAAGGTACTGTTGCTCGACGAGCCGACCTCGGCGCTCGATGCCTCGATCCAGGCGGAGATCCTGAACCTGCTCGAACAGGTGCGCAAGGACCGCGGCCTTACCTTTGTCATGGTCAGCCACGACCTCGCCGTGATCAGCCATATGTGCGAAAATCTGGCTGTGATGAAATCCGGCAAGATCGTCGAGACACTCAGCGTCGAGCAATTGCGCAATGGTGATTGCTCGACGGACTACACCCGTCAGTTGATGACGGCGAGCGAGGGCTTTCGCCGCAACTGAAGTTCTTCACAGTTTGTGAACCGAGCTGCGCCAACAGCGACGAGAACCATCTGAAGCCACTCTTAGCGCCAGCTTATCGCCTACCCGCTCACGAACTCGGGCACCCATTGCAGTATCCGCAGACCAAGCACAGTCTGCAGCAGCAGTGAGTACCTGACGTGAAGAGCTTTTAGACGTCCATCTTGGAAAGACTGGACGTGCGAATGGCACTCAAGAAGAATGGCGGAGAGGTTGTCCGCTTTATATAAGACCGCATGTTCCCAGATATCACCGTTTAAGTTTCTGAGATAATTGTATTATATCCCTTAAGTGCGTCTTATCAAGTCGCATCTAGTCGCGCTCTATCGCATCCAATCGCAACTGTTGTGATGGGCCAAATGATGGGCTACGGCTGAACTCTACAAGCATCAAGGAGGAAGGAATGCTCAGCGACGCTAGAGCCAGGAAGCTAAAGCCGAATGACTAGCCCGTGCTCGATGGCACAATCAAGGGACTATATCTTTTCCCGGCCCAAACCCCCGGCACCGGAAAATGGATCTTAAGGTTTGTGTCGCCCAAAACCTCCAAGCGGCGAGACATGGGTCTGGGCAGCTACCCCACCGTGTCAATCCGAGATGCTCGAACGCGAGCATTCGAGGCACGCACGAAGATTGAGGGTGGAATTGATCCTCTTGAAGAGCGACGTGCCGCCGAAAACGATGCGAGCTTAAAGACCCGCATACCAACTTTTGAGGAAGCTGCCCGACAGGTGCATGCCGATCTCTCAGCAGGATTCCGGAACGCCAAGCATTCAGACCAATGGATAAACACTCTGGTGGCCTCAGTATTTCCGAAGCTTGGTAATCGACCGGTCAGCGAACTTGGCCCGGCTGATTTTGCCAGCTGCCTGAAACCAATCTGGCTGCTGAAACCTGAAACGGCATCCCGCATAAAACAGCGATGTGACGCCGTCATGGAGTGGTGCGCCGCTAACGGCTTCATTCTAGCCAGCCCCGTCCGCGTGGTCGACAGATTGCTACCCAAACAGCCAAGCAAGAGAGAGCGCGTCAAACATTAACCAGCGGTTCCGTGGCGCGACCTTCCGGGCCTATTTCGCGACGCACTTCACTTTGGAGCGGCCACTCAGACAAAGCGAATGCTTGAGCTTCTAATTTTGACGGCAAGCCGGTCAGGTGAAGTTCGACAGATGCGCTGGGAGGAGGTCGATTTCAGTAGCTCGCTCTGGATTGTTCCGGCGTCACGCATGAAGGCGAAGGTCATCCACAGAGTGCCGCTAACTACTCGTGGCATCGAGATACTCGAACAGCAGCTGGAACAGCACGCGACTGGTGAGGGCTTCGTTTTCCCTTCAAGAAAAACACGCCTGTGAGTGACATGACACTGACCAAGTTTCTGCGCGATCAAAACGTGGCCAGCGACGTGACAGGTCGAATGGCAACTGCACACGGCTTCAGGTCTAGCTTCCGAGACTGGGCGTCTGAAAATGGCTTCGCGAAAGATGTGGCAGAGAGATCGCTCGCGCACACCGTGAGAAACGCTGTCGAGCCAGCCTATCATAGAACAGACCTGCTTGAGCAGCGAAGGTCGATGATGATTGCTTGGGAAAGATACTGCCTTGGCCTGGCAGCGCCCTAGGCACACTGAGCTTTTCAATCGCAGCGGGGCCTTCAGTCGGCTTTGCGCCTTCATATCGCCCATTCAAGCCGAAACGCCGAATAGTGGAAAGCTGCCGGTCTGTTTGCGTAATTCCGATGTCCGTGATGGGGTGCTTCCTGCCTGTCCGTCAATGGTTCCACTGCTTTAAAAGCGGACATAGGCAGATGGGCGAAAGAGGGCTGCCGGCGGACAGGCAGAAAATCGCCCTATCAGCCATAATTCCTGGCCGAGCTTAACGGTAGTACCGGGACGTTGTACCTGGGGGTTCAATGGCTCGGTAACAGAATGTCGTGCTTGCAAATGTCTCAAGGGCGAAAGGCCCGTGGTGGGTCGCCAAACGGTCAGGCGGCGTTCGCCGTACCGGTGATTACTCGTTGGTGAAACTTGCATCGAAGATGGACTTGACCCAGTCATATTGCGTGCTGATCCGTGCGAAACCGCCCGTCGAACCATAAACCGCATCGTCGCCCCAGGCGTTGACCCCGACGATGACCCAGCCCTCTTCGGTATCGATCCAGAGCGAGCCGCCGCTGTCACCTGACCCCAACACGCCTTCATATTCATCAACCGGCAGGGATTCGCCGCTCTCGAAGACATTGGTGGAACCGTCCTCCTTGTCGAAGTCGACCAGCAACTGATTGCCACTTTTGCCGTCCGGAGCCGGATCCTCGACTACATCGATGATGTTGCGCGCCGCAGCGGCATCTTCGCTCATATAGTATTTATCATCCTGCCCCACGGAGCCGATGCCCCTCGAGCCGAAGCCGACCATCGTGGCGAGTTTCCCCAGTTCATCGTCCCCGCCATAGAGGAGTGGTGGCGTATCGCAATCCTCCAACGGTCCGTTCAATTCCACGATAGCCAAGTCGTAGCCTGGCGTTTCTTCGCTGCTGGGGTCGTAGTTGGGATGAATATGCACTGCCTTGCCGGTCAATTCGGCACCGGCGCGGGTGTAGTAAGTCCAGTTGGTGGCGGTACTGTCACCGGGGAAGTTATGAGCCGCAGTCAACACATAAGCATTGCCGTTCTGGTCATTGCCGATCCAGGTGCCAGAACCGCCAATCTGCTCGCCGTCGAAAAAGCTCATGATGGCGCAAAACTGCGGCTCCATCGCCAGCGCCTTGGCAGCGCCAAATCCGTCGCCTTCCGCACCAGCTGCCCCGCCCTGATCAGCCCAGGTGCTGTCGAGAATGATCACCCCCTGGACCGGACCAGCCTCAGCCAAACTCATGAGCGCCGTGCCCAGCAGCGCCGATACGATTCTCGATTTCATGCCTCTCCCCTTGGCTGTTTCACTGGGCATGTGTGCAATGTTGCGCTCTGGTTGGTAGTGAGCATGCAGGGTGTCGTGGTGATGCCAGCTTCGCGCCGAGACAAAGCCGTGCACCTCGAACAGCGCTGCGTTGGTAAAAGGGTGACGGCTGTTGGAGGCGGTGGTCTTGCCCCTTGGTGCACAGCAAATAGTCGCAATACACCTTGGGCAATGCCATCGATAAGTCTCTGTTGTTTCCGCCTAAACGCTGAGGGATTTCACCCCAACGTTCCATCCTATTCCCAGCACAATTTATTGAACGACAGCTTTCGATTCAGCGAATCGCAAAAGCGAATAACGGCAATGGTGAAGGGTCTCTTACGCCCGGCGGCACCCGAAACCCTCCACCATCTCGGTTGTAGAGACTTCGTGGCAGGCGCCTGAAATCAGACGCCGCTCGCGCAGGTGGCTCGTGGCCTTTCCGCCACTTGCAGACAATGAGATCTCTGCAAAACAGTTCGTCGTGATGAACCGCATGGCCGGCGCTGCTGCGGGCTATGCAATCATGACCCTATCGATCTGGGCGGATTTCGATGAATGCGTGGGACCTATCGCGCTGCGGGCTACATTTCGTCCCGCACTCTTGGCTTCGAAAGAAGCTTGTCCGCTCGTTCATACAAGGTCGTCAAGGCATCGTCGTTAGAGACAGATGTGATGCCTATGCTCGTTGTCACGGCACCCGCGAGACCCGGAACCGCACTGGCGACGGTGGCTGGGATTGCTTGGCGGCGAGACTCGGCCTGTGCATCCACGTCCTGACCTCGAATGAGAAGTATGACCGTCTGCTCAAGCGCAGATTTTCGTCGTGAAGCCGCCATTTTGTCAACAGGAGTAGCAACCGCAACGTTGCGGCTCAATGATCTTGTGCCTGGAACGTTGGTTGGCTAATGCGTCAGCCAAAGCTCTGCGGCATGCCAGTATCTCCGCTACGACACCAGCACGGAAGGACGCAGCAACGATGGTGGCTTCTGTTTCAAGTCGATCAGTTTTAATCAACGGGGCGAGGGCACCGGTGGCATTGCACATCGCGCGGCTCTTCCACGGCGCAGGTTGGCGCGTGCTGCTCGCCGATACGCCAGCCAAACCGATTTCAGCCGCCAGCCGCGCCTGCGATGGCTATTTTCGTTTGCCACCGCCGCGTTTTGAACCGAAACGCTATGCCGATGTGGTCGAAGACCTAGTGAAACGGGAAAATGTCTCATTGGTCGTGCCGACCTGCGAGGAGGTCTTTTATCTCGCGGCAGTCTGGCGCGAACGGAGGATGACGGCACGGCTGTTTGCGCCAGCCGCCGATGTCCTGACCCGGGCGCACAACAAGTTTGATTTCATCGAAATCTGCAAAAGCCTCAAACTGGCAGCGCCGCATACCGTGCTCCTGCAGAACAGAGCCGACCTTGCCTCTATCCGCTCGATGGCGTCCCAGATGGTTTTCAAACCTGCATGGTCGCGCTTTGCAAGCCGGGTGCTGCTTCAGCCGAAACCTGAAGACGTAGAGGCTCTTGCACCGACGCCGCAGGCACCCTGGGTCGCCCAGGAATTCATCGCGGGTCAGGAGATCAGCGCTTATGCCATCGCGCAGAATGGCCGTCTGCAGGCGTTGTCGCTCTACCGCTCCATCTATCGCGCCGGCAAGGGCGCAGGCATTTATTTCGAGACTGTCGACAACGAGGCAGCAACGGCCTTCGTGTCAGATTTTGCCGCCGGCACCGGCTGGACGGGACAGCTTTCCTTCGACCTGATGCAAAGGCACGACGGCACCGTGCTCCCGCTTGAATGCAATCCCCGCGCCACAAGCGGGCTGCACTTCTTCCGCGATCCGGAATCTTTCGCGCAGGCGATCTGGAGCGGCGAAGGCAGCCTGAAGCCGGATGTATCCCACCCGCAGACGGTGCGTCTCGCCCTATGGATCTACGGACTGCCGACCGCTCTGCGCCGCGGCGATATCCGCGGCTTTCTGGATGACCTCCAAATCGCAGAGGAGCTTCTCGACTGGCCGCAGGACCCAGCGCCGAAGCGCGCGCAATGGCGTGCGCTCGGCGAAATCGTGGCCCTCGCCCTTCGCCACCGCATTTCCCTTCAACGCGCCTCCACCCGCGATATCGAATGGGACGGGCCGGATCAGAGCTCGATGGAGAAACTCTCCGGCTGATTGGTAGCAGGCGGCGCTGCACCGTCCATGATCGCCTCGATGCTTCGACGCAGGAAATCAAGCGGCCCGATGATCGGCGATGCCTGCGGCCAGCAAGCCGCATTCCGGCTTGCCGATGCCAGCACCCGGCGGTCCTGTTCCAGGGCAATGCGGAACATGGGTCGGAAAGCCAGAGATTTCAGCTGATCGAGCAGGCCGCCCCGCGGCCCGATCAGGCAACCGATCCCATCGACCTGATTGTCCGCCGCCTGTCTGAGATGGAATGTCGTCGCCAGCGCCAGGCCCTTCGGCCCCCAGTATTCGAGTTCCGCAATACCGGGATAGCGAAAACGTCCGATCGTCCTCACCCGCTCGCCCTCCAGCAAACGGCTGATCAGACCGTTTTGCCGTTCTTCTCCGGTATAACACGCCTCGACCCAGCCCGGCCCGCCGGTCACATCGACACGCACGCGTTGCCGCTCGCTGCTCAACCCGCGCAGAAGGCCCTTATGGGTGAAGTGGGTGTGTGTTGCATCAAGAATGTTCTCGGCGGCATCGACCAGTGTCGAGCGCGTGCTGCTGCTCACAAGCTTGACGATGATCTTTTGCCCCTCGGCGCAGTGCAGATAGGGCTCGTCCTTGGGCGTGCCGCTTGCCACGAAAACAACCCCTTCCTTCACGAAGGTCGTCAATCGTGGCACGCGAAAGCCGGGCACGGCACCCGTATGACCGGGAATGGCCGTGCAAGCCCCCGCCGCGTTAAATCGCCAGCCGTGATACGGACATTCGATCTCGCCGTTTTCGACTTTGCCCTTCGAGAGTTCCACATGCCGGTGCGGACACCGATCATGCAAAGCGGCAATCGTCTCGCCGCTGCGAAACAGCACCACAGGCAGTCCTGCCAGCACTATACGCCGCGGCCGCTTGCCAATCTCAGAGGCAATGGCAACTGCCTGCCAGGTATCGGGAGACATGCTCACAGGTCAAAACCCTCCAGAAGCGGAATGCCGATACGCCGCAGCAATGCCTCCATGACCCGCACTGCCAGGCGCTGGCGTGCCGGAAGATGCGCGACATAGACGGCATTGTATTCGATGACCGGGACCGCACCGCGCAGGCTTTTGAAACGGCCTGCCCCGGCGCTCATGTTGAAAAACAGCCCGCGTTCGGCCGCTATCATCTGCCCCGTCGCCATGACCAGCCGGTAAAGCCCATCCTTCAGCGGCAGGCTGGTATCATAGCCGACGATCGGTTGCGTCAGCGTGCGACCATTAGCGAAAAAGCCGGACACCGCCGCAAGCCTGCCCTCGCCGTCCCGGAAGCCCACGAGGTCAAACAGGCCGCGCCTGTGCATTTCCCTGATGTAGAGCGCGGTATATTGCGGATTGAGCGGTGTGTATTTTTCCAGATACAGCATCGCGTAAAGCTCGGCTGCACGCTCGTAGTCCGCTTCGGTAAAGCTTTCTCCGGCGGCAAACCGGTAGGCTGTCCGACTGATGAGCTTTCGGTCATACGCTTGGTTCTGCGTCTTGCGTCCGTCATTGCCGGAATAGAGATAGATCCGCCGCGCCGCGATCATGCGAAATCCCGCCGCCCTCAGATGGTGGATCGAAGACCCGTCAGCCATTTCGTTCAGTGAGCGGATGACAATCGCCCGATTGGGATATCGCGCGGACAACTCTGCCACGAGACCGCAGGCCCCCGAGGCGCTGATGGCCGGCACCGGATTGGTGGACAACAACCAGTTGTTGACCTGCACCTGCTGATCGAGCCCACTGGCCCTCAAAAGCGGGCCGCAGGCACGGATCAGGCCAGATGCAGCCCAACGCAAGAGGGGAGCACTGGCAAAGTTGCGCGTCTCGTCGAGGGCATAATCGACATAAGCGCTGCTTGGGCAACAGATATAGCAGGTCGGAGCATCGCTTCGATCGTTGAGGGTGATTGGAAAACAACGCCCCTCAATGTCGATTGCATCAACCTTTGTCGTGAGATTACCAATGAGGTCCGGGACCGGATAGGCGTTGAAAAGCGCCACGAAACGACGAACCGCCTCCGGCTCATTGGACACCGCGCCACCCGCTGCAGAAAGTGTCATCATCGTGCATCCTCAGGCGGAAGCCGATTTTCCACCCGTCGAAGCTTCCGGTGAGGCGCAAATTCCATCGCCTGCTGTCGAAGGATAAGTGTCGGGGACAGCCCGCGCTGCGAAAACACATCAGCGAGTGCATCCCGGGCCGCCTTTGCACCCTGAGCGGCGAGTTTCGGCTCCAGAACAAGCGTTATCTGCTCGGCCCCCTCCCGCAGGATGCGAAAATCGGTGATCGAGCGATCGGCCTCCAGCACGGCGTTGCGCATCACATCAGGCGTCACCAGAAGCCGCATGCCATCCGCACGGTCAAAAACAAAGGCGTCATCCAGCCGACCGACGACCTCGTCGACAACCTGGAGCGGCGACCCACAGGCGCAGGGGCTGTCGGACAGGCGCAGAAGGTCGTTCATGCGGTAGCGCGCCATGATCTGGAACCGGCGCCGAAAGCAGGTGACACGGGGCGAAACCAACCCGCCCTCCACTGCCTCGAATTCGAAGACATTGGCGTCTTCAGCAAGATGCAGGGTCCCATGCGAGCAGGAGACAGCGAAAAGCCCTTCCGTCGCCATGTAGATCTGCCCCAGCCTCGTGCCAAAGCGGGTCTCGATGATCGTGCGGTCGAAGGGATCCAGCGTTTCGCCACCGGCAAAGATGCATCTGGGCTGCAGCCGTTCGGCGTGCTCGGCAAGATGGCGCAAAACCCGAGGCGGCGCGACGATGGTGGTGGGTGCAAACCTCTCAAGGTCATGCAGCCAGGCCTCGATACCCCGGTTGAGATCGAAAAACATCAGTCGCAGCAAGCGAGAGCGATTGGCACCGTCATAAAGCGCGGAGTTCTGCGGCAGGATCACAGCAACCCTTTCGGGATCAACAAGGAGCCGCGGCACGGCCTTTGCCAGAATGGTGCCCAGCCAGCGGTCTTTGTCGCAGGCGTCAACCGCATAAAGCGCGCGATTGCCGCTCGTGCCGGTGCTTGCACCAAGGCTGACCTCCCCGATCTGGCCGGTGGTCTGGAACGCGCGCCATCCGTCCTCGGCGCTGATCCTCCCTCGGTTGAAGGCGGCAAAATCTGCCATGACCACGGCCTTGTCGATGATGGGCAGCATCTCTAGCCGACGTGCTGAACCCTCGTAGAAATCGACAGCGGGCAGGCTGTGGTCGAGCCAGCGCTGAAGCGCCAGGGACTGCCAGTGTTTGAACGCGGCACGCGAGCGCCAGGCCCGCGTGGTCCAGAGCGTTCGCGCAAAGGCGGAGGCAATGCGAAGACGGGAGTTCACGGCATGCCCTCACCTAGATCATGCGGGCTGACCGCAGGATCGTGACACAAAAGCACCTCACCGCCCGCCTCCTGAAAGGCAAGGACGCGACGGGTGCTCTCGGCAAGGGCCAAGGGATCGTCAGCCACGAGGCTTGCGGGAAAGCCCGGACGCCGCTCCGGCGCCAATGCATTCCCGCACCATTGTGCATCGACCGCATAGAGAAGCGGCCGCGGCATGGCGCTAAAGCACAGACCGAAATGGCCAGCGGCATGCCCCGGAAGATCGATCGCAAGCACGCTGCCGTCATCGAAAAGGTCGCGACCTTTCCCAAGGCCAAGCGGCGCCTCGATCAGGGGAAATCCGTCGACATCGACCGTTCGCGAAAGAAGGCCGGCGGGCAGGAGCTCGGTGAATATGCCGTGGCGCAGATTGGCCCGAACCGGCCCCCGCAGGACGCGTCCCAGCATCTCTCGCTTTGCGATGATCCGCGCATTGGCAAACGCGTCGAGACCTGCGACATGATCGGCATGAAAATGGGTGACGATGACGACCGAGACATCATCGGGCGTAAAGCCGAGCCTTTGCAAAACCGCTGCGGGCTGCCCGCTCGTCACCAGATCCGGACCGAGGATCGCGTTGTAGAGGCGCAAGCCGAGGCTGCGCTTGCCCGCAGTCACGCGCGGCCCATAGCCCGTATCGATCAGCACAAGCCCCGCTGTCGGATGCTCGAAAAGACCGTAGCGGACCCTGAGAGCCACAGGCCGCCAGCCTCCGCCGCGAAGATAGAAGCGTTCCGGCGCGCTGACAAAGGCGCTGTTGGCAAATACCGGTTTCATGGCCCGCGCCCCTGGGCAATCGTCATTGCAAGCCCCTCTTCGAATGAGATCCGGGGTTGCCAGCCCAGCATCCGGCGGGCCTTGGAGATATCGAGGCTCTGGCGAAAGGCGAATAGCCCAAGCGTATAAGGCGTAACCAGGGGCTCGGTTGAGGCAGAACGGGCAAGGCTCACCAGTTCCACCAGGCGAGCAGCCGCCAGCGCCGAATAAAACGGCACGCGTCTCCAGCTGAGCTCGATTGCAAGCCTTGAACAAACACGCTCGACGATGTGACGCACCGGCACCATTTCGCCACTCGAAATGTTGAAGGTCTGCCCCTCGATATCACTGGTTGTCAAAGCCGCCTCGATGGCCTGCACAACATCATCAACATGGGTAAGATCGATGGCGGCCGCGCCGGACCGCAACAGCGGCAGGGGACCATGGCGGGCAGCAGCCGTGATCCGAGGCAGCAGCGTCTGGTCGCCAAGGCCATAGATGCCACGCGGCCGCAGGTTCACCGGGCCGACGCTCCCACGGGCAAGAACCATTGCTTCGGCCTCGGCCTTGGTTCGGGCATAGGCATTGATCGGAGGCGGCAGCGGCGCCGTTTCGGCGACATCGGTCTTGTCCTTGAGTTCGAAGTAAACCGTCGGCGAGGATATGTTGACGAAGCGACGGGCCTTGAGCGCGTGAGCCAGATCAAGCACATGGCCCGTGCCCTCGACATTGGCCAGGCGAAAAGCTGCAGGCTTCCCCCAGGATGCCGAGAGTGCTGCACAATGCACCACGGCATCCACGGTGCCGATGTCATCGAGCAGGTGGAACAAGGGGCGGGATATATCCGCGCAAAGGGTCGCGAACCCCAGATCCTGGAGATGGCGGCAACGGGCCTCGTCACGACCGAGCTCGACCGTCTCAAATCCGCGGACCGCCAGATACCGGATCAGCCGACCGCCCAGAAAACCCGTGGCGCCTGTGACGAGAACACGCATGGCGCTCAAACCTCTATCGCCATGCCGCCAAAAGACACACCGGCCGATGTGCCGAGCATGAGAAGCTTGCATCCCTTGCCGATCCGCCCCTCAGCCCAGGCGATATCGAGCGCCGTTGGTATTGAGGCTGCGATCTGATTGCCAAATCGCGCCGCAATGTTGACCACTCGATCGACCGCCATACCGGTCTGCCTGATCATGTGCTCCAGCGCCAACGGGCTGGCCTGATGGGGCACCACCAGATCAACATCACTGGCGTTCCATCCGGCAGTCGCGAGAAGCTCGTCGACGAAGCGGGAAAAATGGCGATGCGTGATGCGAAACAGCGCCTTGCCATCCATACGGAAGGAGGCATGGGCGGCGAATTCGTCCGGCTGCCGATGAAAATCGAAGCGCGTACCGCCTGCACCGATTCCACAAGCGTCATAGGCTGATGGATAGGCGCGCATGAGACTTGCACGGATTGCGCTGTCGCCCTCCGAAGCCGCCGTCAACACGATTGCAGCCGCCCCATCACCGAACAATGCCGCAACATCTGGCTGATCGCGCCAGGGCAGCGCCCGCGAGGCGATATCCGCAGAAAAGACAATGGCCACCCGTGCCCGTCCCATTGCGATACGGTCGGCGGCGAGATCAACAGCGGCCAGGAAGCTGAGACAGCTAGCATTGACATCGAAGGCGGCAGCCCTGCCCTCGGCGATACCAAGCCGGTCCATCACCAGCGGCGCGGTTGTCGGCAGGGGCTGATAGGGAACACCACAAGCACCGATGACAAGATCAATGTCCTCAGGGCCTATGCCCGCCTTTTGCATGGCCAGATTGGCAGCAGCAACTGCCATTGCAATCTGATCGTCCTCTCCCTGACAGACATGCCGGCTGAACACGCCGGATAGTCGCTCAAGAAAGCCCTCTTCAAAGCCCAATTGCCGATCGAGGTCCGTCGACAACAGGACCCGCGACGGAACAAAATGTCCCGTCCCTGCTATACGCAATCGCCGAATATCGCCATTCCTCAGACCAAGATCCATATTGGAAGCTTTACTTGGTCACATCCGGTTTCGCAAACAAGGCCGGAACTGCATCGGCGTCGGTGAAACCAGAGTTTGGCTGTCCCGGGTTGATTGCAGGAACCGGTGTGAAAATTGATTCTCAAATCAAGGGAAACGTAATTCAAGACTGCTTTTTTAGCAGGCAATTTGGGATCGCGGCGGGACAGGATCATCAAGCGGATGTGCAATCGTCTCAAACAGTTTCGTCGCGTGCGACCCGATTTGACAAAACCCGGGAACCCTTCCCCGCATTTCTTGCTCAGGCTGCCGCAAAAATTTGGCTGCCTTACTTTGTTAACAGGACCTAGCAATGATCGATCCGTTGGGTGAATGCAGCGCCCCAGCACCCAGTCCGCTCTCGGCCGCTTTGCAGTTATGGTCCTTGGGTCCCCAGCCAGTTTTTGCGAGACACGTTTCCGGACGAAGGATGGCCTAGTTAACGGCCCTCAGAATTCTTCAAGCTGCTCAGAAGACGTCGCTCAGCGGGAGAGCGGCAATTATTTCCGCGGTATGTCGTTATCGACTGCTCATGTCTGCGCAGCCGAATGCAACGCTAGGCTTAAGTGAGGGCTCACCATTGATATGGCTTGCACGCTTACCAGGCCGGGCCATTCGCCGCCTGCAGCCTGCTGGACTTGTATATGTCGATCGTCGGCATGGCGATGTTGGGTCCTGGGTTTGGCAGGGAGCACAGCGGCATGGGGGTCGGCTCCGCTTGGCCTTCCTCGGACCAGATGAATTCGCCCTGCGTCAGTTCCTCTGAGGGCGGTAGGCTTGCCAGTGCGCCGATCACACTGACGGATGCTGCGGCGACGGCCAGAATAATGGTTCGCATCATGTGCTCCTTTTCAAGTCTGTGATTGCTGACGGCGCCCGGGCGATGGAAGCGCTGGATTGACGAGGGCCAGCCGGATCGGCCGAGATTGCTCTCGACCGATCTGGTCTGCAGGCGCTTGGGGTCAGGAAGCGTTCGAGATGGTGCGGTTGACGAGGCTCACCGACTTGTCGGCATTGACCTTGTAGACTTCGCGGACATCGCGACCGTCACCGTTGGAGAAAGTGTGGAAGAAGGTCGAGCCGGCGGGGGCCTTTTCGAGCATGACATCGCTGTTGTCGTAGGTGATCGAGCCCGGGATCGGCTGGACGCTGGCAAAAGCGGCTGTGCCGGCTGCGAACGAGATCAGGGCGGCGGAGAGAGCGGTAAGAATGGTCTTCATGGTCGTGTTCCTTCAAGGGTTGAGTGAGGGCCGATCTTCGGCCGGTTTCATCTGACTGCTGCTGCAAGACAGGTCTCTGGCGGGAGGCCTGGTAGGGCGCTGATCTCGCATCCGGGAGGAGAAGACTGCGTGGTTGATCAGCCAGTTCAGAGTGCCAGTGAGGGGCATTAGGTTCCATTGAACCTGAGTTCGTTCGCCACCAACATTGGTATGCCGCAGCCATGCCCAAGGCATGGCCGGACATGACCGAAGGTTTGGGTCAAGGCAGTGATCGGGCAGGGTCGCATACCGAAACGTTGGTAAAGTCAGCTCGCATCCCGAGGGCTGCCCACTTGCGAGTGCCAGCGGGCGGCACGTGCCAACCATCCCGCGCTATCCGGATGTATAGGGTCGAGCATACCAGCGGCTGATGGGCTGGTTTTCGCGAGCGGCGTAGACTTGCCGCGCAGGGCCGGGCCGGCGCCGGAGGCGTCTGTCGGAGACCCAGCACCCACCGCATGGCGAACAGGAGATGACCCATGGAGCCTCTCGCAGTCGAAGCGCGCCGCAGGGCCGCACTCAACACACCGTCCAGATTTCCATCCGAAGCGGTGAAGGACTTATCCGCAGCGCTCACCGGCCTGCTTGCCGATACCTTCGCGCTCTATCTCAAAACCAAGAACTTCCACTGGCACATGAGTGGGCCGTCCTTCCGCGATTATCACCTGCTCCTCGATGAGCAGGCAGGCCAGATCTTCGCGATGACCGATGCGATCGCCGAGCGGGTCCGCAAGCTTGGCGGCACGACAATCCGCTCCAGCGGCCATATCGCCAGGCTCCAGCGGTTGCTGGACAACGATGCGGCCTATGTGACACCGCAGGATATGCTGGCCGAGCTCCGGGACGACAACGAGCGTTTCGTGTCCTTTGCCCGCCAGACGCATGGGCTCTGTGCCGAGCATGGCGATGTTGCCTCAACCAGCCTGCTTGAACAGTGGATCGATGAGGGCGAACAGCGTGTCTGGTTCCTCTTCGAGATCTGCCGCAACACATAAGGAGCGCATGGGAAACGGATGCGTTCAGGCTCAGAGCCAGCGATCTAAACGGGACCGGGCCACGATCGGCTTCGGTCCCGTTGCTCTATGCGCCGATCAGCAGCACCAGACCAAACAGCAGAGCCTGTCGCCAGACATTGTGGCGTGCTCCATTGCGGGAAAGGCTTGGAGATTTTCGGATGGTGAGGTTTTGCCGGTTGGCGGTCTCGCGCACGAAGCGCGCGATCAGGGCGGAAGGCGCCTTCGGCACTCTAAAGGATAAAGGCGTCGTCGCACGCAGGGCCGCGTGCAACAGAATAGGCAGCACAGCAGAACGGATGCCGTCTCAGGCGATCCGCCCATTGCGCCGCCATGCGGCTGGTGTCTGGCCCGTAATACGGCGGAAGACGCGGCAGAGATGGGACTGGTCGGCGAAGCCGCAATCAAGGGCAATTTCGCAGAGCGGCGTGTCGGTGGTGAGCATCAACTGCTTGGCATGATCGATGCGCCGCCGGCAGATATAGTCATGCGGGGATGTCCCGAAGCTGGCACGAAAGGCGGCAGAAAAATAGCTGGTGCTGAGCCGCGTGATCTGGGCCAGCTCCTCGATATTGATGCGTCCGGCAAGCTCTTTGTCGATATGCCGCTTGACCCGACCGATCTGCCATGGAGCCAACCCGCCACGCGTCGAGGGCACAGGGTTTTCGGGCAAATCAGGGCTGCCGACGAGGGCGGACGCTTTCCGGAGGAGATCCATCGCAGTGTCCTCGTTTTGCTCGACGAGGGACATGGCATGGGCAAGCAGGCGGTTAAGCTGATGGTGCTGTGACGAAAGCGAAACCGCGTCAAGAGGCGCTCGGTGAAGGCTGTCGTCGATCTGAAAGGGTAGTGCTGACATGACGATCCCCGGTGGTTCTGATGTATGGGGAGATCTTCATGCGAACGGCGATTCAAAGAAATTGTACGGGAATTGATAAGCGTCAGACTGCAGTGCTAGCCTCGCATACCCACGTAT
The DNA here is from genome assembly GCF_051549525.1 of Rhizobium sp. G187. Classification (NCBI taxonomy): domain Bacteria; kingdom Pseudomonadati; phylum Pseudomonadota; class Alphaproteobacteria; order Hyphomicrobiales; family Rhizobiaceae; genus Rhizobium; species Rhizobium sp. G187. The sequence goes on from NZ_JBPUGM010000004.1 coordinate 310,869, forward strand.
AGTTGCCGGAGCAGCGACGCGGGTTTTAAACAAGCTGAACACTTAAAATCCCTGGAAGGCGAAGGATGTCCGTGAGCCCTCTCGTTCTGGTCGTCGATGACGAGCAAATCGTCCGCAGTTCTGTCGATAGCCTGCTGCGTTCGGTTGGCTATCGGGTGAAGGGCTATGCCACGCCGCTTGATCTGTGCCGCGACGTGCAATCCTTGGAAGAGGCCGATTGCCTGATCCTGGATGTGCGTCTGCCCTTCACCAGTGGGCTCGATTTCCAGCAGAAGCTCTCTGAAATGGGCGTCCAGATCCCGATCGTTTTCGTGACCGGCCATGGCGATATACCTATGTCGGTAAGGGCCATGAAGGCTGGAGCCGCAGACTTTTTGCCGAAACCCTTCCGGGATCAGGATATGCTCGACGCTGTCGCCGCCGCATGCCTGACGCGGGCTGCGGCCAAGGGCGAGACCAAGCTTGAAGCGGAACTGAAGGAGCGGTTTTCATCGCTCACCCCCCGCGAGCGCCAGATCATGGAAATGGCAACCAGCGGCCTGATGAACAAGCAGATTGCCGGCGAACTGGATCTGAGCGAGATCACCGTCAAGATCCATCGCGGAAAGATCATGCGCAAGATGATGGCCAAAACCTTTGCCGATCTGGTGAAGATGTCGGAAGCGATCTCACGAAATCAGGGCGCGCCTGCCAGCAGATAAACTCAGGTATAGTCGATAAAGTTGTGAAATACGGCTATTACTGCATGCAAGGTGAACCCGGTCCCGACCGGAGATTGGCAGATCAAGGTGCATGCTCCCCGGCTTATTTCAGTGATCGACGACGAAGTCGAAGTCCTTCGTGCCACGAGCAGCCTCTTGCGATCCTGCGGCTTCGACGTCGCGACTTTTTCCTCTGCTGAAGATTTCCTGCATTCGCCCAGCAACGGCCGCTCGGCCTGTCTGATCTCCGATGTCCAGATGCCAGGCATGAGCGGCATCGAACTTTTTGCAGCGCTCAGGCAACGCCAGGACCCTGTCCCGGTCATCTTCATCACCGCCTTTGCTGACGCACCCGTCCGCCAGCATATCGAGGCGCCCGTCTGCGTGCTTCAGAAGCCCTATCAGGCGGAAGCCCTGATCGCCTGCATCGAGCGTGCGATCAGCGTCCAGCCGCAGAGCTGACGAGGCGCCGGAGCGCCCCGCCTTTGGGCCTATTTCCCATCCCGAGTTCTCGCCGAAATGGCGATGAGGTGCCGCACCATCGGTCGCTCCTGGCCTTGGTGATAGCTGATGAGCTGGCCGTGGATCTCGGCGTCCGCATGCGATGCGCGTTCATGCTGTCGTAGATGCTCGGCCCAGGACTCGACGAAGAACCATTCAACGATCTGCTCGGGCTTTGCCGCATCCTCGCTCACGCCCCACAGATAGGCGCCGTCTCTCCGCCGCGCTTCGGCATGGAGGTTGAGCGCGCGGAGGAATGCGGGGCGATCGGCTGCGGTAACCGTGTACTCGATTTGCACCATGACGGGACCCTGATCATGGGCAACGCTATCCGCCACGATCGGCTCGGGCCAGTGGTGGGAAGCGGAAAGGTCATCTTCACCCTGCGGCAGTTTGATCAGGTGCATCAGGACTGCGCTTAAGCTCAGGCCGGCGGCCGCAATCCACAATGTTGTCGTCAGTCCCAGTGCCTCGGCTGTGATGCCCCAGGCGATGCTGCCCACCGTCATCGCCCCGTTGAAGACGGTGAGGTAAACCGCAAGCGCACGCCCGCGCACCCAGTTGGGCAGCACCGCCTGGGCAACACCATTGAGCACTGTGAGCGCGGCAATCCACGCGCTGCCCAACAGGAAGAGACATAGGAAGGCCACCCATTGCGGTGGTGCGAAGGTGAGCACGACCATGACACCGGCGCTGAGGATCGCAGATCCCAGGAGAATGCCGTCGGAACTGAGACGGTCGCGCAGTCTCGGCAGGACGGTTGCTCCGCCGATGGCCCCGGCACCGACCGAGCCGAGCAGCAGACCGAAGAAGCTCGCTCCGCCGCCGAGCAGATCCTTGGCGACGAGGGGGAGAAGCGCCCAGGTGGCGCTTGCAAACGTGAAATAGACGCCAGCCCTCAACAGCACGACATGCAGTTTTCGGCTCGATCTTGCATAGCGCAGCCCCGCCCGGAAGGCGCCGAAGAAGTGCTCGGGGATGTGGCTCACCTCGGTCCGCGGGTTTTGCCACCAGAGAAGCGCGCCGATCACAAAGAGGTAGGTGGCAAGATCCGCTGCGTAAGCAACGGCCGCACCGAAAGCGCCAAGCAGGATGCCGCCGATCGCCGGGCCGATCGACCGTGACACATTGATCCCGACGGAGTTCAGCGCGATCGCGTTGCGCAACTGGGATCTCGGAACGAGATCCGGCACCATGGACTGCCAAGCCGGACCGGCAATGGCTGCGGCCGTTCCGCCGACAAGGGTGAGGCCGATCAGGAGTTCGACGGTGATCAGCCCGCGCCAGGCAAGCAGCGTCAGGGCAAGGCTGACCGCCAGCAGTACGACCTGCATCGCCATCAGCAGCTTGCGCCGGTCGAGAATGTCGGCCAGCACGCCCGCCGGCAGCGCCAGCAGGAAGATCGGCAGTGTCCCTGCCGCCTGGATCAGTCCCACGGCACCTGGAGAGGCTGAGAGATCGGCGACGAGCCAGGCACTCGCGACGTCTCGCATATAGGTGCCGGTATTGCCGATGACGGTTGCGGTCCAGAGGACTGCGAAGGCTGTATGATGGAACGGAGCGAGCGCACTGCCGGCCTCCGCTTTGTCAGGCTGCAATTGGGTCATGACGATCACCTCTCGAAGGTTCGGTGCGACGGAGCGTCCTGCTGCCAAACGGGCAGGGAGTAGACACACGAAGGCCGCCGCGGGTCAGGCGGCGGCCTGGTTGGCGCGGAGGGGATCAGCTCTTCACGAAGGCCAAAAGGTCCGGATTGATGACGTCGGCATTGACGGTCAGCATGCCGTGCGAAAAGCCCTTGTAGACCTTCAGCGTGCCGTTCTTCAGAAGCTTGACCGAAATCTCGGCGGAAGCGGCGATCGGGACGATCTGGTCGTCGTCGCCATGCATCACGAGCGTCGGCACCGAGATGTTCTTCAGGTCTTCGGTCTGGTCCGTTTCCGAAAAGGCCTTGATGCCATCGTAATGGGCCTTGGCACCGCCCATCATGCCCTGCCGCCACCAATTCTGGATCACGCCTTCATGCACGGTCGCGCCATCCCGGTTGAAACCGTAGAACGGACCGGCCGGAACGTCCCGGAAGAACTGCGCGCGGTTGGCGGCGAGAGCCGAACGGAAACCGTCGAACACTTCGATCGGCAGACCGCCCGGATAGGCTTCCGTCTTCACCATGATCGGCGGGATGGCCGCGACCAGGACGGCTTTCGCCACACGGCCCTGCGGTTCGCCGAACTTCGCGACATAACGCGCCACTTCTCCGCCACCGGTGGAATGGCCGATATGGACGGCATTGCGCAGGTCGAGCTTTTCGAAAACGGCCGAGGCATCGGCGGCATAGTGGTCGAGATCGTGACCTTCGCTCACCTGCTGCGAGCGGCCATGGCCACGGCGGTCATGAGCCACGACGCGGTAGCCATTCAGGAGGAAGAACAGCATCTGCGCGTCCCAGTCATCGGACGACAGCGGCCAGCCGTGATGGAAGACGATGGGCTGCGCATCCTTCGGACCCCAGTCCTTGTAGAAGATGTCGACGCCGTCCTTGGTGGTCACATAGGTCTCGGTCATTGGTATCGTTCCTTCCTGTTGAAGTGCGTTGAGGGTTTCCGAGGCAAAGACCGGGAGCGTCGTTGCCAGCGAAAGGGTGGCGCCCGCGAGCAGTGCCTGCCGCCGGGACAAGAGAAATTCCTGTTTGTGATCCATCGCTTGGTTCCTGCTGATTGGATGATCGGAGACTAGGGCCTGGCTGCCGTCTGCTCTTGTCGCCTAGGCCGGTTTTTTGGACGTTTGACCGCTCGCATCCATGCCGGCGACGAGAAGGAAGGCGGCAACCAGGCCGAGATGCTCGAAGAAGGCATTGGTCGCGCCCGTGCGTGCCTGACCCTCCGGCATCGTCCAGAACTGCAGGGCGATGAAGGTGGCCGCGAGCGTAAAGGCAGCGAGCGCCAGGGCTCCGGCGCGGCGATGAAAGCCCGTAATGACCATGGCTGAAGTCACGAGCTCGAAGCCAATCACGCCGGCTGCGAAGAGGGGTGCCGGCAGGAGGCCGAAATGGGTCATTTCCTGAATGGCGCCCTCGAAATCGAAGAGCTTCGTCAGCGCGCCCTGGATATAGGCCGAGCACAGCGCGCTCAGCATCAGGACCTTTGCCGTCGACCCGTTCAGCGCATTGCGGCGCGTCGGCGGAGAGGTCTGTTCAAAACGTGTGATTGTTGTCATCGTCTTGTTCCCTAAACAGCCCAGCAGGAGCATCCGAGCGCACCGAAAAAGCCCTTGAGATCGCTGATGGGCAGGCTGGAGGTCCAAGCGCCTGCATGGTCGTGACCATGCACGCCGCAGTCATTGGCGCAGCCGCAGGACGAAATCGCGTGGCGGCGCAGCGAGTTTTTGCCAGCCCCTTGCGGCTCGCCCCAGCCGGCATAGCCCCCGAAGGTTCTGACCGGCGACCAGTCGGGCATGGCAGGAGGAAGCGGCGGCGCATCAATGCCGCTGAAGTCACCGGCGCCGTAGACGACCTTGCCGCCGACGATGGTGAGGTCGGAGGTGAGGAAGGAGATCTCGTCCTCGGGACAAGAGAAATAGTCCTTGCTCGGCACGATCAAGTCGGCGAACTGGCCGGCTTCGATGCGGCCCTTGCGCCCCTCTTCATTGCTGAACCACTGGACCTTCTCGGTCCACATGCGCAGCGCCGTCTCTCGATCCAGGCAGTTCTGCCGCGGGTAGAGGTTCATGCCGCCCACGGTCTTGCCCGTGATCATCCAGGAGAGTGAAACCCAGGGATTATAGGAGGCAACACGGGTCGCGTCGGTGCCCGCCGAAACATGGACGCCGCGATCGAGCATCTTCGCAATCGGCGGCGTTGCTTCGGCGGCACCATGGCCGTATCGCTCGACGAAATACTCGCCCTGATAGGCCATGCGGTGCTGCACCGCGACCCCGCCGCCGAGAGCCGCCACGCGATCGATCGAACGGTCGGAAATTGTTTCCGCATGGTCGAAGAACCAGTTGATGCCATCCAGCGGCGTATCGCGGTTGACCTTTTCGAAGACGTCGAGGGCCCGCGAGATGGTCTCGTCATAGGTCGCATGCATGCGCCAGGGCCAGCGGTTTTGGGCAAGGACCCGGACCACCTCTTCGAGATCGCCTTCCATCTCCGGCGGCATGTCAGGGCGTGGCTGCCGAAAATCCTCGAAATCGGCGGCGGAGAAGACCAGCATTTCGCCGGCACCGTTGTGGCGGAAGTAGTCGGTGCCCTGCTTGTAGGCGACCGAGGAGGTCCAGCGGAGAAAGTCCTCCTTCTCCTCCTTCGGCTTCTGGGTGAAGAGGTTGTAGGCGAGCCGGACCGTCAGCAGGTCCTCGTCCGCCAGCTTTTGGATGACGGCATAGTCATCCGGATAATTCTGGAAACCACCGCCGGCATCGATGACGGCCGTCACGCCCAGCCGGTTGAGCTCGCGCATGAAATGGCGCGTCGAATTGACCTGATAGTCGAAGGGAAGCTTCGGTCCCTTGGCGAGTGTTGCATAGAGAATGCCGGCATTGGGTTTGGCGAGCAGCAGCCCGGTCGGATTGCCGGCGGCATCGCGCGTGATCTCGCCGCCCGGCGGATCCTTGGTGTCCTTGGTGAAGCCGACAGCGCGGACGGCGGCGGCATTCAGCAGCGCGCGATCATAGAGGTGTAGCAGGAAGACGGGCGTGTCCGGCGCGATCGCATTGATCTCGTCGATCGTCGGCAGCCGCTTCTCGACGAACTGATGTTCGGTGAAACCGCCGATCACTCGCACCCATTGGGGTGCCGGCGTGACTGCCACCTGACGGCGCAGCATGTCCATGGCATCGGCAAGCGAACGGATGCCATCCCAGCGCAGTTCCATGTTGAAGTTCAGCCCGCCGCGGACGACATGGGTGTGGTTGTCGTTGAGGCCGGGCAGCACCCGTTTTCCGCGCAAGTCGACGGTCTTGGTCTGCGGACCGGCATGTTTCATGATCTCGGCATCGCTGCCGACAGCGAGAAACTTGCCGCCCTTGATTGCAATCGCCGTCGCCGACGGGTTGGAGCGGTCAAGCGTGGTCACGAGTCCGTGGTAGAGGATGAGGTCGGCATCCATCACAGTGTTCCTTCTGAATTGAGAGGCATCGCTACGCGGGGCGAGGAGCTCAGCCCGCCCGGTCCCGCGGCCTGCGGGTCTCGCTGAGGTCAGTTGTCGTCCGCATTTCGCCCTGCTTCGGGAGAGATGTTGTGATCGGCTGCCGAACGAGAGCGCCCTTGGCGAGCGGCACGATCTGTTCGCCGATCAGAATCCCGAGCAATCCGACCAGCGCGATGACCGGCGGTGCAGGGGAACGCACGTTGAGGACGCCGTAGATCACGCCGACGAGCAGCCCTGCTGCGAGTGATATGAGATAGAGTTTCATCACCGTTTCCTTTCGGCGTGAGATCGAATGCATGCGTTGGTGCTGCGGACGTGTCGTCCACCTACGCCTGGCGCGGGAGGGGAGGCCGCGCCAGGCTTAGGCGGTCGTTCCGGTTGGGAGGCGGGACGCGGAACGACCGGCGGGGACGGGGTCAGTGGCCTTCGGCGGCGTTGAACATCGTCTTGGCGTAGGTGACGCCGAGGCCGTAGGCGCCGCCGAGCTTCTTCGCGATGCCGGTGGTGGCCTCATAGGTCTCACCACGCGCCCAGTCGCGCTGCAGTTCGAGCAGATACTGAAGCGATGTCATCGGCTGGGCGCCAGCCTGCACCATGCGATCCATGGCGCGGTCATGCGCTTCCGTGCTCACATCGCCGCAGGCATCAGCGATCACATAGACCTCGAAGCCCTGGTCGAGCGCTGACAGGGCCGGGCCGACGATGCACACGCTCGTCCACAGGCCGCAGAGCACGATGCGCTTCTTGGCGATGCGGTTGACGTCGGCGATCACGGCCGCGTCTTCCCAGGTGTTCATCGAGGTGCGGTCGAGCATCGCCTGACCAGGGAAGGTGGTGGTGATCTCGTCGAACATCGGGCCAGAGAAGCTCTTCTCGGCAACGGTGGTCAGGATGGTCGAGACGTTGAAGGTCTTCGCGGCATTGGCAACAAGCGCTGCATTGGTGCGCAGGTTGACGGCATCGATGCTCTTTGTGGCAAAGGCCATCTGGGACTGAAAGTCGATCATGATCAGCGTGTGATCGGCGGCGTTCAGAAGGCGGGCGCCGGGGGCGGCTTTGGCTTGAATGGTCATTTTTCGTTTCCTCGGTGCTTGGGAGAAGCAGTGACGAGGAGAGAATGCCTTGGGGCGCCATCCATCTCTTGTCGGTTACTCAGCCGTTTTGGACGTTTCGATGATCTTGGTGCGCGACCGGAGCCGTAAGGGCTTGCTGCATCAATCAGGTAAGAGACCACAAGCCCGCATCTAACAAAAACTACCGGTTTCTGATCGAATTGGAGGGTCGTATTAGAGTTTGGGCCATGGACAAAATGCGGGGGCCAACTGCTACTCTGGCGCGAGTAATGTTACGTCTGTTCGGAGACTACGGTGCCCTCAACCGCCGCGACAATGGAAACGCTGGATGAAGCCTGGCTGCGGGCCTGCAGCCGTGTCGCTGTCTGGCAGTCTTCGTCGGTCAATCTATATCACCTGTCCCATGGTGCCTCCGCTTGGGACGCGCTCACTCTGCCTCGCACCCGGGACGGAGTGCGATCGGCGCAGGCAGATGCGCGCCTGCGTCGCTATGCCAATGCCGATGCTTGGCTCGATACGCCTGTGGCCATTCTGGAGGAGGCCGAACATCGTACCCTGGTGTTCGACACTACGAGCATCGTTCTCAAACTTCAGTCGCCTTCGCCGACCCCTCTGGCCGAATTTCTGCCCCTCGCCCTTTCCATCGTCAGGACGCTCTCGGCCGCCCATGCCGACGGGGCGCCGCTCGGATCACTGCATCCGATCGACTTTGCGGTTGATCGTCATGGCAGCCTCCGGCTGAGGACAATGCCGACGACGGCCTCCGCGCAAACGCTTGGCGTGATCGATGACATCATCTATCGCGCACCCGAGCAATTGAGACCTGTCGCACCGCAATACGACGGTCGAAGCGACCTTTATGCGCTGGGCATGATCCTCTTCAGGCATTTGACTGGCATCTTTCCGCTGGCGGCCAACTCGCCCGTCGAATGGCGCCACGCACATCTTGCGCTTGCACCCATGGACGCAAGCAGCATGTTCTCAGACCTGCCACCGGTAATCGGGCAGATCCTAAAGCGTCTGCTCGCCAAGGAACCGACCGCTCGATATCAGACAGCCCTCGCGCTGGAGGTCGATCTTGCGCGGTGCGAACAGGAATGGCGAGAAAACCGCATCATCAGCGATTTCGAAATCGGTCGTGTTGACACACCCTTTGCGCAGCTCGGAACGTCCGCGCTCTTCGGCCGTGGCGAGGAGGAGCAGATCCTCGCCAACGTACTCGATCGCTTTCTGGGTCACGGCAAGCCGTCGATGATCGCGGTGCACGGCCAGCCGGGTGTCGGGAAGTCAAGCCTCATCCAAAGCCTTGGCAAGGCGGCGGCTGAGAAGGCACTATTCCTTCAAGGCAAGAGTGACCAGCATCAGTCTGAACTGCCCTATGCCCCCATCATGCAGGCGATCAGCACTTTCATCGACGAGGCGATGCGTGCCGATCATGTGACACTGGCATCGCTTCGCAAGGCGCTTGCCCGCGAGTTGCAGGGGAGCGCCGCCCTGTTGGTTGACCTCCTGCCTTCAATGGAGATTTTGACCGGACCGCAGTCGACGCGGGCAGAAGTGACCGGTCCACTTGTCCAGCTTCGATTGCAGCGGGCGTTGCGTACAGTTCTGTCGGTCGCGGCGGCGACCATCAGACCTTTGGTCCTGTTTCTCGATGACATACAATGGGCGGATGAGGCCACGCGCTCTTTCCTATCAGTCCTAGTCAGCGAGCCTGTTACGGGGCTCCTCCTGATCGTTGCCCGCCGCGACCAGTCCGGAGAGGCGCAAGCGCTGGCGGAACGCCTCCTGGTGGATGCGCGCACCTCCATGGCCGAACTGGCCGAGCTTTATCTGCGGCCGCTCTCCCTGCAATCGACCCGCGAGATGCTCGAAACGATCTTTTCGGACGCCCCGGACGGTCTCGCGGATCTGGCCGAGACGTTGCACGAGAAGACAGGTGGAAACCCATTCTACCTGCGAAGGCTGTTGCAGGCTCTGGTGCAGGACGGCGTCGTCTATTTCTCTCCCGGCCAAAGGGCATGGCTTTGCCAAGTTGAAGACGTGGCGCGCTATCCGGCCAGCGAAAACATCATCTCCTTCGTCACCGCTCGTCTCGAAAAGGAGGGGGTGGAAGCGCTTCGGCTTTTGCAGACTATGGCCTGCATAGGCCCCGAAGCGGAAAAGGCCGTTCTCGCCAGCGCCCTCAGCCTGTCGGCTGAAGGCCTTGCCCGGCTTGCCGCACCTCTGGCGCGCTCCGGTTTTGTGGTTCTGTCGCTAGCAAAACTGAGTTTCGCCCATGACCGCATCCAGGAGGCGGCCTACTCGCTGCTCGATACGGAAGAGCGGCGCGCTCGCCATCTTCATCTGGTCGATGTGATGATGTCGCTGTCGGACGGCTCAACAAATGCCTCTGTCTTTGCTGTGGCCAATCAGATCGAGCAATGTAAAGACGAACACCTGCCGATTGAAAAACGGAAGCTTTTCATCGAGGCGCTTTTGGCCGCACTGGTCCACGCTAGGCGCTCGGCGGCGTTTGGCCAAGCAGTCCGCTACGGCGAGACTGCTGTCAGCCTGATCCAGGACGACCTTTGGGGTGAAGACTATGCACTGGCGTTCCGTGCCCATATTCTCTTGTGTGAGGCGTTGCTGGGCGCAGCCTCGCTGGAAGCCGCAGAGAGCCAGCTCGACGATCTCTTGCAGTATGCGCGATCGGCTCTGGACAGGAGTTCGGTTTTCCGCCTTCGCGCCAACCTGCTCACGCTGAAATCCGACTATGAAGGCTCAATTGACGAAGCGTTACTTGGGCTAGACGAGCTTGGCGTCAAGCTGGCGCGCGGTGCGTCTGAAGCGGAACAGGATGAGGCCTATCGCGCTATCCGGCGGCGATTGGATGCAAGACGGATTGCCGATCTCGAACACTTGCCTCTCATGGATGATCCGCGCATCAGGGCCGCTATGTCGCTGCTCGCGCCGCTTATCTCGTCGGTATTCACGACGGACGGCCTGCGCTTCCTCCACCTCGCCAAGATGGTGGAGCTCACGCTCGATCATGGGGCAAGCCCAGAATCCACCCATGGCCTTGCCTGGTTCGGTGCCATCATCTCCGACAAATATGATGCCTATGCCGATGGTCTGGACTTCTGCCTCGCAGCCCGGGCGCTTGTCGACAAATACGGCTTCGAGGAACACAGAACGTCCGTTCTGCTGGCTGTAGATCAGATCGCACCCTGGACCCGCTCTCTGCCTTACGCCCTGGAGCGCGTCCGCGAAGCCCTCGACGCCGCCCACGCGGCCGGCGATGTCGGCTGGATGTGTTATGCGCGCAATCACCTGGTTTCTGATCTTATCGCCATGGGGGAGGAGATCCCCAACATCAGGCGCGAGGCAGAAGAATCGATCGCTGTCACCCGGCGTTTCGGCTATACTGATATCGAGCATATTCTGGCAGCCCAGCTCCGACTGGTGGTCGATCTCGCCGAAGGCCAGGGAGAAAACCGGTCATCGGCAAGCCTCACGCAGAGTGCCCCTGTCGTTTCAGCGACAACCGCATTCTGGGTGGCCTTCTATGATGGCACCTCGCTCTATTATAACGGCGCCTATGCGCAGGCAGTCGAGAAACTCCTTGCCGCCGACGCCCTCAGCATTTTCCTGCTTGCCCATATCGATACCGGTTTCTGTAAGTTCTATCTCGGCCTTGCCCTCGCCGCACTCGAAAAAGACGCGTCGGCGGAGAGCGAGGAGGATGCCCGGCTTGGTGACGTGCGCTCCCGCCTTGCGCTTTGGGCAGACCTGAACCCCTTGAACTTCGCCGACAAACTCCTGCTCCTCGATGCCGAGATTGCCCGTAGGAATCGGAATTTCGCCGAGGCTCTTGTTCTTTACGAAAAAGCCGCGGCCTCTGCCCGATCCTCCCGCTTCGAGCATGAGCATGCCTTGGCGCTTGAGCGCGCCGGAGCTTGCTGCCTGGAAATGGGCAATCGGATAGGTGCCAACGCCTATCTTTCATTGGCATCTGAAGCATACGAACGCTGGGGTGCAGGACACAAGGCAAGGAGCCTGAGAACAGCCTTGACCCTGGATGCGACCCGGCGTCCATCCGCGGCGCAAGGTCTGACCTCCGCAGCAGGCGACCTTGATACAGTCCTCGGAACCTCGCTCGCACTGTCGGAGGAGATTGTCCTTGACCGGGTGATCGAAACGCTGATGACCCGGATGCTCGTTCACGCAGGCGCCAATCGCGGCCTGCTGCTGAAGATTGCTGATGGGAAGCTGGAGGCAGAGGCATCCGCCTGGACCGAAGGCGACAGCGTGCGCGTCAGCACCCACGATCCGGACCGATATGGCCTGAGCCCACCCTATTCTGTGATCGATCGCGCCCTTCAGACGCGAACCCCCTTCGTCATTTCCGGGTCGGATTTTGGAGCCTGGGCCGCCGGCAAGGTGTCCGCGACGGGGCGTTCGATCCTTTGCGTACCGCTTTTACGCCGCGGCGAACTCACCGGTCTGCTTTGCCTCCAGAACGACTATCTTGAAGGGGTGTTTGCCGCCGATACCGTGGCGCTCCTCAAGATTCTGGCCTCGCAGGCAGCAATATCTCTCGAAAATGCCAGGCTCTATACCAAGCTGCTGCAGGAAAACGAGCTCCGATCGCGGAGCGAACAGGCGCTCGCGGGTGCGCGAGCTGAGCTTGAGAAGAATGCGCGTCTGACCTTGCTGGGCGGTATCGCCGCCTCAGTCACGCATGAACTCGGCCAGCCCCTGTCTGCCATTGCATCGAACGCAGGCGCCGGTCTTCGCTGGCTCAGCCGCGCAGAACCGGACATCGGCGAAACGCTGAGCGTCCTCACCGAAATCGAGACCAGTGTCACGCGCGCCCATGAGATCATCCGCGCTTTGCGCGCCCTCTCGAAGCAGGCTCCGAAGGTCGAGGAGATCGTAGACGTCAACGAGGTCATTCTTGAGGTGTTGCGCATCGCACGATCCGAGGTTGATCGCCATGGCACCGAAATCCGTCTCGATCTGTCTGCTGCCAGAGCCATAGTGCTGGGCGACGCCACTCAGCTAAAGCAGGTGATCTTGAATCTCGTGCACAACGGGATGGAAGCGATGAACGATCTGCCTACGCATAGGCGCCAGATAGAGATCGCCTCGGAGCGGACCGAGACCGAGATTATGGTGACCGTGCGAGACTTCGGCAGCGGCATACCCCCGGAGATCGCATCACAGATCTTCGAGCCCATGTTCACGACGAAAACCACGGGCATGGGCATGGGACTTGCGATCTGCAAGTCAATTATCGAAGCCCATCACGGCGTCCTGACCGCTGTTGCCGAGCCCAGCGGAACCAGTTTCAGCTTTGTCATTCCGTTGAGCTCGCGCCTAGACGCGTAGACTGGCATCAGACGCGGACCTATCCTCCCGTTCCCGGGGCCTGCTGCGTAGATTTCTGCCGCTGTCGTCCATGGTGTTCGACACCCCAGACGCTATCCGTGTCGGTCAGGACCAGACTTGGTTCCTGACCATCTCTGCCATCGGATCGCCGTCATCCGGGTAAGAGGCCAGTAGCCTGCGTCCGGCTTCGATGGCCACGGTGTTGAGCCTGTCGGATGCCTTCCGCTCCAAAACTCTAAGAACATTGCGAATGGCCAAGGCAGAGGCGCCCAGCTCCTCCGCGCAATCATGGCTCTCTTGAAAGGCGATGGCCGCGCTCGTCTGCCCTTCCGGACTCTGATCATGCCAGAGAAGACTGCAACGGATGGAGTACAGTTCCGGCATCCACCATCGGCTGTTGCTTGTCCTGCAGAAGGAGATCGACTGATCGATGACGTCTAGCGCCTCGTTGTTTCGGCCGAGTTCACCGAGCATCTGTGCACGAATGCCATCGATCCAGGGGATCAGCATCCGGAACTTGTTCCGGTCCATCTTGTCACGCAGGGCCGTGAGCGCCGGGTAATTTGGGTTTCCACTCAATGCATTGATAGCGTGGAGCGCGGCCTCGCTGGATACGTCCCTGATTGTCATCGACTGCTGGTGAACGGCCTTTCGCAGTGTCTCGCAGGCGTGGCGCGCCCTGTCATAGTCCCGCAGCGAGCAATAGAGGGGAATGATGACCTCGTTCAATGCCCAGCAGTGATACAATCCATGTTCCGGCTCTTCCAAGGGACCGCGGATCGCTTCGTAGTGGTCCAGTGCCGTGGTCACCTTTCCGCGCAGCCATTGTGCCTTGATCAGAAAAACGCGCGACAGAAGTCCGGGATCTGTGCCAATCCGCATGAAGCGGCCAAGCGAAATGAGCGCCTGGCGCTTCACGACATCCTCCAGCTCCCTTTCGGCGCGCAACTGATTGCCCCGCATCTGCAAGGCCATGGCGTTGTAGTTGTCGGCGATCAGATCATCATCGTCCTGGAGATCGCTTTTGCTCGATGGCCTCAACGTCTCGGCACAAACGTCCGCCAGATCTGGCTCTGACCGGTAGATATGAAGCCAGTAGAGGCCTGAATAGGCCAGGATTGCTGTGGGACTTAACCGGGAATCCTGTGTTTTCTGGATCGCAACTTCCATGGCGGCTTTCGACGCGTCCACCGGGCCGTTCGTTGCTAGCAACGCTGCTCCATAGAATGCGTTCAGAGCAGCCCACAATGCCTCGCTCTGCTCGACACGTCCTTGATAAGTCAGGGCCCGCGCGGCGACCGTCTCGCAGTCCCTGAGCAGCGAGAGTTGCATGTAAAGCGGCGCGGCTTCCGCAGCCAGTCGCACCGCCAGTGCGGGGCTTTCCGCCATCTCGAATTGCCAGTCGAGGCAGGCCGACAGGTTGGTCAGATTTGGGCACGCCGACCCAAACCAGTTTACCGCCTTTTCCTTGTCGCCCTCGAGCAAGCCTTGCCCTTGAATCTCTTGAATGAAGAATTCGCCCAGTTTGGCCTGGACCTGATGCCACTCACCGGCTTTGATCATTTGATCAATGCAGAAGGCGCGTGTCGTATCGAGGAGCCGGAAAGACGCCTTTCCGTCCCGATCTTCCTTGACGATCAGATTTTTACCCACGAGCACGGCGATCGCCTGGATGACGTCGCGTTCAGGCAGGTCTTCGCTGGAGATCACCCGCAGGCATGCCTCCACGCTGGCGGCACCCAGAAAGACCGACATCTCGAGCAGAACACGCCTTTGGCTGCCGGTCAGCAAGTCGAAGCTCCAGCCGATCATCTTGCTCAACGTGCGGTGACGCTCGGGCCAGTCGGTCGGCATGAGATCCATCATCTCGAAGTTTTCACGCAAAAGCGCGTCGAGATCGTGAACGCCGAAAATGGAAAGATGAGCGCAGGCAATCTCGATCGCCAACGGGATTCCGTCGAGCCGCCTGCAGATCTCGGCGACGCTGGCCAACAGCTTTTCATTGGGCACTAGGCCATGCAGATGCGCGGCCCCGCGATCGAAGAAAAGCGCAAGCGCGCTGTAAGCAACGATGTCGTCTGCTTTGAGCGCCAGACCCGGAGGGGGCACGGTCAGTGCGTCGAGACGAACGATATGTTCATCGCGCACGTTGACCGGCTGTCGCGACGTCGTGATGACAGTGAGATTTTCGAGGTCGCAAAGCTCGTCTTGGTCGAAGGCCGACAACACGTCGGTACATCGGTCGACACAATCAAAGAATACGAAGCCCCTGGACGATCTTAAGACCTCGCGGACCAGGTCTACGGGCGCTTGGAGCGTGCCAGAGACCGGTAGTTGCGCGGCAAGACTGGCCCAAATGTCAGCATTTTGGCGGACAGTCGATGCATCGATCCAGAAGACCGTCGCTTCCAGCCGCAATGTTTCCAGAACCGCGAGTGCCAGGGTGGTCTTCCCAAAACCACCGGGGGCGAGGATTGTCACAAACCGATGGTGATGTGCAGCATTGACGGTGGCTTCCAGATCATGCTGGCGGCCGATGAGCGTTTTCGGTCTGGTACGATTTGCCTGGTCCAGTGCATCGTCCTTGATGGAGTAACGGGATGCGATTGCACCCGTCTCCGGAAGGAAATCCACTTTCTCCGTAAACACATAGCCGACGCGCGAAACGTTCCTGATAAAGGGGCGGGCGTCTGCTTCAGGGGACAGATGTTTCCTCAGAACATTAATCTGAAATCGCAAAGCGCTGTCTGTGATATTGGGGGCACCCCAAACCTTGTCTACAATCATGGCGCGGGGCACGGTCTGGCCGGCCATCTCGAGCAAGACCTGCAATATGTCAGCGGCTCGCCCGCCCAGCGGAAGCTGCTTGCCTCGCAGGCTCAGATTCCGCGTCCGAGTATCGAAAGCGAAATCACCGAACAGAAACACGCCCTTCTCATGCGCTTGCAAAGGATCAAGCTCTGCCATTGACTGGTCCCATGGTTTCCTCTGACAATTTTGATTGAAATATTGAACCGGGCAATTGCCAGCCGCCGCCACTGATCCTTGGCACCCCCTATGCAAAGCGGCTAAGCCTGCGCTGAGGCGGACAACAGATCATAGGTCGAGCGGTAATGTGCTCAGAACAGATAGTCTGTCCAAATGCGGCGTGTCAAATCGACCGGAAAGGGCACCGCAGAGCAGCACCGACAGGGGGGGCTCAGGCAATGAGAGGTAAATGCACAGTCCACACCTAGACGCATGAGAAGCAGCCAAACCGCGCCGTGAGAACATTGGCAAAGATATTCGATGTACGGCTCATTCGGATCTTCCACCATGGCAGGCCTCGGCCACCACGGACGCAACGAAGCAAACACGTTATGAACGATCATCGTTCAACGGCAGTCAGAGCCAAGCGGACAGTAGCGAAGCGGGAGTGCTTCGATCGTCGGCATCCGTGACCATCAGAAGTTCAACGCGATCGTCGCGGAGGCGGGCGTCGATGCCTTCGACCTTCCAAGGCCGATCCAATTCATGAAATGATAGCAACTGTCCAGTGCTACTCAGAATTCCAACCCCTGCTCCAACGCAAGGTCCGTCGTTGTAAGCATTGTCCGTATTTTCTGCGACGGCGCAGAACACAATTTCGCCACCCGGCAGGACCGTTGCGTCTGTGAAGCCGAAGAGAACATTGTTGATCGATGGAAGCTTCGGCCGATCAATGGAGTTGGGTTCAAGCCGTCTTCCCGCCCGGCCTTCCAAAGCTGCGATCGCCTCCTGCAAGTGATATCGAACGATGGCGTTACCGTCCGAGCCACGGTGGCCACGCTGGAATAGAAGCAACTCCCCCCTCAGGATGACGGCACCTTCTATATTCACTTCGGCGAAGCTGTCTCGGAGTGGAGTCAGGATAGGAGACATGTCCAGTTCGACGGGCGAGCCCTCCGGCTGCCCGGCTCTGTCCAATACCAGCATTGCCCCTTTATTTCGATTTGGTCTCGATCCCGACGGAAAGACGAGGAGCCGGCCGCTTGGAAGTCCATCTGAGCCAGCGATGGCTACGATTGCCTCGAAATCGGGCTTTTGCCGCTTTCGCTCAGACTTGTCTTCCGGCAATTCCCCTGGGAGAAGCCGAGACAATCGACCGGGGTAGGAGTCATAAGCATTAAAAATCCCAAGGTGGTGTTCGTCGTCGGCTATCACGTAGATGGTGGAATTCACGAGAGCCAGGCCGCTGGCGGCGCTGATGAAGCCTGCGACCCAGTCTCCTTGGTGACCCAACACCTGCAATTGTCGAAGTTGAGTGGTAGCAATCATGCTAGCGTCATCTGATACACGGATATGTCTTGGCGCGACTTTGGCGCGAAACGCTTTCTGTTCGATACGTTAGTCAAGGCTCATGACGTAACTTGCTCGAGCGCAAACTACGTCGAACCTGACTTCTTGCCTACTCTATTTGGCGCGCAAGTCCGAAATGGGCCGAACTCAGACAATGGCACCTGATCCTTCAATGTCCGCTCTCTCCGTTCGGCACCCCAACATCGGACAGTCTCCTCCCGGCCCCATTCCCGTCGCTCATTGCAAATTTAATCATGCCTCCTTCGGTTCCAATAAAGAAGCGGCACTGGCCGGTTGCAGAACGCTAAACATTATGGAACTTATACGCCGTCTATTCGCCGGCTAGTCATCCGGCGGCAAGGAAAGCGGTGCGTGTCGTGGCGCTTTCCGTAGACCATTTTCTTCGATTGGCGTCTAAGAGGGAGTGACGCTGGCTCATTGGCTAAGATGCTCCCCCAGTGAATCGCGGCAGCGGGGTCTGAAATGGCGCTGCCGGCCAGCACTCGCTCGCAGCCACATCAGAACCTTCGGGAGCCACCTGTCGACTTCAACACCGAAGATCCAATTACTTCGAAAGCCAAGGTCCCCACCTCTTAACTCAGTTTTGGCTTTGCGCCTCCATCGTTCGGCAGAACCGAACGCAGTTGCAGAGCGGTATTCATTCCTCTCCGAAGAAGTCCTCATCCAGCCGCTTAAACTCCACCGTCCTATAGCTGCGGACGCCGACGCCGTGTTCGATCATCAAATCGGCCAGTTCCTTCCCGTCGATGAGGATGACCCGCTGGGACAGATGCTTGACGAAGTCGCGCGCGGGCTGGCTGAAGGTGGAGGTGGTGACGAAAACGCCCTTGGTGGCGCCGAGGCCGACGAGGCTTCCGACGAAGCCGTTGACATCGGGTCGACCGACGGCATTGCCAGGCGCATAGCGCTTGGCCTGCACGTAGATGCGGTCGAGCCCCAGGCGGTCCTCGTTGACGATGCCGTCGACGCCACCGTCACCGGAGCGGCCAAGCTGAGCTGCGGCATCCTTGTGGCTGCCGCCATAGCCCATGGCAACGAGGAGATCGACGATAAGCCGCTCGAAAAAGGCCGGACTGTTGGAAAGGATGCGCTGGAGCAATTCGTCGCGCAGGGCTGCCTGCATAGACGCATAAGCCACGTCGATCTGCTCTTCCGGCGTCGTCCGGGCAGACGCGTCTTGGACGGGTTTGGCTGGAATGCCATTCTCTTCTGCTGCCGCGCCTTCACTTCTGTAGAATTCGCGGAACTCGGGCTCCTGCATCAGAAGAGCCACGTCGATGCGTTCCGGAGACGTCGCCAGCAGCGCCTTGCCCTTATCGGTCGCAACAAAGCGACCACGTGCGGGCGAGGCAATCAGCCCGGCTTTACTCATATAGAACTTGGCCCAGTGAATGCGGTTGTGCAGCACGCGCTGGCGGCCACTTGGGAGAAGTTCGTCGCGCTCCGCCTGGGTGAGGCCGAGATCATCCGCGATGCGGTCGGAGACGTCAGCAACGCGCGTTTCTCCTTCGGCGGCAAGGCGAAGAACTGGGAGCATGAGGGTCTGATAGTCGGGTATTGGCATGACGGCCTCACAGTCGCTCAACGTCTTGGACACAGTTCATAAGCCGCCGGAATTCGGGGTCGGCCATATCGCTCTTCCATTTGTTGATGAAGCGGCAAACTACCTGCAAATTGCCCTTCGCATAGTGCCCATTGCTGTCGATGCGATCCAAGGACGCCAGCATCTGTTTGTCAGCTTCCATGCCGAGAAATTGCAGTGGCAACCCGGAAAGCGCGCATCGTTGGTCCTGCATTTCAATCAGTTCCCGAATGAGGCGCTCGAGATCGCCATCTGAGAGCAGAAGATCCTTGTTTTTCAAAAATTTGACAGCCATTTGGCCGTTGGAGACTGACGTCGTGTACTTCGCCGTCTGGATCATGGATAAAACGGATTTATCAAGGGCGGACAACGCGCTAAGTGGCGCCGCCTGAGACTTGCTTTCTGCGATTTTCTGTCGCCAAGCAGCTTTTTGGTGCCAATGCTCAAGCTCCAGATCTTGCACCAACGCCATCGCATACTCAGCGTTTTCAGTGCTCAACTGTTGAAGCGTGCCCTCGGTGAAGAGGAACTCACGCGCCTTCGGGTGGAGACCCTTCCATAAGAGTTGATGCCCACTGAGCGTGGCATTCCGCCATGGCTCACATGCCTTGAAGCAGATGATCACATCGCGCTTATCAGGCAGAGGCTCGAACTGTCGTTCAAAAATGGGCGGCCCCGCTAGTGACTTCGTCCACCAAAGCTGGTCCTTCTCGCGGTGTATCCAGATATCACCATCTGTGTCCGCTATAGCCGTCATGAGGTTGAACCAGCGTGAGGCAACAGAACGCGTGGGGGCAAGCCCCGCTGCGGTACGACCTTTCAACGCACCGGCAATGAAACCTTCTCGATCTCCGGCCTGCCACAAAGGAAATGCGTCTGCGTCCATCATCGTGGCGACTGCATTTCTCGTCAGGCACGCGGGCCATGCCCAGTTTGTGCGCCCAAAGTTGGCGATGAACACGCGTGATGTGTCACGGGTTAAGATCGAGGACGCGAATTGTGTTGTGACGCTCCCATCGACACCCGCTGCAGGCGCTGCGGGATGTCGCATCGCTGTGGCTCTGCGAAGCGACAGCTTGAATTCGTATGGTGACACTTGCTCGAAGACCACCACGTCGCCGAGGCTGGCGCCAGTCTCCTCGAAGAATGCTCGAACGAACGAGCGGTTCTGGAAAAAGTTGCGCGGCGCGCCGTCTTCGGTTGTCGGCACATATGTGTCGACGCGAAGGTCCTCATACGCGAGAGAAATTCGCTTTGCAGGAGGAGAATTCCGGGTCGAGCCCCCGAATACGTCCGCGGGCAGACTGTCACGGAACGAGGTGATGTAGATGTGGCCAGATTTGAAATTGGCCTCAGTCAAAGTGCTCTCGTAAACCGTCATCCCTTCGCTCCCCGTCCACGCTTGCCCTTCGGTGCCGCCTCGCGCTCGGCGCGGATGCGGGCGAGCAAGTGTTCGGCGGGTTCGTCGTTTTCGTCCTGGGGGACCAGTTCGCCGCGGAAGGCTTTGGCCAGGATCGCCTCGTCCAGCCGGCCCACCAGCTCCAGCGCGCGCTTTGCCTCTTTCGCCAGCCGGTCGATTTTGGCGAAGGCGGATTCGATGCGGCGGACGATTTCGTGTTGTTCTTCGAGGGGTGGGACCGCGAACGCGAACTCTTTCAGCTTCGACGCACTGATGTTGGATTGGCTTACGCCATCCGTCTTGGCGTTCCATGAAAATTCACGGCCGAACGGGCTGTTCAGAGCGTAAGTGAGATAGCGAGCGTCCAGATCGGGCCCAGCGACTATCCTTATAAGATATCCGGCAAAGATCGCATCGCGCTCGCCGTCATACATAGCCGTTTTGCCGACCAAGGCTGGACTATTGGTCCTGTTAAAAAGGACGTCGCCCGGGACAAGTCGATACTTTTCAATCTCATCCTTGTCGTCCGTGTATACCAGATCTGCCCAATCGAGCTTACCGGTTTGAATATTGCCCATCCTAAGCACGGGAATAGATCCCGACTTCTGCGATTTCGCCGCAGATCCGTATGCGAAAGAACCTGCGACATCACCTAATCGAACGACTGCCGGCCAATCACGGTCATGCCGCCACTCCCGCGTCAACTCCCCGCTGAACGCCTTGCTGAGGACGGCCTGCTTGTAGCGGGAGACGAGGGTTTCGATGCGGGCGAGTTCGGTGCGGGCGCGGGCGGATTTCGCGTTCAGGGCATCCAGCTTCGCCTCGATGCGCTTTTGCTCGGCCAGGGGTGGGAGGGGAAGTGGTATTGAAGCCAGAGCGGTCTGCGGAAGATGCTTTATTGTTGTCCCCGTGAAGTGGCGCTGAAGGTCGCCGTTCTGCGCCATCAACCGCAACGCCTTCGCTAGCAGGGTCGCTTCGACGCCCCCGTATGGACGTAGTCGCATCAGCGCCTTCTGGAACTTTAGGTCCGTCGGCCCATACTGCCATACGGTACAACGGCCTGGTTCTCCGCCTTCACACACCAACAAGTCACCATCGCGAATTCCAAATGGCTCAAGCTCGTCGTCAGTAAAGCGCATCTCCAGAATGTCGTCCAAGGCGACACGGTCCCATCGCACATTCACATTCCGGAGGTAGGGACGAAGCTGCCCCTTGTTTTTCTCTTTGTCGAGCATCTTGCCCAACTTGATTTCAGAGATGTCAGCGAACGTCGCCTCAACCCACCCCCTCGGGAGCGCAGTCATTCCGCTGCCTCCGGCAGGTCATCGCTGAGCTCCGCCATCAGCGCCTCGATCTCCAGCGTCGCGGCCTGCAGATGGCCGAGGATGGCAGCGGCGATGTCGTCGGGTTCGATCAGGCCTTCTTCCGCCTCTTCCTCGGCCTCGCGCAGCCAGGCGATATCGAGATTGTAACCGCGCTTAGCGATATCGTCGCGGGTGAACTCTCTCCAGCGGCCGGCTTCGCCTTCGTCCGGGCCGCGCTCCTGGCCATAAGGGTTCTTGCCGAAGGCCTGTTCAAACCCTTCGAAATGGGCCTCCGTCAGCGGGGTCGTCTTACCGAATTTCGGCATCTGGGCGCGCAGGTCGTAGATCCAGACAGATCTGGTGTTGCCGCTCTCGGTCTTGCCCCGCGTCAGAAAGATGACATTGGTCTTGACCCCTTGCGCATAGAAAATGCCGGTGGGCAGGCGCAGGATGGTATGCAACTCGCACCAGTTCATCATCATCTGGCGCAGTTCGCGCCCGCGCCCGTCTTCGAACAGCACGTTGTCGGGTACGACGATCGCCGCGCGGCCGCCGGGCTGCAGCGCGCGGATGCAGTGTTCGACAAAGGGAAGCTGATAGGAGGAGACGTTTGCCGTGACCGAGAGGTCATCGCGGGTCGGTGCGCCGCCAGCCGGGCCGAAGGGCGGGTTGGTGAGGATGAGATTGGCGCGGCCGAGGGTCTTGCCCTTGTCGGAGAGCGTGTCGCCGAGATCGACATGGTCGCCGTCGATGTCGTGCAGATAGAGATTCATCAAAAGCAGGCGCAGCGTGCCCGGCACGTTTTCCATGCCATGGATGGCGCGGCGCTTCTGGAAGTCCTGTTCCTTTTCGCCCAGTGCCAGATAGTCGTCGGTGCGCGCCTTCATGTAGCGATCGGCGGCGATCAGGAAGCCGCCCGTGCCGGCGGCGGGATCCTGGATGACTTCGCCGGGCTTTGGCTGCATGAGGCGGACCAGAAGCTCGATCAGCACGCGGGGAGTAAAATATTGCCCCGCGCCGCGCTTGGTTTCTTCCGCGTTCTTCTGCAGCAGGCCTTCATAGAGATCGCCGAACTGGTCGCGCTCTTCGGAGAACCAGTCGAGCTCATCGATGGCAGTGACCAGCGTCGTCAGGTTCTGCGGCTCGCGCAGGAAGGTGGAGGCATTGTCGAAGATTTTTTGCACCATCTCCGGCAGCGGACGGGCATCAGCATAACGCTTGCGCTCTTCGGGGCCAGCACCTTCGGCGGGCGGTGCGAGGAGAACATCGTCTTCGCCGAGCCTTGAGCTGGCGGCGCCGAGGGTGACGAGAACCTTGCGGTAATGTTCGAGCTTTGCAAGACCGTTCGCCGCGACCAGATCCGCCCAGCGCATGCCCTTGGGCAGGCTGCCCGTCTCACGATTGCGCTCGGCCATCATCTTCAGAAACAAGAGATAGGTCAGCTCAGTGACATATTGCTGATAGGTAATGCCGTCCTTGCGCAGGACCGTGCAGAGGCGCCAGAGTTTCTGGACGATGGCATTGGCATTCATGGCTTGATTCTCATCTGATCCGGGATCGTGATTGCGGTTGTAGCGGGCATGGCCGGGGGGTCAATGGTGCGGTTGAGGCCTGAGATACAGGCAGCTTAAAACCCCCTCTGGCCTGCCGGCCATCTCCCCCACAAGGGGGGAGAGTGTGTGGCGCCAACCTCGCGATCTCCCAACATGCGACGGCTCGGCCAGGTTAAGCCCTCCCCCTTGTGGGGAGGGTTGGGAGGGGCCTTCATCCCATGTTTTGCTGCTCTCCTCACGCAGCGGGCGGCGCCCAGATCGCCTCGTTGAAGGCATGCAGCACCTCATCGAGTTCGCCGTCGAACTCCTGCGCGATGCGCTTGAAGCCGCCCTTGTCGGCAAAGGCGCCCTGGTCGAGCAGGGTCGGATCGGCCACGGGCTTATCTTTCAGGGCGCGACCGATGCGGCGCAGCCATTCCTTCTGCTTTTGGGTCCAGGGTCGGGAGGCCTCGATTTTGACGATCGCGTTGTCCACGCGCTTGGCATAGGGGACTAGCGGATCGCCCAGGGCTGCCTGGCGGACGAAGCCGATGATATGGGCGGCGATATCGGCATTGCGGGCACGACCATAAGCGGCGCGCAGCATGGCTTCGGAATAGTTCTTCTCGTCGAGCAGGCCTGCGAGTTCCGAGAGTTCCTTGCGGGTCAGATCACGCGGGCGCTGGGTGACGGCGATCAGCGCCGGGACCTGGTTCATGTTCTCGCGGACGAAGCGTTCGAAGCCGGTGATGTAATCCTCCGGCGTCGTGTTCTTGCCAAAGATTTCCTCGATGCGCAGCAGTTCGTCCTCATGGGTGGAGATGACCACGCCATCATTCTTGCCCGTGGTGAGTGGGCGGCGTTCGAGCAGCTCGACGGCGCGGGGATGGGCGGTCAGCCACTCTTGCAACTCGGCACCGGAGCGGGTGGAGAGACGCTGCAGCGCCATGCCGGGACTTTCGCCCGTGTGGCGCTCAAAGCTCTCCCGCGTTTCGGCATCCATGCGTTTCACAAGGCTGCGCATGCGCACGATGACCTGGGCTGCGACCCACTGCTTATCCTCTTCCGTTTCCGCATTGTGCAGATCCGTGACGAGCTGGCCAAGGGCGATATCCGGTTTGACGACGACCGGGCGCATGTCGCTCATTTCCTGCAGCTCGGCATAGAGATCGACGGCATCGAAGATGCGGAAATGCTCCTTGCCAATATCGGGGCAAAGCCGCGTGGCGCGGCCGATCATCTGGTCATAGAGGATGCGGCTCTTGACCCTGCGGACGAAGACAAGATTGCAGATGGAGGGCACGTCGACGCCTGTGGTGAGCAAGTCGACCGTGACGACATATTTCGGATAGGGGTCGTTCTTGAACTTCAGGATCAGGTCGTCGGCCTTGTCGACCGTGCCGGTGATCTTCGTCACCATGCCATGCGGCACGTTTTCCTTGCCGTATTCCTCCTGTAGCTCCTCGACCAGCAAGCGCACGATATCATCGGCATGGGCATCGCGGGCGGCGAAGATCAGCGTCTTGCCGGGTTTCGACGGCGGGATCTCGGTGGCAATCGCGCGGCAGACGATGCGATTGAAGGATTCCGAATAGACGCGCCTGTTGAAATCGGCGAGGTCGTAATCCAGCGAGACTTCGTCCGGCAGTTCGAAGAGATCGATCTGGCCCGTCTTCCGGTCGATGATCTCGACCTCCTCACCACCCTCGAAATGGATGCCAGCTTCCGATAGCGCCGTGGTGATGCGCTTCGGAGGCAGGTGATCGTTGAGATAGCCTTCGACGACGGCCTGGCGATAGCCATAGTGGAAAACCGGGTGGCCGAAGATCTCGCGGGTGTGAAGCGCGGGTGTCGCCGTCAGCGCCACCTTCACGGCGTCGAAGTAATCAAGGATCTGGCGATAGGCCGACTGGTAGTCATCGATGTTGCGGAAGCCGATATCGCTTTCGCGCAGCTCCGCATCCAGCGTGTAGCCGCGATGGGCCTCATCCACGATGATGCAGTCGAAGGTGCCGGGCGTGGGCCGCTTGGCAGGATCCGGTTCGTTGAGGATGCGGGCGATCAGCGACTGGACGGTCGCAACCTGCACCTGGTCCTCGTCCTCCGGCAGTTTCTGCTCCAGCCCGGCGACCTTGTAGATCTGAGCGAAGTTCAGCATGCCCTCGATCTCGGTGGTTTCCAGTGCGTCGCTTGTCTGCCGGCCGAGCGCCTTGCGGTCGACGAGGAAGAGAATGCGGCGGAAGCGCTTGTGCTTCAGCAGGCGATACATAAGCGCGATTGCCGTGCGCGTCTTGCCGGTCCCGGTTGCCATGGAGATCAAAATATCGCGCTGGCCCGCGACCACGGCATTCTCGATCGCCGCGATCGCCTCTTCCTGATAGGGGCGCATCCGGCCCTTGCCGAAGCTTTCTTCGGCCAGCCCCCGGGCTGCGGTGTCGACATCGGTGGTGAGTTTGTCGAGGAGATCCTTTGGCGAAAACCAGCTCGTCATCGGGACGGCGTGGTTGGTCTCGCGCCTGATATCGCGGTACCAGATGCCGGATTTTGTCACCCACTGGCGCACATAGGGTCGGCCATTGGTGGCGAAGACGAACGGCAACCGGAAGGGCTCATCCAGGCTGTGCTTCCAGGGGCCGTGCGGGTGCGTCTCTTCCGGCGTGAGCACGATGGTGCGGGCATAGCGCTCGGCCTGCTGGAGGGTGGAGGGCACATCGACGCTTTCGCGCTTGGCCTCGATGACACCAACGCAGGTGAGGCCGACGAAGAGGGCATAATCCGCCCGGCCACCTTCAGACGGCCATTCGGCGATGGCCAGGTTGCGGCCTCCCTCCGGCCGAGCGCCCTTTTGATGGGTAAGGCGGTCGCTGTCGGCTTCCCATCCGGCATCGACGAGCTGCACGTCGATCAGCCGGCGGGTCTGGCGTTCATCGAGCTCCAGGCTGCTCGCCGCTTTCAGGCCCGCCTGCTTGAACTCGATCTGCAACTGCTCAGGCTGGGCCTCCGCCGCCTTCTGCAGTTCAGCTAGCTTGCGGGCGAGTGCGGCCTGATTGGCCTCCATCTCGACGGCGGTCTGCTCCCAGACAGCACTATCGGCTGACGCCTGGCGGGCGAGCTCTTCAGCAGCAGCGCGGGCCTTTGCGAGGTCTTCCGCCGAGGCATGGGCAACCGCTAATCTCTCCTCCGCCTCCCGGACTTGGACACGCAGCGCGGCCAATTCCGCCTGGGTCACCTCGTCAATATCTGCAGAGGCTCTGGGCGGCACAAAGGGACCCGGCTTGAACCCCGGATCACGCCCATAGGTTCGGCGATACCAGACGCCGAGTGCACCACAGAACTTGAGCGCTGCGAGCGCTTCGGCGGGTGAGCCGGCCAAATTGTGGGTTGCGTCGTTGCCGCTCTTGCGAACCGCATGGAAGATGTCGGCGACTTCACGCGGCAAAACCTGCTGTGTCGCCAGACGGCGCAATAGATCGTTAGTGGTCTCGCGCGCGGCGGGGTCATAAAGGCCGGAAAGAGCGGCGATCTCCTTGACCATGTACTCGCCGAACTGGCGGCTCTTCATCAGCGAGGTGTTGGCATCCTCGCCAAAGAAGCGCTCGGCCAGCGTGCCGAGGCGATGCAGCTCCGGGCTGATCTCCTGCAGATGGTCGAAGTTCAGTGACGTCATCAGTCTCGGTCAATGCGCAAACTCGGTTGGCACGAGATTAGGATGCACAACCCAGACAAGCAATGCGGGTAGGTGAGAAATATCCAAGGACATAGGCGGCACTGGGCCCGGTGCGCACCGCTTTTCAAGCCGCTCGCACGAGCTCGCGGCTGGACCAACGGGTGGTGCCCACGATTTTGAATGGTTTCGGAAAAGAAGGCGAGGACTTGGCCCATCGCCAGACCGTCTGCTTCTGCACCTTATATCGTTTGGCAACCTCCCGATCCGTCAGAAACTCCTCCAATGGAATTGGATCCTCGCTGTCGGGGGAAGTTCCGCGAACCTTGGGCTTATTCTCGACCGGGGATGTCGCAGCTTCACCGGCAGAGCAAGACGACGCTTCGTCGAGATCAACGAACGTCAGTTTGGCTTGGGCGTACGGATTGTTGCGCAGGGAATTTGAATTGATTGCGCGGTGCTTTGGCTCTTGGCCAGACATAACTACACTCTTTTTCCGCTTCGCGGATTCAAAGTAGGTAGCACGTCTTGCGCTTCACCCGGCTATCGCCGAGCCCTATCGTTTAATTGACGGGTGCATCTAGCACGAACAAATCAGCAACAGCAACATACGGGTACCTAAAAAAATCATTGTATGCCGAGAAAATATCGTGATGGTCCAAATGATGGGCCAGCGAAAACACTCCCAAAAAAACCAATAAATTCAATTTTTTAGGGGGAATTATGGCGGAGAGGGTGTCCTAAAAGTACGCAATTCAGCGAACACCAACGTGATGCATTCTGTTTCAGAATCAGATACTTAGCTGGATTGTACGTTTCACCCTTACCCACCATCTAACTTGTTGTCCCAGCGCAAAAGTGGGCCCAGGGAGAGCAAGATGACCTTTAACCGATTGACCGACAAACGGGTCAGATCCCTGAAGAATGCCGGCAACCATCCTGATGGTGGAAACCTTTATCTCAGGGTCCGTGAGAACGGGACGAAGAGCTTCATTGTGAAAGCTACCGTCGAACAGAAGCAGCGCGAATGGACGATCGGACAATATGGTGACGCCGAGCACCAGGTTACGTTGGCGAAGGCACGGCTGCGCCGCGACGAGATCATGTCACAGATCAGAAGCGGAGATCCCGCACTCCTGACGCCGAAGACTGCGAAAGTGAAAAAGAAGGCACCCCTTCTGATTGTCCAGACTCCGACGTTTGGACCTTTCGCTTTGGAGCTGGTGAAACAGATCGAGCAGGGTTTCCGGAACGAAAAACATCGGGCTCAGTGGCGCAGTACTTTGACGTCATACTGCCAGCCGATCTGGGAAAAGCCGGTCGACCAAATTACGACCGAAGACGTCCTTGCAATCATTCGGCCCATGTGGAGTCAGAAGTGTGAAACCGCTTCGAGGCTGCGAGCCCGCATCGAAAGAGTGCTGAATGCTGCAAAAGTAATGGGCCATCGCACAGGTGAAAATCCTGCCGCCTGGCACGGTCATTTGCAACTTTTGCTGCCCCAAAGGCAGAAACTTCAGCGGGGACACCATCCCGCAATGCCATATTCGCAGCTGCCTTCGTTCTGGCAAGAGCTGCAAAAGCAGGAAACAGTAGCATCAAGCGCGCTCCGGTTTCTGATACTCACAGCAGCACGTTCGGGAGAGGTTCGTGGCACAACCTGGGACGAGATCGACTGGGAGAAAAAGGTTTGGGTAATTCCCGCCAACCGGATGAAGGCTGGCAAGGAACACTCCGTTCCATTGAGCGATGCCAGTCTCGAAATTCTGTCGACTATGAAGAGCATGCGCCTGTCGGATCATGTTTTCCCTGGATCATGGGCTGATTCAAAATTGTCGGACATGACGCTCGGCAAGCTCCTGAAAAGCCTGCGCCCAGGATTCACTGTGCACGGGTTCAGATCATCATTTCGTGACTGGTGCGGTGAAGAAACCGATTTCTCACGGGAACATGCCGAGGCCTGCCTAGCCCATTCGGTAGGTAGCGCTGTCGAGCGAGCTTACCGTCGCGGCAACTCGCTGGAGCGACGCAGAACCATGATGGCAACGTGGGCCGACTACATTTTCACCGGCTGCACGAACGTCTCAAATGTTGAGAAAGCCGCCTAAAACTTAGGAGTAGGAGAACGACATGAACACTCTCATGACAATCAAGCAGGTCTGCGCCACGACGTCGCTTTCCCGCACTACAATCTGGCGTCTTCAGCAGCGAGGCGAGTTTCCGAAGGGCGTTAAACTGAGCGAGTCTCGGATCGCCTATCGATCCGCAGAAATCGAGCAATGGATCTCAAATCGTTTGAGCCATTAGCCTCGCTACGGCGGGTGAGGAAAGAGATAGGAGTAGGGATAGCGAACCGCCGCCGCCCTACTTCTTCCACTCCAGTGGCCCAGGAGCCTGTCTCGTCCAAAGCTCGTCCATCTGTTTTGATAACAATTCGTTGGAAACACCCTGCGTTTTACCGGCCCTCACTTGATTGATCTGTCGTGCAAGGAGCTCCTGCATCAAATCTGGATGGAGCTCCAATTGGCGAAAGACTGTCGCCATTTCGACGATCATTTCGTTCGGATGCGCAAAGCGCCCCACGGAAATTGTGGTCAGGAACCAATTTGCCAATTCGCTAGGGAGAAATGCTTCGAATCGTAGCCCTCTGTCACCCAAGCTCGAAAGCAGCTGTCGCGCCTGCTGCATGTTGTGATTCCGCCAAACATCATATTCGTCGCCGTCAGGGTTCATGGTTAACTTCCTGATTTTGAGTAACTTCTCAGCGAGGTTGACCCGAGTTGCCCTTTCGGATCGCCCTGTAACTTCGTACCAGCATCCCACACATTCCAGGGCGCATAAAGTTTTGCGTATTTGGCAATATCGCTGCAGAGAGTGAACGCGGCTGCATTGGGGCCGGGAGAGGACTGTCCAAAGCTGGGGCAGCGCAAGGCGCAATACGACATTGCGCATCAGGTAAATTTGCCGACGTTCTGCCCAAAGCGGCCAATATGGTGGCTTTTTTTTTTACAAAGTGGGGAAGAATTCAACCGGCCCCTAAAGCATTGAGGAAACCCCTGTTGCACCGAAGGAACCAGCAACCTCCCCGGTTTCTCTCTAGAATCCAAAATGCTTCGCGACACACGAAAGGACAATTCCTCAGAAGTTTTCGAAAAGGTTGGGAGACCTAGGCCAAGTAGTTATCCTTTATCTGCGCCTGAGTAAACCATTTGGAAAATATACTTTAAAGACTTGACGCTCGATATTCGATACGGCAACTCTCGCGATCTAAGGATTCGCTGATTACCCTCTGAAGTTATCGAATGGCCCCCGCCGCTCGCACTGCCGAGACGTATCAGGAGTAGCGTGGAGGACCGAAAATGAGCAAGCGTTGGTTAGGCGTGCATGTGTCAGGCGAAGCAGTTACCATCGTATGCGCTGAAGTGCATCAGACGGGGCCGATTACAATCTTGGCTGACGAAACGTGGAAACTTCAGAGTGGCGATCGCTCGAAGGCGTTTCGCACGATGTACACCCGGCTAGCGGATTACGCCAATGAACAAAAGATCAACCAGGTCGTGATCAAGGAAAGCGCAATAAGCCTCGGGGGCATGAAAAAGGCTCATTTGCAGGCCGCGGAGTTGCGCGGTGTCACCATCTGCGCACTCGCTTCCGCCTGTGAGGTACAACAAGTCGCCAAGGCAGCAATTAGCCGTAACTTCGGTGACCGGAAGGCCGACGAGTACATAAAAGATGACGGCTTCTGGATTGACAACCTAACTGGTGCACCGATGCGTAGCGGGAGCCGCGAAGCAGCTATGCTCATTCTCGCGAGCCGCTAATGACGGACCTTCTTTCCAGCCTCAAGATTACTGACAAGCTTGGCAACGGGCATTTCGGAGAGGTCTACCTCGGCAGCGATGACGTTCATCCTCACCTAGCCGTGAAAGTTATCCGTCCGAAAAACATGGACTCGCCCGAGCGCTGGGAGAAACGCAAGGCAGATCTGATCATGGAAGGCGCGAACCTCAAGAAAGCTGCGCACGAACACGTGGTTCAGGTGCATTACATCAACAAGGCTCCAGGCGAGGACGCCATCTACCTTGCGATGGAGCTGTGTGAAGGCGGCTCGTTGCAGGGTCCTTACGAGGCGGGCCCAATGATATCGGGTGAGGTTCACAAGATCGCAACGCATGTATGCCATGGGCTAGGATCGCTCCACAGTCGCGACATGCTTCACCGCGATCTTAAGCCGGGAAACATCCTCGTTGATAAAAAGGGGACGGTAAAGCTGGGGGATTTCGGCCTCGTGACCGACGACCTGCTCCTCGGGTATGCCGACATTGAGGGATACATTTACGTCGATCATCTCGCTCCCGAAGCGTATGCGTCGGGATTGGCTAGCCAGAAGACTGACTATTGGGCGCTCGGAATGACGCTTTATCGGCTTCTGCACGGGGATCGATGGTACCGCCTCAGCCCAGCTCCAAAGCATTCTGTCAGAGACGGTGGCTATGCGAATCGCCTTGTCTGGCTGCCCCATATCTCCAGCAAGTGGCGGCGGCTCATACGAGCGATGCTGAACGACGATCCCGCAAGTCGCCTCTCGACGTCTAAAGAAGCGCTTAACGCCTTGGCCAACATTGCAACAGAGTTGTCTTGGCAATGCACCTTCGGCGCGGGAAAAATCACTTGGGAAAGATTCAAGGGTGACCGTCGCATCGAAGTCGTCCTCTCAAGCACGGGAAAATTGGCGAGCTGGACAGCGACAAGCTACCCTAAGGGCGCAGGGACGAAGAAACTGATCGACAGTTCAGGCGGACTCGTCGCAAGAGCGGCCGCAGAGAAGTCGCTCCGAAAGTTCTTTGGGACCTAAGCGCGTAAACGCTTCAGCAAAGGCAGTCGATCTCCGGAACTCTCAATCAGCTCACGCGAAAGGCTTCGGCTGCCGAAGTGTCGGCTGGCTATGGCCTTCCGGTCATCCGAGCATGTTTCACAATAGCGGGGTGGCGAGAAATCGGCCCCGCTTCTGTTGTGTGGCCGCCCGCAATGTTTGCAATGAATGTAGATAAAACTCAGTTTCATGATCACCCTCCGGATACAGAAGCAGAACATAGCATGAACAAATTAACTATCAATGAATAATACTCATTCCCTAGGCATCGCAGTCTGACTTAGACATCATTGCCCTGTTCTTCCTATTGAGCAGTCTTTCGAACGGGAACTTTTCACTTCCGCCGAGCCGAGGCGACCGGAGGCGCCAAGGATTTACCGAATGCGCTGATCTTCTTGACGACCAAAGAGATCGCTGGCTCCTCGTTCAAAATATAGGATGCGCCCCGATCTTCGATGCATGGGACTGGCGCCCCTTTCGACCAGGCAACCGCCTTACCCTGCGAGTCCTTTCTTTTCTTCTTCTCGAAGATATCCCGGTAACGTCGGGGCGAGATACCGATGAAGGGCTCGAACAACACCTTTCTGTGGCTTTCGGATGCCGAGAATGTAATCGAATCCTCATGGAGATCCTTCGCATGGCTCTTCGGGTATGGCTCAAGGAACACGACCCGATGGATACCAGATGAAACAATGTGCTTTGCACACATGTGACATGGAAAGGTGGTCGTGAACAAAATCGACTGGTCCAGCGCCTTCCCCTTTCGGGCGGCATCAGTAATTGCGGACATCTCGGCATGGATGATGCGGCCGAATTCGATGATGTCCATCACTTTGGAGTCCGCGATTAGCTTTTCCGAAATCAGCCTCCTGACCTGCTCTGCGGTTTCGCCTTCCTTCTTCAAGCTGTCCGAAAGGAAATCCAAACGTCCCATACGATCAACGAGATCGTGTATCAGCCGCAGCTTCCGTGAATGGTTCCCATCTTCCCCTTCTTCAAAGTCACGATACTGTTCGCCGGGGTCATCGCACCAGTAAGTCCCGCCGAATGGCTTTGGAACCTCGTTGCACCCTAGGGTGATTATTTCGCCTCTATCTGAAAAGATAGCGGCTCCGATCTGCCGCGAGAGGTCGAGCGAGCGTAGAGAAGCGCCTGCGGCTGCGTACATGCCGTATTCCGTCTTCGTGGGCGACAATCCGTTATGCCCAAAGAACGCTTTGACGAACCTGTCGATGACCGATTTTGTCCCTTTGTTCTCCTCACCAGGGACGAAAACGTCGCCTAGATGGAAGACATCGGACACCCGCTGTCCGAAGTCGTCACCGACCTCATTGTTATCGCGCGCTATCAGATCGATCGCCGCCTTCTCAGCCTCGTCATCGTCGATGATGGTCGTCGCATAGGACTTGATCTTCTTTACAAGTCTCTTCCTTCGCTCATCTTTGTCGGAGAATATCGACACCTGGAGGAATTTGCGACCATAGACCTCACGAAGGAGAGCGATCTCCTCCTCGCGTTTGAACTGACGCAGGATGAATGCCGTCCCTCTCATCGGCTCGTTGCGGGCGTCCTTGACGTTGGGCTGCTGCTGTTCTCGAAGTCGTCGTATCTCGCTGATACCTAGACAAGCGAGCGCAGCCTGATTGTCGGCCTCTCGTCGCACTCTGTCAGCATTGCCAATTAGCGAGTTGTACCTGTCGCTGTACGTAGTTTCGTCGACTGCGAGGTCAGGAAGCAGATCTCCCATGATCGATGTGATGTGGATGACATGCGATTTGTAATGGACACGTTGAAGCGCTTCCGTCAAATGCTGAATCACAGCATCGAGGTCGACCCCGATCGGACCAACCAGACCGATAACGAGCTCAGGATTGTCGACAGTGTTTTTCGACTTCACAGCAGGAACCTAAACTGGAACTTAACGGGTCACAGGCGATTGTCATATCGCCTAGGAATTAATGGATGTATGATCGAGTCGGACATCCTTGGAGGGTATAGGATCATGGAAGCGAAAACAGTCAAGCGGGACAACGTTTCTAGCCAGACGCGTAGGGAGCAACTCTGGTCGATCATGGAGGACGCAGCAGAAAACGTGTTGCAGCGTCCACAGAGCCGTCGTGGCCCATATGTCATCCCTGATAATGATCTCAAGATACCCAAGCAGGTTAACGGCCAATAATATCAGCCCGCTCCGGCGGGCTTTTTCTTTGCCTTAGATTGGCGTGAAGCAGCAGCTTGCACATTTCAGCTGTAAGCGCGGAAGCGAAGTGATGGTGCCACGGCGGGCGCGTCGGCCGGTGCGGATATGATCGTGCTGGCCGACAGATGGCATGGGAAAGGCCCCGCTCTCGATCGAATGCAGGGCCCAGGTTGCCGCCTTCACGATGGGAGGAGGCCGGAGGCGGGGATGGTCTGGGCAGGTTACGCCAGCCCAGTAAGGCGACAGGTGTAGGCGTCTTTCCTGCTGCCTAGATGCGGGTCACGCTCCTTCCTTCACCGGCCCAAGGGGTCGGGGGATCCTCGGGTTTGTTGACGTGGCAATAGCCGCAAGCTTGCTGGCAGCGCTTGCACTTGTGCAGATCGCAGGCGCGGTTCGCGTCATCAGCGGGGAGTCGCCGAGTTCGAGCTGCGCCTCCAAGTCATCGCGGAGGCGTTCCGTCAAAGGATGTTGTCAGGGCCTTTTGCGGGCCAAGATATCAGGGGAAATTCTCATCACCGGCTCCAAAAGGTAAGAGGTATCTACTGAAGCATCATGAGGCGGAGAAATTAGACCGCGAAAGTATACTTTTCGGTTTAACCGTGCCTATCGCTGTGGCGCGGCGGGGTTATTTGATGTGTATTCGATATTCAATCTGAGAAGTGATGGGGTGATCGGCGCTATTTCGTAGTTCTTATCTTTGAACCAATGCATCTGCTCCTCAGTATAATAATGGCAAAGTGCTGCCGCCGTAACGATCTGCGTCAGTACGCCGTCCTTCTCCTGAATGTAATCTGGTGAAAAATAGAAGTAAGGAGTGACCAGCTGGGCTTGCTCAGTTCTGGCAAACACGTCTTCCGGCACAAAAGTACGGTATTCGAGGTGAGCATCTCTTACGGCTTCCTCGGCGGCTTCCACGCGCTCAATGTAAGCACCGATGTCAAAGAGTGCAGCGTCAAAGCCAAGGTTTGAAACTGATACTTGTAAAGCATCATCCTCAACAAAATCGGGAGTTCCGACAGTCAGGTGATATTCAGGAGGAGTGATGGCCCGACATAGCCGGTTCCAAGTAGCAATGTAGTCTTTGAACGTCGCGTTGGCATCTGCAGCTGTAAGTGCCTCACGGGCATAACGTGCCTGCTCGGCAGAGGAATAAGCAGCCTCCATGGCAAAGTAAGCGGAGAGTGAGCTTACCAACGCTCCAATAGCAATCAATACCAACTCCATCAGCCGAACGGGGTCACGCTTTAGCGCAGCTCCGAACGTAGATTTTTCTGTCGAGCGAAACCGGCGTCCGCTGTTGACCATGTTCAAACCCTAATCAGGAGATCCCAGTCTAAGCTGTGAGGAATTAAAATGGGAAATCAGGTTTGAAACCGTGACAGCAAGCATGAACAAATAGAGAAAACCTAAACTTCCCAGAATTACAAAGAAGACGGGCCCGACTGTTGACCAGTCGAGAGTAAGGAAATACATATAACCAAGCGATGGGAAAAATAGGCAGACAGCAACCCCTCCAAATATATTGTCAAGACGATCTTTTTTTGCAGGCATTTCCCTGCGACGGGGCTCGCCTGCTTCGATCAGCATGCCTTCGAAAGTTATGTCGCTGGCGGTTCCGGTGTGAAAGACATCACAGATAAAACCCTGTTTGGGTTCGATGAATTCGAACAATACATCAGCTGCGCTGTCTGAACAAACGTCTACGGAGACGTCCATAGCCTCATTGGCTGCCGAATAAATGCTGGCCTGCAGGATCTGCTGACCCTCTGCCACCTTGAACATCAAAGGTTTTTTCCGTGCGATGTCGACGCGGCGGATCGTTTTGTTGCCGTCATTCCAAATGGTGAAAGTGCTGACTGTCCCCCGCGGAATCTCTTTTCCGTCAAACGAGATCTTTATCATCTTCGAGAATGCCGTCTTGTTCTGGCCGACGATCGTCGAGCTTCGGCAGTCAAAAGCCAAGCGTGAACGGCTTCGGATCCAAAAAGTTATGAATATGCTGATGATGGCAACTGCGGTGGCAACCCAGAACGCGTAGTTGAAGCCCCATTGGGCTGAAAACGTCTGCCAGTCCATGCAACAACTCCTGTGGTCAATACTGCTTACCACAGCGCCCCTCGTGCAACAGGCTCTCCGAGTATGGGGATAACTTTTAGTTGTGGTAATCCACAAGCTGAATCATCTTGAAGTCATCAGGGTGCGGCCCCAATCCCCCATCCTGGCCTTTTGAAGGCTGATTGGGAGGCAAAAACAAAGCAAAGTATTGGGATGTGGAACGTCCTATTATTTTCAAAGCCCACGAGGTTCGTGGCGTCTTAGGCCGCAGACATACTCAGGTACGCTGTATCGCCAAATTCAGTCAGAGCACACCACCGATGCCGTTTGAAGAGGGCACATCAACCGACCAATACCGTAATGGATTTGTAGTGCAGGGGCGCATTGGCTCCTGCTGGAATGACCTGACAGAGCCACTTGCATGCCCCTTTAGCCAAGTAGGAGACCGCCTTTGGGGTCGGGAAACTATGTGAAGTGACGGGGACGACCGGTGGCTTCCTGCCAATGGAGCTTCTCCTAAAGGACAAGACCATTTCGGAGCAATGTCCGCTCTCCGGCATGATCTAGGACGACCTTTACGACCAAAATGACGGCGCAAAGCGGAAACTACCTCCACTAGGAGCCGTAAGCCGACCTCGCCACCATGACTCTGAATAAAGGGTAAGGCGCGGAGTCCAAATTGGCGAATTAGATCTTTCACATCATTGGGTGCAGCGCCAGTAGGATGGTTTTGATGCCGTCGATCGTGCTCACGGCTACGATGCGGGCTCGAGGATGCGCGTGATCGCGAGGACTCCGAGCTGAGGGAACTCGGCTCGCGGATCCGGCTCGGTCTCATATGCATCGTCATTCGGCCAGAGCGAGTCACTGGCGCGCTTCAGAGGTCAGACCAGAGAATCCCCCTCCGCAGAGAAGAATGGCCGCCGGTGAGTCGCTATGGCGGTTTTGGCCAGCAGGGTGACTTTCGCTGTGGCGAACACAAGGGTCAGCCCACTACCAAACTTATTCTAATTACACTGTACTTCCTTCTTCCCCCCTTAGTGGAAATTAAAAGAAAAAAGAGAGTACTTAATAAAAGGGCCTCACGTGACGTATTCGGGAAATTTTCAGTACACTGTACTCTGCTCCCGCACACCCGACTGGCCTTATCGAACCAGAACCCGGACCTCGAGCGGCCTCAACTCCCGGTTCTCGGTTCGCCTGAGAATTTCGGTTGTCGGCGCTCACCCCGAACCCGCCCCGCGGTTCTGATCCACAATCCTTCCCAGCTTCGGGCAGAGCAATCCAGACCCGGGCCGAAGCGGTATAGCCACGAGTAGTTGGCGCTTCCGGACGACACGCGCGGGCCTTACCGACCCGAGTCGAAACTTTGTCACCAGCACAGCAGCCCCGAAATGCTGGATTTGCAGAAATGGCCTGCACCAAGCCTCACGCAGCGGAAACGGTTGGCGACTAGGTTGAGGCAATTGACGAGCACGGGATGTAATCACCTCAGATCACCTTGCATGAAGGCTGAGCGGAAAACGCCCAACAACAGAATTACCGGACTAGGCGCAGGTGGTCGCAGGTAATTTGGAAAGCGTATTGACGTTCGGGCTGAAGAAGCTTCCAAGCCTGTCAGTCAGATCGAGTTTGCCGCCAAGCTGGCGACAAAAGTGGAGAGCATAGAATACGACGCGATCAAGAGCGCTCCGTCAGCGGCCGCCTAACAGCAATCAAACATTCAGCAACAACGAGACGATTGCCTCGCCCAGCAAGGCCGACTCTAGATTTCGCCGCGCGAGATGACGAATTGTCATTGCCAAGGATACGCACACGCATCTTAATTTGGTGTACGAGCACATCCTTTGTGAGCCCCTAACCCCGGTCGGTTCAAGCAGAGCACGAACTCAGTTAGGCAATGGCGGGCAGGAGGTCTTCTGGCAAATGGGCGCCCCCATCAGCACTCTGCAGGAATTCGCGGCAATTAGCTTTGGTCGACCGATGGCCAGCATGTAGGCGCCGTACCTACGCAGCCTCTCTTTCGGCCAGAGCGAGTCACTGGCGCGAATCGCCGCCTCACCTGCCTCGACATAGCCAAACAGGCGAAATTGCCGCCAGCGGGCAGCTGTGACGATTTTAAGAAGTCCGAGGCGCCCCCCCGTTACGGTGAAAGCAATGGTCAGCCTATTACCAGCTTCTCTCTAAGTACAGTATACTCTCTTTTCCCCCATGAAACAAAATTAGAAGAAAAAAAGAGTACTTAATAAAAAGGGGACTCACGTGACGTATTCGGAAAATTTTCAGTACACT
Organism: Rhizobium sp. G187; assembly: GCF_051549525.1. Taxonomy (NCBI): domain Bacteria; kingdom Pseudomonadati; phylum Pseudomonadota; class Alphaproteobacteria; order Hyphomicrobiales; family Rhizobiaceae; genus Rhizobium; species Rhizobium sp. G187. Next base: position 348,903 of record NZ_JBPUGM010000004.1, read on the forward strand.
GTAATCTCGTTCCCGAGCCCGCCCGGGGATGGCTAAGGTGGAGAACCTCCAGCGTCAAATGCTCCCGATTTTGGAGCCAATCACCCAAAACCCGCAATCGCTTGGCTCACCTTGTCGTACACGCGGAGGCGACGCTGGCACCGAAGAAGCATCCTGGCTCACAAGGGGGACAGATCGATCCGTACCGCATGAATAGCCCGCCTGTTCTCAAGTTGTAGAACGATGGCAGAATCGGTGGCGCAACTGCGAGCTGCATCGACGGCATTCCGCAAATCCTCTGCCCTTGGCGTCCTGCACGCGAGCAGCCCTCGTTCGACGGAGATCAATCTTGGGCCCGCTGAACATGCCTGGTGCGACCGCACGCTAGACGCGGATTCAGATGGAAGCGAAAGCGACCGCTGGCTCCGTCGGCGGATAGAAGGGTTGTGAGTAAAGCTGACATCATATTTGGTGCAGACGTACTTACATGGGTCCACAGCCGTGTTTTTAACGGAGAATTGGCTTCGCGCATCAGGATTGCCGGCGCCACGCGCGATCTGTCTGAAACGCTCGTGCGCCAACAGCTTCGCAAGGTGCCCGGACAAGGCGATCCAAACCCTGTCCGGGCCATTCGTGGCAGTGAGATCACCACGAAAGACTTAAAGTGGGGAATCTGACTTACATCAGCAAACAGCGCCACTCACATGTGCGAAAATATGGCCAGACCTCACGCAAACAAAGGAAAGGGTACCACCTTTTTTCCTCAGACCGACAGGTCTCACAGCTTTAATGGGGGCACAGAAATTTCGGGCTGATTTTGAGTTTTCAGCCTGATATCACTTTGCAACAATTCGATTTATCTTCGGCGGCAAATCCTGCGAGGCTGCGCCAGATCTCATCCCTGGCCCAACTGATCGACCATTACCTATGGCACGTCACCCGTCACTCCCAAGACGGCCTGGTAGAATCCATCTCCTCAAGTATGTCCCTAACGAAGCTGTCAGGCCTATCACCCTTGATGACTTTAATGGCGGGACCATAGGATGGATCATGACGATTATATCGAAGGTCGAAATGGGTGAAGAACCACTTATTCCAACGGCGAAGAATCATCGTGTATTCAAGTCCATTTATCTGGCCGCCATGGCCCCACCAATACCAGCGAACGCCCGCCATAGGGGATTTGCGACCTTCGCGAACCAGAACGCAGCAGGTACCATCATCATAGCGGCGCACCGCGTCACGCAAAGTCGGAATAGCCTTTGGCGAAAACTGGGCTGGCTGATGCCAGTTGCGGCGGTACTCGTAATTTATACTGTTACCATGGAAGTATGATGAAGGTAGCATCGGCGGAATGAACGGACTTCTCTTTGTCGATATAGAATTGCGTTCCCAAACCTGACGCCACTCGTGCAGATAACCCAACTCCCGATAAGCGAGCGGAAACGGGTGCTCCAGTCGCTCTCCGTCCTTGAATGAGCAAGCAGGGATCTGAGCATCAGGAAAAAGTTCACGGAGGGAGGTCGCGCAATTGAGCCGAGCCTCGAAACGCTGATAGGTTTCGCCAACAAAGGCATGAGACAGTGCTTGCAACAGTGCTGCTCTGCCCGGCTTGGTTCCTTGTTTTGAATTCAACAACGACGCAAGTCTTTGCACGCCCAAGGCGAACACTTGGCCATCTGGCAAATGCGCGTGGCGCAGAAGAAGGCCTGCCAACTCCAACTCGGAAACAGGTTTTCCGGCATCGTTGGCCTGAAGATAATTGTCCAAAGCCAAGGCCACAGCTTTGAATTGATCTGTTGTCTGCAGAAATTTCATCGTCAGTCCTTTACGTTTAAGACTGGCGGGCACCGTTACTTGCCATGGAAAGACCAAACATATTCAGCGGATTTACCATACCCAAAGGGCGGTGCCTGAGTTGGGCCGCTACCCAATCGCTTCATTCCCGTCACGACCCTGAAAAAGATACCCGGCATTTTCGTTTCGTCAACACCACTACCCAGCTGCTTTAGCCGGCTACCACTCATTGCGGCCGTTGCATCAGGGACCCCAAGAGTTCCGGTCGGTGAAACGCTAAAAAACCACGCATCGGAAACGGACTGTACTCGGAAATATTGGCTTGAACCAGATTAGCTTAGTTCGTAGCTTCAACTTGCTGGCCCATCCCGCCCTTCTCTTCGGATGTGGCCCGCGTGCTAGCCTGCCAGCGAAGCAATAGAGCTCGCGCCCTTGGTGCGAGCTCTTCTTTACTGCGAAGCAACCGTTTCGCTATCTCGGCAGATTCAGGTTTCCGGCGGGCTCGTGATCCCACCGCATCGATCGGAATAGTAGGGTCCGCTCTCTTACGAATACCAGTCCAGCAAGCCATCCAGACCCGCCCTGCTACTGATCTCAAGGTAGAGCGCCTTTCCAGCGGACAGGGCCGCCAGGTCCTTGCGATTGAGATCGGCGCACAGTTTTGGGGCAACGGATATGACGCCCGGAATAGAGGCCGAGAGCGGCGGCTCGATCCAGAGCTTCACCCGCTTCATGTTTCCCGAGTAGACATCCAGCGCGAGAAGCTTGCCAGCGGATGTCTTGAAAGCCATGACCTTCATATTCTCAAGGCCGGACCTGTCACCATTCGGAACCTTGTTGATGGTTTCGCCGAGTCGCGACACTAGAACAGGCAGCGCGTCGAGCACACGAAACGTCATTCCGCAGCCTCCCGCAGGGACTCGGCATCCATCGGTACCAGCGCCTCGGCCAGCAGCGCGTCGAGCAATTTCTTCCGCGTCGCGTCGGCGCTGGTCAGGCTGGTTTCCAACTGATCACAGAGCACCATGAGTTCATCGACCTTGGCGACGATGCGGCGTTGTTCGGCGAGCGGTGGGAGGGGGATAGGAAGCGACAACAGCGTGGTTTGATTGATTTTGGGCATCGTCGCTTGAGCACCAGATGCGTTCTCAGTCAAATATCGACGGCCAGACGGAGATATCGAAGCGAGATGCACATATGACAGAGCAACATCGTCAGATACGCGCACTTTGATAATCAGATCAGGAAACAGGAACGTTTGGGGCGGGCCGTGATAAATGGCAGCCATTCCAACATACTCTGGAGTGTTTCCACGCTGAAAAAGAAGGTCTCCATCAGACAGCCAGAAATCGGATTCTGGCGAGAAGTTTCCTTCTACGCACTTAAAGTGAGCAGCGTTAAATTTCCCGCTCGTGGTCGCTGAGAGCGTGATCGCCTTCGGTGCATCCTCGCGGCTCGTTGGGCGTGGCGAGATGCCGTTCTGCGGGCCGGAAACAACAAGTTGATCGAGGGACGCCCATGTCCATGTCGCCGGTACATCGTATGCGGCTCCGCGCGAATCGATTTTGACAGTTGGCTTTCTATTCCTTGGCTTGCATACCTCGACGCGCCGTAAAAGCTCCGACGCCGGCTCGTCGGCCGGGTCCTGCGACACGAGCTTGCCGCGGACGGCGAGGTTGAGGATGGTCTGGCGCAGCTGCTTGATCTGGTCCGGTCGGGCGGTGAGCGCCGGCAGGGCATCGAGCGCGAAGCGGGCGTCGTTGCGGAAGGTTTCCGGGTCGGGGGTATTGAGGCGGGCAAGGCTTGCCGCCGTCAGCCGGTCCCGTTTCGTCTCCCGCTCCGTTCGCGCCGCTTCCAGCTCGTCGCACAGCGCCATCAGTTCATCGAGCTGCTGTTGAATTACAGGAGGTACCAAGGGAACCGGAACGTCTTCTATGCGACCGAGAGTGAGGGTGACGTTGGCCGTACCTGACATTCTGGAGACAAGAAGCTCTTCCTTGAATGCAGACAGATACTCAAACAGGAAGCGGGCAGAAAAGAGTGCGGGGTCATGAGGCAATACGGCAGCAAGGATAGTCCCGAGCGCAAACTGGCCTTCTTGATAGTGAAGGCGATTAATGCTGGCGTTGCCGTGCCCAGTCGATGAAACCAATGGGATGATGGCTGCCGCACCGTCGAAGTCGTAGTGATCAGCAGTTATCCGCTCAGCAGCGGTGACGACAAGGGGGTAGGGTCCCGGCTTAGCCTGCTGTATACCCGTCTTACCTTTTTCGACCCTGGCGATCTGTCCCAGCGAAACAAACTTCGAAGGATCGGAGAAATCATCGGGCAATTGATCATGGGTGATGGCGACGATAGGCTTCTGTTTGGTCAGAATTCGCTGGGAGATGAGCCTGCGTTTCACATCATCAAGCAACGCGAGGATTTCCTCGCGGCCAATCGATGCATCTGTTTCGTTAAGCCGTCCGGATATAGCCAGTGCCACTACGATCTTGCGCAATTGCAGAACGTGGACAGGATTGTCGCTAATCGCTGCAGATAGGGCATTCAAAAGTGAGGCGTTCATCGGGCCAGCGCCTCGGCCAGAATGCTCTTCAGCTGGTCGCGCAGCCGTGCCGCATTGGCCTCGGCAGCCATCAACTCTTCCAGCAGTTCTTCCGGATCGCCATGATCATCGGTCACAGTGTGCGGGTTTTTGAAATCCAGATTGTAGCCCCGCGCCTTCACCTCCTCCAAGGTCACGCGCCAGGCCTGCGGGCCTTCTTCACGGCCCTTCCGCTCCTGGCCGCCCCACCAGTCGACGCAATCCCGCAGATGCTCCTGCCGGATGGGCTTGGTCATGGAATAGGCCTTCTGGCCCTCCGGCACGCGGTGTTCCCAATACCAGATGTCCTTGGTCGGCGCGCCCTTTTCGAAAAACAGCAGGTTGGTACCGATCGAGGCATAGGGCTTGAAGACCGAATTGGGCAGGCGCACGATGGTGTGGAGATTGCACTCCTCCAGCAGATGCTCCTTCAGCCTTGTCTTGATGCCCTCGCCGAACAATGAGCCATCCGGCAGGACCACGGCGGCGCGGCCGCCATCCTTCAACAGACGCACGATCAGCGCCAGAAATAGGTCTGCGGTTTCCTTGGTGCGGAAGGTCGGGAAGTTGTTTTCGATGCCGTCTTCCTCACGCCCACCAAAGGGCGGGTTGGTGAGCACGATTTCGACGCGCTCATCCTTGCCCCAGGAGATCAGCGGGCGGGCGAGCGTGTTATCGTGGCGCACGAAGCTCGGGTCCTCGATGCCGTGCAGCAGCATGTTGGTGACACAGAGCATATGCGGCAGCGGCTTCTTTTCCACGGCGCGCAAACCGGCCTGCATCTTCTCGCGGCTCTCCGGCGTGCGCACATGGTTCTTCTCCATGTGGCGGATGGCGCAGGTCAGGAAGCCACCGGTGCCGCAGGCAGGGTCGAACAGGGTTTCGCCAGGTTTCGGGTCGATGCGCTCCACCATGAAGGAGGTCAGCGCGCGCGGGGTGTAGTATTCCCCCGCATTGCCGGCCGATTGCAGGTCGTTCAAAATCTGTTCGTAGATTTCGCCAAAATGCTGGCGTTCCGTCAGGCTGTTGAAATCCACATCGCTGATCTTGTTGACCACCTGGCGGATCAGCTGGCCAGATTTCATGTAGTTATAGGCATCCTCGAAGAGATCGCGCACCACACGGCGGCGGTCTCCGGCTTGAGCCGAGGCCGGCAGGCCCTTCAAGGCGGGGAAAAGCTCGTTGTTGACGAAGTTCAGCAGCGCCTCGCCGGTGATGCCTTCTGGGTCCGCCGCCCAGTTGCGCCATTGGAATTTTTCGGGGATTGGCGAGACATAATTGTCGTGCGTCAGCTCCAGTTCCTGGTCCTGATCGTCCATGATCTTCAGGAAAAACATCCAGCAGAGCTGGCTGATGCGCTGGGCATCGCCATCGACGCCGGCATCCTGGCGCATGATATCCTGGATGGATTTGACGGTGTTACGGACTGACATGATGCTGCTTCATTCTGTTAGTGGCTGCGTGGTGCACTCGGGAGGGTCTAACCTCACGAGGCATCCTCGTAAATTGCGTTCTGCATCGCATGGACCGCTTGTTCAAAAGCGGCTTTGCCACCAAAGGCGCGGACAAGTTCGATGGCGGTACCGAGCGTGTTGGCCGGCGGTATCTTGAGTACGTTGGTATCGTCGAGGTTCAAAACGCCCTCATCGGCATACTTGGATAAGAGCACATCCAGCACGGCCCGTGCCTTGCCCTCGTATCGGGCAAAGACGTCGCGCTTCTTCACGTTGTCGGCACGCTCCTGCCGCGTCAGCGGCTTTCGGTCGAAGGCAATGTGGCAGACTAGATCAAAGGGATCGAGGTCAATACCGAGCTCTTTGGCGATCACATCCAGCGGCAGGCCCTCTGCCGCCAGTTCCTTGACCAAGGCGTCCTTGCGCTCCTCCGATTTCCAACGCTTCAGGAAATCATCGAGACTGGCGAAATGGCGAAGCAGCGCTGCCTTGGTGAAATCGCGCAGGCTTTCGGTGACGAGCTTGCCATTGGCATCGAGATATTCGACACGCTCGGCGATAACCTTTGCGCTGATGCCATCGACATAGACTTTCTTCTGACGTTCGCCGCCGCCGGGCGGGAAGGTCACCTCCTCGCCACCAGTGGTCGGCGGCTCTGCCGTATATTCGTCCTGCTCATTGTCTTCGAAGGCGAGCGGCTCACCATCTGGCGGCGTGATGGGATCGTCCTCGCCCGCCACATAAATCTGCACCGGATCACCATCGAATTCGGGATCGGCGAAGTGGTTCGTCGCGCCTCGGAAATCCATGAGGGTGAAGTAGAATTTCTGCGTATCCTCATGCACGCGCGTGCCGCGGCCAACGATCTGCTTGAACTCGGTCATGGAGCCGACGGGGCGATCCAACACGATGAGGCGGCAGGTCTGGGCATCGACGCCGGTGGAGAGCAGCCGCGAAGTGGTGACAATCACCGGGTAGCGCGATTCCGGATCGATGAAGTTGCCGATCTGCGCCTGGCCGAGCGTGTCGCTTCCGGTGATTCGCATGACATAACGGGGGTTCTCGTCGCACAGGTCCTTGTTGTCGTTGATGAGCGCCTGACGCATGCGGGCCGCGTGTTCCTCGTCAACGCAAAAGACGATGGTCTTCTGGTAGCGGTCGCCGCTCTCCTTGAGAAACTCGGTCACCTTGGCGGACACCAGCTTGGTGCGGTCATCCAGAACCAGAGTGCGGTCGAAATCCTTGGCGTTGTAGATTCGGTCTTCAACTTCCTCGCCGTCGCGGTCCAGCTGGCCTTTTTCCGGGCGATAGCCTTCGACATCACGGTCGATGTGGACCTTGATCACCTTGTAGGGTGCAAGGAAACCGTCGCTGATGCCCTGCTTCAGGGAGTAGGTGAATACCGGTTCGTCGAAATAGGCGGTGTTGGACACGTACTCGGTTTCCTTCGGCGTCGCCGTCAAACCGATCTGGCTCGCAGCGGAGAAATATTCGAGGATTTCTCGCCAAGCGGAATCTTCGGCCGCGCTGCCGCGATGACATTCGTCGATGACAATCAGGTCGAAGAAGTCAGGCGAGAACTCACGGAAAAGTTTCTGGCGTTCGTCGGGACCGGTGATGGCCTGATAGAGCCCAAGATAGATTTCGAACGAGGTGTCGATGCGGCGTTTGCGATCCAGCGCCAGCGGCACAGACTCTTCGGTTCCATCGGGGCGTTCGATCGTCTTTGACTTGGTAGAAAGCTTGGCCATTGCGCCGCCGAAGGGGCGGAAATCGTTGACCATGGTCTGGTCGATCAGCACGTTGCGATCAGCCAGGAATAGGATGCGCTTTTTGCGCTTGGCCTTCCACAGACGCCAGATGATCTGGAATGCGGTGTAGGTCTTGCCCGTACCGGTGGCCATGACCAGCAGGACGCGATCCTGCCCCTTGGCGATGGCCTCAATGGCAGCGTTGACGGCGTTTACCTGATAATAGCGCGGGGCCTTGCCGCTGCCATCATCGTAATAGTCCTGGAGCACCAAGGCTTCAGCAGAGGTATCCAGGCCCTTCCATTGGCTGTAAAGCCGCCAAAGGTCATCCGGAGATGGGAACTGGTCGAGGCGGAGGTTTTCCTCCTTCACGTCCCTCAGGCCGGTACGATCGTGAAACACGAAGCCGTCGCCATTCGAGGCAAAGACGAAGGGGATCGCCAGCGTCTCGGCATAGTCCAGCCCCTGTTGCAGTCCATCGCCGACCGCATGAGTGTTGTCCTTCGCCTCGATGAGCGCGATCGGGATATTGGGCTTGTAATAGAGGACGACGTCGGCCTTTTTCGCATTGCCGCGGGCGACGAGCTTGCCACGCACAGTGATGCGGCCTTTTGTGAAGAAGACCTCTTCCCGGACCTGCAACATCATATCCCAGCCGGCCTGTTTGACGGCCGGCAAGATGAACTTCGTGCAGATATCGCGTTCCGTCAAAGAGCGCTTGTCCATCCCGCTGCATTTCTCCCTGATGCACCCTTGGCAAGACCGCCATTAGAATAGAGTCTTCACAGCAGATGCAACCCAAGGGCAACCTTGCATCCCACACATGCGGGAGCCCAACCACTTGCAAAATCGGCAGGCAGGAGAGCAAAAAACAGTAAAAAGCAATCGCGCCAGGCTTGCGGATGCGAACCCAAATGCCTAGCTCTCAAAGCCAAGGTGTCGGTTCGATCGAAAAATTGGAGAATCCAGCACTGAATTGCAAAAAGTGGGCCGAAAGGTGGGCCTGCGACCAAAACGCGACCAAAAAACCCAACAAAGACAACAGTGGATGGCGGAGAGGGTGGGATTCGAACCCACGATACCCTTGCGAGTATGCCGCATTTCGAGTGCGGTGCTTTCGACCACTCAGCCACCTCTCCGGTCACATTGGTCGGCGCACGGTGGCGCGGGCTGTCTCATAGCGGCAAGTCACCCCCCACGCAAGAGCGAATGTGACGGTTTTGTCCGCTTTTATCTTGACACCCAGAAGGGGCTCACGTATGCGACCCTCGACTTAAAGTGTGCAGAAATGTGCCTTGTGGTCTTCGCGATCCGCGAAGTGAACCGGCGGGATGAAAGTTCCGCTCCTCCGACTGGCAAAAAGACGGCCCCTCTTTGAGGAGAGCCGGAACGAACATGAAAGGTTAAAAAATGTTCGCAGTCATCAAGACCGGCGGTAAACAGTACCGCGTCAATGCCAACGACGTGCTGACCATCGAAAAGCTGGAAGCCGAAGCTGGTGCGACCATCGAATTCACCGAGATCCTCATGGTCGGCGTCGGCGCAGACGCAACCATCGGCGCGCCCTTCGTGGCTGGCGCCAAGGTCACGGCAGAAGTTGTCGAGCAGACCCGCGGCAAGAAGGTCATCGCCTTCAAGAAGCGTCGTCGTCAGAACTCCAAGCGTTCGCGCGGCCATCGTCAGCACCACACCGTGGTGCGCATCACCGATATCGTCGCAGCCTGAAACGCTGATAACTAGGTTTAAAGGAGCAATCCAATGGCACACAAAAAAGCTGGCGGTTCTTCGCGTAACGGTCGCGATTCCAATTCCAAGCGCCTTGGCGTGAAGAAGTTCGGCGGCGAAGCCGTCATTCCAGGCAACATTATCGTTCGTCAGCGCGGCACGCAGTGGCATCCCGACGCCAATGTCGGCATGGGCAAGGATCACACCGTATTTGCGCTCATCGAAGGCAATGTCGCGTACCGTACCAAGGCCAACGGCAAGGTATACGTGTCCGTAATGCCGAAAGCCGAAGCAGCAGAATAAAGCCGGTAGCGTTTAACAAACAGCCGGTGTCTCATTGACCCGGCTGAGCGCGCAAGGTTCAGTTTCAAGAAAACGGGGGAGATGGGACACCATCTCCCCCTTTTTCTTTTCCAACCAAGGAGACTGAACCATGGAAAGCTTATTGATGAGGGAGGACCAATTCCGGTCCCCCGAAGAGCGGCCAAGGCCCGATCGGACCAGGACCGATTGCCCTGTCTTGTTGTCACAAAGGCTCGTTCTGCGCGCCCCGCACATCGAAGACATTGACGCCCTTGCCCATCTCGCCAACAATGCCGCGATCGCCACCATGGTGGCCCGCATGCCGCATCCCTACACGGCAAAAGACGCGGCCGACTTCGTGCGACGCACGAATATCGGCGAGATCGGCAAGTGCGTCTATGCCATCACGAAAGCGGAAAACGGCGAATTTCTCGGTTGCTGCGCGCTGGAGCCCAATCCCGTCGACGATACCACGCTCGAACTCGGCTATTGGCTGGGCGAGCCTTACTGGAACAAGGGTTATGCCACCGAGGCGGCGCATGCGCTGATCGACATGGCCTTTCGCACCCGCGAATGGGTGTCCCGCATCGATGCAAGGTGCCGCGTCACCAACATCGCCTCGCGCCGGGTCATCCAGAAGTCGGGCTTCCAGTTCCAGGGCACCGGCATGGTCGGCAACCTCGCCATGGGCGGCACGGTCCCGGTGGAATGGTACAGGCTGGATCGCAAGACCTGGCTGTCCTTGAAGAGCTGGGGGGAGATGCGGTGAGCGCACTTGTTGCCGAACGGCAGGCCACGCGGCCTGTCACACCCGGACCCTGCCCCATGATCGAGGCAACCCGGCTCGTTCTTCGGCCCCACCGCATGGCGGATGCGCCGGCCATTGCCGCCTCACTTGGCGATTTCGCCGTGGCGCGCATGCTGACAAGGGTCCCTGTGCCTTATGATGGCGAGGATGCCCGCGACTGGCTGAACATGGCAACGTCAGGCCTCAAGCCCGACTGGCATCTGGCCGTCACACTCGATGACGTCCATGTCGGTGTCGTCTCGCTCGAACTCAGACACGGGCTCTGGCACCTCGGCTATTGGCTGAACCGATTCTACTGGGGCAAGGGGCTGATGGGCGAGGCAGTCGAGCTCACACTCGAGCGCTTCTTTCGGCGTATGCCGCAGGTGGAAATTGCCGGCGGCGCCTTTGCCGACAATGCCGCGTCGCTGCGCCTGCTCTCAAGGCGCGGCTTTCGCACGACCGGAATGACGCAAGTCTATTCGGTTGCCCGCAACGGCATGGTTCCGCTCGTCGACATGCGGCTCACCCAGTCGGATTTCAACGGCCGGAGCTGAGGCCCACAAAAGCGGGATCTGGGCAAACCTTGCCCGGATCCATCAAGCAAGCTCGATCCAGACCGGAAAATGGTCGGAGCCGAGTGCCGACAGATCCACCCGCGCGGCCTTCAATCTTGGGGCAAGGCCGCCACTCAGGAAACAATAATCGAGATGCATGCGCCGCGCTCCATCCTCGCTGATCCAGCTATAGCCGTCTGCCGGCCGGCCGATCCGCGCCTCGGCATCGATTGCAAAGCCGGTACGTGCCACGCGGCCGTAATAGGCATCCTTGCGCCCGGCCATCGTAAGATATTCCGCGCTCTCCGGCTCCATGTTGAAATCGCCCATGATCACGAAGTCCGCCGGCAGCGGCGGATCGGGCAGGTCAAACTCATTGATCCCGGTCAGCGCCCCGCCCTCTTCGAGATAGCGGAAGGCGCGTTCCTTGAGAAAGGCAATCTGCGCGATCCGCTCGTCGGGAGAGATGTGGTCGAGATGCACGGAGTAAACGCGCAGCGCCTCCCCTTGCCCCTCCCCCGGCACCTCGATCACCGCCTCCAGCGCCGAACGCTGCAGGTTGAGCCGGTCATAGGTGCGCATGCGCGGCAAGAGCAGGTTGCGCGTGGCCCTGATCGGAAAACGCGACAGCACCATATTGCCGAACTGGAAGCGCCGTTCGATGCGACGCCCATCGACCATCTGATGGTCGACGAGAACATCGCAGCCCGGCCCGAAAGCGCAAGAGTAATCCGGGAAGGCCGCCGAAAACACCGCGACGAGATCGGCGTGACCATTGCGCGAAAAGCCACGGGTGACCTCCTGAAGCGCGATCACATCGGCACCAGAAAGGCTGGCTGCAATCCGATCCGGGTCAAAACGCCCGTCCTGGCCGATGCCATACTGGATGTTGTAGCTGACGAACTTCACGATACTCTTTGACCTCCGCGCCCTGCGGCGATAACGATGGCCGCGATCCGAGCGGAAAAACGCAACCGACACAAGACGGCAGTACGATGAAATTTCTCGATGAAGCAAAAGTATACATTCGTTCCGGCGACGGCGGTGGCGGTGCTGTGTCGTTCCGGCGTGAAAAGTTCATCGAATTCGGCGGACCTGACGGTGGCGATGGCGGTCGCGGTGGCGATGTCTGGGTAGAAGCCGTCAATGGCTTGAACACGCTGATCGACTTCCGCTTCCAGCAGCATTTCAAGGCCAAGACCGGCACGCACGGCATGGGCCGCAACCGCACCGGCGCCAATGGCGACGACGTGACCCTCAAGGTTCCGGTCGGCACGCAGATTTTCGAGGAAGACAACGAGACCCTGATCGTAGACCTCACCGTCGAAGGCCAGCGCTTCCGCATCGCCAAGGGCGGCAATGGCGGCTTCGGCAATGCCCACTTCAAGACCGCGACCAACCAGGCGCCGGATTGGGCCAATCCTGGCCTTGAAGGCGAAGAAAAGACCGTCTGGCTGCGCCTGAAGCTGATTGCCGATGCCGGTCTCGTTGGCCTGCCCAATGCCGGCAAGTCGACTTTCCTCGCCGCCGTGACCCGCGCCCGGCCGAAAATCGCCAACTATCCCTTCACCACGCTCCATCCGAACCTCGGCGTTGCCACCATTGACGAGCGCGAATTCATCCTGGCCGACATTCCGGGCCTGATCGAAGGCGCCCATGAAGGTGTCGGCATCGGCGACCGCTTCCTCGGCCATGTCGAGCGCACCCGCGTGCTTTTGCATCTCGTTTCCGCCCAGGAAGAAGAAGTCGGCAAGGCGTACAAGACCGTGCGTCGCGAACTCGACGCCTATGGCGGCGGCCTGGATGACAAGCCGGAGATCGTGGCGCTGTCGCAGATCGACGTGCTCGACGCGGCAGAACTGAAGAAGAAGGCGGCGGAACTGAAAAAGGCCTGCGGCCAGACGCCCCTCCTGCTCTCGGCCATCACCGGCAAGGGCATGACGGATGCGCTGCGTGCGCTGCGCGACATCATTGTCGCGGCCCAGGGCAACCAGCCCCTGCCGGAAAAGCGCGAGAAGAACCGCCGCAACCGCGACGGCGATGGCAATCTTGAAGCCGGCCTCGACGGAGAAGGCGACGACTGATGACGACCCGGCTCCGCTCGCTCTCCCGCGTCAAGCGCGTCGTCATCAAGATCGGCTCCGCCCTGCTGGTCGATCGCGGTTCCGGCATCAAGTCGGAGTGGCTCGATGCGATCTCGGATGACATCGCCGCCTTGAAAGCCCGTGGGACCGACGTTCTCGTCGTCTCCTCGGGCGCCATCGCGCTTGGCCGCACCGTGCTCGACATGCCCAAAGGCGCCTTGAAGCTCGAGGAAAGCCAGGCTTGCGCCGCTGTCGGCCAGATTGCGCTTGCCCGTCACTGGGCAGAAAGCCTCTCGCGCCATCAGATCGTGGCCGGCCAGATCCTGCTGACGCTCGGCGATACCGAGGAGCGCCGGCGCTACCTCAACGCCCGTGCCACCCTCAACCAGCTTCTGAAGATCGGCGCCGTGCCGATCATCAACGAGAACGATACGGTGGCTACCACCGAAATCCGCTATGGCGACAATGATCGCCTGGCCGCCCGCGTGGCCACCATGGCCGGCGCTGATCTGCTGGTGCTGCTCTCGGATATCGACGGTCTTTACACGGCCCCGCCGCATCTCGATCCGGAGGCCCGTTTCCTCGACACGATTGCCGAGATCACGCCTGATATCGAAGCCATGGCGGGTGGTGCGGCCTCGGAACTGTCGCGCGGCGGCATGCGCACCAAGATCGATGCCGGCAAGATCGCGACCAGCGCCGGCTGTGCGATGATCATTGCGTCGGGCAAGACGATGAACCCTCTCGCCGCCATCGAAGGCGGCGCGCGCCATTCCTGGTTCGCCGCGTCGAAATCGCCGGTCACCGCCCGCAAGACCTGGATTGCCGGACAGCTCCAGCCGGCCGGCACGATTGAGGTCGACGCTGGCGCGGAAGGCGCATTGAAATCCGGCAAGAGCCTGTTGCCCGCCGGCGTTCGCACGGTTTCTGGCAATTTCCATCGCGGCGACACGGTTTCGATCCTCGGGTCCAGTGGCCGCGAGATCGCCCGCGGACTTGCCGGCTATGATGCCGAAGAGGCCCGGCGCATCTGCGGGCGCAAGTCGAAGGAGATCGAAGAGATCCTCGGCTATGCCGGTCGCGCCGCCATGATCCACCGTGATGATCTCGTCATGACCGAACTTGGCCAGCGCGATGCAGCTGCCGCCGAAGACCGGAAGGATGCCGCCCATGCTTGATAGCGTTTCCAATGACAATTCGATGGAAGCCGTGATGCTCGACATCGGGCGTCGCGCCCGCCGCGCCGCCCGACCGCTGGCGACCGCCTCGACATCAGCCAAGAACAAGGCGTTGAATGCCATGGCGGATGCGCTGCTCGCAGCCGAAGCCGAGATCCTCGCAGCCAATGCCACCGACCTCAAAAACGCCGCCGAAACCGGTGTCGCCGCCTCCTTTATTGACCGCCTGACGCTGAACAGCGAACGCATTGCCGGCATCGCCCGTTCGCTGCGCGAAATCGCCGATCTGCCGGATCCGGTCGGATCGCTGATTGCCGAATGGGATCGTCCGAACGGGCTGCATATCGAGCGCGTCCGCACCCCGCTTGGCGTCATCGGCGTCATCTATGAAAGCCGCCCCAATGTAACCGCCGATGCCGGTGCCCTCTGCCTGAAGGCCGGCAATGCCGTCATCCTGCGCGGCGGCTCCGACAGCGTCCATTCCTCACGCGCCATCCATGCCTGCCTGGTGAAGGGGCTTGAGGCTGCGGGCCTGCCGGGCGATGCGATCCAGCTGGTGCCGGTGACGGACCGCGCCGCCGTCGGCTATCTGCTCTCCGGTCTCAATGGCGCCGTCGATGTCATCGTGCCGCGTGGCGGCAAGAGCCTTGTCGCCCGCGTCCAGCAGGAAGCGCGCGTCCCGGTCTTTGCCCATCTCGAAGGCCTCTGCCACGTGTATGTTGATGCCTCGGCCGATCTCGACATGGCCGTCAAGATCACCGTCAACGCCAAGATGCGCCGCACCGGCATCTGCGGCTCTGCCGAAACCCTGCTCATTGATCGCGCTGCAGCCGACACGCATCTGAAGCCGATCCTCGACGCGCTTGCCGCCAAAGGCTGCGAGATCCGCGCCTCCGAGGCCGTCTTGGCACGCGTGGGTGGCCTCACGCCCGCAACCGACGCCGACTGGACAACCGAATATCTCGACGCGATCATCTCGGTCGATCTGGTTGACGGCATCGACGGCGCCATAGAACACATAGCCCGCTATTCGTCGAACCACACGGAAGCGGTCATCGCCGAAGATCCTGCCGTGGTCGAACGCTTCTTCAACGAGATCGATTCCGCCATTCTGCTGCACAATGCCTCGACCCAGTTTGCCGATGGCGGCGAGTTCGGCATGGGCGGCGAAATCGGCATTGCGACCGGCAAGATGCATGCCCGCGGCCCTGTTGGCGTCGAGCAGCTGACCTCGTTCAAATACCGCGTCCGCGGCACCGGCCAGGTCCGTCCCTGACGTGGAGGAACCCGCCATCGCGCACCGCCATCGGATCATGCCGCATGTCGAGCCAGGCATGGTGGTGGGTCTGTTCGGCGGGTCCTTCAATCCACCACACCGGGGACATCTGCTCGTCGCGGAAATCGCCATCCGCAGGCTGAAGCTCGACCAGCTCTGGTGGATGGTGACGCCCGGCAACCCCTTGAAGAGCCACCGTCAGCTCGCCCCGCTCGGCGAGAGACTGACGGCCTGCGAAGCGCTGGCGGAAGATCCGCGCATCAAGATCACCGCTTTCGAGCAGGCGCTGGGCACCAGCTATACGGCGAAGACGCTGGAATTCATTCGCGCCCGCAATCACGATGTCAACTTTGTCTGGGTCATGGGTGCCGACAATCTGGCAGGCTTCCACCACTGGCAAAACTGGCAGAAGATCGCCAGCACCTTCCCGATTGCCGTGATCGATCGCCCCGGATCAACGCTTGCCTATCTGTCCTCGAAGATGGCTCGCACCTTCGACTATGCCCGCGTCGATGAGGAAGATGCCGGCGTCCTGTGGCAGAAGAAGGCACCCGCCTGGACCTTTATCCACGGACCGCGCTCGACGCTGAGCTCCACCGCCTTGCGCTCTGCTGCCGAAAACGGATGAAGATCCGACGCCCGATGACGGCATCTGCGACCGGTCCCTTGAAAGAATCGTCGATCGATGCCACCTTTTGGATGCGATCCCAGCGATGGGAAACGCAGACGTGCTGTTCTGTTTTGCCAAGGAAAGGATGAACTCTGACAACAGTACACACCAAGGGACGCGCACCCCGCGCTACCCCGAAGAGCATGGAACGTGGCGCCGATGCTGCAGCCCGTGCGCTTGAGCTGGTCCTCGCAAGCCTTGAGGACTCGAAGGCAGAAGATATCGTCTCTATCGACATTGCCGGGAAATCCGCACTGGGCGACTACATGGTGGTCGTATCCGGACGCTCGAACCGTCATGTCACGGCGATCAGCGAACACCTCATCTCCGACATGAAGGACGAAGGCCTGGGCTCTGCCCGCGTCGAAGGCCTGGAAACCGGCGATTGGGTCCTGATCGACACGGGAGACATCATCGTGCATGTATTCCGACCCGAAATCCGCGAGTTCTACAACCTGGAAAGGATGTGGGCGGCTCCGGACATCGAGGACCGGCTGCACTGAAAAACGGCCGGCCGTCCGGTGGACGGTCTCGAAGCCGGATTGACACGGCAGGCGTCATCCTGCCGATAGAGATGGTTTTGTGACCTTAACCCCTGGGACTGCCGCATGAAAATTGGCATCTATGCCGTAGGCCGGCTGAAAGCTGGACCGGAGAAGGAACTTGCGTCCCGTTATCTGGACCGCTTCGCCAAGGCCGGACCGCAATGCGGACTGGATTTCACCCGCTCCGTCGAGCTGAATGAAAGCCGCGCCGGCAATGCCGACACGAGAAAGCGCGAGGAAGCCGCCGAGCTTTCCCGCCAGATCCCCGACGGCGCCTTCATTGTCGTGCTCGATGAACGCGGCAAGGCCCTCGACAGCGCCGAATTCGCCAAATTTATCGGGGAAGCAGCCGACAATGGCCAGCGGGACATGGCCTTTGTCATTGGCGGCGCCGACGGCGTGGACCCCGAATTGCGGGACCGGGCCCGCCTCGTTTTGAACCTTGGAAAGCTCACCTGGCCGCATCAGCTCGTCCGGATCTTGATTGCCGAACAGCTCTACCGTGCCGTCACGATCCTCACCGGCCACCCTTATCATCGGGTGTGACGGAAGGACGGCGCTATATCGCTTTGCGTGAGGCGCAAATCAGCGTATTTTCCCGCCAAACCTGGGAAAATGCCTTGCGAGTGACGAGCAGATTGACCGCGATCGACAGACTGTGGCGCCAAAGCGGTGCCCGCTGCGGCCGCGTTGCGTTGCTCGCAGGTCTCGTCGTGGTGCCGCTTGGCGCAAACCATCATCTGCACGCCGCTCCGGATGACAGGTCTTCGATCACGACAGGCGCAGTCCCGCCACGACCGGAGCGCGACGATCTGGTGACAACCCCGGTCGTTGCGCCGGAAAAGCCGGACCCGGCCTTGGAGCTCCGCGCCAAGCGCGATGAGGTCAGCAGTGAACTGCAGGAAGTGGCACGCACCATGCAGCTTTCGGCAGAAAAGACGGCCGAGCTCGAAAAGAGTATCGCCGAGATCACGAAATCCTCGGAAAGCCTGAAATCGGCCCTGCTGGAATCTGCCGCACGCCGCAAGGACATCGAGAACAAGATCAGTGCTGGCGAGAAGCGACTGGCCGATATCGGTGTGCGCGAGGACAAGATCCGCGCCTCCTTCAAGGACCGTCGCGCCGTGCTCGCCGAGGTCCTGGCCGCTCTCCAGCGCATGGGACGCAATCCGCCGCCGGCTTTGCTCGTCAGCCCGGAGGATGCACTGGCATCGGTGCGCACCGCCATCCTGCTCGGCGCAGTCGTGCCCGGCGTCCGCCAAGAGACAGACAAGCTGGCAGGCGACCTTAGAGAGTTGATTGCGCTGCGCGACGCCAGCCGCACCGAGATGGAAAGCCTCGTCACGACCATTGCCAGCCGCCAGGAGGAAGAACGGCGGATGGACATGCTTCTGGTCGAGAATGATCGGCTCGCACGCACCAATTCACTGCAGCTGCAGGCCGAACGCAAGCAGGCGGAAAGCCTTGCCGAACGCGTCACCACCATGGAAGCGCTGATCGCATCGCTCGAGAACGAGATCACTTCGGTACGCCAGGCCGCAGAACTCGCCCGCGCCGAAGAGACGCGCCGGGCCCAGATGACCGAGGACCAGAAGGCACGGGCTCGTGATTTGGCCCAGTCGGGATTGCCTGATAAAAACCGTATTGCGCCAGCATATCCGTTCTCCGAATTGCAGCAGAAGCTAGACCTGCCAGTGGCGGGCGAAACGCTGCGTCAGTTCGGCGATCCGGATGGAACCGGGCATCAGGCACAGGGCACCGTGATCGCTGCTCAGCCCGGCGCTCTGGTGACTGCACCGGCCGATGGTTGGGTTGTGTTTGCCGGCAATTTCAGAAGCTACGGTCAGATGATCATTCTGAACACGGGCGAAGGCTATCACATGGTGCTGTCCGGCATGGACCGCATCACGACGGGACAGGGCAAGTTTGTGTTGTCTGGAGAGCCGCTGGCGACCATGGGTGAAAAAAGAGTGGCCAGTGCCATTGCTTTGGCGCTGGAAACGGAGCGTCCTACTCTTTACATAGAACTGCGAAAAGACGGTAAACCGGTTGATTCCCGTCCTTGGTGGGCCGGAGGCGATTCTGGAAAGGCACAGAATGATACGTAGGGTCTCTCTTCTCCTCGTCGGCGCCCTGATGGGCGCAACTGCGATGAGTGTCATTTATTCGGCGGGCGTCCCGGCTCAGGCTGCGGGTGCATCCACCTACAAGGAACTCTCGATCTTCGGCGACGTCTTCGAGCGCATCCGCGCGCAATACGTCACGCCGCCGGATGAAAACAAGCTCGTGGAGAGCGCCATCAACGGCATGCTCACCTCGCTTGACCCCCATTCCGTTTACATGAACGCCAAGGATGCGGCGGACATGCAGACCCAGACCCGCGGTGAATTCGGCGGCATCGGCATTGAAGTGACGATGGAAGAAGAACTGGTCAAGGTCATCACCCCGATCGATGACACGCCCGGCGCCAAGGCCGGCATTCTGGCCGGCGACTTCATCTCGGATATCAACGGTGAAAGCGTTCGCGGCCTCAAGCTTGAGGAAGCGGTCGAAAAGATGCGCGGCGCGGTCAACACGCCGATCAAGCTGACCATCCTGCGTAAGGGTGCCGATAAGCCGATCGACATCACCGTCACTCGCGAAATCATCCCGATCCGCGCCGTCAAGTCACGCGTCGAAGGTGACGTCGGCTATCTCCGCGTCATCTCCTTCACGGAGAAGACCTATGACGACCTGGAAGCCGCGATCGAGAAGATCAAGAAGGAAGTCCCGGCCGACAAGCTGAAGGGCTATGTTCTCGACCTGCGCCTCAACCCGGGCGGCCTGCTCGACCAGGCGATCTATGTCTCCGACGCCTTCCTGGAGCGTGGCGAAGTGGTCTCCACCCGCTCGCGCGATCCGCAGGACACCCGCCGCTTCAACGCGACCGCCGGTGATCTGACCGATGGCAAGCCGGTGATTGTGCTTGTCAATGGCGGCTCGGCCTCGGCGTCTGAAATCGTCGCCGGCGCCCTGCAGGATCTGAAGCGCGCGACCGTGCTCGGCACCCGCTCCTTCGGCAAGGGTTCGGTCCAGACCATCATCCCGATGGGCGAAAAGGGCGCGCTGCGTCTGACCACGGCACTGTACTACACGCCGTCGGGCCGTTCGATCCAGGGCACCGGCATCGAGCCTGACATCAAGGTCGAGCAGCCCCTGCCGGAAGAACTCCAGGGCAAGGTCCGCTCCGAAGGTGAATCGGCCTTGCCGGGTCACATCAAGGGCAATGCCGAAACCGACGAAGGCTCCGGCTCGGTCGCCTATGTCCCGCCGGAAGCCAAGGATGACGTCCAGCTCAACCAGGCGCTTGACCTGCTGCGCGGCGTGAAGACCGATCCGGCCTTCCCGGCCGATCCGCAGAAGGCATCGCTGCAGTAAACCGCTATCGCCGCCGCCCGCGCCTCCCTCAAGGCGCGGGCGTTCGGATCTTCAGGATCCGCCACATTCATCGGAAGTCTCGGCATGGATCTGCATGCACCGCTCGGTCAGGAGCGAAAGGGCGGCCACCGCCGCAAGCGTCGCATACGTTTGTCCACCCTGTCCTCCGTTGCAGCCGGTCTCGCCCTGGTCGGCGTGTCCGCCTGGACCGCACTTTCGCCGCTACCCCTCTCCATCGAAGCTCCGATCAGCCTGACGCCCCCCGCAGCCGAACCACCCGTGCTCGCCGAGGGAACCCAACGTGACACGACCGAAAGCCCTGCTGCCGGTATATCGGCAAGCGGCCCCCGTGACGGCGCCAATGTTCGGCGTACGACAACGGCGGACGGCAATGTCGTGACCACGTTCAGCCCCACCTCGCGCCAGGGCCCCGTTATCATCGGCGCAACGAACACGCAGGATCCCCGTCTCGCCGGCCTGCCCAATGAGGATCTGCTCGAAGACACGCCCGAAGGCCGCCTGCCGGTCGTGTCGGATACGGGCCTGCGCCCGGTCGATTATTACGCCAGGCCCTGGTCCGGTGCCCGCGGCACGAAGATCGCCATCGTCATCGGCGGCATCGGCCTGAGCCAGACGGGCAGCCAGAAGGCCGTGCGCGACCTGTCGGATGATATCACCCTTGCCTTTGCCGCGACTGGCAACAGCCTGCAGCGCTGGATGCAGGAAGCCCGCCGCAAGGGCCATGAGATCGTGCTGCAGGTTCCGATGGAGCCCTTCGACTATCCGAACAATGATCCGGGCCGCGATACGCTTCTGGCCGAGGCGGGCGCCGCATCGAACCTTGAAAACCTGCACAAGGCGATGGGTCAGATCACCAACTATACCGGCATCATGAACTATATGGGCGCCCGCTTCCTCGCCGACGACAAGGCGATGGATCCGATCATGCGCGACATTGCCGCGCGCGGTCTGCTGTTCCTGGACGATGGCTCGACGGCGCGCTCGCTGTCCGGGGATTACGCCAAGGCCGTCGGCTTTCCGCATGCTTTCGCCGATGTCGTCATCGACAGCCAGATCGATAGCCAGGCGATCCTCGCCAAGCTCGACGAGCTGGAACGCATCGCCCGCCGCAACGGCCAGGCCATCGGCGTCGGCGCTGCCTTTGATGAAACCATAGACGCCGTGGCCAAATGGCGCGAAGAAGCCGTGGCCCGTGGCATCGAGATCGTCGGCGTCTCCGCCATCGCCGCCGATTGAAGACGAAACCCGCAGACACCGTGCGAACCGAGAGCAGCCCCATGACATCCGAAGACTTGAGCCCGAAAATCAAGGCCGAAGATTTGCCCTACCGCCCCTGCGTCGGCATCATGGTGCTGAACAGGGCCGGCCTCGTCTGGGCCGGCCGACGCATCTCGGAAGGCAATTCCGAATATGACGGCTCGCCGCAGCTCTGGCAGATGCCCCAGGGTGGCATCGACGCGGGCGAGGCGCCACTGCCTGCCGCCATGCGCGAGCTTTATGAAGAAACCGGCATGAAGACCGTCTCGCTGCTGGCCGAAGCCGGCCGCTGGATCAATTACGACCTGCCGGCCCACCTGATCGGCATCGGCCTGCGCGGCAAGTATCGCGGCCAGACCCAGCGCTGGTTCGCCTTCCGCTTCGAAGGCGACGAGAGCGAGATCGCCATCAACCCGCCGCCCGGCGGACATCAGCCGGAATTCGATGCCTGGGAATGGAAGCCGATGCAGGATCTGCCCGACCTGATCGTGCCCTTCAAGCGCGCCGTCTACGAAGAAGTCGTGGCGGAGTTCTCCCACCTGGCAGGCTGACCGGCAGCCCGTTCATAACCCCGTCGCGACCGCGAAACCTTCATCCGCCCAGCCGGTCATGCCGCCGATCATCACCTTCACCTTGCGGCCAAGCCGGGCCAGCCGAAGGGCTGCCTTGTCGGTGCCATTGCAATGCGGTCCGGCGCAATAGACCACGAACAGCGTATCCTCGGGCCATTCCGCCATCTTCCGCTCCGTCATCTTGCCATGCGGCAGGTTGATCGCGCCTGGCACATGCGCCTTTTCGAACAATGCCGGTCCGCGCACGTCGAGAAGCACGAAATCCGGCTCCCCCTTTTCCAACACCGCATGCACGTCCCAGCAATCCGTCTCGAAGGAAAGCCGTGCCGCATAGTGAGCCGCGACCAGGGCAGGATCGGCGGCGGGAATTTCAGTGACATGGCTCGGCATGGGCATCTCCTTGGTGTTTCGATGGAGAGATCTTGCCTTTTTCCTGCAATGAGCGAAACTGGCCTGAATGCCAACATGCGTAAAGATTGCGCCAATGAATTCACCCTTCGCCTCCTCCCCCCTCACCGGTCCCCGTGTCGTCACGCTGGCCTATGACGGCCTCTGCACCTTCGAATTCGGCGTGGCGGTGGAAGTCTTCGGTTTGGCGCGGCCGGAACTGGGCCATGACTGGTATCGCCATGCCACCGCCGCCATCGAGCCCGGCCCCTTGCGCGCGGCCGGCGGCCTCACCGTCACGACGAGCGGCAATCTCGACCTCATCGCCGAAGCCGATCTGATCGTCGTGCCCGGTTGGCGCGGTATCGGCGAACCCGTTCCAGCGCTGCTCATCGAAACCCTGCGTGCTGCCCATGCCCGCGGTGCAAGGCTGATGTCCCTCTGCTCGGGACTTGCGGTTCTGGCTGCCACCGGCCTTCTCGACGGCCACCGCGCCACCACCCACTGGCGTTATGCCGATGCGATCCGCAGCCGCTTCCCTCTGATCAAGCTCGATCCGGACGTGCTCTATGTCGATGAAGGGCAGGTGATGACCGCCGCCGGCAGTGCAGCCGGCATCGATCTTTGTCTCCATGTCGTGCGCCGTGATTTCGGCGCAGAAGCCGCCAACAGCGTTGCCCGCCGCCTCGTCGTGCCGCCGCATCGCGAGGGTGGCCAGGCCCAGTTCATCATCAAACCCGTACCGCAGGAGCGTGAAGGCCAGCGCCTCGCGCCCCTTATCGACTGGATCGATGGCAATCTTGATCGGGAAGTAACGCTTGCCGAAATGGCCGCGCGCGCCGGCATGAGCACGCGCAGCTTCCAACGCAAGTTCAAGGACTTGACCGGCTCTGCCCCGGGCGAATTCCTGCTCGCCCGCCGCCTGCGCCACGCTTGCGATCTGCTGGAGCGCCAGGCAGACCTGTCACTCGATGACATCGCACTTGCCGCAGGCTTCGGCACGCCGGCGACGCTCCGCCACCACTTCCGTACCCGGCTTGCCACCAGCCCCGCCGCCTATCGCGCGCGCTTCGGCCATGCAGCCTGAGCCCGGCCTCACTTCACCGCCGCATTGCCGCCATCGGCATAGAGTGCCGAACCGGCAACAAAACTCCCCATTGGCCCGGCCAGGAACAGTGCAGCCGCCGCGATCTCTTCCGGCTGCGCAATCCGCTTCAGCGCATGCAAGGACGCAGCCCAGTCCTTCTGCGTCTGGTCGCCTGCCATCGCCGTATCGGTCCCTCCCGGCAGGAGCGCATTGGCCCGAATGCCTTCGGCGCCGTAATCGGCGGTGATACCCTTCACCAGCCCCATCAACCCGGCTTTCGCCGCACCATAGGCAGCCATGCCTGGCAAGCCGACGCTGGTGCCGACGAAGCTGGAAACGAAGACGAGCGCACCGCCACCACTCGCCTGCATGGCGGGGATCTGTGCCCGAGCCGCCAGAAAGGCACAAGTGAGGTTGCCATCGACCACGGACTGCCACTCCGCAGGGTCCAGTGTGGCAAGGGGGCCGATCCGTCCGACAGTGCCGGCATTGTTGATCGCAATATCGAACCGGCCGAAGGCTTCGAGAGCCGTGTCCACCAGCCGCCGATGCGTGTCTGCCTGGCGAACATCGCCGGCGACCGCCTGGACGGTGCCGCCGTTTGCCCGGATATCCGTAGCAACCCGGTCGAGCGCTTCCGCCCGCCGAGCATTGATGACGACGGCTGCACCTTCGCGCGCAAAGAGCACGGCCGTCGCACGCCCAATGCCAGAAGACGCGCCGGTGATGATGGCAACCTTGCCCTGAAGACTGTTCATGATGATGACCTCCTGTTTCAGGAGGCCAGACATAGAGAGGCGCAAGGGTGTCGCGACACCCGTTTCTTGTTTGCACCAGACAAAGGGCAATGGATGAGTTGAGGCAGGTGGAACGTGGAAAGGCGGTTCTTGCGGCCTTCGAGGCAATTTCACCGCTCGGCGGCAGCCGCCTCGTCAGCGCTTTCCTCGATGCGCTCCATGTCGTCGTCCGACAGACCGAAATGGTGGCCGATTTCATGGATCAGCACATGGGTGATGATGTCGCCCAGTGTCTCCTCGTTTTCCGCCCAATAATCGAGGATCGGCCGCCGGTAGAGAATGATGCGGTTCGGCATCATCCCGGTTTCCATGGTGAAACGCTCGGAAATGCCGCGGCCTTCGAACAGCCCCAGCAGATCGAAAGGCGTTTCGAGCGCCATGTCTTCGAAGACTTCATCGGTCGGAAAATCGGTGATCTCGATGATGAGATCCTTACTCAGGTCGCGAAATTCCTGCGGCAGCCGGCCATAGGCCTCGATCGCCAGCGACTCGAACGTGCTGATCGTCGGCGCGTGCCGTTCCTGCCAATCCTCACTCTGGTCTATGCGGGCCATGGGTACTCCTTACTGCCGCACATATAGGGGTTTTGCGTCATCATTTCGAGAGTGAATTCAACGAAGGAATAAATTCTTATCTCCACCCCCGTTGACTCTTTTCGCCAGCTCTGGAATCCATAGGAACAAATAAGGAACATCTGAGCAAGGAGAACGTCATGGGCCAGCGCCCTTCGGCGACGGAAGAGCTTTTTGCCCTCAGGCAGGCAGTTGCCCGCATCGAGGGAAAGCCCGACCATGCCGCGCGCCTGGCTGCAATGGCGGCAGGCGCGCAAGACGAACGCGCACACACCGCAACCGGCATGGCCGGAAGCGATGCAGCCTCCGTTTTCGCGCCGCTGGCCACCGAACTCACGGCACGGGGAGCGATGGTCGAACTGCGCGGCGAACGGCTGCAGCAGGCGGGCGCAGTGACCGGGCTTGGTCTGTCTCTGGCCTTGATGCCGGCATCCCCAGCAGAGGTTGGGGAAGCTGCGGACAATCGCAGCGCGCCACGTCATCTGCTCTTCATCGCCGATCCGCATGTCGTGCGCGAGGCGGGCCGTGCCTATGCGCCGGGATTGACCGATTACGGCCTCGCCCCCGCCCAACTCGTGCATGCCCTGCCACGTCGTATCGAAGATGCCTTGTGGCTCACCGAGGCGGCCCTGTCCTCGCGCGCCTTTGCCGCCGTGCTGCTTGAAGTGCACGGCAACCCGAAGAAATTCGGCCTGACCGAAAGCCGGCGCCTCAGCCTCAAGGCACGCGGCACCGGTGGCAGGCTGTTGATCCTGCGTCAGGCAGGCGAGGAGGAGGCATCGAGCGCCGCCCTTCGCCTGTCTGTCGAACCCGCGCCGGCGGTGGCGCGGTCTCTCGCCGACGGGTCCCTGCTGGGCGGCAGCATCGGGAACCCCGTCTTTCGCATCCGTGTCGAAAAATCCCGCATGCCGGGCCGGACCGACCTCATTCTGGAGTGGACACCCCATGACCGCCGCCTTCGCGCCATCGCTTCTCACCCAACATCCGGCCTCGGATCGCCGTATTCTGTCCCTCTGGCTTCCGAGGCTGTCGACGGATCGCATCGCCCGCCGCCGCTGGGGTCTGTCCTGGCGTTTGGACCGGTCCTCGACCACGCCTCCTGAGCGCCCGCCGCTGGCCTGTGCCGGCCGCTCAGCCAATACGATGCGCCTGACCGCCCTTGATGAAGCAGCAGAAGGCTTTGGTCTGCGTGTGGGCCAGGGCCTGGCCGAGGCCCGGGCAATCTGTGCAGGCCTCGATGTTCTGGAGGCAGATCCCGCCGCTGATCGAAGCTTTCTCGATGCGATTGCCGACTGGTGTGATCGCTATACGCCGCTCGTTGCCCTCGATGGCGAGGATGGTCTGCTGCTGGATATCAGCGGCTGCGCCCATCTCTTCGGTGGCGAGGCGAAACTCGTCGAGGATCTGGACCAGCGCCTCACCGCCTTCGGCCTTGCCGTGCACATCTCGGTCGCCTCGACGCCAGGCCTTGCCCGCGCCTGCAGCCGCTTCGGCGGTCCCACGCTGGTCTCCCCGCCCGACGCTATCCGGGTTCTGTCACCCCTGCCGGTCGCGGCCCTGCGCCTTGATGCGGGCACGCTGGCCAATCTTGCACGCGTCGGGTTAAAGACGGTGGGCGACCTGATCGCTGCGCCGCGTCCGCCGATCACCCGCCGTTTCGGCCCGGTCCCGATCCTGCGCCTCGATCAGGCGCTCGGCCACGAAGGCGAGCCGATTTCGCCGCGCCGCATGCTGCCGCTCCTCTCGGCCGAACGGCGGCTGGCCGAACCGATTGTCAGCGAAGACCATGTGCTCGACCTTGCCGGCCGTCTCGCCGGCGGCCTGAAGACCGCGCTCGAAGCCCGCGGCGAGGGCGGTCGCCTGTTCGAACTCCTGGTGTTCCGCGTCGACGGTCGTGTCTTCCGCATCGAGGTTGGGGCCTCCGCTCCCTTGCGCGATCCCGCCCGCATCCGCGCGCTTTTCCGCGAACGCCTTGGCGTGCTCGCCGACGAACTCGATGCCGGCTTCGGTTATGAATTGCTGCGGTTGAACGTGCTCCTCAGCGAAGCCTTCGATATCCGGCAGGCAGCCCTTGCCGAAGACGAGGGCGCCGAGGCAAGCGAGCTTCTCACCCGCTTCCTTGATCAGGTGACTGCCCGCCTCGGCGAGCGCGCCTTGCGTCTGCCGGTACCACTTGCCAGCCACTGGCCGGACCGTGCCGCAACCCATGCCCCCCTCACCGATGGCCTCAAGGCGCTCGGCCGTGCTCTGGTCGGCACGCGCGACATAGCCTCGCCCAGGCGCAGTCCGCGCCCCATTCGCCTGCTCGACCGACCGGAAGAGGTCGAGGTCATGTCATCGGTGCCTGACGGCCCACCGGCCAGTTTCCGCTGGCGCCGCGTCCAGCGCCGCATCGCCCGTGCCGAGGGGCCGGAACGCCTAGCGCCGGAATGGTGGACGGATGGCGAGGATGCGCCACCGCGCGATTATTTCCGCATCGAGGACACGGCAGGCCAGCGTTTCTGGCTCTATCGCGAAGGCCTGTTCGAGCGCCGCACCGTCAACCCGACCTGGTTCCTCCAGGGTTTCTTCTCCTGAGGCGGGCATGAACACTCCGTCCGGAGGGCTGTTGAAAGGCCCCACAAACCCGCAGGGCTTTTTCGAGATCGGGCTGAAAAGCAATTTCTCCTTTCTCGACGGCGCCTCGCATGCCGAGGAACTCGTCCAGCAAGCCTTGGCGCTCGGTCTCGACGGGATCGGCCTTGCTGATGTCAACACTGTCGCCGGCGTCGTGCGCCTGCATGCATCCGCCAAGCTGAACGGGCTTGAATTTCGCCCCGGCGCCCGCCTCGTCTTTGCCGACGATACGCCGGAGCTTCTGGCCTATCCCATGGATCGCAAGGGCTGGGGTAATCTCTGCCGCCTGCTCAGTGCCGGCAATCTGCGTTCGCAGAAGGGCACCTGCACGCTTTATCAAGCAGATCTCCTCGAATGGGCGCAGAACATGCTCTTCGTTGCCATGCCCCCGTCGCTCGCCGAGATCAGCGATGTCGAGGCCTATCAGGCCCGCCTCGCCCGCATCCGGCCGGCCCTCGGCGACCGGCTCTATTTAGGTCTTGTGCCGCGCCATGATGGTTCCGATCGCAAGACTTTCAACGAACTCGGCCTGATTGCACGCCGCTTCGATCTGCCTCTGGTCGCCACGAACGACGTCGTCTACCACGCCCCGGATCGAAAGCCGCTTGCCGATGTCGTCATCGCCATCCGCGAACATGTGGGTATCCGGGAGGCTGGCTTTCGCCTGCATGCCCATGCCGAACGCCACCTGAAATGCGGGGCCGAAATGGCCCGTCTGCTGCGCGCCTGCCCGGAGGCCATGACCAACAACCGGAAACTCTTTAGCCGGCTTCGATTTTCGCTTGACGAACTCTCGCATCAATATCCCGACGAAATCTTCGACGGTGAACCGCCGGCACTGGCGCTTCGCCGCCTCACTTTCGAGGGCGCGGCCCGTCGCTATCCCGGCGAAATCCCGCAAAAGGTGCTGGGCCTCCTCGACTACGAACTGAAGCTGATCGCCGAAAAGCGCTATGAACCCTATTTCCTCACGGTCTATCGCATTGTTTGCCACGCGCGCGCCGTCGGTATTCTGTGCCAGGGCCGCGGATCGGCTGCCAATTCTGCCGTCTGCTTCTGCCTCGGCATCACCGAGGTCGACCCCCAGAAGACCACCCTCCTTTTCGACCGCTTCCTCTCGACCGAACGCGACGAGCCGCCCGATATCGACGTCGATTTCGAGCATGAGAAGCGCGAGGAGGTGATCAAGTTCATCTATGAGACCTATGGCCGGGAGCATGCAGCGCTCACCGCCGCCGTCATCAGCTACCGCGCCCGCTCGGCCGGTCGCGAGGTGGCAAAGGCCTTCGGTCTGTCGGACGATGTGCAATCGGCTCTTGCCGGCTCGATCTGGGGCTGGTGGACGAGCGACTTCACCGAGGACCAGGCCAAGGCCGCAGGCCTCGACCTCCAGGACAAAACCACCCGGCATGTCCTGTCTTACGCCCAAGCCCTGCAGAATTTCCCCCGCCATCTCTCCCAGCATGTCGGCGGATTCGTCATCACCCGCGACCGCCTGGACGAAGTGGTGCCGATCATGAACACGGCGGATGGCCGCTACATGGTCGAATGGGACAAGGACGATCTCGATACGCTGAAGATCCTCAAGATCGACGTGCTGGCGCTCGGCATGCTCACCTGCCTCGCCAAGGCCTTCAAGCTGCTGTCCGCCCATTACGACCGCCAGGAAACGCTGGCCTCGGTCAACGAAGACCAGCGCCCGGAAGTCTATGACATGATCTGCCGGGCCGACACCCTTGGCGTCTTTCAGATCGAAAGCCGCGCCCAGATGAGCATGCTGCCGCGTCTCAAACCCCGCATCTTCTATGATCTGGTCATCGAGGTCGCCATCGTCCGCCCCGGCCCGATCCAGGGCAATATGGTCCACCCCTATCTGAAGCGCCGGGAAGACAAGCTCGCCGGTCGGCCGATCGACTATCCGAGCGAGGAACTGCGCACCGTGCTGGAACGCACGCTGGGTGTGCCGCTTTTCCAGGAACAGGCCATGCAGATCGCCATCACGGCTGCCGAGTTCACACCCGCTGAAGCCGACAAACTGCGCCGCGCCATGGCCACCTTCCGCCGCACCGGCCAGGTCTCAAGCTTCCAGAAGCGCATGGTGGAGGGCATGGTCAAGCGCGGTTACGATCCCGAATTCGCCGCCCGCTGCTTCAGCCAGATCGAGGGTTTCGGCGAATACGGCTTTCCCGAAAGCCACGCGGCCTCCTTTGCCCTGCTGGTGTATGTCTCCTGCTGGTTCAAGGCCTTCTATCCGGATGTCTTCTGCGCCGCGATCCTCAATTCCCAGCCCATGGGCTTCTATGCGCCGGGCCAGCTGGTGCGCGATGCCCGCGAGCATGGCGTCGAGATGCGGCCCGTCGATATCAATCACTCCGCCTGGGATTCAACGCTTGAAGGCGATGAGCAAGGGCAACCGGCCTTTGATCCCGCCCGCATCGCATCCCGCCACCGCTCCATGACCAGCGTGATCAAGAGCCGCCAGGCGGTGCGTCTCGGGTTTCGCCAGATCAAGGGCCTGTCGGAAAAGGATATGGCCCGCCTCGTTGAAAGACGCGGCGCGGGTTATGATTCCGTCCGCGATCTCTGGCTGCGCACGCGCCTGCCCCGCGCGGTGATCGAGAAACTCGCCGATGCCGACTGCTTTTCGTCTCTGGGACTGAACCGCCGTGATGCGCTCTGGGCTGCCCAGGCGCTCGATGCGGGAGCGGCAGTCGAAGACCTGCCCCTCTTCCTGACACGTCCGGGCGAGGATCTGCAGCAGGAGGCCGAGGTCGCCTTGCCGCGCATGCTGCCGGGTGAAGAAGTACTGAGCGACTATCGCACGCTGAGCTTCTCGCTGAAGGCGCATCCCTTGTCCTTCCTGCGTGAGGCCATGCATCGGGCGGGGCTGAAATCGGCAGCCGACCTCGAAAACATGGCGCATGGCGCAAAGGTGCAGATCGCCGGCCTGGTTCTGGTGCGCCAGCGACCAGGCTCAGCCAAGGGCGTGATCTTCATGACGCTGGAAGATGAGACAGGGACATCCAACGCCATCGTCTGGCCAAAGGTCTTCGAGCGCTATCGGCCGGTGGTCATGGGCGCAAGGCTGGTTGTCCTGCGCGGCCGGCTGCAAAAGGCCCATGGCGTCATCCATGTCGTCGCCGATCATCTCGTCGATGCCAGCCCCCGCCTCGGCCTGCTGCTCAAAGACCTGAAGGCCTTTGATACATTGGCCCATGCCGATGAGGTCCGCCGGCCGGGCGTCGACCAGCGCCAGGCAAAACGCGAGAAGCAAACGCGCCCGATGCCACCAAAGCCACCCTCCACGCTGCCGGTGGCCGCCCCACCGCCCGGCCATCCGCGGCGCAGCGCCATGGCCCAGTTGATGCCCAAGGGCCGCAATTTCCACTGATCCTGTCTGGGCATTACACGTCCGAGCAAGCCGTGTCTGCGAATTTTCTTGACAAAGCTCATCTGGTTTAACACAAAGGGGACAACGAGTGTCATGTTTGACGAGTGCCCGACCATGCTGGTCTGCAGCTGCAATTACATCACCGACAAGGACATCCAGGCAGTCATTACTGAACTGCTGGATGAAGACTGTTGGCAGCTGATCGTGCCGGGCAAGGTCTACCACGCCATGGGCAAGCGCGGTCGCTGCTGCGGCTGCTTCCCCAATGTCGTTGACCTCATCATCCGCACCACTGCTGAATATCACGCCGCCCGCAAGACCGAGGAAACCAAGGTCGTCGACTTCATGGAGCGCCTGAAGCAGTTCCATGAAGAGCAGAAGGCAGCCTTTGCCGAGCGCCGTCAGGCTATGCTCGCCAGCCGTCGCGCAGCCGGCTGATCCCTTTCTTCGCCTCAAAATCATCACTGATAGAAATTACCAAGACACGCCGACAGCCTCGCATCGTGCGCGCAATGTGCATATGCGAGCCTTGCGCATGCGTCTGTGATGCGCGAAGGCCCCGCCGTATCGGGCGCTGAAGTTGCACGATAAACGTCACAACACTTTAGAATCCTTCTAACAACACTCTCGACAGATCGAATTTCGGGCGGTAATGTTTCGGCATTCCAATCACGTATAAGGACGACAAACATGAAGGGTGATCCGAAGGTCATCGAGCAGCTCAACGAAGCGCTGTTTCTCGAACTCGGCGCTGTCAATCAGTACTGGCTGCATTACCGCCTGCTGAACGACTGGGGCTACACCAAGCTCGCCAAGAAGGAACGCGCCGAGTCGATCGAAGAAATGCAGCACGCTGACAAGATCATCGACCGCATCATCTTCCTCGAAGGTCACCCGAACCTCCAGACAGTCGCACCGCTGCGCATCGGCCAGAACGTCAAGGAAGTGCTCGAAGCAGACCTCGCCGGCGAATACGATGCCCGCACCGCCTACAAGGCCTCGCGCGACATCTGTCACGCGGCCGGCGACTATGTCTCGATGAAGCTCTTCGAACAGCTGCTGATCGATGAGGAAGGCCATATCGACTTCCTCGAAACCCAGCTGGAGCTGCTCGGCAAGATCGGCGAAGAGAAATACGGCCAGCTCAACGCCGAATCCGCCGATTCGGCCGAATAAGCCCAAGCCATCCCAGCGAAAGCCACCCCAGCGAAAGCCCCCTTCCGGGGGCTTTTTTGTTTCGAGATACAAGCCCCCGGATCCGATTTGGATCTGGTTCACCGGAGCAAGCGCGCACCGGCAACGCCGCCCAGAGCGACATGCCCCTCTCCTCTGCCTGCATCAGACGCCAGTTTTCCGCCCCCCGCCAACGTTGACCCCTCCCCTCATCCTGAGGCGCCCGACACAGTCGGGCCTCGAAGGACGAGGCCCATCTTGCAGCCATTGCCTGGATCCTTCGAGGCCCTCGCTTTCGCGAGGGCGCCTCAGGATGAGGTCATCACACAAGCCACCGCCCCCTGATCCGCCTCCTGAGCTTGTCGAAAGGCGGGCACCGTGCGCATCCCACCTCCCCCAATGCGGGGGAGGACGGAAAATCGAAGGCTTGAGGTCCGCGTAAGCCGCCTAAACTTCAGATTTTCCTGGAGAGGGGATCAGTGCTGCTGGTTCGACATTACCGCCCCCCTCTCTGGCGATTTCCGATGTTTAGACCGCTTGCGCTGGCCTCATTCATCATATTCGCTTGCTGCTGCGCCCCGAAGACAAGCTTGCCGCACCCTCTACCCCTCATCCTGAGGCGCCCGACACAGTCGTGCCTCGAAGAACGAGGCCCATCTTGTATCTGCGGCCGGGATCCTTCGAGGCCCTCGCTTTCGCGAGGGCGCCTCAGGATGATGTCATCACACAAGCCGCCGCCCCCTGATCCGCCTCCTGAGCTTGTCGAAAGGCGAGCACCGTGCGCATCCCACCTCCCCCCATGCGGGGGAGGACGGAAAATCGAAGGGTTAGGCGAGCGTAAGCCGCCTAAACTTCAGATTTTCCTGGAGAGGGGCACAGTTCCGTTGGTAATAACCTGACCGAGCCCCCCTCTTGCGAAATCTGAGGTTTGGCCCTGATCGGGCCAATTCCTCGATTTCGCTTTCTCCCCCGCAAGGGGGGAGATAGGTCCCGCGCTTGCGGCGTGCTCCGGCTTCTCCCCAGCGGGGAGAAGATGGTCCGCAGGACACAGGTGCAACTTGTTGCACCGGGGATGAGGGGGGCGCGAAGCGCAAGGCGACATGGCAGAGCATTGGCGGGGTCATCTTTGATCCAGTGCCACGTTGTGTGCGGCTTCGCCGCCCCCTCATCCGGCGCTATCGCGCCACCTTCTCCCCGCTGGGTAGAAGAGGGAGGCCGCCAAAAGCCCCTCAGTTTCCGCAGTGGCCCGGGGATGAATTTCGGGAAATCTCCAACGAAATCAGAGCCGCATCCTATTTTTCATCCCCGCTTTTTGCAGTGGCATTACACTCACCCCGTTCCGCCCTCGGATACACCTGACGATGCGATGTCGGGCGAGGCGGGATCGGCGCCGGGGCGATGTGCTGTCGCAGGCATAAAACCCCGGCCCGCTTGCAACGGTCTCCCTCCGGACGAAGAGCTGGACGAGGGTAATGGGGTCGGATGCCTCAGAACCCGGATACTCGATCGGAAGGGCGTGCCTCAGAGGCACACAAACAAGGCGCCAACGCTGTCGCGAACAAGACCTGACGGCGGGGCGAAACAAACGGCGGGGATGCGAGGGGATCGCCAATGATCCAAATGCATCCCCCGGGCGAGGGTCCCGGTCGGAATGGTGCACCATCCGGCGGGAACCTCCCGGGCCACCGGCCAGGCTATGGCAGACATTCCCTCGGGAATTGACTGCCAAGCCGGACCCGCGCCCGGTCCATCTTTGGGGCAACTCAAAGACCGTCGCCGCCTTGCCAGAGAGACGCATGCAAGCGGGAATAGACGCCGAACGGGGCGCCGGAAGGAGCCACATTACTTACTTAGACAGGCTGCTTCTGGCGCCCCGTCCGAGATAAATAAAGCCATCCCCGGAGGGAGCCATCCCGACCGGCGGCGAAGCTTGGTTTTTTGACAGTGATAGATTTCCCCTCATCCTGAGGTGCCGGGCTTGCCCGGCCTCGAAGGGCGAGGCCACCCCGCCACCCCTCATGCTGAGGCGGGAGCGAGATCAGAAGCACGAGGCCACCAGAGCGGGATGCCTCAAGGCCAGCGCCGTCCGCGTGCCCCCCGGCATGAGGGCCGAGCACAATGCGCGGAGCCCGTCTCACCTCCCCCCCACTGTGGGGGAGGACGGAAAATCGAAGGCTTAGGCGAGCGCAAGCCGCCTAAACTTCAGATTTTCCTGGTGAGGGGATCGGTTCCGTTGCAACGACATAACGGCCCCTCACTTGCAATTTCTGATATTTACGCCGCTCGCGCTGGCCCAATTCATCGACATCGCTTTCTCCCCCGCTAGGGGGAGATGGACACTCGCGCCGCGCCATGCGCGTGGACCCCGGCATGAGGGCGTCGAGACGGACTCAGTCCGCACTCTCCCCCGCCAAGGGCGAGAGGGCTCAGCGGTCTTAAGCCCATGGCATAGAGCGGCCGACGCTTTACTGTTCGCCGAGCTTCATCGTCGGGTCGTAGTCCTTGCCATGCACGGTCTTCACGACAGCCTGCCCGCAGTACATCTTGTTTTCCGCCGCATTGAAGGAGTGGCTCGGCGAGCCATGCAATTCCCAGCCCTTGTTCAGCGCGTCGGTCACGCGGTGGCAAAAGGCGGAATCGTCAGGGCCGGTGATAAAGCGATAGACTTTCATCTCAAATGTCCTTTCGGGATTGGATTGCGGCAAGCCGTTCGAGCAGGCGTGCGGCCTGATCCGCATGCAGGCGCTCGATCATGCGGCCATCGATATTGATGACGTTGAGCCCGGCATGGGCCGGGTCGGAGAAGGCCTCGACCACGAGCCGTGCTTCCGCCACCGCTTCGGCCGACGGGCCGAAATGCTGGTTGGCCCCAGCGATCTGCGCCGGATGGATCAGCATCTTGCCGTCAAAGCCCATCGCGGCCCCTTCGGCACATTCGGCTTCGAAGGCGGCCAGATTGCTGAAATCATTCGAGACGCTGTCGATGACGTCGAGCCCATAGGCACGGGCAGCGAGCAGCACCTGCATGAGATAGGGCACGACATAGCGCCGCGTGGGATCAGGCGGGATGCGCGTCGCCTTGCGCAGGTCGTTGAGACCGATGACGAAGGCATCGAGCCGCCCGGCGGAAGTGCGGCCGGATGACGCGATTGCGGCTGCATTCAGCACGCCGCGCGGCGTCTCGATCATCGCCCAGACCCTGAGACTTTCCGCCGCATCGCTTTCCGAGAGAACATCGACCACGCCCTGCACCTCAGCGGGGTCCTCGACCTTCGGCAGCAGCACGGCTTCCGGTGCAGCGGCAATCACCATTGCCACATCCTCGCGGTAGTGCATGCTGTCCGAACCATTCACCCGGACAATCCGCTCGCGCTTTCCGAGATCCGCTTCGCGCAGGAATTCCAAGAGCTTGCGCCGCGCCTCGGCCTTCACATCGGGCGCCACCGAATCCTCGAGATCGAAAATGATGGCATCGCAGTCGAGGCTCGCAATCTTGGCAAGCGCGCGTTCATTGACGGCCGGCACGGTCAGAACGGAGCGGCGCAGTCGGGACGGGTGGTTGAGATCGAGGGAGGACGAAAGGATCATGGCCGAGTTTTGGCAAGCTTTGGCCCCCTGCGCAAGATGACAAATCGGTGAAGGCCCCTTGCAATACAGGGTTCGAAGGATCACCTTTGCAGCGTGAAAGGACCATACTCATGCAGAATCTTCGCTCCGCCGTTCTCGCCCTTGCCGGCCTTGCCTTCGTCGGCATCGCAGCCGCTTTTGCGGTCTCGCTGACCCTGATCGTCGGAGCGCTTCTCAGCGTGACGCTCGCGGTGCGCATGCTGATGCCGCGTGCGAAGCGCCAGCCGGTTTATGCCCG
This sequence comes from Rhizobium sp. G187, assembly GCF_051549525.1. NCBI lineage: Bacteria > Pseudomonadati > Pseudomonadota > Alphaproteobacteria > Hyphomicrobiales > Rhizobiaceae > Rhizobium > Rhizobium sp. G187. Next base: position 384,748 of record NZ_JBPUGM010000004.1, read on the forward strand.
CGCGAAACGCCGTGAAGACCTGCGCGTCTGGAATGACGGCAAGGGCACGATCATCGACCTCTAAGGCCGGGAATGACGACCGGAACGCCGGCCCGAAATCGTCGATGACCCCGCTCCCTGCTGCCTGCCCAAGATTCTCCTTCAAATCCATGGCGATTTGCTCTATGGGCGAGACAACAGACGCTTTTTAGCCAGATCGAAGGCAGGATTGATGGAAAAGTTCGTAAAGCTCACCGGCGTTGCCGCGCCGCTCCCGGTCGTCAACATCGACACGGACATGATCATCCCGAAGGATTACCTGAAGACCATCAAGCGCACCGGTCTCGGCGCTGGTCTCTTTGCCGAAGCCCGCTTCAAGGAAGATGGTTCGGAAAATCCGGATTTCGTTCTCAACAAGCCCGCCTATCGCAGCGCCCAGATCCTGGTCGCCGGCGACAATTTCGGCTGCGGCTCCTCGCGTGAACATGCGCCCTGGGCATTGCTGGACTTCGGCATCCGCTGCGTGATCTCCACGTCCTTTGCCGACATCTTTTACAACAACTGCTTCAAGAACGGCATCCTGCCGATCATCGTCAGCCCGGAAAACCTGGACAAGCTGATGGACGACGCGAGCCGCGGCTCGAATGCAGTCCTGACGGTGGATCTGGAAGCCCAGGAAATCACCGGTCCCGACGGCGGCAAGATCACCTTCGAAATCGACGCTTTCAAGCGCCACTGCATGCTGAATGGCCTCGACGACATCGGCCTGACGCTGGAAAAAGCCTCGAGCATCACGACTTTCGAAACAGCCAACGCTGCACAGCGCCCCTGGGCCTGAGCAATTGGGCCTGAGCAATCGAAGGTCAGAGCCTTCGAATTGACCGAACGAAGAGCCGGGCTTAACGCCCGGCTCTTTTTATTGGCGCTCAGGAATACTGCGCCCGCCAGTTCTCCAGCATGGCAAGCGAAACGCCAATCCCACCACAGACTTCAATCAGCGGCGCCTTGAACCGGGAGAGAAGCCCGGCATGCACATCGGCAACCGCAAGGGCTGCGCCACAGGCCGGCTCCACCAGCACCCGATGCGCGTCGGCAAACTTCAGGCAGGCCCGGACGGCCTCGGCATCGGTCACGGTCACGCTTTCGATCGGATGCTGATCGACCAGATCGAAAACATGGCGCGCCACCTGTCGCGCGCCAAGCGAATTGGCGATCGAGGTAATGGCCGGCAAGGTCACCCGCGCCTTTGCGGCAATCGCGGCATTGAGCGAAGCCGCCCCTTCCGTCTCGACCGCGATCACCGGGATGGTCGAAAGCCCGTTGCGCTGCAAGCCTTCGACGATGCCGGCAAGCAACCCGCCACCGCCGACGCTGGTCACCACACAGTCAAACTCGGCGCCCGCCCTGACCACTTCATCGATCAGCGTTGCATGGCCCTGCCACAACAGCGGATGATCGTAAGGATGCACATAGGCGGCATTTTGCGCCGCCGCGAGCGAGACCGCATGGGCATTGGCCTCATCGAAGACCGTGCCATGCACCAGCACCTCGGCGCCGGTCGCCGCGATCCGGGCCCGCACCTCGGACGAGGTGGTTTCCGGCACGACAATCGTCACTTTCACCCCGAGGGAACGCCCGGCAAAGGCCGCGGCAATGCCGGCATTGCCGCCAGAGGCACAGAAGATTTGCCGGGCACCCTTCGCCACCTCATGCTGGCAGAGAAGACCGACGCCACGCAGCTTGAAACTGCCGGACGGCTGCAGCGCATCGAGCTTCAGCCAGAGCGGCAGGCCGCTTTTGCTGTAGGTGGCAGAGGTCCGCAGGAGCGGCGTTTCAATGTGGAGCGGGGTAAGAGACATGGGGCGCGCATTCCGGTGGCAGGGACGATACTTCTGGACGTCCAGGCCTGTGCGGTCAACCACGCCTCTTGCCGAGCGAAACCCCGCAAACCGTACCGTTTCCGGCCCATCTCGCTTGAAAAGCCCAAACGCCCCGCGTAAGACACCGCAACTTTGAACGAGTGGAGGGTTTCCATGACTGCGCGCAATCTTCTCCTGCTGCCCGGCGACGGCATCGGCCCGGAGGCCATGGCCGAAGTCCGCAAGATCATCGCCTATATGAACGCCGAACACGACGCCGGCTTCGTCACCGATGAAGGCCTGGTTGGCGGTTCCGCTTATGACGCGCATGGCGCAGCGATCTCGGAAGAAGACATGGCCAAGGCGCTTGCCGCCGATGCCGTTCTCTTCGGTGCCGTGGGTGGCCCGAAGTGGGATGACGTTCCGTACGAAGTCCGTCCTGAGGCCGGACTTCTGCGCCTGCGCAAGGATCTGGAACTCTTCGCCAACCTGCGCCCCGCGATCTGCTATCCGGCACTGGCCAATGCTTCGTCGCTCAAGCCGGAACTGGTCGAAGGCCTCGACATCCTGATCGTCCGCGAACTGACCGGCGGCGTCTATTTCGGCGAGCCGAAGACCATCACCGACCTCGGCAACGGCCAGAAACGCGCCGTCGACACCCAGGTTTATGACACCTACGAGATCGAGCGCATCGCGGCTGTCGCCTTCGAGCTGGCCCGCACCCGCGGCAACCGCGTCTGCTCGATGGAAAAGCGCAACGTCATGAAGTCGGGCGTGTTGTGGAACCAGGTCGTGACCGCGACCCACAAGGAGAAGTTCTCCGACGTGACGCTGGAGCACATGCTGGCGGATGCCGGCGGCATGCAGCTCGTGCGCGCCCCGAAGCAGTTCGACGTGATCGTCACCGACAACCTGTTCGGCGACATGCTGTCCGACGTTGCGGCCATGCTGACCGGTTCGCTCGGCATGCTGCCATCCGCCTCGCTCGGCGCACCCGACGGCAAGACCGGCAAGCGCAAGGCACTTTATGAGCCCGTGCACGGTTCGGCCCCGGACATCGCCGGCAAGGGCATCGCCAACCCGATCGCCATGATCGCCTCGTTCGCCATGTGCCTGCGCTACTCCTTCAATATGGTGAAGGAAGCCGACACGCTGGAAAAGGCAATCGCCAACGTGCTCGACCAGGGCATCCGCACCGGCGACATCATGGCCGAGGGCTGCCGCCAGGTTGGCACCGTCGAGATGGGCGACGCGATCCTCGCCGAGTTCAAGGCGCTGTCCGCCTGATCCGGTCAAACTGACAGGGGTCGACGGGCCCTCAAACGAACATGCAACGGCGCGGGGCAACCCGCGCCGTTCTGCATTCTGGCGTCCAGCCACGGCGGTGGACCTGCCTCTCTAAATCACGTCTTCGTGAGAATATGCTTTTAAACGTCCAGAGGTCACCGACCGGCAAACCGTCGGGCGAGAGGCTGCGTAATGCAAAGCGGAATTGATGAGGAAAATGGAACAAAAGGTGGCGCGAGCCCAGCCCGGTGGAACCGGAAGGGCGCTCGACCGTTGAGACTTCAATTGACGGATATAGGGCCCGTCGACGCGCGATCCACCCCGACCAGGAGAGATTCCGATGAAAGCCATGTCCGCCGACCGACACATTATCCGATACGCCATGGCGCAGCCCTACCTGGAGCGCGAGGAAGAACTCGACCTTGCGATCCGCTGGAAAGAGAATGATGACCAGGCGGCACGAAACCGCATCGCCCAGGCGCATATGCGCCTCGTCATTGCCATGGCCTCGAAGTTTCGCGGCTTCGGATTGCCACTCAATGATCTGATCCAGGAAGGATATATCGGCCTTCTGGAAGCAGCCGCCCGCTTCGATCCCGGCCGTGAAGTGCGGTTCTCGACCTATGCCGGCTGGTGGATCCGCGCCTCGATGCAGGATTATATCTTGCGCAACTGGTCGATTGTCCGTGGCGGTACAAGCTCAAGCCAGAAGGCACTGTTCTTCAACCTGCGCCGCCTGCGCGCCAAACTTGCCCAGGGTGACAACCGCCTTTCAGATCAGGCGATCCACCAGGAAATCGCCTCGGCCCTTGGTGTCAGCCTTTCCGACGTGCAGTCGATGGACGCGCGCCTTTCCGGCAATGATGCATCCCTGCAAACCCCGGTCGCCGGACGGCATGGCGAGGGCACAGAGCAGCTTGACATGTTGGAAAGTGGCGAAGCCCTGCCGGACGAACAGGTAACCTCGATCATTGACGGCGAACGCTGGACCGGTTGGCTGCGGGACGCCATGAATGGCCTCAACGAGCGTGAGAGCCGCATCATCAAGGCCCGCCGCCTGACGGAAGATGGAGCAACACTGGAAGAGCTCGGTATGGAGCTTGGCATTTCCAAGGAGCGTGTCCGCCAGATCGAGACACGGGCCCTGGAAAAGCTCAAGGTCGCACTCACCGACAAGGCGCCAGCATCGGCGCGTTACGAGATGGCGTGACGGCGGCTGACAGAGCCGCCATCACCTATCGCCCGACGGCCAAAGTCGGCGGATAATCATCGCGAGAGCTGCCGCAGAGACTGCAATCGAGGCGGCAACATAACCGACATCTGCGAGATCCCAGTGCTTGATGGTCGCGCCGCCAATCAGCGCGCCAAGGCCAATACCGGCATTTGCCATTGAAACATTGAGTGTTCCAGCAAGCGCCTGCGAGTGACTTGCCGCCTTCATGACCCTTACCTGGCAAATCGGATAGAGTGCGGTGTTGGCGATGCCCCATGCCGCGAACCAGGCCCTGGCTGATCGGCTGCGAACACTGCACGGGGCTGGCTGAGAAACATGATGAAGCACCTCGACGAGCATTGAGGCACTATCACTGAGGCCAGCTGCGGCATTTGGTCAAACGACCCTATCGCGAGGCGGCGCTGGCAAATCATCCGATCATCGAAAATCCAATTCATTGAACCGCGACAGTCACCGTGGTAATGCAACTTTTAAGCGAGACCGGAGAGTGACATGACATCCAGCCAAGCCGCATATCATCTATACGGCGCGCCCGGTTGGGGATCCGTACTGGTGGAAGCGGCGCTGGTCCGCGCAAAACTTCCGTTTACGGTCGAGGATGTGACTGGCTTTGACGCGCCGGGTGAAGCGCGGGACCGCCTGCTGGCTGTCAATCCTCTCGCACAGATACCCGTTCTTGTTCTGCCCGATGGAACGGCGATGGCCGAGAGTGCTGCCATTCTGCTCCATATTTCCGAAACCTGCCCCCAGGCAGGGCTTGCCCCCGCGATCGGCGATCCAATGCGACCCGTGTTCCTGCATCGACTTGTGTGGCTTGTCGCTGCGCTCTACGCGACGTTCACCTATGCGGACTACCCTGAACGGTGGGCACCCAGCGCGCCAGAGGAGTTCAGGGATCGCGTGATGAGCCGCCGCAAGGATTTATGGCGGCAGTGGGAACGGCAGGTCAGCGCGTCACCCTGGGCACTTGGTGAAGACTTCTCAGCCCTCGACATTTGCATTTGTGCCATGAGCCACTGGCGCCCGGGGCGTGACTGGATGAAACAGGAATGCCCGAAACTCGCGACCATAGCGCTGAAAGTTGACTTAGAACCAGATCTACGCCCGGTCTGGCAGAGAAACTTCGGGAGCGATTGAGCCATTGGCGGGACAGCAATCGGTGAACAGCCAGTAAGGCCAGAGCGCCAACAACCGTCGCTCACTCGGTGATGATCTTCACCCGCATGCCCGGCGCAACGGTCGAGGCAGGACCAAGTGCATTGATCAGGCGGAAAAGCTCGAGCTTGCGGTCGGTGCCCATCATCCGGGCCGACATGGTGCCGACATTATCTGACGGGCCGACGGTAACGACACGGACGCGCAGCGGCTTCAGCGAGCTTGCCTCCTGCGGCGTGATCCGGCGGAAGCTGGAACGCAGCTGTGAGGCTGTCGGGGTCAGCTGCGGGCTGCTCTTAGGCACGGCGGTCAGGAAGCGGAAGATCTGCGGGCCGATGCGGATGACCGTAATGTCGAAATCCCAGCGATCGGCCGAGGCCCGCGCAGTTGCGGCCTCGAGACCGTTGACATTGATCGCCTGGATCGTGTCCGGCAGAAGACCGGTCACCCAGCCGCTGGAAATGTAATTGGCCAGCGTCATCTTCTTGTTGTCAGCCACGCCATCGAAGCGGATTGCAACATCGCCGGGACCCGTTGCCAGGACCGCCTCGACCTTGTTGTCGATGACGAAACCGGCCGGAACGTCGAAGCGGATGCCAAGCTTGCCATGCAGGAAGGTCTGCCCGCGCACATAGCCCTCGTCCGGGCTGTCGCCATAGAGCAGGCCATCGATGCCGTTCAGGTAATAGTCGCGACCCGTCTCGCCGTGGCTGCCTTCCGGCCCGAAGGCACGGGCATGACGCTTGGCGAATTCGACGCGCTGCGGCGCATTCGGGTGGCTCGACAAGAAGTCCAGGCTCTGGTCGGCATCAGGATCGACCGAGGTGAACTGGCTGTATTTGGCCATGGAATCGAGGAAACGGGCAGCGGCATAGGGATCGTAGCCCGCCTCACCCAGTGTTCTGACGCCGATCACGTCGGCCTGCAATTCCTGCTGACGCGAGAAGGCAGCCAGACGCAGCTTGCCGCGGGCAAGTGCCTGCTTGCCGGCGAGATCGCTGGACAGGACCTCCGCCACAACCCGGCTGGCAATCACTTCCGCCTCTTCGCGGCGCTGACGCTCGATGCCGTGGTTTGCCGTGACATGCGCCATTTCATGGCTGAGCACGGCTGCCACTTCCGACGCGTCATTCGCAAGCGCCAGAAGGCCGCGCGTGACATAGAGATACCCCCCCGGCAGCGCAAAGGCGTTGATCGCGGGGGAATTCAAAATGGTGATCCGGTAGGACTGGTTCGGATTTTCCGACACGGCCGTCAAAGCACCGGCAATGCGGGCGACAAGCCGCTCGGTCTTGGCGTCGGAATATTCACCGCCATAGGAGGCAACGATGCGGGGATGCTCGCGGGCCCCCATCTGCGCGCGCGGATCGCCCTTTTGCACTTCATCGACGATCTGCGGATTGCTCGATGGCGCGACGGAGGGCTCATAGGCCTGCTCGAAAACAGACTGGCAAGAGGACAGCACAAGGCCGGCAGAGACGAGCACTGCAACGCTCGATGCCAGCCGCAAGGGGCGGCGCTGCCGTCCCTTTTCGGCAGCCATCACGCTGATCCGGCTCAAAAACTGCATCCTGCCCCTTCACCCTTGCCCGAAAGACCCATGCAAGGGTCCACTCGCCTTACCACGCACTGCCCGGCGAGAATCGTTCCGGACCGAATCCCTCACATTTTCCATAAAGCGAAAATGATCTGGGCTCCAGTCGGTAGATAGTGCCGCGCCTCGCTTCTACCAAGCCCAGCCGAGCCGGACTTTTTCCATTCCGGCGCATGCCAGCACCGAACGACCAAATTAAGGCGAAAGACCCTCTGCCCGACCGTCGCCAACGAACTGTCGCACGGCTTCGACATCCGTGCGCATAAAGAATTCCGCAGATGGTACCGACAACAGCACGCGACCGTTTTCGATGAAGACGACATGTTTGGCAAGCCGTTCGATGTCTCGCGGATCATGGGTGACGAGCAGCAGCGTGGCTCTGGTTTCGGCCTGGAGATCGGCGATGAGTTCGACCATCGAACGGCGCAGGCCCGGATCAAGCGCCGCGAGCGGCTCGTCAAGCAACAGGACGGGACGATGCCGCACCAGAGCCCGGGCAATGGCGGCGCGCTGTCGCTCACCGCCCGAAAGAGAGCCCGGCAAACGATGCTCGTAACCCCCAAGCCCAACCCGCTCAAGCGCATGCCCGATGGCTTCACGATCCGCAGGCGACAACCTCAGTCCCGGATGAATGCCGAGCCCGATATTGGTGAAGAGATCGAGATGCGCGAAGAGGTTGTTGTCCTGGAAGACAAGGGAAACCGGACGCTCGGCCGGCGCCAGCCGCGTGACATCCTGCCCGTCGATCCGCACTGCACCGCTTTCCGGCTGCTCGAAGCCGGAGACAAGATTGAGCAGCGTCGACTTTCCCGAGCCGGATGGGCCGACAATGGCCGTAACCGCACCGCGCTCGAAACCACAGTCGAAATCGAAGTGGCTGGTGCCAAGCGTCAGGGTCACATGATCGAGTGTAACGGCGGCGGCAGCGGTTTCAGGCGGCATCAACACGCTCCCTTGCAGTCGAACCCGGCGCGCCAAGAAGAGCCAGAAGCAGGCAGATCAGACCAAGGATCAGCGCCAGCCCGTCGGCATCGTGGCTGCGATAGCTGCCCATGCTGGCATGGATCAGCGTTGGCAGGGTGGAAATATTCTCCGATCCAAACAAGGCCACAGCACCCAGGTCGCCGAGCGAGAGGGCCATGGCGAAAGTCAGCGCGGCAAACAGCGGCCGGCGCAAAACCGGCCAGTCGATCAGCCGCAGGCGCTGCCACACGGAGAGGCCGAGGCTTTCGACAAGACGGGCCGTGCGCTCGCGGTGGTCACGATAGGCCGGTTCCAGAACGCGCGTGGCAAAGGGTAGCGCCATCAGGGCATTGATGCCCGTCACGACGAAAGGGGCAAAAAGCGCGACATCCCCATACGGCCGCAGCATCAGGAACCAGCCGGTGGCGAGTACCGTCGTCGGCACGAGCAGAACCAGCGAAGAGACGCCGGCGAGGCCGAGAGAAAAAGCCTGCGTGACGGGCGCGGCAGACATTGTCCGATCGTGGCGGCCGGTCAGCTGGCTACGCGCCGCGACCACAGCATAGGCGCCAAGGGTGGCCAGAAGCCCGGCCGCGACCGCAACGATGAGACTGGTCATTGCCGCCTGCTGAAACGCCGATTGCTGCATGAGGCGCCACAGATCGGATCGAAGCCCGGAGACCACGACCTGTCCGAGCGGCAGGATAAGGAAGAGGGCACTCACGGCAAGCAGCAGCCCATCGGCTGTGCGAACCAGCGCAGCGCGTCCGTCGAAACGGGGAAAGCGGCGGCCGCTTGCCTGGCCCGCATCGCTGGCGCTTGGAAGAAGGCTCAAGGTCAGGAGCACGACAGCGGTCACGAGGATCTGCGTCACTGCCAGCGAGACGGCGCGCTCCGGATTGAAGTCAAAGCGCAGGGCCTGATAGATCGCGACCTCGATCGTGGTCGCTGCCGGTCCGCCGCCGAAGATGAGCACCAGCGTGAAACTGGTGACGCAGAGCATGAAGATGAGGCCGGCCGCCCCCGGAATGACGCGGGCAAGCACCGGCCATTCGATGAACCGGAAGGTCGAGAGCGGCGAAAAGCCGAGGCTGGCGCCCATGCGCCAATATTCCGCCGGTACCCGCTCCAGCGCAGACAGCAGGAGCCGGCTGGCTAGCGGCAGGTTGAAGAAGACATGGGCGACCAGAATGCCGCCAAGACCATAGATCGAGAGTGGCTGAGAGACGCCGAGGCCGACAAGCGCCGTGTTGACGATGCCATTGCGGCCGAAAATGCCGATCAGGCCAAGCGCGCCGATCAGAACGGGCAGCCCCATGGGAACGGCCATCAGCCGGATGAGCCAGACCCGACCCGGAAAGGATGGCTGGCGGGCAAGCGCACTGGCCACCAGGACAGCCAGGCCGACAGAGAGAAATGTCGAGAGCGCTGCCTGCCAGAGCGTAAACTGCAGGAGTGCCAGGATCACCGGATCGCCAAAGATGTTGAGGACGCCGGATCCTGTGCGCCCCGACAGCAGGGAAAAAAGTGCCGTGCCAACGAAACCGCCAATCGCCAGCAGAACAAAGAGGCCGCCCACGAATGCGGGCAGCCTGTTACGCCAGGACTGATGGAGCGGTCTCGCCATCGACGCTCAGTTCAGCGTCATGGCCTTGAGCCACTCATCGATCCAGGCCTGACGATGCTCCGCCACCTCTTCGGGTGACTTCAGGAACGTGACCTCGGGTGTCACCAGCTTGCCAAAGGCATCCGGCAGCGGATCGGTGGTGGCGGCAGCCGGCATCATCCAGTTGTTGGTCGGGATCGTGTCCTGGAAGGCAGGCGTCAGGGTGAAGGCGAGGAACTGACGGGCAAGCTCCTTTTCCGGCGCATTCTTCATCAGGCCGGCAACCTCGATCTGGATATAGTGCCCTTCAGAGAAGGCAGCGGCCTGATAGCGATCGGTTTGTTCCGCCACCATGTGATAGGCGGGGGACGTCGTGTAGGACAGAACCATCGGCGCCTCGCCCTTGGTGAACAGGCCATAGGCTTCCGACCAGCCGGGCGTGACGGTCAGGACACGGTTCTTCAGCTTGGCCCATGCGGCCGGCGCTTCGTCGCCATAGACAGCCTTGACCCAGAGCAGCAGACCAAGACCCGGTGTCGAGGTGCGCGGATCCTGGATCACGATCTTCTCCGCCGGATCGCCCTCGACCAGCTCCTTCAGGCTTTTCGGCGGGTTCTTGACGGTCTGCGTATCGTAGATGACGGCAAAATGCCCGTAGTCATAGGGAATGAAGGTATCATCCTTGAATCCGTCGCCCGGGAGAGTGAGGGCGGATGTATCGAGTCCATGCGCCTCAAACAGGCCGGTCTGCTTGGCCTCCGCCACCAGATTGGTATCGAGACCGAGCACGACATCAGCCTTTGAGGTCTGACCTTCGAGCTTCAACCGGGTGAGGAGGGCCACGCCATCGGCAACGCCGACGAAGTTGACCGTGCAGCCGCACGTCTTTTCGAAGGCTTCCTTGACCTTGGGGCCTGGACCCCATTCGGAAACGAAGCTCTCATAGGTATAAACGGTCAGCGTCTTTTCCGCCGCAAGGGCGGACGTGCCGAAGCCGAGACCAAGGATCGCGGCGGCCAGGCCGTGCAGGAACATGGATGTAATCTGGGGTCGCATGGCGCCCTCCTCCTTCAATATCGTTGCTGTCGGGATAGGGCGCCTGATCTCGTCGCGTCTAATCCCTCCGCCGGTGTTAACCGGATCAGGTTCCGCGGGTTGGCAAGACTGCCTCTCAGCCAAGGATCCAGATGGACCGAAGGCACCCCGTTAGAGCACTCAAGCAAATAGCGCGGCACTTGGCCGAGTGCAAGATGGGGACATTTCGCCCCAGGACGCCAAACGTCAGGAAATTGGCAAGTGCTGCGTGCTAGACCGGGATGAAAGACGGGAATTGCACGCATGATGTCTCAGCAGTCGAAGACCAAGAACGATCCGAAGCGTGTCATTGCGGAGGTCGAGGCCAGTTTCAGCCGCCAGCTGCGCATAGCCCTCGACAGCTTCTGGAAATCGTCTGTCCGAAACCGCATCATCGCCTTTGCCGCCGCTCTCGTGGCCGTCATCCTTGCCACCGTCTACGGCACGGTGCTGATGAACCAGTGGAATGCCCCCTTCTTCAACGCGCTGGAAAAGCGCGACTTCACAGCCTTCATCAATGAACTCCAGACCTTTGCGATGATTGCCGGCGGGCTGCTCGTGTTGAACGTCGTACAGGCCTGGCTCAACCAGATGACGTCGCTCTATATGCGCGAAGGCCTGTCGCGCGACGTCGTCGATCAGTGGCTGACCGGCGCCCGCGCCTATCGTCTGTCGATCTCGAGCCCGCTCGGGGTGAACCCCGATCAGCGCCTGCACGAGGATGCCCGCAAGCTGGCTGAGATGACGACATCACTGGCCATCGGCCTGTTCAACGCCACCATCATGCTGGTCAGCTTTATCGGCGTGCTCTGGGGACTTTCGAGCGAGTTCACCTTCCACATCGGAGAAACCAGCTTCCAGATTCCGGGCTATATGGTCTGGGGCGCCATTCTCTACGCGCTTGCCGCCTCGCTGCTGAGCCAGCTCGTCGGGCGCTCGCTCTCCAAGCTCAACGCGAACCGCTACGCCCGGGAAGCCGATTTGCGATTTTCGCTGATGCGGGCCAATGAGAACCTGGAGGCAATTGCTCTTTCCCGCGGCGAGGAAACAGAGCGACGGCATATCCACCAGGCGCTGGACGGCGTTCTGGGCACGCTTCGCCAGCTCGCCCTATCGCTGACCAATCTGACCTGGGTCACCGCCGGCTTCGGCTGGCTGGCGATCATCGTACCGATCCTGATTGCGTCACCGGCCTATTTTGCCGGAACGATCACGTTTGGTGGTCTGATGATGGCAGCGGCAGCCTTTACCCAGGTCTATTCGGCGCTGCGCTGGTATGTCGACAATTTCGGCGCGATCGCCGACTGGCGGGCGGCACTGGAGCGCGTCACGGTTCTACGGGCTGCACTCACCAGCATGGAAGAGAGTCATGGCGGACCGGGCCGGTTGACACTGGATCGCAGCACGGACGGGCGTCTGAGGCTGGAAGACCTTGAGATCTACGCCCGGGCCAATGGCGATACCTATGAAAGCGCCTTCCGGCTGAAGGAAAGAGCCGTGGTGATCGAACCGGGAGACCGCGTGATGGTGAATGGCGACCAGGGCGTGAACCGGAAACTGCTGTTCAATGCCATGGCGGGGCTCTGGCCCTTTGGCAGCGGCAGGATTGCGCTGCCATCGGGTGACTCCGATATCGTGTTCATGCCGCAGACCGGCTACCTGCCCGAGGGGCGACTGCGCAGCCTGCTCGCCTATCCTGCCTCCTCGGCCGGTTTTGATGAAGCGGACATGAAAGATGCACTAAGCCGCGTTGGCCTTGGCGACTTTGCCAAAAGGCTCGACGAACGGGGGCGCTGGGACCGCATTCTCGACAAGGACCAGCAAATGTCCCTGGCCTTCGCCAGCATCCTCCTGCGCAAGCCGCGCTGGCTGGTGTTGCAGGACGTTCTGGAAGGACTGGAGCCGGAAACCGAAAGCCGGCTGACAAACATGCTGAAAGACATGCAAGGCACGACTCTGATCTATCTTGGCCGTTCCATGGCTTTTGCAACAGCAACGGGAGCCAGAGCCGTGCATCTGGAAAAGACGACAGTCAACGCCGGACTGGACGGCGCTCCAACCGATGGCTGAAGCCCTCTTCGCAGTCTTGGTCATCGGTCTTCTGATCCTTGCCAGTTTCCGGCTCTACAAAGAGAAAACTCAGTGTTGGAATTTTCCCCATGGCAAGAACATAAAGGGCTATGTCTTGTGGGCAATACTGCTCACTGGCTGGTTCGGGCTCTTGTGGATGTGGCCCTGGTCCGCATGAAGATCGCGGACTGAGATCGACCCTTACCCCTCCAACTCCTCGCGCAGCATTTCGAGTTCCAGCCATTCCTCTTCCATACGGGTGATATCGGCCCGCAGCTTTTCGAGCTCGGCAGCGAGCTTGTTGAAGGTTGCCGGGTCCTTGGTGAAGAGCTTGGGATCGGCCATCTTGGCCTCACGGGCAGCGATTTCCGTCTCGGCCTTCTCCATCTCCTTCGGCAGGTTTTCGAGCGCAAACTTCTGCTTGAAGGACAACTTGCCCTTGGTTTTTCCGCCACCATCGGCAGGCTTTCCGCCGGAGGCCTCCTGCGCCTTGGCGCGCTCGGCCTTCTCCACCCGCTTGCGTTCATCCTCCACGCCCTTGCGTTGGGCAAGCATGTCGGAATAACCGCCGGCATATTCGATCCAGCGACCATCGGGGTTTTCCGGATTGGCCGGCGCAATGGTCGAGGTCACGGTGCGGTCAAGGAAATCGCGGTCATGGCTGACCAGGATGACGGTGCCGGAATAGCCGGCGACAATTTCCTGCAACAGATCGAGCGTCTCTATGTCGAGGTCGTTGGTCGGTTCGTCGAGGATGAGGAGGTTCGAGGGCTTCGCCATCATCCGGGCCAGCATCAGGCGGGCACGTTCGCCGCCGGAGAGATTGCGGATCGGCGTGCGGGCCTGTTCCGGTGCAAAAAGGAAGTCCTTCATATAGCCGGTGACATGCTTCTGCTCACCATTGACCAAAAGGTTTTCGCCACGACCATCTGTCAGGTAATGGGCGAGGGTATCCTCCGGATTGAGATCCTCGCGCTTCTGGTCGAGGACCGCAATCTCGAGATTGGTGCCGAGCTTGACCACGCCCTCATCCGGGGCAAGCTGGCCGGTCAGCATCTTCAGAAGCGTCGTCTTGCCGGCACCGTTCGGTCCGATCAGACCGATGCAGTCGCCGCGATGGACCCGGATCGAAAAGGGCGCAACAATCGGGCGGTCGCCATAGGTCTTGACGATCTTGTCAGCCTCGATGACCAGCTTGCCGCTTTCCTTGCCTTCAGTGATCGCAGCCGAAATCGTACCTGTCGGCCCCTTGTGGCCGCGATACTGCGAGCGCAGATCCTGCAGATTGCCGAGGCGGCGCATGTTGCGCTTGCGCCGCGCGGTCACGCCGTAGCGCAGCCAGTGCTCCTCGCGCTCGATCTGGCGGCCAAGCTTGTGCTGCTCGATCTCTTCTTCTTCAAGCACCTGATCACGCCATTCCTCAAAATGGCCAAAGCCACGGTTCAGGCGGCGCGACAGACCGCGGTCAAGCCAGACGGTAGCGGTCGAGATCTTCTCGAGGAAACGTCGGTCATGGCTGATCAGGACAAGCGCGCTGCGGCTCTTGGACAGCTCGCCTTCGAGCCATTCGATCGTCGGCAGATCGAGATGGTTGGTCGGCTCGTCGAGCATCAGGATATCAGGCTCCGGCGCCAGCACGCGGGCAAGTGCTGCACGCCGCGCCTCCCCGCCGGAGAGCTGTTTGGGGTCTTCCTGACCTGTGAGACCGAGATGCTCGAGCAGATAGGTCACGCGGTAGGGATCGTCACTCGGGCCCAGCCCCGATTCGGCATAGGCTTGGACAGTGGCATAGCCGTCGAAATCCGGTGCCTGTTCCAGATAGCGGATCGTCGACGACGGATGGCGGAAGACTTCACCCGACTGCGCCTCGACCAGACCGGCTGCGATTTTCATCAAGGTCGACTTGCCCGAGCCATTGCGGCCGACCAGGCAGATGCGGTCACCGGGTTCGACCTGCAGGTTGGCGCCGTCGAGCAGCGGCGTGCCGCCGAAGGAAAGCTTGATATCATCGAGTTTCAGAATGGGAGGCGCCAAGGCTTCAGGCTCCGGATAAATCATAGGGACGGGCGAGCAGGATGGCCCGACCGCGAGTGAGCGCGACGGAGATAGGTCCGTCGGCGATGTTGGATATCGTGCGCGACGACCCGAAGGCGAGGGAAAAATTCCTGAGCGGGTAGCGCGCATTGCGAATCGTCAGGCCGGTCAGCGCCGTGAAGCCCAGCACGGAGAAAAGCGCACCCTTGGGCAGTTCAAGCGCAAGCTCGCTTTCCTCGACAAAGGGATAGGCTTCTTCCTCGCCCGAGGTCAGGACCACCTCGAAACCGTCTTCGACGAGGCCAAGTGCATTGAGATAGTGCTGGAGAGCATGGTCCGACCGGTCGCCGCCGAGCGCGCCGACAAAGATCAGCCGTGTCGCGCCGCGCGCAATCGCCTCGGCAACGGCGATCTCGCCGTCCGTCGCCGCCTTGGCAGCGGGATAGCTGCGCCGCTCCACCCGGGCATAGTGGGCAATCAGCGCTGCATCGCTGCTGTCGAAATCCCCGACCCACAATTCCGGCGTCAAGCCGAGCACCTCGGCATGACGCATACCACCGTCGGCGGCAATCACGCGACTGCCGGCCGTCAACGCCTTGAGGCGCTCCGTGACGGTCAGCGTGCCACCGAGAAGGATGGTGAAGGAGGATGTGGTCATGGCAAGCCCTTAGCGCATCTTGGAGGGGAAGGGAAAGCGCTTCCGCATCGGGAAGCGGCCCTCCTATGCAGGCCCTGGCTGTCGCGAAGCCTGCGATGCGATCATGGAAGACCGACTGCCGTGCGCGAAGCTGGCAGATCTTCATGCAAAATGGGAAATCCGACGGATGGAAAGAGACTGCCGCGAGAAGAGCGGGGCCGCGAAAGGCAGCCTCCGCCTCATCAACCGGCGCTCCTCGCCGCCAGCATCTGGTGTGATCAGCGCTTCTTCGGCGTTGCCGCCTCTGCACTCTTGATCTGCGTGCTGAAGGTGGAGACTGGCGCAGCCGACGGCTTTGCCTTGTCCTGCTTCGGCTTTCTTACTTCGCGGTTCGAACGCTGCTGGCCTTTAGCCATGATGTCTGCTCCTTCTTCAATGTGGATGTGGCAGGGGCGCGGGCGGATGCCTTGCTGCGGCTCGGATCGATATCGATTTCGGCAACGCAACGATCGAAGGTCTCCCCGTCGAAACGCACGCGGTATTGTCGGCTTCCACCTGTTTCCGGCAGGGTGGCGAGCACTTTGCAGGCACCACCTGCACGGGCGAGACGGACAGGACCGTCCTTCAGGACGATCATGTCGCCAATGGCGTATTTATGCTTGCTCATGGGTCTCCTCCGGGTCCGGCCGCGGTCACGATAAACTTCCGGCGGACACGTGGCCGGCCGGATCAGATTTTTCCGTCGATTGATAAAGAGCCCGACTGTCAGTGCACCAAAAGCGCTGGCACAGGTTGTCGGATGGCAAAGTCTGGTAGAAGGCGAAGGTCGGTTGTGTCCCGCACCCGGGGATCCATCCTCGCAGGGATAGGGCGCTCACAATCGGACACATGAAGAAGAACGTTGGAAACAGCCTGTCAGATCCGGTTGGAAATACAAGCTTTATCTCGCATTTGAACCCGGGAACGGCGAGATCACGCAGGGGCCAATGAGACCTGCATCGAGCGAAGGCGCAACTTCGCCATGACGGCTCGACCGCTTAGCTCCCCATTGATTCGCCGCCTCGACAGGCGTAAATAGAATAAGGTTCCGTGGTGATTTGGCCGGCCGGCTTGCAGCCACGTAAAATAAGTCGCTAAAGGGCCGAGGGAGTTATCAAGACTTTCCGAGGACCGGTAGCGATCTGCGCTGCCGGTATTTTTGTTTCCGCGGCTGTGTCCGCCGTGACAAGGAAAGTCGAGAGTAACATGCCGATCAGGATTCCAGACACACTGCCCGCCTTTGAAACCCTCGTGAATGAGGGCGTGCGGGTCATGACCGAGACCATGGCTGTCCGCCAGGACATCCGCCCGCTGCAGATCGGCCTGCTGAACCTCATGCCGAACAAGATCAAGACGGAGGTCCAGTTTGCCCGCCTGATCGGGGCATCGCCCCTGCAGGTCGACCTGACCCTGGTGCGCGTCGGTGGCCACAAGGCGAAGAATACCCCCGAAGAGCATCTTTTCTCGTTCTACCAGACCTGGGACGAAGTTAAGGACCGCAAGTTCGACGGCTTCATCATCACGGGCGCCCCGGTCGAAACACTGCCCTTCGAGGAGGTGACCTACTGGCCGGAACTCGCGGCGATCCTCGACTGGACCGAGACCAATGTGCATTCGACGATGAATGTCTGCTGGGGTGCCATGGCGGCGATCCACCATTTCCACAAAGTGCCGAAGCATGCGCTGAAGGAAAAGGCGTTCGGCGTCTATCGTCACCGCAACCTGGCGCCCTCGTCGGTCTATCTGAACGGCTTTTCCGACGACTTCCAGGTGCCGGTGTCGCGCTGGACCGAGGTTCGCCGCAAGGACATCGAACAGGTCAAGGACCTCAACATTCTGCTGGAATCAGACGAAATGGGTGTCTGCCTCGTCCAGGAGAAGCGGGCAAACCGCCTCTATATGTTCAACCACATCGAATATGATTCGACATCGCTGGGGGACGAGTACTTTCGCGACAAGGTGGCCGGCATCCCGATCAAGCTGCCGCACAATTATTTCCCGCACAATGACGACACGCTGACGCCGCTCAATCGCTGGCGCGGCCATGCCCATTTGCTGTTCGGCAACTGGATCAACGAGATCTACCAGATGACGCCTTATGACCTTGCCGAGATCGGCAAGGACCTTCAAGGTTGACGGTGGTCAGCGACCGCCACCGGAAGCGTTGAGGTCGCGATGCGGGCAATGCGCTCGTCTGCGGGTGGACCGAGACGGCAGCGAGGAAATCGGCACGCGTGCCGGACATGAAAGACAAAGCGAGGAAGACATGACAAGGCAGGTATTCGGCGTGATGCCGACGGGCGAGGCTGTCGAGCAGGTGGTGCTCTCGGGCGGTGGGTTGACGGCATCGATCCTCACCTTCGGCGCCGTTTTGCAGGATCTTCGCCTTGAGGGTCATGACGCACCGCTGGTGCTCGGTTTCGAGGACCTCGCCGGCTATCTCGACCATTCGCCCTATTTCGGCGCGACACCCGGCCGCTGCGCCAACCGCATCGGCAATGGTCGCTTCTCGCTTGAAGGCAGAGACTACCAGCTGGAACTCAATGAAAAAGGCGTCACGCACCTGCATGGCGGCTCCGACGGCATGGGCCGGCGGAACTGGACGATCCTCGAAACCACAGCCGATAGCGTGACCATGGAGATCGAGGATCCCGATGGCCGCGCCGGCTATCCCGGCACCACCCGCACGCGCGCGACCTTCGCCCTGAAGCCGGGCGGCATCTTCTCGGTGATCTATGAGACCGTGACCGACAAGCCGACCATCGCCAATGTCTGCCACCATGCCTATTTCAATCTTGACGGCAGGCCCGATATCATTGGCCACGACCTGATGATTGCCGCCGATCACTACACCCCCGTCGACGAGCGCCTGATCCCGACCGGCGAAATCAAGTCCGTCGAGAACACGGCCTTCGATTTTCGCGAGATGCGGCCGATTCGCCTTGACGTAGACGGACAGCAATTCGGCTACGATCACAATTTCTGCTTTTCCAGCGCCCGGATGGGCAAACGCAGCGTGGCCCTTGCCCGCAGCGTCAATTCCGGCGTGACCATGGAAATCGCCACGACCGAACCGGGCGTGCAATTTTATGCCGGCGGCAAGGTCTCGCCTGCCGTGCCGGGATTGGAAGGCCGCCGTTACGGCGCCTTTGCCGGCTTCTGCATGGAGACGCAGATCTGGCCGGACGCGATCAACAAGCCGAACTTCCCGAACGCCGTGCTGCGGCCAGGCGAGATCCTGCGCCAGGAAACAGACTATATATTCTCGAAGAGCTGAGGATCGATATTGCCGGTTGCGGGTGTTGCCTGCAGCCGGCCTCGGTCAGACCCCGTGCGGGGCCGACAATGGCGACTTCCCGGCGGTGCCGGTTTCATGCCTATCAGTCTTTGGAAGAAGAAAATGGAGCGGGTGAAGCGATTCGAACGCTCGACCCCAACCTTGGCAAGGTTGTGCTCTACCCCTGAGCTACACCCGCTCATAACCGCGATCCTGGGGTAGTGTCTGGATCGTGGGCCGTCCGTCTTGCGGCGACGGGCGGTATATGGCCCAACCGATTTTCAAATGCAACAGGGAAATTACAGTTCGAGGCGAAAAATTTTGAAAATGATCGCCGAGCCGGCGCAAACCACGGAAAATACGGGCTTTTTTGCCGTAAACGAGATTGCCAGATGTCGGCGTCCAGCCTATTTCTGGCATCAGTTCCGGCTAGACCAGTCAAATCGAGCCCGAAAAGAGGATTCTCCATGACCACCGAAATCGCTACCGCAGCACCAAAGACCGCTGAAGACCTTTTTCGCTTCCTCGACGGGCTCGGCATCGCGCACAAGACGAAATACCACCCGCCGGTGTTCACGGTGGCGGAATCCGTATCGCTGCGCGACGAGATCCCTGGCGGCCATACAAAGAACCTCTTCGTCAAGGACAAGAAGGACAACTACTTCCTT
Organism: Rhizobium sp. G187; assembly: GCF_051549525.1. NCBI lineage: Bacteria > Pseudomonadati > Pseudomonadota > Alphaproteobacteria > Hyphomicrobiales > Rhizobiaceae > Rhizobium > Rhizobium sp. G187. The sequence continues at coordinate 404,224 of NZ_JBPUGM010000004.1, forward strand.
CTGACGGTGGAGGAGAATGCAGCCGTGGACCTAAAGACAGTCCACACGATCATTGGTGCCGCGAGCAAGGTATCCTTCGGCAAGCCGGAAAAGCTTCTGGAATATCTCGGCGTTGTACCGGGATCCGTGACGGCCTTCGGCGCAATCAACGACAGCGGAAACAACGTCACCTTCGTGCTTGACGCCGACCTGATGCAACACGAAGTGATCAACGGCCACCCGCTTTCCAACGACGCCACCACCTCGATCGGACGCGACGATCTGCTTCGCTTCATGGAAGCAACTGGCCACACGCCGCTTGTCTTGAAAGTAACGGGCTGACATACGATTTTAAGAGGATCTGCCGGCCTGAAGCGGGTGCTGGCAAACAAGGCGGGAGACGCGCGAGATGAGCGATTACGGAAACCCATACGGCGGATATGGAAACCAGACGATGACGGCCAGCGCCCAGCTGGGCGGCGCGCCGGCGCAACCGCAATCGCCGGCGCCGACGGCGGCCGAGCTGATCAAGGACACGACGACAGCGAACTTCGCCAGGGACGTGATGGAGGAATCGCGTAAACAGCCCGTTCTCGTCGATTTCTGGGCTCCTTGGTGCGGCCCCTGCCGGCAATTGACCCCGATCATCGAAAAGGCCGTTGCCGAAGCAGGCGGACGCGTCAAGCTCGTGAAGATGAACATCGACGATCACCCGGCGATCCCAGGGCAGCTTGGCATCCAGTCGATCCCGGCTGTTGTCGCCTTCGTGGATGGACGTCCGGCCGATGGCTTCATGGGCGCGTTGCCGGAGAGCCAGGTCAAGGCCTTCATCGACAAGATCGCAGGCCCCGCAGGTGCCGACCAGGCCGCAGAGATCGCAGCCGTCCTGGAAGAGGCCGCAATCCTGCTCGGCAATGGCGACATCGATCATGCAGCGCAGCTCTTCGCCGCAGTCATCCAGGCCGACCCTGACAATGGCAAGGCGCTTGCCGGCATGGCGGAATGCATGATTGTCGCCAACCAGCATCAGCGCGCCCGCGAATTGCTGAGCAACCTGCCGGCAGAAGTGGCAGCAGCCCCCGAGATCCAGGCACAGAACAAGCGGCTCGACCAGATTGAGGAAGCGCGCAAGCTTGGTGACCCGGTGGCGCTCGAACATACGCTCTCGCTGAACCCCGATGACCATGTCGCTCGAATGAACCTTGCAAAGATCCGCAATGTCGAGGGTCGCCGCGACGAAGCAGCCGAGCATTTGCTGCTGATCATGAAACGCGACAGGACATTCGAGGACGACGGCGCGCGAAAGCAGCTTTTGCAGTTCTTCGAGGTCTGGGGACCCAAGGAGCCGGCAACGATCATGGCACGTCGGAAGCTGTCTTCGATCCTCTTTTCATGAGGGGCTGCCGGACTTGAGTTTTATCCGGCGCGATCCACATTAGTGGGAAGTGGGCAGGCTTCTGCGCCTGCGAACGGGATGAACATCGATGCAAGTTGGAAATGCCAGATACCTGACTGGGGAAGACCTGCCGGACAAGCTGCCGGTCTTCCCGATCTCCGGCGTATTGCTCCTGCCGGGCGGCCAGCTGCCGCTCAACGTGTTTGAGCCACGCTACCTTGCCATGCTCGACGACGCACTGGCCGGAAATCGGCTGATCGGCATGATCCAGCCGGGAATGACCGAAGTACAGTCGGACATCCTGCCCGAGCGCACGTCGCTCTCCCCTGTCGGCTGTATCGGGCGCATCACATCCTTTAGCGAGACAGGTGACGGTCGCTATATCGTTTCGCTGGCTGGCGTCTGCCGCTTTCGTCTGCTCAACGAGGTGAACAGCGGCAAACCCTACCGCAGTTTCTCGATTGCCCCGTTCATCTCCGATCTGACAAGCAGCGACGAAGAGACACAGGTGGACCGGGCAGGTCTTCTTGCGGCGTTTCGCGCCTATCTGGAGGCGAACAAGCTGGAAGCCGATTGGGAGAGCGTGGAGCGGGCCTCCAACATCACCCTGGTCAATTCGCTCTCGATGATGTCGCCTTTTGGTCCTGCGGAAAAGCAGGCCTTGCTGGAGGCGCCAGACCTGAAGACCCGCGCGGAAACACTGATTGCCATCACCGAGATCATCCTTGCCCGTACCTTCGGCGATGCCGACACGATGCTTCAATAGGCGACATCATGGCTGACAACCCGGCAAGCATGGTCGACATCAAGATGCTCGAACTGCTGGTATGTCCGCTCACCCGCGGTAGCCTGAAGCTTGATCGCGAGAAGAACGAACTCGTTTCGGAAAAGGCGCGACTTGCTTATCCGATCCGTGACGGCATTCCGATCATGCTGGTTTCGGAGGCACGCAAGCTCGAAATGCCGATTTGAGACGGGTGGGCCCGACCCACCCACTTCCTGGCAGTCTCAGATCGACTGCCCGGCCAGAAGCCGCGGTGCATTCCCGGCAGACGTTCCGGCCGCCTCCCGAATGAAGTAGCCCTTGAGCGCTGGAATGCGATCAACGACACCGAGCCCGAAGTCGCGCAGGACCCGGATCGGGGTGATATCGTTAGAAAACAAGCGATTGAGCACGTCGGTGGTGACACCCATCCGGAACGTGTCGAACCGACGCCATGTCTGGTAACGCTCGAGCACATTGACCGAGCCAATGTCGAGGCCGAGCCTGTCGGCATCGACGACGGTTTCAGCAAGCGCCGCAACATCCTTGAAACCAAGATTGAGCCCTTGGCCGGAAATCGGATGAATGCCATGCGCCGCATCGCCCGCCAGCGCCAGACGCGGCGCGATGAAGGCACGGGCCAGGGTCAGACCAAGCGGAAAGGCGCGGCGATCCGCAGTCGCCCGGATCTGGCCAAGCTTATGGCCGAAACGCCGCTCCAGCTCTGCCTCGAAAAGGAGGTCGTCGGATGCGACGAGACGATCAGCATCCGCCGTGCGCTCCGTCCAGACAAGCGAGGAGCGATTGCCCTTGAGTGGCAAGATGGCGAACGGGCCGGCTGGAAGGAAATGCTCTTCCGCGACCCCATCATGCGGGCGTTCGTGCTCGACGGTGGTGACGATACCTGACTGACCATATTGCCAGGTAACTGTCTTGATCCCCGCGAGATCACGCAGTTTCGAGCGCACACCATCACAGGCGACCACGAGGCGGCTCGAGACAATGCTGCCATCCGAAAGCGTCAGCTCGGCAGAGGGGCCGATGTCGCGGAAGCCGGTCGCGCGCAGACCGTGGCGGATTGAAATGCCGCGCTCGGCGCAGGCGTCGCGCAAGGCGGCCACCATGCTGACATTGGGGATCATATGGGCGAAGGGGCGTCCATCCTCAACCGACCCGTCGAAGGTGAGGAAGACCGGACGCACCGGATCCGACGCTTTCGAATCAGTGACGATCATCCGGTTGATCGGCTGAGCGTCCGGCTCGATCCGGCCCCACAGGCCAAAGACATCGAGCATCTTCGTGGCAGCGGAAATAATTGCCGACGCACGCGGATCCTTTTTCCACGCCTCTTCCGGCGCAGCCTCGATCACCTCGATGGTGAGATGGGGCGCCGCCTGCTTGATCGCAACCGCGACAGAGAGACCGACATAACCACCGCCGACAACCAGCACATCCAGCATGGAGGGTTCCTTTGCACTTGTAGACATTCTTCACCCTATATAGATCAGGCTTCCACCAGTGCCTACACGCGGAGCCATGCATTATGTCGCAGCCACACGGACAGACCAAGGCCATGCAGGACCTGATCGATCGGCTCGATCTGGAAAAGCTGGAGGAAAACCTGTTTCGTGGCAGCAGCCCGCAAAATGGCTGGCAGCGCGTGTTCGGTGGCCTCGTAATTGCCCAGGCGCTGATGGCGGCGCAGCGTTGTGTCGAGGCTGACCGCATCGTTCATTCCCTGCATGCCTATTTTATGCGGCCCGGCGATCCGTCCATCCCGATCGTCTACCAGGTTGAACGCATCCGTGATGGTGCATCCTTTACCACGCGGCGCGTCGTCGCCATCCAGCACGGCAAGGCGATCTTCTCGATGTCGGCCTCCTTCCAGGTCGAGGAACCGGGCTTCGACCATCAGATCGGCCTGCCGAAGGTACCAGACCCTGAGACGCTGATGGGCGAGAAGGAGTTCCGCGAGGTCTTTCTGGCCAAGGCACCGGAGACGGTGAAGAAATACTGGGGCCGTGAGCGACCAATCGAGATTAGGCCCGTGTCGCTCACGCACTATCTCTCGGATGAGAAGCTCGACCCGGTGGCCCATATATGGGTTAAAGCCGCAGGGCTGGTGCCTGACGAACGGCACTATCAGTCAGCGATCTTGGCCTATCTTTCCGACATGACGCTGCTCGACACATCGCTTTATGCCCATGGCACATCCATATTCGACCCCGCGCTGCAAGTGGCAAGCCTGGACCACGCCATGTGGTTCCATCGCCCCTGCCGCCTGGATGACTGGCTCCTCTACACGCAGGACAGCCCCAGCGCCGCAGGTGCCCGCGGGATGACCCGCGGCAGCATTTTTTCGCGCGATGGCAGCCTCATTGCTTCCGTGGCGCAGGAAGGCCTGATCCGCAAACGGGCAAATGATTAAAAAAACATCATTGCGGCGAAAATGCGCACTATTTGTGCGCTTAATGGGCATTCATTTGCCCGTTTTATGGATACTCCAGACATAATCTTTATAATTCAATAACTTATGTAACGCGTCGAATCTGGCACGCCTTTTGAATGTCTAACTTCGGTCGCTGAGCGAAACTTCCCGCTGGCGTCAAGGAGAGTCGGCCTTAAGCCGAGGACAAGCAAAGGATGGGAAACCAGATGAAAATTGTGATGGCTATCATTAAGCCGTTCAAGCTGGACGAGGTACGCGAGGCCCTGACGGCTGTGGGGATCCAGGGTCTGACCGTAACCGAGGTCAAGGGCTATGGCCGCCAGAAGGGACATACGGAAATCTACCGTGGCACCGAATATGCGGTGAGCTTTCTGCCGAAGCTGAAAATCGAGATCGCTGTATCGTCCGAACTGGCCGACAAGGCCGTCGAAGCCATCGCAGCTGCCGCGAAGACCGGCCAGATCGGCGACGGCAAGATCTTTGTCTATGCGATCGATCAGGCCGTGCGTATCCGCACCGGCGAAACCAATACCGAAGCTCTGTAAGAACGGCTGTTAGGGGAGTTGTTACTGATGTCACTTGCCAAGTTTAACACCAATCTCGTGCGCTTGGGCGCCGCATCGGCAGCCGTGCTGGCGCCGGTCGTCGCATTCGCCCAGGAAGCTGCACCAGCCGTTGCGGATGCAGCCGCCGCAGCAGCACCAGCCATGACAGTCGACAAGGGTGATACCACCTGGATGCTCGTTTCGGCCCTGCTGGTCCTCTTGATGACCGTGCCGGGCCTCGGCCTGTTCTACGGCGGCCTTGTCCGCGCCAAGAACATGCTGTCCGTGCTCATGCAGGTTACCACCATCGCTGCACTCGCCATGATCCTCTGGGTCGTCTACGGCTACTCGCTTGCCTTCACCAACGGCGGCGGCCTGAACTCCTATGTCGGCGGCTTCTCCAAGATGTTCCTGGCCGGCGTGGATGTCACGACCATGGCCGAGAGCTTCTCCAAGGGCGTTGCTATTCCGGAACTGGTCTTCGTCTGCTTCCAGATGACCTTTGCCGCCATCACCCCGGGCCTTATCATCGGCGCCTTCGCAGAACGCGTTAAGTTCTCGGCCGTCATCCTCTTCTCGGCTCTGTGGCTCACCTTCGTCTATTTCCCGATCGCCCATATGGTCTGGTTCTGGGGCGGCCCGAGCGCCTATGCCGATCCGTCGGGCCTGATCTTCGGCTTTGGCGCCATCGACTTCGCAGGCGGCACCGTCGTCCACATCAATGCCGGCATTGCAGGTCTCATTGGTGCAATCATGGTCGGCAAGCGTACCGGCTACGGCAAGGACATGATGGCTCCGCACTCGATGACCATGACGCTGATCGGCGCAGGCCTTCTGTGGGTAGGCTGGTTCGGCTTCAACGCCGGCTCGAACCTCGAAGCCAATGGTTATGCCGCACTCGCCATGATCAACACCTTCCTGGCAACCGCCGCAGCACTTCTGTCCTGGTCGCTGGTTGAAACCTTCGCCCGCGGCAAGGCCTCCATGCTTGGCGCCGTCTCGGGCGCTGTTGCCGGCCTCGTCGTCGTTACCCCGGCTGCAGGCTTCGCCGGCCCGATGGGCGCGATCGTCATGGGCCTCATTGTCTCCCCGGTCTGCTACTTCTTCTGCTCGACCGTGAAGAACAAGTTCGGCTACGACGACACGGCTGACGTCTTCGGCATCCACGGCGTGGGTGGCATCGTCGGCGCGCTGCTGACCGGCGTCTTCGTCAACCCGGCCCTCGGCGGCGCCGGCATCGTCGATTACTCGACGGCCGACTTCGCAGCGACCTATGCCGGCACGGCCGCCCAGGTCTTCAACCAGCTGAAGGCTGTCGTCGTCACCATCCTGTGGTGCGGCATCATCTCGGCGATCCTCTACAAGATCGTCGACGTGGTCATCGGTCTGCGTGCGCCGATCGAAGCCGAGCGCGAAGGTCTCGATCTCGCCTCGCACGGCGAAGCCGCCTACCACAACTGATCACCGGCAAGATCTGCCGTTCAACCACGAGACAACGCCCGGATCGAAAGGTCCGGGCGTTTTGCTTTGTTTGCCGCCCCTTCGTCACCCGGAGGCCACAGCGCATGGTTAAACGGCCATTAACCATGCCTCATGTAGGGTCTGCGCCACATCATGGCCAGATTCGGCCCCTGACATCCTCGCCAGGACCACCGGAAAGCAAGGCAGAGACAATGACACGAGGCAACGCCGCCATCGAGGATCAACCGACCCGTTTCGTGCTGACGACATTCGTCTGGCGGCAATTCCTCGCCTTGACCGGCTTCGGTCTGTTTCTGTTGCTCGTGGCCGCCGTCGCTGCCCTTGCGACATGGAACGTGTCCGACCCCAGCCTGTCTTATGCAACAGAAAATGCACCGACCAACATCATGGGGCTGAGCGGAGCCGTCTTTGCCGACCTGATGATGCAGTTCTTCGGCCTTGGAAGCCTGCTCGCACTCCTGCCCGTGCTGGCGTGGTCCTTTGCGTTGATCGGCGCACGGCGTTTCTCGCGCGTCCCAGCCAGGCTCTCGGCATGGCTTGTCGGTGCGCTGGTCAGCGCGGCCATGATCGGCTGCTTCCCACCACCCGCAACATGGCCGCTGTCCAGCGGAACCGGCGGCGTGCTCGGCGACCTGATCCTGCGTTTCCCGGCCCTTTTCATCGGCGCCTACCCAACATCCACTTTTGCCATGGTTCTGGGCGGCATACTGGCGGTGCCTGCGGTCTGGCTACTTCTCTTTGCCGCCGGCATCATCGGAAAGGCTCCAGTCGAGCCCGCCGAGCGCATTGACCAGAAGCCCGCCGCGACGGCAACACAGACAAAGACTGTCGCGCGCGCCGCCGATGACGAGAGCGACGATGAAGAAAGCGAGGGTGCGATTGCGCTTGCCATCGGCGCCGCCACCCACAACTGGTATACGACCCGCGCCCGCATCCGCCGTCTCTTTGGCCTGAAGCCGAAGGAGCGCAACCATCGCGACTTCGAACAGCCCTATGACTTCAACGATGATGAATTCAGCCTCCTGAACGAGCCAACCCGCGCCAAGTCCGTGCCATTCAGCGCCCGCGTCGAGCCCTCCCTGGACGGCCCGGCCCCTGGGCGCTCAATCGTGGCGGCTCCTTCCCTGCAGGGATCCAATTTCGACGACGACTTCGATCTTGACGACATGCCAAGGCCGGCGGGCATTCTTTCGGATGACGACGGCCGCGCAGCCCCATCCCGCAAACTTGGCGCTTCTGGCCGGGTGGCACCTTCGGCATCGCGTCCGAAACCCGGCCCCCGCGCTGACATTGGCAGCGCGCGTGTCGGGACGGACGGATTCCAACTGCCCTCGATCCAGCTTCTGGCCGAACCCCGCGCCGTCACCCGCGATGCAACCCTTTCGGCGGAAGCCCTTGAGCACAATGCGCGCCTGCTGGAAGGCGTGCTCGACGATTTCGGTGTCAAGGGTGAGATCATCCACGTCCGCCCCGGGCCTGTCGTCACCCTCTACGAACTGGAACCGGCACCGGGCATCAAGTCGTCCCGCGTTATCGGCCTCGCCGATGACATTGCCCGCTCGATGAGCGCAATTGCCGCCCGCGTCGCTGTCGTTCCCGGCCGCAATGCAATCGGCATCGAACTTCCCAACCAGAAGCGCGAGACGGTCTATCTGCGTGAATTGATCGGCTCCAAGGATTTCGACAGCAACAAGGCGAAGCTCGCCATGGCGCTGGGCAAAACGATCGGCGGCGAACCGGTCACGGCCGACCTGGCCAAAATGCCCCATCTTCTCGTCGCCGGTACCACCGGCTCGGGTAAGTCAGTGGCGATCAACACCATGATCCTGTCGCTCCTCTACAAGATGACGCCGGAGCAGTGCCGCCTGATCATGATCGACCCGAAGATGCTCGAACTGTCCGTCTATGACGGCATCCCGCATCTGCTCTCGCCTGTTGTCACGGACCCCAAGAAAGCCGTCGTCGCGCTGAAATGGACCGTGCGCGAGATGGAAGAGCGCTACAAGAAGATGTCGAAGATCGGCGTGCGCAATATCGACGGTTTCAACACGCGCGTCGCCCAGGCCCTGGAAAAGGGTGAGGTTCTGACGCGGACCGTGCAGACCGGCTTCGATCGGCAATCCGGCGAGGCGGTCTACGAGACGGAAGAATTCGACCTGCAGCCCCTCCCCTACATCGTCGTGATCATCGACGAAATGGCAGACCTGATGATGGTGGCCGGCAAGGACATCGAAGGGGCCGTCCAACGCCTCGCGCAGATGGCGCGCGCGGCCGGCATTCATGTGATCATGGCAACCCAGCGCCCCTCGGTGGACGTCATCACCGGCACAATCAAGGCCAACTTCCCGACACGCATTTCCTTCCAGGTCACTTCCAAGATCGACAGCCGCACGATCCTGGGCGAGCAGGGAGCAGAACAACTGCTTGGCATGGGCGACATGCTCTATATGGCGGGCGGCGGGCGCATCCAGCGCGTCCACGGCCCCTTCGTCTCCGACCAGGAAGTCGAAGAAATCGTGGCATACCTGAAGACGCAAGGGTCGCCGCAATATCTCGAAGCGATCACCATTGACGACGAGGACGGTGAAGAAGGTGGCGGTCCGGCCGGAACCTCCAATTTGGGCGAGTCCGACGATCCGTACGATCAGGCAGTGGCGATCGTTCTGCGCGATGGAAAGGCCTCAACGTCCTATGTTCAGCGCCGCCTCGGCATCGGCTACAACCGCGCCGCCTCGCTGATCGAGCGCATGGAAAAGGAAGGGATCATCGGACCCGCCAACCACGCCGGCAAACGCGAAATCCTCGTGCCCACGGAAAACGACATGTGAGGGCGCGATTTTTCCCCGATGGAACAAGGCGGGGCCCGGACGAGTTGCCGCAGCAATGACGGCAATATGGCCATGAAGCCGCCGCGTTTTTGGGGGAAACCCTCAGCAATTCAAGGAGTACCACATGACACACAAGACTGATGCCCGGATGCCGGTGCTGGCCAGCCGCCGCCAGTTCGTGCTGGGTACCGCCGCCTTCATGGCCTGCGCTGCCCTGCCGCTGCCAGCTTTCGCGGCGACCACAGAGGCCGCCCAGCAGATCGCCGACCATTTCTCAGGCGTGAAGACGATGACGGGCGAGTTTGTCCAATTCGGCCCACGCGGCGAACAGACGGGCGGCAAGTTCTTCATCGAGCGACCGGGCAAGTTGCGCTTCAACTATGAAAAGCCATCGCCGATGCGGGTGATTTCTGACGGCAAGAACGTCGTCATCGGCAATTCCAAGCTGAAGACCTGGGACATCTATCCGCTCAGCAAGACACCGCTCAGCCTGCTGCTGGCCGACCGCATCGATCTGGGCAACAAGCTGGTGCGCGATGTAAAGCAGGAAGCGGATCTGACAACCATTGTCCTCGGCGACCGCACGATCTTCGGCGACTCCACCATCACACTGATGTTCGACCCGAAGAGCTTCGAACTGCGCCAGTGGACAATCACCGATGTCCAGAAGAAGGATACATCGGTCATGATCTTCAACGTCCAGAGCGGCGTGCAATTCGATCCGAGCGTCTTCGAGATCCCCTATGCCGAAGTGCACGGACAGAAGCGCGGCGGCTGATTGATCGGCGGCCAGCCCTGATCTGTGGAGAAAGGCGGCATGACCTCGGGGTCTGCCGCCTTTTCCTGTTCAGGGCCCATCAAATCCCCTAGAACCGCCGAGGCATCGGGGATTTTCACATGACGCTTTCCATCACCACCTGGAATATCAACTCGGTCCGGCTTCGCCTGCCGATCGTGAAAGACCTCCTGGCGCGCGTGAACCCGGATATCCTGTGCCTGCAGGAAATCAAGTGCCAGAATGACCAGTTTCCGATGGAGGACATCCAGGCCCTCGGCTATTCCAACATCGTCATTCATGGCCAAAAGGGCTATCACGGCGTGGCGATATGCTCGAAACTGCCGCTCGCCGAAGATCACCGCCAGGACTATTGCGGGGTTGGCGACAGCCGCCACATCTCGGCAATCTTTTCCTGGAACGGGCGGCGCATACGCCTGCACAATTTCTATGTTCCGGCCGGCGGCGACGAACCCAATCGCGAGATCAATCCGAAGTTCGGCCACAAGCTGGATTTCGTCGAGGAGATGAAGGCGCTGTCGGCCGATGCAGAGCCTGGGACAGGCGCGATCCTTGTTGGCGACCTGAACATTGCACCGCTGGAGCACGACGTCTGGTCGCACAAGCAGATGCTCAAGATCATCAGCCATACACCTGTCGAAACCGAAGGCCTGACCGAAGTCATGCGCCAAGGCAATTGGGTCGACCTGATGCGCCAGCATGTGCCGGCCTCGGAAAAGCTCTACACCTGGTGGAGCTACAGAGCCAAGGATTGGGAAGCCGCCGATCGCGGCCGTCGCCTCGACCATATCTGGTCATCACGCGATCTGGCACCGCTCTTGTCTCGCGTCGATGTGCTGAAGGAAGCCCGGGGCTGGCAGCAACCCTCGGACCACGTGCCCGTCACGGCCCACTTCAAGGATTGATAGCAGGCGATATATAGCCAGCGATCAATCAAATCTCGAGCCGAGCGCTGCAGCACCCTCGATGAGTTCGCCCAGCGTCTGCTTGATCCGGTCCTGAACAAGACGGGCCATGGGCGGATATTCCTCAAGCAGGCGATGAAAGATGGCGCGGGTCAGGCGCAGCACATCGGTTTCCGTGGCAGCGATGGCCGTGTACTTGCGCTCGACCATTGTCACAAGCGCCAGTTCCGACAACATGACGCCAGGACCCGCAGAGGCCTGCTTGTAGGGCTGGTTGCCACGACCCATCACGTAAAGGTCGAGCCTGCCGCGGGCGACGACATAGGCGCAGTCAGCCGGCGCTTTCTCGCGAAACAGCGCTTCACCTGGGCCCACCACGCGATGTTCCGCGCCGAAGGCGATGAGCTTGACCTGGTCCTTTTCCAGCGACGAAAAGAGCGGCAGCGCCGAAAGCAGCTCGATATCCTCGCTCAATGCCATGATGGACCCTCTTTTGCGCTCGTCGCGGCTGGCGTCATGCGCATGCCGGCTGCCCTTGAGCGACAGTCCTAACGCAAAACGGGGAGAGAAACGACCCTCGGTCGCATCTCATCCCCGTCTCAGTCGAAAGCCTGCCGGAATGGCTCAGGGAACGATCTTGTAGCCGCCGTTTTCCGTCACCAGGATTTCCGCATTCGAAGGATCGCGTTCGATCTTCTGGCGCAGGCGGTAGACATGGGTTTCGAGCGTATGCGTCGTCACGCCGGAATTGTAACCCCAGACCTCTTCGAGCAGCACATCGCGCGTGACCACCTTCTGGCCTGCCCGATAGAGATAACGGATAATCGCCGACTCCTTCTCCGTCAGCCGGATCTTCTTGCCCTCTTCGGTGGTCAGAAGCTTCTGGCTGGGCTTGAAGGTGTAGGGGCCGACGCCGAACGTGGCGTCTTCGCTCTGTTCGAACTGGCGCAGCTGGGCGCGGATACGTGCAAGCAACACGGCGAAACGGAACGGCTTGGTGACATAGTCATTCGCACCCGCCTCAAGGCCGAGAATCGTATCGGAATCGGTATCATGACCGGTCAGCATGATCACCGGCGCCTTGAAGCCGCCTTTGCGCAAGAGTTTCACGGCCTCGCGACCATCCATATCTGGCAGGCCGACATCCATGATCAGAAGATCGATCTGGCCTGTCTTCACGGCCTGCATGGCCGTGGTCGCCGTGCTCTCCTGGATCAGCGAAAACTCGTCGTAGAGCGAAAGCTGCTCGACGAGGATCTGCCTCAGGTCGTCGTCGTCATCCACGAGCAGAATGGTCCGCGTCGTCATCCATCATCCTTCCAGCTGACCTGTCGCCCGAGGTCTTGTTGCCCGGACGTGCGACATGTAAGTCTTCGCCCGGTCGTTTGAAGTGCTATGAATACAACATTCTTCACGAACAAGGCAAAAAGTCGTGAGCCAAACGCGGCAGACAAAGAAGAAACCCGGATCAAGACTGAAGCAACTGCTGGTGCGGACCGCGCCCGGCAATCGCAGCCAGGGAATATTGCAGGCAGGCCCATTGCGCATTCGTACCGCATTGGGCCGCAGCGGCACCACGAGCCGCAAGCGCGAGGGCGACGGCGCAACACCCATCGGCAGCATGCGCTTGCTCTATGGCTACCGGAAAGGATGCGGGACTGGTACTGCCAGAACAACACTGCCAGTGTCGGAAATACGGGCCGATATGCTCTGGTGCGACGCGTCCCGCCATCCGGCCTACAATCGCCCCGTCCGCGCACCTTTTTCCGCAAGTCACGAACAGCTGTTGCGAGCGGACGAACTCTATGACCTCGTCATCGTCATGGACTGGAACATCCGCATGCGCAAACGCGGCTGCGGTTCGGCAATCTTCTTTCACATCGCCCGGCCGGGCTACACACCCACTGAAGGCTGCGTCGCGATCCGTCCACGCGACATGCAGCGCCTGTTGCCATATCTGGGAACAGACACGCGACTTCAGGTTCTTTGACCGAAGCTTCAGCGGAATTGCAGACGCGCTGTCTTTTCATCGAAGACCGGCAGCCTAAGTAAGGCTATGGCCGCGCAGCAGAATTGCAGCGCCCTCACATGACCATTCCGCAATGCGCCCGGCCTCGGCCGCAGCTCAAGAATTCCGGGAGTTTCCACCCATGTCCGAACAACTCTACATCGCCCTCAACGACGGCAACCGTATTCCCCAGGTGGGCCTCGGTGTGTGGCAGACACCGAATGACGGAGCCGCCCCTGCAGTCAAGGCCGCGCTCGATGCCGGTTATCGCCATGTTGACACGGCAGCCGTCTATGAAAACGAAGAAGGCGTTGGCGAAGGGATCCGCCGGTCCGGCCTTGCCCGAAGCGAGATCTTTCTCACCACCAAGCTCTGGAACACCGATCAGGGCTATGACCAGACGTTCAAGGCCTTTGAAGCGAGCCTGAAGAGGCTAGGCACCGACTATGTCGACCTTTACCTCATCCACTGGCCATCCGCCCATCGCGGCCTTTTCCTCGAAACCTGGAAAGCCTTCATCAAGCTGAAGGAAGAGGGGCGGGTGAAATCGATTGGCGTGTCCAACTTCTATCCCGAGCATCTGGAAAAGATCATCGGCGAGACGGGTGTGGTGCCTGTCATCAACCAGATCGAATTGCATCCTGATTTCCAGCAGCGCGAGGCGCGCGCCTTCCACGAGAAGCACCGGATCGCCACGCAATCCTGGAGCCCGCTTGGTCAGGGCAAGCTGCTTGATCATCCGGTGATCGGCAAGATCGCAGCGCGTCTTGACCGCACGCCGGCACAGGTGATCATCCGCTGGCATATCGACAACGGCCTTGTGGTCATCCCGAAATCGGTCACGCCGTCGCGCATTACCGAGAATTTCAACGTCTTCGACTTCAAGCTTTCGGCGGATGATCTCGAAGCCCTGGATGGGCTCGACACGTCAAGTGCACGGATCGGCCCCGACCCCAAGACCGCATCCTTCTGACGACCGGACCGGGGCCTCGGCACCTTGCCTTGGCCCCCTCCCCTGCATCACGACCAGAGCGCGCCTCCCTTGCCAGTACCGAACGAGATGTGACAGTGTGCACTGCCATATTTCGGGAGATCTCCATGCTGTTTCGCCGCACCATCCTCGCTGGTCTGTCGACCCTCGCGCTCTTGCCCTTCGCCGCCGTTGCCCAAGGCCTGCCGGACCTCGGCGGCAAGAACATTGTCGTGGTGACGGAAAATGCCTACCCGCCGCTGCAATTCGTAGACCCCAAGTCGGGCGAACAGATCGGCTGGGAATATGATGCGATGAACGAGATCGCCAAGCGGCTGAATGCCAAGATCGAGTACCAGAACACATCGTGGGATGCGATGATACAGGCCGTCTCGGACGGACAGTACAATATTGGCATGACCGGCATCACCATCAAGGAAGACCGCAAGGAAAAGGTCGACTTCTCCGACCCCTACATGCGCTCCGAGCAGTTCATGCTGGTGCGCGGCGACGAAAGCCGCTTTACCGACGCAAAGAGCTTTGGCGCATTCACCGACGGTCTTGTTGGCGCACAGCCCGGCACAACGCCATTCTACACGGCCGTCTATGAAATCCTTGATGGCAATGAGCAGAACCCGCGCATCAAGCTGTTCGAGACCTTCGGTGCAACCGTTCAGGCGCTGAAGACCGGGGACGTGGACGTCGTTCTGACCGATGGTACGGCCGGCAAGGGCTATGTCGATACCTCGAATGGCGGCCTGAAGCTGATCGGCGGGCCGCTCGGTTCCGAGGACTTCGGCTTCATCTTCCCCAAGGGCTCCGATCTTGTTGCACCGGTCAACGCAGCCATCGCCGCGATGAAGGCGGACGGTACGTTCGATGCGCTGAACAAGAAGTGGTTCCTCGACTACAAGATGGGCCAATGAGATTCGCGCAGGCCTGCGATCTCAGCGGCGGCATACCAGCATGACATTCCAGACCCTGCCTGAGGGCAATCAGAAGGGCGACCGGCCATGGTGGCTGGTCGCCTTCGTCGTGCTGGCACTTGCCCTCGGCGTCGTCATTTTCGTCAGTGAGCTTTATGCCCAGGTCTTTGCCACCGTGGCGAAGGGCCTCGGCGTCACCGTCTTCGTGACCCTTGTCGGCTTTGCGCTGGCATCCAGCCTCGGCCTTGGCATCGCCCTTCTCGGCATGGCGGACAGTGTTGTGCTCCGCCAGGTCGCCCGCTTCTATGTCGAAGTGGTGCGCGGCATCCCGATCCTCGTGCTCTTGTTTTACATCGCCTTTGTCGGCGCGCCAGCCTTCGTCGCGCTCTACAATCTCATAACCACACCCCTGGTGTCCGCTGGCATTGCCGAGCCGATGGTGGTTCGCGACATCTCGCTGATGTGGCGCGCGATCATTGCGTTGACGATTGGTTATTCGGCCTTCATCGCCGAGATTTTCCGGGCTGGCATCCAGTCGATCGATAAAGGGCAGATCGAAGCGGCCAAGGCGCTCGGCCTTTCCCGCACGCAACGCTTTCGCCTGATTGTGTTGCCGCAGGCAATCCGGGTTGTCTTCCCGCCGCTATCGAACGACTTCGTCGCCATGGTGAAGGACTCGTCCCTCGTCTCGGTGCTTGGCGTGGCCGACATCACCCAGATGGCCAAGGTCTACGCCTCAGGCTCGTTCCGGTTTTTCGAAACCTATTCGATTGTGGCCTATGTCTACCTTGTACTGACCATCGGCCTCTCGCTCCTGCTACGCGGTTTCGAGAAACGCATGCGGTCCCGAAACCCGCGCTAAGCAGACAGACCTCACTCAATATCTCTCCGGGACATACATCTCCTCAGGGACCGGGTGGCGGATGTAATCCGCCCCGCGGACGCGAGCCGGCAACTCGATCGTTTCCTTCGGCACATGCTCGTAAGGGATCTGCGACAGGAGATGGGCGATCATGTTGAGCCGCGCCTTCTTCTTGTCGACGGCCTGTACCACCCACCAGGGGGCCTCAGGGATATGCGTGCGCTCCAGCATCTCTTCTTTGGCGCGGGTATAGTCTTCCCAATGGACGCGGCTTTCGAGGTCCATGGGTGACAACTTCCACTGCTTCAAGGGATCGTTGATGCGCATCTGGAAGCGGAATTCCTGCTCCTCGTCGGTGATCGAGAACCAGTACTTCACGAGGATGATGCCGGAACGCACGAGCATGCGCTCAAATTCCGGTACGGAGCGAAAGAATTCCTCCAGTTCGTCGGGCGTGCAGAAACCCATGACCCGTTCGACACCGGCGCGGTTGTACCAGGAGCGGTCGAACAGCACCATTTCGCCAGCTGTCGGCAGGTGCTGGACATAGCGCTGGAAATACCACTGGCTGCGCTCACGCTCGGTTGGCGCCGGAAGCGCCACGACCCGGCAGACGCGGGGGTTAAGACGCTGGGTGACGCGCTTGATGGCGCCGCCCTTGCCGGCGGAATCGCGGCCTTCGAAGAGCACAATCATCTTCAGCTTCTTGTACTGCACCCAATCCTGCAGCCGAACCAATTCATGCTGAAGACGAAACAGTTCGCGGAAGTAGATCCGGCGATCAATCGTCGGCTCGGACAGCCCGTCGGCAACCAGCTCGTCCAGCCGGTCTTCCTCCATCTGCTGCTCCAGCTCCTCGTCGAAGCTGTCGATGATCTCGTTCTTGATGCGATTGATCTCGTCATTCATGGCAGGCGGCGTTCCCAAACTATGCTTAAGCTCAACACGATGAAGCATGTTTGCGCGAATTCCATATGACAATTGTTTGTCATATGCCGGCAGCGGCCCGATTGCCGGAAAAACGGAGATCTGATAGAAAGCGTCTCATGGGATCGAAATTCGGATGCCTCGCGAACCAGTTTATCGTGCTGCAGGACCACAAGCGTCTGCCGGCACGGTTTTTTGCGCGCATCCAAGGGGCGCTTGCGAGCCTTCGCGGCTGAGCTCCTGCGACCGCATGAGCGGCGCCGATAAGACCTCACATAACAAAAATCCTGTTACCTCAGTCTGGATGGAACTCACCCATGAGCGCACCCCGCACCCTTTACGACAAGATCTGGGACGACCACGTTGTCGACCGCCAGGACGATGGCACCTGTCTTCTCTACATCGACCGTCACCTCGTGCATGAAGTGACGAGCCCGCAGGCCTTTGAAGGTCTGCGCATGGCCGGCCGCAAGGTTCGCGCGCCGCAGAAGACGCTGGCCGTTGTCGACCACAACGTGCCGACTTCGCCGGATCGCCATCTCGGCATCAAGAACGAAGAAAGCCGCATCCAGGTTGAAGCGCTCGCCAACAACGCTGCCGAATTCGGTGTCGAATATTATTCGGCTTCCGACAAGCGTCAGGGCATCGTGCACATCGTTGGCCCGGAACAGGGCTTCACCCTGCCCGGCATGACCATCGTTTGCGGTGACAGCCACACGTCGACTCATGGCGCCTTCGGTGCGCTGGCGCATGGCATCGGCACGTCCGAGGTCGAGCACGTGCTCGCCACCCAGACGCTGATCCAGCAGAAGGCCAAGAACATGCTGGTCCGCGTCGACGGCCAGCTGCCGGAAGGCGTGACCGCGAAGGACATCATCCTCGCCATCATCGGCGAGATCGGCACGGCAGGCGGCACGGGCCACGTCATCGAATTTGCCGGCGAAGCGATCCGCGCGCTGTCGATGGAAGGCCGCATGACCATCTGCAACATGACGATCGAAGGCGGCGCCCGCGCTGGCCTGATCGCGCCTGACGAAAAGACCTTCGAGTACATCAAGGGCAAGCCGCGCGCGCCGAAGGGCGAAGCACTGGAACAGGCGATCGCATACTGGAAGACACTGCAGACCGACGAAGGCGCACATTTCGATCGCGTCGTCGTGCTCGATGCGGCCAAGCTCCCGCCGATTGTCTCCTGGGGCTCTTCGCCGGAAGACGTCATCTCGGTCCAGGGCGTCGTGCCGAACCCGGATGACATTGCCGACGAAAACAAGCGCAGCTCGAAATGGCGGGCACTTGATTACATGGGCCTGAAGCCGGGCACCAAGATCACTGACATCGCCATCGACCGCGTCTTCATCGGCTCCTGCACCAATGGCCGCATCGAAGACCTGCGCGAAGTGGCTAAAGTCGTGGAAGGCAAGAAAGTCGCATCCACCGTGTCGGCGATGATCGTTCCGGGCTCCGGCCTCGTCAAGGAACAGGCGGAAGCCGAAGGCCTCGACAAGATCTTCAAGGCAGCGGGCTTCGACTGGCGCGAGCCGGGCTGCTCCATGTGCCTTGCGATGAACGACGACCGCCTGAAGCCGGGCGAGCGCTGCGCGTCGACCTCGAACCGCAACTTCGAAGGCCGCCAGGGCTTCAAGGGCCGCACGCACCTTGTATCACCCGCCATGGCCGCCGCTGCTGCTGTTGCAGGTCACTTCGTCGATATCCGCGACTGGCAGTAAGCCAATCCACTATCGAAGATAATTTTGGACCGCCCGCTCTCAAGCGGGCGGTTTCTTTTTGCCCGTCTTTGCGCCGTTGATTGCAAAGACCCGCGAAGCAGCTATCGTGCGGCGTCATAAAACTGTCATCTGTCACGCCGAGATCCTGAATGCCCCTCACCTCCATGCTTTCCTTGACCCATGGGCTGTGGGCGTGAGCGCCCTTGCCGTCGGCCTGGCGCTGCTCGCAGCCATACTTCACGCCAGCTGGAATGCCTTCCTGCGCACCGGAGCAGACCGACTGTGGTCGATTACCGTGATGAGTCTGGCCGGAAGCATCATCACGCTGCCATTTCTCTTCGCCGTGCCGCTGCCAGGCGCGGCTGCATGGCCCTACATCCTTCTCTCTTCCTGCCTGCAGGTGGGCTACAGCCTGTTTCTGGTCGCCGCTTATCGCCATGGAGAACTGGGCCAGGTCTACCCGATCGTGCGCGGCACGGTTCCCCTGCTGGTCACGCTTGGCGGTCTTCTGTTGTTTGGCGAAGTACTCGGCACCTGGCAGAGTCTGGGAGTACTGATGATCGCGGCCGGCATCATGAGCCTGTCGCTTGGCAAGACACGCGCGGCCACCTCGTCGATCCTCTTTGCGCTGACAACCGGCCTGATCATCGCTTGCTACTCGACAGTGGATTCGCGCGGCGTGAAGCTGGTGGATGAGCCCGCAGCTTATGCCTTATGGGTTCTGTTCATCTTCGGCCTGATGATCACACTTGCCTATGTAGTGAAGCGGCGCAGCCTTGTCGTCGATCCGAGATCTCCGGTGACCTGGAAAGCCGTCGGTGGCGGTGTACTCGCCATGCTCGCCTATGGCCTCGTCGTGGTGGCCTATGCCTACGCGCCGGCCGGCCTGGTGACAGCCGTGCGCGAGACGAGCGTGGTCTTCGCCGTTCTGATCGGCGCGCTGGTGCTCGGTGAACAGTTGACGCTGCGGCGCGTACTTGCCTGCCTCATCGTTGCCGGTGGGGCAATCTGCATCAGCCTCTGAGAAAGGCATCGAACGCAATCAATCTCACGGGATAATGCCCCAACGAAAAAAGGCCCCGCAAGCGGAGCCTTTGATCTTGATCTGCAGTCCGGCGAAAGCCGGGACCGGCTTATTCGGCCGAGGTCTCGGCAGCAGCTGCGGCTTCAGCGGCAGCGGCCTTTTCAGCGGCTTCGGCTGCTGCCTTTTCGGCGGCGAGAGCCTGTGCTGCTGCAACCTTCTCAGCTTCGATGCGTGCCTTTTCTTCGGCAACAGCAGCGCGCTCAGCGTCGTTGAGCTTGCGGGCGCGGGTGCCGGTGTTTTCGACGATACGAGCCGACTTGCCGCGACGATCGCGCAGGTAGTAGAGCTTGGCGCGACGGACCTTACCGCGGCGAACGATTTCGACGCCTTCGACCAGCGGCGAGTAGACCGGGAATACGCGCTCGACGCCTTCGCCGTAGGAGATCTTGCGAACCGTGAAGCTCTCGTTGATGCCGGCGCCCGAACGAGCGATGCATACGCCTTCATAGGCCTGTACGCGGGTACGGTTGCCTTCCTTGACGGTGACGTTCACACGTACGGTGTCGCCCGGGGAAAAGTCAGGAAGCTTGCGCTTGGCTTCAATCTTGGCGGCCTGTTCGGCTTCCAGCTGCTGAATGATGTTCATGTCTAACCTCAATTTCTTCTGAAACGGCCAGAGCGCTCAACTGTCATCCTTCGGCCTCAGCCTCCGGATCTTGCCTCGAAAGGCGGGAGCGGATACGCGGTTCTTTGTTTTGGCAGACGGGCGAAACGCCCATTTCCGAGCCGGCCATTACAGCAATTGCTGGCTCTTGTCACCCCTTTGGCTTGAAAATTTGAAGCGGAGCGACACAGCCAAGCGCCTTGCGAGCCATCCTTTTCGCTTTTAAGACTTCGCCGCAAAGACGCACGAGGAAAATTCTAATGTCCATCGCCATGATTCTGCTGCTGATCGGGTCCGGCTTCGTGTCTGGCGCCGTGAACGCAATTGCTGGCGGCGGCACGTTCCTGACCTTTGGAGCGCTGACACTCGCCGGCTTGCCGCCGATCAGCGCCAATGCCACCTCGTCGATCACCCAGTTCCCGGGCTACATCACCTCAACACTCGCCTACCGCAACGAATTTAAGGACATGTGGCGCGGGGCAATTGTCCTGGCCCTGGTATCGGCCGTTGGTGCTGTCGGTGGCGCCCTGTTCCTGATCTCGCTGTCCAACCCCGCCTTTCGCTCCATGGTGCCCTGGCTCCTGCTCGGTGCTACCGCAATCTTCGCGGCCGGCCCCAAGCTGCGACCGAAGACCAAGGGAGAAAGTCATCCCGCAAGCCCCCTCGGTCTGGCGCTGCAGGGTGCCACCTCCTTCTATGGCGGTTTCTTCGGCGCCGGCATGGGCATCATGATGCTGGCATCGCTGGGGCTTGCGAGCGGTGGCGACTATCATCGCCTCAATGCGCTGAAGAACTTCCTGTCGATCGTGATCGCCGCAGTCGCGATCATCATCTTCGCGAGCGCCGGTGCCATTTCCTGGCTGCATGCGGTGATCATGATCCCGGCTGTGGCGCTGGGCGGCTACGCAGGCGTTGCCATGGCAAAGAAGGTCCCGCAGAGCATCATGCGCTGGCTGGTGGTCGCAGCTGGCCTTGGGCTGGCCGTCTACTACTTCGTAACGGGCTGAGCTTTCGCGCCAACAAGAAGATCGGGACGACGCTGCCGCGTCAGCTTCAAGGCCTCGTCACGACGCCATTTCTCGATGGCTGCATGGTTTCCGGAGGTGAGGATCTCCGGAATCTCCTGGCCCTCGAAGACCTGCGGCCGCGTATAGTGCGGATGCTCAAGCAGGCCGCCCTCGAAACTTTCGTGCACGCCCGACAACTGGTTCCCCATCACGCCCGGCAGGATACGCACAACGGCATCGAGCAAGGTCAACGCGGCCGGCTCGCCGCCAGAGAGGATATAGTCGCCGATCGACACTTCTTCGAGCCGACGCGCATCGATGACACGCTGGTCGACACCTTCGAAACGGCCGCAGACAATGACCACACCTTCGCCCGAGGCAATCTCCCGAACTCGGTCCTGCGTCAGCGGGCGGCCTCGCGGGCTCATCAATAGGCGCGGTCTTCCATCGTCGGCTATCGAATCAATCGCACGCGCCAGAACGTCCGGCTTGAGAACCATGCCCGCTCCGCCGCCTGACGGCGTGTCATCGACGCTGCGATGCTTGTCGAGAGCAAAATCACGGATCTGAACCGCTTCTATAGACCAGTCGCCGCGCTCAAGGGCACGACCCGCCAGTGCCTGACCCAGATGGCCGGGAAACATGTCCGGATAAAGCGTGAGAATGGATGCTTTAAACGACATCGGCGATCAGCGTTGACCATTCGGCCGGGGCGTGCCGCCGCCTGCCCCGTAAGGATCGGGTTCGCCATCGTCTTTCAGGCCAGCTGCAATCGGGTCGACCAGCAAACGTCCGCCTTCGAGGTCGATCTCGAGCACAGCCGCTTCGGTGAAAGGAATGAGCACCGGTCGTTTGCCCGGACCTTTCAGCTCAAGCAGATCGCCAGCCCCGAAATCATAGACGGCGGTGACTGCACCATAGTGATTGTTCTCGGCGTCATAGACGTCGAGGCCTTCCAGATCGGCATAATAGAATTCGTCGTCATCGAGATCATCATCCGGCAATGCATCACGGTCGACGAAAAGTTCCAGGCCGTTCAGGGCTTCGGCCGCGTTCCGGTCGTTGATGCCCCGGAAACGAACGATGGCGACGGTCTTGCCGTCGCGGATCTCGAGGATCTCGAACTTGCGGCCATCCGCGCTGTACAGGAAGCCGTAGTCGGCGAGACCCAGCATGTCTTCGGTGAACGACTTGACCCGCACTTCGCCGCGCAAGCCCTGTGCTGCGCCGATCACGGCCATGAGTATGGGGTTGTCGAGCTTGCTCATCAGATGGGAGGTCCTGCGGGCTATATGACGGTTCCCTATCCTTTTAGGCGGAACCGACCGGAAAGAAAACGCAAAAACGGGCGGTGGCAGAAGCCACCGCCCGTCTCATGCGGCATTGAGCCGATTATTCTGCGGAGCCTTCGGCAGCAGCGGCTGCAGCGTCAGCAGCCTTCTGAGCCTTCTCGGCAGCGCGCTCCTGGGCCTTCTTGCCTGGCTTTGCCTTGTCCGGGTTGCTGCGAACAGCGCGCTCGGCGATACCGGCTTCAGCCATGAAGCGCAGAACGCGGTCAGTCGGCTGGGCACCCTTGGCAACCCATTCCTTGATGCTCTCGACATTCAGCTCAACGCGCTTCTCGTTGTCCTTGCCGAGCATCGGGTTCCACGAACCGACCTTGTCGAGGAAACGGCCGTCACGCGGCGAGCGGGCGTCGGCAACGACGATCTGGTAGTAAGGACGCTTCTTGGAACCGCCACGGGCGAGACGAATCTTGAGGGACATGTGTAACTCCTTGAGGTTTTGAACGGGGAGCCGCAGCGCACCCGCTTTCTTGTTGAGGCCGCCGTCAGACGGTCTTTTCGATGGCACCGCCATGTTCGGCGGCAATGGCTTCATGATGCCGGATGACTTCCTTGATGATGAAGTTCAGAAACTTCTCGGCGAAATCCGGATCCAGATGGGCGTCCTGAGCCAGGCGGCGCAGGCGTTCAATCTGGTATTCTTCGCGTGCCGGGTCCGCCGGCGGCAATTCGTGGTTGGCCTTGAGAACACCAACCGCCTTGGTACAGCGGAACCGTTCGGCCAGCATGTGAACAAGGGCCGCGTCGATATTGTCGATCGACTGGCGGTATCCCGCGAGCTGCTGCTTGATGGCTGGATCGATCACCTCAGCGCCCTCACTTCTTCTTCGGCAGGCCGGGAAGGCCGGGGAAACCACCACCAAGGCCCGGCAGCTTCGCACCGCCGAGGCCAGGAAGCCCGCCCAATCCACCTGTGCCACCCATGCCAGGCAGAGAGCCGGGCTTGATGCCGGCGGCTTCCGCCTGCTTGGCGAGCGCCTCAAGCTGTTTCGGATCCATTTTCGAGAGATCCGGCATGCCCATGCCGCCCATGCCACCGAGGCCCATCTTGCCGGCAAGGCCGCCCATCATCTGCTTCATCATGCCGCCGCCCTTCTTGCCGCCCATGGCCTTCATCATGTCGGCCATGCCGCGATGCATCTTGAGCAGCTTGTTGATTTCGGCGGCATCCGTGCCAGAACCGGCAGCGATGCGCTTCTTGCGGGAATGCTTGAGAAGATCGGGATTGGCGCGCTCAGCCTTGGTCATCGAGGAGATGATGGCGAGCTGGCGATCAAAGACCTTGTCGCTCATGCCGGAGGCGGCAAGCTTGTCCTTCATGCCGGACATGCCCGGCATCATGCCCATGATACCGCCCATGCCGCCAAGCGACTTCATCTGCTTGAGCTGTTCGGCCATGTCATTGAGGTCGAATTTGCCCTTGGCCATCTTCTCGGCCATCGCGCGGGCTTTTTCGACATCGATAGTCTCGGCAGCCTTCTCGACCAGCGAGACAATGTCGCCCATGCCGAGGATACGATCCGCGATACGGCGCGGATGGAACTCGTCGAGTTCCGACATCTTCTCGCCGACACCGATCAGCTTGATCGGCTTGCCGGTCACGGCACGCATGGAAAGGGCAGCACCACCGCGCCCGTCGCCATCCATGCGGGTGAGCACAAGACCGGTAATGCCGACGCGCTGGTCGAAATTGCGGGCCAGATTCACGGCATCCTGACCGGTCAGCGAGTCCGCGACCAGCAGAATTTCATGCGGCTTCGAGCGGGCCTTGATCTCGGCCATCTCGATCATCAGCGGCTCGTCGATATGCGTGCGACCGGCGGTATCGAGGATGACCACATCGTGACCGCCGAGCTTGGCGGCCTGGACGGCGCGCGCGGCAATATCGGTCGGCGACTGGCCGGCGATAACAGGCAAGGTATCGATGCCGGTCTGTACGCCGAGCTGGCGAAGCTGTTCCTGGGCGGCCGGGCGACGCGTATCGAGCGAGGCCATCAAGACCTTCTTCTTCTCGCGCTCAGTCAACCGCTTGGCAATCTTGCCTGACGTCGTGGTCTTACCCGAACCCTGCAAACCGACCATCATGATGACGACGGGCGCTGCGGCATGCAGATCGATCGTCACACCCTCGGAGCCGAGCATCTCGACGAGTTCGTCATGGACGATCTTGACGACCATCTGACCGGGCTTGATCGACTTGAGAACAGCAGCACCGACAGCCTTTTCGCGCACCTTGTCGGTGAAGCTGCGAACCACTTCAAGCGCGACGTCGGCTTCAAGAAGAGCCCGACGCACCTCGCGCAGGGCAGCGGAGACATCCGCTTCCGACAGCGCGCCACGGCCGGTCAGTCCATTCAGGATGGAACCAAGGCGGTCCTGGAGGTTTTCAAACATCGGCTCTTCCTTGCATGGTTTCGGGATACCCAAAACCTCGGTCTTCTCGACGCCGAAAACAAGACGCAAAGCCAAAAAGCACCCGAGGGCGCATCGCGCTGTCGGGTGTTGACCTCCGGGATCTCTTTATACCTTTACGGGTCCCGGTCGGTGGCTTGGAGTGCTTGTCTCGTCGCAGATTGCGGGGATAAACAGGAAAAACCGCCGAAAGTCAACGCAAATTGCGAAATGCTACCCGGATCGACACCCACAGCGCCGCGCAGATGACTGCCGCGACTTAAGGAGCTGGGTAGCGAGCCGAATATTCTGCCTTGCGGCGTGCCAGCGTTTCATTCCAGTTACGGATGGCTGCGCCATCTCCAGCGAGCGCTTGCTCCCGGAGTTTCTGCACCCAGTATCCGGCATCCTCGCTGAATTCGTAGACGGTCAATCCATGCTCGGCGAGCACCGCCTGGGGATCAAAGCCTGGAGAGGATGCCGCAGCCTCCAGATGGCCCTGAACGCGGGCATAATCGTCGAAAGTCACCAATTTGCGCTCCCGCGCGATCGAGCCGGTGGTCTCGGCAAAAAGCGCGGCATCCGCCCTGGAGAAGGCTTCGCCATAGCGCGATGTGAGCTTCAGGTCCTTATCTTCACGCAGTGCTTCGAGGAAGCGCTCGTTGACCTCCTCGAACATCTGGTCATCGACCGCCAAGCTCTGCAGCACCTGCTTGCGATCTTGATTGTTCGCGAGCCGCGCCGAGGCTTCCGCCCAGGCCTCGAAAGATACGCCATGCACCGGCGGGGGAATGTCATCGGCAGCGGCAAGGGAAGGAGCGGCGACGAACATTATGGCAAGCAACAGACTTGAAAAGATCTTCATCGGTTCTCAAATGGCTTTGGGCAAAACAACGGTATTGGCAATGGATACCGCGCGGGAGCGCGACTTGAAGGGCCATACGTCACATTCTATGAAACGACGATGAAGAGACGCCAGTTTTTCAAATGGACGGGGATGGGTCTGGCGCTGCTGGGCGGCGGTCTCGCGGCAGGGAGAGCCATGGCGGGCAATCGCTATTATTCTGGACCACTCTCGGACCACTTCGACGGTAAGGTCTTTTTCAATCCCGGCGGCGAGGAACCACGCGGCTTCACCGATCTGTTGCGCTGGCAATTCGAAGGCGGGCGCGTTGCATGGCCGAAGTCCGCAATGGCGGGCTCTCTTCCGGCAACGAAACCCGAGCAGCGCGTCGATGGCACCCGCCTTGTCGTCACGATGGTCGGCCATGCGACACTGCTCATCCAGACGGCTGGGCTAAACATCCTGACGGACCCGGTCTGGTCGGAGCGCGCGAGCCCCGTGTCCTTCGCCGGACCAAAACGCGCCAACCCACCTGGCATCGCCTTCGAGGACCTGCCGCCGATCGACATCGTCATCGTCACGCACAATCATTACGACCACCTCGATGTCGCGACCTTGAAACGGTTGGGTCAGGGGCATGATGCACGCATCATCACGCCGCTCGGCAATGACACGATCATTCATGCCGAACACCCGTTTACCGGCACTTCGGTAATGGACTGGGGCGACCGCCTAGATCTCGGCAACGGACTGGTGGTCCATTGCGAGCCCTGCCATCATTGGTCGGCACGTGGCATGGGCGACCGGCGCATGGCGCTTTGGGCGGCCTTCCTCATCGAAACGCCGGGCGGAAAGATCTACCATATCGGTGATACCGGTTATGCCGAGGGACAGCACTACCGGGAGATCCGCGAGAAGCATGGCGACATTCGTCTCGCCATCCTGCCGATCGGCGCCTACGAGCCGCGATGGTTCATGAAGGCGCAGCACCAGAATCCGCAAGAAGCAATCGAGGGATTTCACCTGAGCGGCGCCCAGTTCGGCATCGGCCATCACTTCGGCACCTTCCAGTTGACCAATGAGGGCATCGACGATCCGCCGAAGGCACTTACGACCGCAATGGCTGCAAAGGGTATCGGCACGGATCGCTTCAAAGGCCTGCGGCCTGGCCAGCAATTCGATGTGCCGATGCGGATTGCCTGACACGGGCCATTGGCACGAGAATTCTCCGACAGCGCAATCGGCGATTGACACGCCGCATCGTTTTGATGAGACTTCACGCATTCACCAGGGGTGTCCCGTCAAGGGGCTGAGATTTCGCTACGCCAAACCGCAAGGGACAAGCAGCGCGATGACCCGTTGAACCTGATCCAGTTCATACTGGCGTAGGGACGGTGCGAGCGCTTGCGAAAACGACGATTCGGACACCCCGAATCCCGTGGCGTCTTTCCATCATTCCGGCTGACATGACTGGGTCTCCAACCTGAACACTTGGAGCTCCACGATGAACATTGCCCCCCAATTCAAAAAACCCGAAGTGACAACCGGGCCGCTTCCGGCCTCGACCAAGATCTTCCTTGAAGGCGAAATCTACCCGGAGATTCGTGTGCCAATGCGCCAGATCGCGCTGCATCCGACCTCCGGCGAGCCACCGGTGACGGTCTATGATTCCTCCGGCCCCTATACCGATTCGACCGCAGAGATCGCCATTGACCGCGGCCTGCCGCGCCACCGCCTCACCTATCTGGCGGCGAGCGGCGACCTGGAAACCTATGACGGCCGATCCTTGAAACCGGAGGACAACGGCCTCGTTTCCGACGAGAAGAAGACGCCCGAGTTTCCCGTGAAACATCGGCCGCTCCGCGCTCGGAACGGCAAGGCCGTAACCCAGCTTGCCTATGCCCGGGCTGGCATCATCACCCCCGAGATGGAATTCGTCGCGATCCGCGAAAATCTCGGCCGCAAGGCGCTGAAGGAGGCTCTTGTTCGAGATGGAGAGAGCTTTGGCGCCGAAATCCCCGACTATGTGACCCCGGAATTCGTCCGCCAGGAAGTGGCGTCCGGCCGGGCGATCATTCCCGCCAACATCAACCATCCCGAACTCGAGCCGATGGCAATCGGCCGAAACTTCCTGGTCAAGATCAACGCCAATATCGGCAACTCCGCCGTGACCTCGTCCATGGCCGAGGAGGTCGAGAAGATGGTCTGGGCGATCCGCTGGGGCGCCGACACCGTTATGGATCTCTCGACCGGCCGCAACATTCACAACATCCGCGACTGGATCCTACGCAATTCGCCCGTTCCGATCGGCACCGTGCCCCTCTACCAGGCACTGGAAAAGGTCGGCGGCATTGCCGAGGATCTGACCTGGGAGGTTTATCGCGACACGCTGATCGAGCAGGCCGAACAGGGCGTCGACTATTTCACCATCCACGCCGGCGTGCGGCTGCATTACATCCCGCTCACCGTCAACCGCGTCACCGGCATCGTTTCGCGCGGTGGTTCGATCATGGCCAAGTGGTGTCTGCATCATCACAAGGAGAGCTTCCTCTACGAGCATTTCGAGGAAATCTGCGATATCTGCCGGGCATACGATATCTCCTTCTCACTGGGCGACGGCCTGCGCCCGGGCTCGATTGCCGATGCCAATGATGCAGCCCAGTTTGCCGAACTGGAGACGCTGGGAGAGCTGACCAAGATTGCCTGGGAGAAAGACTGCCAGGTGATGATCGAGGGGCCCGGCCATGTTCCCATGCACAAGATCAAGGAGAACATGGACAAGCAGCTGAAGACTTGCGGCGAGGCCCCCTTCTACACGCTGGGGCCACTGACGACGGATATTGCGCCGGGTTACGACCACATCACCTCCGGCATCGGGGCTGCCATGATCGGCTGGTTCGGTACGGCCATGCTCTGCTACGTCACGCCGAAGGAACATCTGGGCCTGCCCGACCGCGACGACGTGAAGACTGGCGTCATCACCTACAAGATTGCAGCCCATGCCGCCGATCTCGCCAAAGGGCATCCGGCCTCTCGCCTGCGCGACGACGCGCTCAGCCGCGCCCGGTTCGAATTCCGCTGGGAGGATCAGTTCAACCTCTCGCTCGACCCGGACACCGCACGATCCATGCATGACGAGACCCTGCCCAAGGAGGCACACAAGGTCGCCCATTTCTGCTCGATGTGCGGGCCAAAATTCTGCTCCATGCGGATCTCCCATGACATTCGCGCCGAAGCCCAGAAAGAGGGCCTGGCCGCCATGGCGGAGAAATACCGCGCCGGCGGCGACCTCTACATGACGGGCGAGGAGATGGCGGCACTCGACACGGGAGACCGGCAATGACGGTTCGGGTGAAGGGCGCTGGCGTCGCAGGCCTCGCTGCGGCGGTCGAACTGGCGCGAAAAGACATCCGCGTCGAGGTGGTCGAGATGCGCCGTGATATCGGCCTTGGGGCCTCTCATTGGGCAGGCGGCATGCTCGCCCCCTATTGCGAGCGGGAAGCCGCCGAGGAAATCGTGCTGATATCAGGTCTTTCCGCCGCCGACTGGTGGGAGGAGGCTGTCCCCGGCCTCGTCTCACGAAGGGGAACGCTGGTGCTGGCCAATCCCCGCGATCTGCCGGATCTCAAGCGCTTCGCAAGCCGCACGCGGGGTCATCGCTGGCTGGATGAAGCAGAACTTGGAGCGTTGGAGCCCGGTCTTGCCGGGCGTTTCGACACTGGCCTCTTCTTCACTGACGAGGCCCATCTCGACCCCCGCAAGGCGTTGCGGGGTCTTTACGAGGTGGCACGACAGCTAGGGGTCTCCTTCCGCTTCGGCGAGGACGTCAGTGATACGGAAGACTATTCTGCGACCGTCGACTGCACTGGGCCGCAAGCGATCGGAGAGATCGAGGGACTGCGCGGTGT
The DNA here is from genome assembly GCF_051549525.1 of Rhizobium sp. G187. NCBI lineage: Bacteria > Pseudomonadati > Pseudomonadota > Alphaproteobacteria > Hyphomicrobiales > Rhizobiaceae > Rhizobium > Rhizobium sp. G187. The sequence continues at coordinate 433,971 of NZ_JBPUGM010000004.1, forward strand.
TCGCGGCGAGATGCTGTATCTGGAAACGTCGGAGGTGACCCTTTCCAGACCGGTCCGGCTCCTGCATCCCCGCCATCCGATCTACGTCGTCCCGCGCGGCAACGGCCGCTTCATGCTGGGTGCAACGATGATCGAGGCAGAGGATGACGGGCCAATCACCGCACGCACGATGATGGAACTCCTGAACACCGCCTATGCCCTCGATCCCGCCTTTGCCGAGGCCCGCATCGTCGAAACCGGCACCGGCATCCGCCCGGCATTTTCCGACAATGTACCGCGTGTCGTCGAAACCAAACAAGGACTGGCCTTGGCCGGCATGCATCGCCACGGCTTCCTTCTGGCGCCGGGTCTAGCCCGGGAAGCGGCTGAGCGCATCGCCGGACGTCTGAACGCCGCCCAAAGGAGGAGCGCATGAACCTCATCGTCAACGGAGAGGCCGTGGAAGCGGACATCCACACTCTCGCAGAGCTGCTCTCAAAGCTGGACTACGAAGGTGACTGGCTGGCGACGGCCGTCAATGGCGACCTCGTCCATCGCGAGGACCGGGCCTCATACATGCTGAAAATCGGCGACCGGATCGAGATCCTGGCGCCCAAGCAGGGAGGATGACATGACACTGGATCTCTATGGGAAGACAATCCCCTCGCGGCTGCTGCTGGGGACGGCACGCTACCCATCGCCTTCAATCCTTGCTGAAGCGGTGCGCCGCTCCGGAGCCCGGATCGTGACCGTCTCGCTACGCCGGGAAACCGCAGGCGGCAAGGCGGGCGGCGCCTTCTTCCAGTTGATCCGCGATCTCGGCGTGCATGTCCTGCCCAACACCGCCGGCTGCCACAGCGCCCGCGAGGCGGTGCTGACAGCGAAGATGGCGCGGGAGGTCTTTGCGACCCCGTGGGTCAAGCTCGAAGTGATTGGCCATCACGACACGCTGCAGCCGGATGTCTTCGAACTGGTCGAGGCGGCGAAGATCTTGAACGCTGAAGGTTTCGAGGTCTTTCCCTATACCACGGACGATCTGGTGGTTGGCGAGAAGCTTCTCGCCGCAGGCTGCCGTGTGCTGATGCCGTGGTGCGCACCGATTGGCAGCGCTATGGGTCCGCAGAACGTTTCCGCCTTGCGTGCGATGCGGGCGGAATTTCCCGATATACCCCTGATCGTCGATGCTGGTATCGGAAGACCATCCCATGCCACGGCCGTGATGGAACTTGGCTATGACGCCGTCTTGCTCAACACGGCGGTCGCGGGAGCCGGGGATCCGGCATCCATGGCCGAGGCCTTTGCCGGGGCGATCGAAGCTGGGTACTTGGCCCACCGTTCCGGCATGCTGGCGCCACGCGACATGGCGGTACCGTCGACCCCCGTGGTTGGAAAAGGAGTCTTCGCATGAAGCTCGATCCCTTCTACCTGATCGTCGATAGCGCCGATTGGATTGAGCGTCTGGTGCCATTGGGCGTCAAACTGGTGCAATTGCGGATGAAGGATGCCGATTCCGTGGCCCTTCGTCAGCATATTCGCCGTTCAATGCGCGTCTGCGCCGATCATGGCTGCCAGTTGGTCGTCAACGATCACTGGCAGATTGCGATCGACGAGGGGAGTGACTTCGTTCATCTCGGCCAGGAAGATCTGGCAGACGCCGATCTCACAGCGATCCGCAAGGCAGGACTGAAACTCGGCCTCTCGACCCATGACGACGCAGAACTGGAAACAGCGCTTGCCGCCGACCCGGACTATGTGGCGCTCGGGCCGGTCTACCCGACGATCCTGAAGAAGATGCCGTGGGCGCCGCAAGGCCTGGACAGGCTGGCGCTGTGGAAGCAGAAGATCGGCGCATGCCCGCTGGTGGCCATCGGAGGGCTGCGACCGGACCGACTGGCAGGCGTGTTCGCGGCGGGCGCCGACAGCGCCGCCGTAGTCACCGACATCACGCTGAACGCCGATCCGGAGGCGAGGACCCGCGAATGGCTCGCGACAACCCAGATGAAGCGTTAACCCCCGGGCGGGTCGGCAAGCGCGCGCACTGGTAATTTGGCTCTCTTTCCGCCATATAGGCAGAGAAAGACAAGGAAGGACGACGATGGCTGATCGGGTTGAATTCGCGAAGATGAACGGGCTTGGCAACAAGATCCTGGTCGTCGACATGCGCGGACGGACCGATCGCGTGACGCCCGAAGCCGCTGTGGCGCTTGCCTCCGATGCCGAGACCGCCTTCGACCAGATCATGGCAATCCATGACCCCAAGCGTGACGGCACCGACGCCTATATCGACATTCTCAACTGCGACGGCACCATGGCGCAAGCCTGCGGCAACGGCACACGGTGCGTGGTCCAGGCGTTGGCGAGCGAAACCGGCCGCAAGACCTTCACCTTCCAGACCATCGCCGGCATCCTCAATGCGGTCGAACATGAGGACGGCACGATCTCCGTCGACATGGGCCGCCCGGTTTTCGAGTGGGACAGGATCCCGCTCTCGGAAGAGTTTCACGACACAAGCCGCATCGAGCTGCAGATCGGGCCAATCGATGCACCGATCCTGCATTCGCCCTCTGCCATGTCGATGGGCAATCCGCATGCCGTCTTCTGGGTGGACCGCGATCCGATGACCTTTGACCTGGAGCGCTTCGGACCCCTGCTCGAGAATCATCCGATCTTCCCCGAAAAGGCGAATATCACGCTTGCCCAGGTGACCTCGAAGGCCACCATGGTGACCCGCACCTGGGAACGCGGCGCCGGCCTGACGCTGGCCTGCGGCTCTGCCGCTTGTGCTGCTGGCGTATCGGGCGCCCGCACCGGCCGCACGGACCGCAAGGTCACGATCACTGTTGCCTCAAGCCCTAACCGCGGCGCGTTGACAATCGACTGGCGCGAGGGCGACGACAAGGTCGTCATGACCGGGCCTGCCGAATGGGAATGGTCGGGCACACTTGACCCGGTCACCGGAAGCTGGAACCGCGACCCAGGCAGCAATGCAGAGGCTGCCACCTCGTGAGCCCTGATCGACAGGGGGCAATCGAGGTCATCACCTTTGGCTGCCGGCTAAACACTTACGAGTCAGAGGTGATGAAGGCCGAGGCGGCAAAGGCCGGGCTAACCGACGCCATTCTCGTCAACACCTGCGCGGTAACGTCAGAAGCGGTGCGCCAGGCACGCCAGGCGATCCGCCGGGCACGCCGGGAGAACCCGGAAGCCCGCATCATCGTCACCGGTTGCGCCGCCCAGACCGAGGCGCAAAACTTCGCTGATATGCCCGAGGTCGATGCCGTCCTCGGCAACGAGGAAAAGCTGAAGGCCGAGCACTATCGCCGCCTGCCGGATTTCGGCGTCTCGGCCGAGGAAAAGGTCGCCGTCAACGACATTATGAGTGTGACCGAGACGGCGCCGCAGATGGTGGCGCATATCGACGGTCATGTTCGCGGCTTTCTCCAGGTCCAGAATGGCTGCGACCATCGCTGCACCTTCTGCATCATCCCCTATGGTCGCGGAAATTCCCGTTCGGTGCCCATGGGCGCCGTCGTGGAGCAGGCCCGCAAGCTGGTTGAGAACGGCTATCGCGAGGTGGTGCTGACCGGGGTGGATGCGACGAGCTATGGCGCAGACCTCCCCGGCACGCCGACCCTCGGTCTTCTCGCCAAGACACTGCTCAAACAGGTGCCGGAGATCCTGCGTCTGCGCCTCTCCTCGATCGACAGCATCGAGGCGGACAGCCATCTCTTCGACCTGATTGCCGACGAGCCCCGCTTCATGCCGCATCTGCACCTCTCATTGCAGCATGGCGACGACATGATCCTGAAGCGTATGAAACGCCGGCATTCCCGCGCCGACGCCTTGGCCTTTGCCGAACAGGTTCGAAGCCTGAGGCCCGGCTTTGCTTTCGGCGCCGACATGATCGCAGGCTTTCCAACCGAGACCGCGGAAATGGCTGCTAATTCCGCGCGCCTCGCCGAGGACATCGGCATCGCACATCTGCACGTCTTTCCCTACAGCCCGCGACCTGGAACGCCTGCGGCACGCATGCCGCAACTCGATAGGGCGCTGGTGAAGACACGCGCAGCCGAGCTTCGCGAAACGGCAGAGCGACTGCGGGCACAGCATCTGGTGTCACGTGTCGGCACACGACAGAAGCTGCTGGTCGAGCGCAACGAAATGGCGCATACGGAAGACTTCACCCTCGTCGCGACGCCCGGCATGAAACCCGGGACTTTTGCCGAGGTTTTGATCGGTGGTCAGAATGGCCGCCATCTGACGATTGCATCAGCAGCGGACAGCGCTGCGGCCTGACAGACGGAACAGAGTGACCATGGCCCTCGGCTTCATCAAGAAAGTCTTCACCTTCGGCAAGGAGAAGCCAGCAGACCCCGCGTCAGACACGAGCGAGACGCGGCTGACCGATGCCGAGAAGGCCATGATTGCAACGGAGACCGAGCCAACCGACAGGATCGAAGACCTGCCGCTGGCCGCAGACCCTGTGCTGCCGGAAGAAATGGAGACCGCAGGCGGACCGGCGGGCGATCTGGAGACAGTTCCGCTGGACCTGCTCCGCGCTGAAGTCGAAGCCGAAAGCGAAAACGCTTCTGATGACCTGGATGCACTCCCGACCATCGAGGAGGCCGCAAGGGCGGACGCGGACGTGAAGCCCGCTCTTCTCGATGAAGCCCATGACGTCGACGAAGAAGAAACCGTAACACCAAGCCTGCCGAAGGGCTTTGCCGCCTATGCTCCAAGCGCCTCCGAACCGAAAGCATCAGAACCGGAGGAGAAGCTCAGCTGGTTTCAGCGTCTGAAGGCTGGCCTTTTCCGTACGTCATCGCAGCTGACTGGCCAGATCACCGCCCTTTTCACCAAGCGCAAGCTGGATGACGAGACGCTGGAAGAACTGGAAGATCTTCTGATTCAGGCCGATCTCGGCGTCGAAACGGCGCTGCGCATCACCGACACGCTGGCCTCCGAGCGATATGGCAAGGACGTGACCGGCGAAGACGTGACCAAGATCATGGCAGCCGAAATCGTCAAGGCGCTGACGCCGGTTGCCAAGCCTCTGGCGCTCGATCTCAATCACAAGCCGCATGTCATCCTCGTCGTCGGGGTCAACGGCACCGGCAAGACAACCACGATCGGCAAGCTGGCGGCAAAACTGTCCGGCTCCGGCCTGAAGGTTATGCTGGCAGCCGGCGACACGTTCCGCGCAGCGGCCATCGAGCAGCTGAAGATCTGGGCCGATCGCACAGGTTCCAGCTTCATCGGCACAAAACTTGGCGCAGACGCCGCTGGCTTGGCTTACGAGGCCTTCGAGAAAGCCAAGGCAGAGAAGGCTGACGTCCTGATCATTGACACGGCTGGCCGCCTGCAGAACAAGACCGAGTTGATGGCCGAACTGGAAAAGATCGTCCGCGTGCTCGGAAAGCTCGATCCCGATGCACCACATACGGTGTTGCAGACACTCGACGCGACCACCGGCCAGAACGCCCTGCAGCAGGTCGAGATCTTCCGCAATGTGGCCGGCGTCAACGGCCTGATCATGACCAAGCTCGACGGCACGGCCCGCGGCGGCATTCTTGTCGCCATCGCCGCCAAGCACAAGCTGCCTGTCTATTTCATCGGCGTCGGCGAAGGCATCGACGATCTGGAACCCTTCGAGGCCGAAGATTTCGCCAGTGCGCTGGCAGGCATCGCCCGCTGAGCCGCATCTACGCAAAGGAACGACATCATGTCGGACACGTCCACCGATACGCATCCCTCCAAGGCAGACAAGCAGCACCCCATGCTGAAGATGGCGCTGGAGCTTGGGCCCCTGCTCGTTTTCTTCTTTGGCAATCTGCGCGGTGAATGGCTTGCCAAGACCTTCCCCGAACTGACCGCGATCGGCGGTCCGCTGCTGATTGCGACCGCCCTCTTCATGGCCGCGACGGCGGTGTCGCTGATCATCTCCAAGGTGGTCTTCAAGCATCTACCGGTCATGCCGTTCGTATCAGGCGTCGTAGTCATGGTTTTCGGCGGCTTGTCGATCTGGTTGCAGGACGACACCTTCATCAAAATGAAGCCGACCATCGTCAACTCGCTGTTCGGCGTCGTGCTGCTTGGCGGACTTGCCTTTGGCATGTCGCTGCTTGGCTATGTCTTCAACGCTGCTTTTCAGCTTGATGCGGAAGGCTGGCGTAAGCTGACGCTGCGCTGGGGGGTCTTTTTCCTGTTTCTCGCCGTGCTGAACGAGGTAGTCTGGCGCAATTTCTCCAATGACGCCTGGGTGAGCTTCAAGGTCTGGGGCACAATGCCGATCACCATCCTCTTTACGCTCGCACAAATGCCGCTGATCATGAAGCATACGGTTGAAGACAAGGACGAGGCATGAGCATCGCAGCCAATGAGCAGACGTCTTCTTCTTCCACGAAGTTCTGGATCACGGTAACGCTGGTCATTATCGCCGTGCAGATGGCCACCCAATACATGATGGGCCGGATCTGGATCTGCGAATGCGGTTACGTGAAGCTGTTCGAGCCTGGCGTAAACACCGCTGGAAACTCCCAGCATCTCTTCGACTGGTACACGCCTTCGCACATCATCCACGGCTTCCTCTTCTACCTGCTCGGCTGGGCAGTCCTGCGCGGCAAGCCGCTTGCAGCAAAGCTCTCGCTCGCGGCATTCATTGAGGCCGCCTGGGAAATCCTTGAGAATTCGCCCATCGTCATCGACCGCTATCGCACCGCGACCATGGCTGTCGGCTATACTGGCGACAGCATCTTGAATTCCGGCATGGACATGGTGTCGATGATAGCAGGCTTTCTGTTTGCCGCACGCGCGCCGGTCTGGCTGACCGTCACCATCGCCATCGTCTTCGAGGTGCTGACTGCCTTCGTCATTCGCGACAATCTGACCTTGAACGTCGTGATGCTGGTCTGGCCGGTCGAAGCCGTCAAGGTCTGGCAGGGTGGGCTCTGAGGCTCAAGGGCCCGACAGAGCCTTCTCGATTGCCGGCATGAGCTGGGTCTGAAACGTCTCCGGATCGAAGGGGCCGACCTTCTTGTAGAGGATCGTACCGTCCGGTCCGACGAGGTAGCTTTCCGGTATGCCGTAAACGCCCCAGTCTATCGCTGCCTTGCCATTCGGGTCGACCCCGATGGCCTTGTAGGGATTGCCGAGTTCGCCCAGGAACCGGAGAGCGTTGTCGTTGCGGTCCTTGTAGTTGATGCCGACCACCGTGACGCGCGGATCCTTCGAAAGCTCGAGCAGCATCGGGTGCTCCTGCCGGCAGGGCACGCACCAGGAGGCAAAGACATTGACCAGCGTCAGCTTGCCTTGGATGGCAGCTGTCGTCAGGGCTGGACGATCAGCCCCTTCAAGCGCCGGCAGGTTGAGCGCCGGCGCCTTGGTACCCAGAAGTGCCGAAGGGATTTCATTGACGTCCCGGCCAGACTGGAGCTGTGTCAGGAAAACGGCGGCAAGACCGGCGAAAACCACCAGAGGCAAAGCCGCCACAAGATAGCGGCCACGGCTCTTCGGCAGGGTTTGTTGTTCATCTTCTGGAGCGCTCATGGAGAGGATGTCTCACCAGTTGCAATCGCGGAACGACGCCGGATGCCTTGCTCTTCCAGAGATTTCAATTCGGCCTGCCGGGCACGGCCATCGAGCCAGGTCCAGGCGATGAGCCCGAGGCAAATGCCGCCTGCGGCAAGATAGGATCCGATGACGTAAAAAGCGTGGCTCATGCGGCATGCTCCCGTCCGGCCTGGCGCGCGGCCAGACGACGTTGGGCAGCCACACGTCGCCGCCAGATCTCGTTCCGCATCGCCATCAGATGCAGCGTGAAGAACAGACAGGTAAAGGCAAGCGCCATGACCAGGAGCGGCCAGAGAAACGCGGGATCGATCGTCGGTCCGTCGAGCCGCATGACGCTGGCTGGCTGGTGCAGCGTATTCCACCAGTCAACGGAGAACTTGATGATTGGAATATTGACGAATCCGACCAGGATCAACACGGCGCTAAGCCGGGCTGCCCGAGATGCGTCGTCCATGGCGCGGTTGAGCGCAATCAGACCGAGATACATGATGAAGAGAATGAAGACCGAGGTCAGTCGCGCATCCCAGACCCACCACGTGCCCCACATTGGCTTGCCCCAGAGCGATCCGGTGATGAGCGCAATCAACGTAAAGGCAGCACCAAGCGGTGCGGCAGCCCGGTGACTGACATCCGCAAGCGGATGACGCCAGACCAGTGTACCGATCGCGGACAGCGCCATCACGGAATAACACATCATCGAGAGCCAGGCGGCCGGCACATGCACATACATGATCCGGACCGTATCGCCTTGCTGATAATCGACCTCGGAGCCGAAACTCATATAGAGGCCGGCGATGAAGAGGAGCAGCGTCAGCCCCGAAAGCCAGGGCAGGATGGCTGCCGCAAGCGCGAGAAAACGCGTGGGATTGGCGAGATCGCCGATCTTGGAAATGGCAAAACTGCTGTTCGTCATGTCTTGCTTCTACCCCTATTCAAACCTGCTCGCAATTGATCCTGGTCAACGGCAGGTGCCTCAGTCTGCGGCATTGCGCAGCGCCAGCGCCGCGGAAAGCGGCCCGATCACGGCGAATAACAATGTGAGCGCCACGAGAAACAGGAAGGGCGGCAGGAAGGGTGCCGGATCCTGGACCGCTGCATAGGAAGCGCCCACCCCGAAGATCAGCACCGGGACCGCCAGTGGCAACACAAGGATCGACACCAGAAGACCACCGCGCGGCAAGGCCACTGCCACGGCGGCACCCGCTGCCCCGATAAAGGTGATGGCCGGCGACCCGACGAGCAGCGTCAGCATCACTGCACCGATCGCCTTTTCGTCCATGTTCATGAACAGGCCGAGAAGCGGCGAGGCAACCACCAAGGGCAAGCCTGTGGCAAGCCAATGGGCAAGGCACTTCACCAGCACGGTCAACACCAGTGGCGTTTCCTGCATGAGAAGCACATCAAGCGCTCCGTCCTCGCGCTCGGCCTGAAACAGACGATCAAGACCAAGCAGAGAAGAGAGCAGGGCGCCGATCCACACGATGGCCGGACCGATGCGCGAGAGGAGATTGAGGTCCGGGCCAACGGCGAAGGGCACGACAGCAACCACTGTCATGAAGAAGAGAACGCCGATCAGCGCTCCGCCGCCGGAACGCACGGAGAGTTTCAGGTCGCGAAGAAGGAGCGCCATCATGCCGCATCCTCATCGTCAGCAAAATCGAAGCCGGTGAGTTCGAGCCCCTGCGCGCCCTCCAGCCCAAGCGGATGATGGGTCGCCGCAATTACAATGCCGCCTGCGTCGCGATGCCCCCGAACCAGATCTTCGAACATGGCATCGGCACGGCGATCCAATGCGGCCGTTGGCTCATCCAGAATCCAGACTGGTCGATGCGCAACGAGCAGACGGGCCATGGCGAATCGCCGCTGCTGCCCGGCCGAGAGATAGCCATAGGGCAGATGGGTGATACCAGCGAGATCGACAGCCTCGGCAGCCGCTTCCACGCTCATGCCCCGCCCCTCGCCGACATCACCCAGATAACTCTTCCAGAATGTCAAGTTTTCGAAAACGGTAAGTTCGCGCTTCATGCCGTTGCGATGACCAAGGTAGTGGCTGAACTCCCGCGCCGGTCGCTCTTCGCTTTCGGCCGCCACAAAGCAAACGGCGCGCCCGCTTTCGGGGGCCAGAAGGCCTGCGACGACCCGCAGCAAGGTCGACTTTCCGGTGCCGTTGCGGCCCGTCAAAATCATCGCTTCGCCGGCAGCCAAGGTAAAGGATATATTAAGGAAAATCAGATCGTCACCGCGTCTGGCGGACAGATTTTCGCAGACCAGCCTGATCATGTGCGCTTTCCGGCAGGATGAGCCCTGCCTCATAAAAATTGTCGCGTTTCGCCCTTCGTCGGTCTGGCACCTTTCTTAGAAATTATCTATAAGACCTGCAACCACGCCAGCGGCCGGCGTGAAGTTCATCCTTGTGCCGAACTTGAGGATCGCAAAGCGCGTTTTTCACGGGCGGACAGCGGAAATGGTCGTACCCGCATCCTGATGTGCATGAAGTGCATAGGCGTCCGCACGATTGTGTTGGCTATCAGAATATGCGGGGTTTCTATCCGTGGCTAAATCTCTCGACAGCTTCAATTGCCGGTCGGTCCTGACCGTCGACGGCAAAGACTATGTCTACTACAGCATCCCGAAGGCCGAAGCGAATGGCCTGGCGGGTGTATCGAAACTCCCCTACTCGATGAAGGTCCTGCTGGAGAACCTGCTCCGCAACGAGGATGGCCGTTCGGTCACCAAGAAGGACATCCAGGCCGTCGCTGAATGGCTGGTCAACAAGGGTCTGACGGAAGCCGAAATCGCCTACCGCCCGGCCCGCGTGCTGATGCAGGACTTCACCGGCGTTCCCGCCGTCGTTGACCTTGCCGCCATGCGTGATGGCATCAAGAACCTCGGCGGCGATCCGGAAAAGATCAACCCGCTTGTTCCCGTCGACCTGGTCATCGACCACTCCGTCATCGTCGACGAGTTCGGCACGCCCCAGGCATTCGCCCGCAACGTCGAGCTGGAATACCAGCGTAACGGCGAGCGCTACCGCTTCCTCAAGTGGGGCCAGCAGGCGTTCAAGAACTTCCGCGTCGTCCCCCCGGGCACTGGCATCTGTCACCAGGTGAACTTCGAATATCTTGGCCAGACCGTCTGGACCAAGGACGAAGACGGCGAAACCATCGCCTATCCCGACACCTGCGTCGGCACGGACAGCCACACGACGATGATCAACGGCCTCGGCGTTCTCGGCTGGGGTGTTGGCGGCATCGAAGCCGAAGCGGCCATGCTCGGTCAGCCGGTTTCCATGCTTCTGCCTGAAGTCATCGGCTTCAAGCTGACGGGCACGCTGAAGGAAGGCGTCACCGCGACCGACCTCGTGCTGACCGTCGTACAGATGCTGCGCAAGAAGGGCGTTGTCTCGAAGTTCGTCGAATTCTTTGGTCCCGGCCTCGACACGCTGCCCGTCGCAGACCGCGCAACCATCGGCAATATGGGCCCGGAATACGGCGCGACCTGCGGCTTCTTCCCGGTCGATTCGGCCACTGTCGGCTATCTCGACATGTCCGGCCGCGCCAAGGACCGCATCGCACTGGTTGAAGCCTATTCCAAGGCTCAGGGCATGTGGCGCGACAATGACGGTTCGCAGCTCGTCTTCACCGACACGCTGGAACTGGACCTCAACGACGTCGTGCCCTCCATGGCCGGCCCGAAGCGTCCGGAAGGCCGCCTGGCACTCGAGACCATCGCACCGAACTTCGCGACCGCGCTCGAAGGTGACTACAAGAAGCCCGGTCAGCTGACCAACCGCTATCCGGTTGAAGGCACCGACTACGATCTTGGCCATGGTGACGTGGCAATCGCCGCGATCACCTCCTGCACCAACACCTCCAACCCGAGCGTTCTGATCGCAGCCGGTCTTCTGGCCCGCAACGCCGTTGCCAAGGGTCTGAAGTCCAAGCCGTGGGTCAAGACCTCGCTGGCGCCTGGATCGCAGGTTGTTGGCGAATATCTGGAAAAGTCCGGCCTGCAGAAGGAGCTCGACGCACTCGGCTTCAACCTCGTCGGCTTCGGCTGCACGACCTGCATCGGCAATTCCGGTCCGCTGCCGGCGCCGATCTCGAAGACGATCAACGACAAGGGCCTGATCACCGCGGGCGTTCTGTCGGGCAACCGCAACTTCGAAGGCCGCATCTCACCGGACGTTCAGGCAAACTACCTCGCCTCGCCGCCGCTCGTCGTTGCCTATGCGCTCGCTGGCACCGTCCAGAAGGATCTGACCACCGAGCCGCTCGGCGAAGACCAGAACGGCAACCCGGTCTTCCTTAAGGACATCTGGCCCACCTCTGCCGAAGTGCAGGAGTTCATCCAGAAATACGTCACCCGCGAACTCTTCGAATCGCGCTATGCCGACGTCTTCAAGGGTGATGAAAACTGGCAGGCCGTTCAGGTTCCGGAAGGCCAGACCTATGCCTGGGACGACAAGTCGACCTATGTCCAGAACCCGCCCTACTTCGTGGGCATGGGCAAGACCGGCTCGGGCCTGAAGAACATCCAGGGCGCACGCGTCCTCGGTCTCTTCGGCGACAAGATCACCACCGACCACATTTCTCCGGCCGGCTCGATCAAGGCAGCTTCGCCTGCTGGCGCCTACCTGACGGAAAACGGCGTTGCCGTTGCTGACTTCAACCAGTACGGCACGCGCCGCGGCAACCACGAAGTCATGATGCGCGGCACCTTCGCCAACATCCGCATCCGCAACCACATGCTCGGACCGAACGGCAAGGAAGGTGGCTACACCATCCACTACCCGTCCAAGGAAGAGCTGTCGATCTACGACGCGGCCATGAAGTACAAGGAAGAGGGCACACCGCTCGTCATCTTCGCTGGTGTCGAATACGGCAACGGGTCCTCGCGTGACTGGGCTGCCAAGGGCACCAACCTGCTTGGCGTCAAGGCCGTCATCGCCCAGTCGTTCGAGCGTATCCACCGCTCGAACCTCGTCGGCATGGGCGTCGTGCCCTTCACCTTCGAGGAAGGCACCACCTGGGCTTCGCTGAACCTGAAGGGCGACGAGATCGTCACGATCGAAGGTCTGGAAGGCGAGATCAAGCCGCGCGAGAAGAAGATCGCCAAGATCACCTACTCGGACGGCACCGTGAAGGACGTACCGCTGCTTTGCCGCATCGATACGCTGGACGAGGTTACCTACATGAACAACGGCGGCATCCTGCAGACCGTTCTTCGCGACCTGGCCGCCTGATAGGGCCACGCATCAACGCAAAAGCCGCCGGATACGTCCGGCGGCTTTTGCATGTGCTGACGCAACATGAACGTGCGAGCGACGCCGGAAGTCTCACCCCATCGTGACTTTTCCGGATCAGATTATGCCGCTATCAGTTCGTCCAGATGATAGGCTTGGACCAAATCAAGAAAAGGCGTGACAGAGTTTACATGGCAATCCTGAAGGTCAAGAACAGCCCCCTGGCTCAGGCTTTCCTGATGGGTGTCGCACTCTGTCTGCCTCTCCCAGCCGCAGCAGAGGAGTTCGTTACGCCCAAGGGCGTTGTTGAACTCTTCACCTCGCAAGGCTGTCGGTCTTGTCCGCCAGCCGATCGCGCTTTCGAGACGATGGTGCGTCAGGGTGACGTGGTCGCCTTGTCCTATCATGTCGACTACTGGAATTACCTTGGCTGGGCCGACACGCTCGCGAAGTCGGAAAACACCAAGCGCCAATATGCCTATGCCAAGGCGTTCGGGCGCAGTGGGGTCTACACGCCCCAGGCCGTCGTTAACGGTATCGACCATCTCAAGGGAACGGATGCGGGCGAAATCAATAGCAGGATGGAGAAGCTGAGCGCTGGTGGTCGGGGTCTGGTGGTGCCGGTGAAAGCCAACCGGCAGAACGACCAGCTTTCCATCTCGATTGGCAAGGGAACGGGCAAGGCGGAAGTCGTGGTCGTCTACTTCCGCCAACGCCAGACAGTGGAGATGATGAAGGGCGAGAATGTCGGCCAGAAGCTCGACTACTGGCACAGCGTGACGGATCTGCAGACCGTGGGCATGTGGGACGGATCGCCTTTGGACATTACCTTGCCGGCGAAAGTCATGGGGTCTGACGACAGCGATGGCTGCGCAATTCTGCTTCAGTCCGTCGACGAAGAAGGCAACCCGGCCGCCATCATGGGCGCGACCATGCTTGTCCCAAAATCTGCTGAACTCTAGGAAATCTGCGAGAGAACTTGGAGCGGTCCGGCCCGGAAGCATTGGGGGGCTGGGGGTAAGGGGTCAATGCGCCAGACCGGACCTTTTGGCGCATCGCGCCAACCAAGTTGGTTATAACTCATCGCGAATATCACCCCTGATTTGTCCAAATTGGGGCAAGCCGGAGCTTCCCACAATCACAGCGTGACGGGCGTCACCTCCTTCTCGCCTAAGCCATTGTCGTTTCACGTGAAAAAAAGAGCCGCGGACAGAAGCCCGCGGCCCTCGTTCCGACCGTGTTACGGTCTTACCAAGTCTTGGATAGCTTGAAGGTAATCGTCCGACCTTCGCCATAGCCGCAGACGAGGGTGCCCTGGCAACCAGCCACATATTGTTTGTCGAACAGATTATTGACGTTCAGAGAGAGGCCCCAATCGTTTTTCTCATAGCGTAGGGCAGCATCCGCAAGCACGACGTCAGGCACCGTCTTGGTGTTGGGCATGTCGGCCCAGCTTTCACCCTGGTAGCGAAGACCTGCGCCGAGGCTCAACCCTTCGAAATACCCAGTCGGCACCTCATAGTCGACCCAGACCGATGCCTGCATATCCGGCGTGAGATAAGGCGTGCTGCCCAGCAGCGAACCATTCTCATCCGCCGTCACCTCAAGATCCTGGTAGGTGAAGGAGCCGAGCAGCTTCCAGCTTTCGGAGAGGTCCACCTTGCCTTCGAGTTCGAAGCCTCTCGCTTCCACTTCGCCCACCTGTGTGGAGATACCGAGCGTCGTGTTCGTCCAGTTTTGTTTTGTGATGTGGAACACGGATGCGGTGATCAGGCCGGAAAAGGAAGTCGGCTCATACTTGATCCCGGCTTCATACTGATACCCTTCTTCAGGAACGAGCGCTTCGCCAAGCGTTGTGCCGACCACCGGATTGAAGAACGTGCCCGCGCTGATGTAGGGGGTTACGCCATTGGCGAATTCGTAAGCTAGGCCTACGCGCCCCGAAATGGCGGTATCGTCCGACTGATAGCTGTCGGTGCCGAGCTGGTCATCGAGATCCGTATGAAGCCAGTCCGCTCGCCCATTGAGCGTCATCACAAAGCCTGAGCCGAATTTGAGCTGGTCCTGTGCGTAAAGCCCTACCTGACGCTGCGTCAGCACTTCATCGATCTGGACGTCGTTGGATGGCTGGATCGTACCATAGACCGGATCGGTAACGCTGATAGGCGTCGCCGACGCGGGCCAAGATGGCCATTTCTGGACATGATCGAGCTGATAGTGCTTGTAGTCCAGGCCCGCCACAATCGAGTGCTCGACCGGTCCTGTCGTCAGTTCCCCAGATAGCCGGTTGTCGAGCGAGAAGCTGTCGACCTCGGTAAGTCCTTCGAAGCCGATGCGCTGGAGCATGGGGATTGTTCCGGGTTCCTGCAGGTACCCCGTATTCGTCGCCGGATCGAAATATCCGTAGGAATAGGGGCTGTTCTCATGCCGGTTGACATGACCGTAACGCGCATTCTGCGCAAAGGTCACCCCATTTTCGAATTCATGCTCGAATTCGTAACCGAGCATGGTCTGACGGATCTTGCTGAAGTCCGTTGACGGTTCGCCATAGTCAGCGTCCGGATCAATCTTGCCGAAAGGCGCATCGACCACCGTGCCTACATAGGGGAAGAAGCCGTTGGTGCCAGTCTGCTGATCCAGATTGGAGTAGTAGCCATACACATTAAGCTTCGTCGCATCGTCAGGGCTCCAGGTCACCTCCGGAGCGACGACACCACGGAACTCGTCGCCCGCCGCCGTATCGCCGCCGTCGATCTTGCCGATGAGACGCGAGGATACGCCTTGTTGCTCAAAGACGTGGTTGACGTCAAAATTGAAGAAGGCGGTCCCGTGGTTGTTGATGCCCGTTTCGGTATAGATCCGGTTTTCATCGAGCGGACGCTTGCCAACGAGATTGACGATGCCGCCCGGATTGGCGCCGCCATAGAGGACCGATGCTGGCCCCTTCAGAACCTCGACACGCTCCAGAAAGAAGGGATCGACCTGGAAGCCGCCGAAGCCATAGCTCCAGAGGTTGAGGCCATCGAGGAACACGCCTGTCTGTGTCGCGTCAAATCCGCGGATATAGATCCAGTCGGTATCGCCATCCGCACCGAAGGGTTGGGCCATCACGCCCGGCGTATAACGCAGGATTTCGTCGACCTTGTTGGTTACGCCCCGATCCTCGATCTCCTCCCGGCCAACGACATTGACTGATTGCGGAATTTCGGTGATCGGCGTGCCCGTCTTTGAACCTGTCGTGCTCTCACCAGCCACATAGCCTTCGACCGGCCCTGTGCCATTGTTGCCGTGTCCCTCGACCACAATCGTCTGCAGTTCCGTACTCGTGTCTTGGCTTTGCCCGAGCGCGGGCGCCGATACGAGCGTCAGCGCGGCGCCTGCAAGCAAAATCCGCTTTAAAGATCGATGACGTGTGAATTCGTTCATGCGCAGTCCCCATACGGCCTTGAATGACCGTCTCTGATCCCGAGATAACGTGACTGGTTATCTCAAGTATTGAGAGACTGCTTGCCGAATCCTGCTGCGATTGGATTGTTCTTGGACAAATTTCATGTTTGAGGCGCACCACCCGCATTGGCGGGGAGCGCACCTCAATGCCGGAATGACTTCAAGCGAGGAGGGAATCGTATGCCGCTACGGATTTTACCGCGCGGTTGCCGATCGTCGCGGCATCGTCACCTGGCTTGTAGAGGTTTGAGCCCAGACCGAATGCACGTACGCCGACCTTCCAGTAGTCGGCAAAATTGGCATCCGAGACACCGCCGACGGCGCCGATCGGCAAATTTGGCGGAAGAATGGCCTTGATCGCAGAAATGCCCGAAGGACCAAGCACGCTTGCAGGGAAGAACTTCAGCGCAGCCGCACCTGACTTGGCCGCCAGCAGCGCCTCTGTCGGCGTAAACACACCCGGCATGGTCACCATGCCGTGCGACACGGCGCGACGGATCACGTCGGGCTCGACATTCGGCGTTACAAGGAGGTTGCCGCCGGCGTCGTGAAGGCGGTCGACCTGAGACACCTCCAGAACCGTACCGGCACCGATCAGGACATTGGCGGGCGCGAGCTTGCGGGCCTTCTCGATGGAAACGAACGGATCCGGCGAATTGAGCGGCACCTCGATTGCCTCGAAACCGGCCTCCACCAAGGCATCGACCGCCGCCTCGATTTCCTCCGGCTTGATGCCGCGCAGGATGGCGACGAGATTGCGGCGAAGAGCCGGCCAGGCGACGGATGCGGTCATACGTTCAGTCCTTGAATTCGTGGTCAAACAGGGAGATGGCTGAGGCCAGAAGACCGCGGCGCACAAGCAGACCGCCGTCGAGCATGATCGCCTCGCCGCCCGCCTTTTGGATGGCGCGGGCATAGAGACGGGTCAGTTTGCCGGTACCGATCAGATAGGCTTTGCCATGACGCAGAAGATCCTGGCGGATTGCGGCAATTTCGGCACCGATCAGCATGCCTGAAAGCCGAGCAGCAGGGTTGGTTTTCGTCTCTGATGTCAAAAGGCTTTCGGCACGGATGGAGAAGAGCGTCGATGTCAGGGCAAAGCCGGGTTCGAGCGCTTGTTCCACTGCGGCATCAAAAATCTCGACATCCGCTTCCGCATCGCCATCTTCCGGAACGGAGAGGCGAAGGATCGATTGCCGGCTTATAAGGTTGAAGAGCTCACCGGTCATCACGGTTGAAAAGCGGCGGACAAGCCCCCCTTCGACCAGAGCCCACTTCGAATGCGTACCGGGCAAGCAAAAGAGGGCGTTATCGAGCCCCTGCTCCAGGGCACCTGCGAGCTGGGTTTCTTCCCCGCGCATCACGTCGAAGGCGCCGCCTTCGCGCTGGCAGACACCCGGCAGAATAAAGACAGTGCGGCTGACACCTTCGGGGCGGACCGCATGCTGGAAAAGCCCGATAAGCGGCGCCGGCGTTTCGACGTAAGGCGCTTCTTTCCAACCCGTGCGGGCGCCGGCCATACCGGCGACCACGACAGGAAGGTCAGGTGAGGCACCGAGGGCCGATAGATGGCCCTCAAGCACGGCAGGATAGGCAGCCTTGTCGAGGCTGCCCATGCCTTCGGCGGACTGCCGCTCACCAATGATCTCACCCTGGCTATCAACGAGCCAGATGCGCAGATTGCTTGTGCCCCAATCAACCAGAGCGGCGAACGGCTGTCCGGTCACTGCACTCTCCTTAGGCGAGATCAACCGGCAGCAGGGCCGCCGGAATATCCTGGAAGCAGACAGGCCGCAGGAAGCGACGGATCGACAGGGTACCAACGGAAGTCGCACCAAAATTGGTGGACGCCGGATAAGGACCGCCGTGAACCATCGAATCGGCCACCTCAACCCCGGTCGGGAAGCTATTGGCCAGCACGCGGCCAGCCTTGCGCTCCAGGATCGGCATCAGGCGCTTGCCCATTGCTTCGTCGCCAGCGTCGACATGCAAGGAGACCGTCAGCTGACCCTGCAGGCTGCGGGCCATCGAGACCATTTCGTCTTCGCTGTCAGCGATGACGATGAGGCCAAGCGGTCCGAAGACTTCCTCGCCGAGCACGTGATTGTCGAGCCAGTCCTTCGCGGTGGTCTGGAAGAGATACGGCGTTGCATTGCGCAGGTCACAGGTCGAGGTCAGGACCGAACGAACACCTTCAGTGCCAGCAATCCGGGTCGCGCCATCGCGGTAAGCCTTGGCAATGCCGTCCGTCAGCATGGTCTGCGGACCAATGCCGGACAGTGCCTCGGTCGCCGTTTCGACGAACTTGTCGGCATCAGCACCCTTGAGGAGAACGACGATGCCTGGATTGGTGCAGAACTGGCCGGCGCCCATGGTAAGCGAACCGACCCAGCCCTTGGCGATGGCTTCGCCACGGGCGGCAACGGCTGCGGGCAGCATGAACATCGGATTGACCGAACCGAGTTCGCCGAAGAACGGGATTGGCTCGGGACGCTGGGCGCACATGTCGAACAGGGCACGACCACCACCGAGCGATCCGGTA
Source organism: Rhizobium sp. G187 (assembly GCF_051549525.1). Taxonomy (NCBI): domain Bacteria; kingdom Pseudomonadati; phylum Pseudomonadota; class Alphaproteobacteria; order Hyphomicrobiales; family Rhizobiaceae; genus Rhizobium; species Rhizobium sp. G187. The sequence continues at coordinate 452,753 of NZ_JBPUGM010000004.1, forward strand.
AAGCCAACAGCCTTGATCAGAGGATGCTGCACCAGCGCACCACCGACGTCTCGGCTACCGCCGTGAACGAGCGAGAATACGCCGGGGTGAATGCCGCAGCGCTTGATCGCGGCATCGATGGCGGAGGCGACAATTTCGCCGGTACCAGGATGGGCGTCATGCGCCTTGACAACAACCGGGCAGCCGGCAGCCAGCGCTGCTGCCGTATCGCCACCGGCCGTCGAGAAGGCGAGCGGGAAGTTTGAGGCACCAAAAACGGCAACCGGTCCAATCGGACGCTGAACCATCTTGAGGTCCGGACGCGGAAGCGGCTTGCGATCCGGCAGGGCTTCATCATGACGTCGGTCGAGGTAATCACCCTTGCGGATGTGTGCAGCAAACAGACGCAGCTGACCTACGGTGCGGCCACGCTCACCGATCAGGCGGGCTTCCGGCAGACCGGTTTCCTGGGAGCCGATCTCGGTGATGGCATCACCACGCGCGTCGATTTCCTCAGCGATCGCATCAAGGAAGGCGGCACGCTCTTCGCGTGTCGAATAGCCATAAGTCTCAAAAGCTTCTTCGGCGGCCTTTACGGCTTGATCAACCAGGGCTGGCGTGCCCTTCGAGAAGGTATGCGAAGGGCCAGTGGCCGGCGACGAGGCAAAGGTTTCAGTGGTCGCAATCCAATTGCCGGCAATCAGGTGTTTTCCAGTCGGTGTATAAGCCATGGAGTGGGCCTCCTTAATTTCTTAATCTTCAAAGGGAGCGACAACCTTGCGCTCGCCGCAGAGGAACGAATCCGCCACGATGCGCAAAGGCTGATAGTCCGTGTCGCTCTGGCGAGCGTGGATGAGCTTGGCGAAGCGTTCGTAGATCGCGGCATATTCGCGATCCGGGCCGGATGCCTGCTCCTCACCCCCGATATAGAGTTCCGAACCGCCCTTTGAAAGGCGCAGCTCGCCGGCATTTGTCTGAACAGTGATGTCCCAGGTCTGCGGACCTTCCTGGCGCCAGTCGAACTCAGCCGTAACAGGCGCGCCTTCGACGGTGCGCATCACAAGCGATGCAGCGATGGGCTGCTTCTTGTTCTCGGGGAATTCGATGACGGATTTTTCGACCATGATATGGCCAGGAACAATCTCGGTCAGAATGGAGAGCGCATTGATGCCGGGGTCGAAGACGCCGAAGCCGCCCGGCTCCCAGATCCAGGCTTGACCGGGATGCCAGCGGCGCACGTCTTCCTTCCAGACGATCGAGATCGACTGGATAACCTTGTCGGAGAGCCATTGGCGCGCCGGCTCGACGCCGAGCGCAAAGCGCGAATGCCAGGTAGCAAACAAAGTGACGCCAGCGTCTTCCGCAAGCTTGGTCAAGGCTTCAGCTTCGCCGAGCGTTGTCGCCGGGGGCTTTTCCATCAGCACATGACGACCGGCGGCAATAGCCGCCTTTGCCATGTTGAAGCGCACTTCGGGCGGCGTGCAGAGCGACACGACCTTGATATCCGGGCGCGCGGCCAGGAATGCATCAAAATCCGTGTGGTGCTCCGCACCCTCGACCTTGCCATGACGGCTGACGCTGACGGCAACGACAAAGTCGTTACCGCCTTCGATGGACGGGATGTGCTGGTCGCGGGCAATCTTGCCGATGCCGACGAGTGCGAGCGGAATACGATCTGCCATCGTGCGGATCCTCAGTGTGCGTCCTTGCCGACCGGCGAACCGCGGCAACCCTTCAGGAAGTCGAAGTCAGCACCGGTATCGGCACCTTCGACATGATCGTGGAAGAGTTTGGCATAACCGCTTGCTGGCGGCTCGACCGAAGGACGCCAGGCGGCGAGGCGGCGCTGCATCTCTTCTTCCGAAATATCGAGATGGATACGGCGTGAATCAACGTCGAGTTCGATAAAGTCACCGTTCTGGACGATGGCAAGCGGACCGCCACGGGCAGCTTCCGGCGAGGTGTGCAGAAGCACGGTGCCGTAAGCCGTACCCGACATGCGGGCGTCGGAAATGCGGACCATGTCGGTGATGCCCTTGCGCAGCACCTTGGGCGGCAGGCCCATATTGCCGACTTCAGCCATACCCGGATAACCGCGTGGACCACAGTTTTTCAGAACCATGACGCAGGTCTCATCGATATCGAGCGCCTCATCGTTGATCTTTGCCTTGTAGTCGTCGATGTCTTCGAAAACCACGGCGCGACCGCGATGCTTCATCAAATGGGCCGAGGCGGCCGACGGCTTCAATACACAGCCCTTCGGCGCGAGATTGCCACGCAGAACGACGATACCGCCCTGCTGGGTCAGTGCCTTTTCAACCGGCAGGATGACGTCTTCGTTCCAGTTGCGAACGTCCTTGACCTCGTCCCAGATGCTTTCGCCCGAAACGGTCAGCGCGTCCTTATGCAGCTTGCCGGCTTCACCAAGGCGCTTGATGACGACGGGGAGACCGCCGGCATAGAAGAACTCTTCCATCAGATACTTGCCCGATGGCATCAAGTTGACGATGGTCGGGATGTCACGACCGAGGCGATCCCAGTCATCGAGTGTCAGGTCGATCCCAACACGGCCGGCCATGGCGAGCAGGTGAACGACGGCATTGGTCGAGCCGCCGATGGCGCCATTGACGCGAATGGCGTTTTCGAAGGCTTCCTTGGTCATGATGTCGGAAGGCTTCAGGTCGTCCTTGACCATCTGCACGATGCGACGGCCCGAAAGCTGCGCCATCACCTTGCGGCGGCTGTCGACGGCCGGGATCGCGGCATTGCCGGAGAGCGCCATACCGAGGGCTTCAACCATGGAAGCCATGGTGGACGCGGTGCCCATGGTGTTGCAGGTGCCGCTGGAGCGCGACATCGAGGCTTCCGCTTCAACGAACTCTTCCTGCGTCATCTCACCGGCCTTTACGGCTTCGGAGAACTTCCACAGATGCGTGCCGGAACCGACGCGCTCACCGCGGAAATAACCGTTGAGCATCGGACCGCCGGTGACGACGATGGACGGCAGGTCGGTCGAGGCGGCAGCCATGACCAGGGACGGCGTGGTCTTGTCGCAACCGACGAGCAGAACGGCGCCATCGATGGGCTGACCGCGCATCGCTTCTTCCACGGCAAGGGCCGCGAGGTTGCGGTACATCATCGCGGTCGGGCGGAAGGTGTTCTCCGACGCCGAGAAGACCGGGATTTCAACGGGGAAACCGCCGGCTTCCCAAACGCCTGCCTTCACCTTTTCAGCAAGTTCGCGCAGGTGACCGTTGCAGGGCGTGAGGTCGGACCAGGTGTTCAGGATACCGATAACCGGACGACCATCGAACAGGTCGTGCGGGTGGCCCTGGTTCTTCATCCAGCCGCGGTGGTAAATGGTGTCGCGGGAGGTACCGCCATACCAGTGCTGCGATCTCAATTGGCGCGGCCATTCGGCCGGTTTGAACTTGCTCATGGCTATTCGTCCTGTCTCTGTTGGGATGGGCGGGTCGGAGACCGATCCGCTCAGAGCATCTTGACCGTTACGGGTTCTGCTGCGGCACGGGCGAGCCGGTTGCGCAGCGGGAGACCGAATTGCGGCGATTGGATCTCGAAGACATCGCCTTCCTGCGTGACGAATCCGTCCGCGACGGAAAGCGTCGCTGTGCCATACATGTGCACATGGAGGTCGCCTGGCTGGCAGAACAGCGCATATTTGAAATGGTGGTATTCAAGATTGGCGATCGTGTGGGACATGTTCGCTTCGCCGGAGACAAAGGCCTTTTCCCAGGCCGTCTTGCCATCGCGGAGAATGCGCGAAACGCCTTCGACATGATCCGGAAGCGGACCAACCAGGATTTCCGGGCCGAAGGAGGCCGGACGCAGCTTCGAATGCGCCAGATAGAGATAGTTGATCTTTTCGGTCACGTGGTCGGAGAATTCGTTGGCGACCGAGAAGCCGAGGCGGTGCGCCGTGCCGTCTTCACCGATGATGTAGTAGCCAGCCATCTCCGGCTCTTCACCGCCGTCAAGCGCGAAGGACGGCGAGACGAGGTCTTCACCTGGCGCGATCGCGTTGACGCCATTGCCCTTGTAAAACCATTCCGGCTGCACGCCGAGTTCGCCCGGCTTCGGCTTGCCGCCTTCGATGCCCATGCGGAACATCTTCATGGAATCGCTCATACCGGCCGTATCGGCATGCATGCTGTCGCGTGCGGATGCTGATCCCGTATGCGTCAGGCCCGTACCGGTCAGGTACATATGGGCCGGATCGGGATGGCGGATGGGGCAGTCGAGTTTGCCGGCATCGAAAAGTGCCAGAAGATCGACGCTTTCGCCCTGCCCCTGCTTTTCGATGATGGCGGCGACGGATGCCTTGGCGGCAATAGCTGCCTTGGCGAGATCGTATGTGGAGTTAAACCCTGGGACAAGGCGCGCGGCCTCGCCCTGGCGGCAGATAATGCCGCCAGACTTCAATTGCGAGAGAAACATAGCCTATCCTCAGACTGCTTTGTTCTTGTTGTAAACGTCGAAGAAGACAGCAGCCAGAAGCACAAGGCCCTTGATCAGCTGCTGATAGTCGATGCCGATACCCATGATCGACATGCCATTGTTCATGACGCCCATGATGAAGGCGCCAATGACTGCACCGGTGATCTTGCCAACGCCGCCCGAAGCCGAAGCACCGCCGATGAAGCAGGCCGCGATGACGTCGAGTTCGAAGCCAACACCCGCCTTCGGCGTAGCCGAGTTCAGACGTGCTGCGATGATCATGCCGGCAAGGGCTGCGAGAACACCCATATTGACGAAGGTCAGGAAGATCAGCTTTTCGGTGTTGATGCCGGAAAGCTTTGCGGCCTTCTCGTTGCCGCCGAGCGCATAGATGCGACGACCGATTGTCGTGCGGGTCGTAACGAAAGCATAAAGCGCGATCAGCACACCCATCACCACCAGAACGTTCGGCAGTCCGCGATAGGTGGCCAGCTGGTAGCCGAGGAAGATGGCGACGGCGCTGATGATACCCATCTGCAGGACGAAGAAGACGAAGGGCTCATTCTCCGTGCCATGCTCATCGTTCAGGCGGCGGTTCTTCATGCCCGAATAGATCGCGAGTGCGACCAAGACGATGATGCCGATCAGAGCAACATAGTTCTTGATCAGGCTGGTCGCAGGATCGGTGAAGGACAAGAAATCCGGGATGAAACCAGTCGACAGCAGCGTGAATTCCTTCGGGAACGGACCGATCGGGCGCCCCTCAAGCACGACATAGGTCATGCCGCGGAAAACAAGCATGCCGGCCAGCGTCACGATGAAGGACGGGATCTTCTGATAGGCAACCCAATATCCCTGGGCTGCACCCATAAGTCCGCCGAGCACGAGACACAGCGGAACAACCAGCGAAAAATGCCAGCCCCATTTGACGAGCATGATCGCCGCGATGCCGCCGATAAAGGCGACGATCGAGCCGACCGAAAGATCGATATGCCCGGCCACGATGATCAGCAACATGCCGAGCGCCATGATGACGATGAAGGAGTTCTGCAGCACCAGATTGGTGATGTTGACCGGACGGAACAGAACGCCGCCAGTCAGAACCTGGAACAGAACCATGATAACGACGAGAGCAAGCAGAAGCCCGTATTCACGGATATTCTTGCGGAGGTACTCGCCCACGGAGACCTTGGGGGTTTCGGTTCTTGTGTCGATGGCCATTAGTGTTTCTCCCCAGAGCGCATGATGGCACGCATGATGGACTCTTGGCTTGCTTCTTCCTTAGACAGTTCCGCGACAATGCGTCCTTCGTTCATGACGTAGATGCGATCGCAGGTGCCGAGCAGTTCGGGCATTTCCGATGAGATCATCAGGATGCCCTTACCTTCGGCGGCAAGCTGGTTGATGATGGTGTAAATTTCAAACTTAGCGCCCACGTCGATGCCGCGTGTCGGTTCGTCGAGGATGAGCACTTCAGGATTGGTGAACAACCACTTCGACAGCACCACCTTCTGCTGGTTACCGCCCGAAAGGTTGACTGTTTCCTGATAGATCGAGTGCGAACGGATGCGGAGCATCTGACGATAGTCGGAGGCCACCTTGGCTTCCTTGCGATCGTCGATGATTCCGCTCTTGGACACACCACCGAGATTGGACAGGGTGGTATTTTCCTTGATGTTGTTCTGCAAAACCAGACCGAGATGTTTGCGGTCTTCAGTTACATAGGCAAGTCCGGCGTCGATGGCCTTCGGGATCGTCGAGACGTCGACCGGCTTGCCATGCATGCTGACATCACCGGTGATCTTATGTCCCCAGGACTTACCGAAAATACTCATCGCCGTTTCGGTACGCCCAGCGCCCATGAGGCCAGCGATACCGACAACTTCACCTGCGCGCACATTGAACGAGATGTCATGCAGGAACTGGCGGTCGCGATGGTTCTGGTGAAAGACGTTCCAGTTCTTCACGTCCAGAAGCACGTCACCGATTTTCGGCTCGCGCTTCGGATAACGGTCTTCCATGTCGCGACCGACCATGCCCTTGATGATCCGGTCTTCGCTGATGTCCTGCGTATGACAGTCCAGCGTTTCCACCGTGCCGCCATCGCGCAGGATGGTGATCTGGTCAGCAACCTTGCGGATTTCGTTCAGCTTGTGGGAAATGATGATCGAGGTCATGCCCTGCTTGCGGAATTCCATCAGCAGGGTGAGCAGCGCATCGGAATCCGTTTCATTAAGCGACGCGGTCGGCTCATCAAGGATCAGGAGACGCACCTTCTTGGACAGCGCCTTGGCGATTTCGACGAGCTGTTGCTTGCCGACGCCGATGTCTGTGATGCGGGTCGAGGGCGAGTCCTTCAAGCCCACCTTTGCCAGCAGCTCTTTCGTCCGCGCAAAGGTCTGGGGCCAGTGGATAACGCCCTTGTCGGCAATCTCATTGCCAAGGAAAATGTTTTCGGCGATCGACAGAAGCGGGACCAGCGCAAGCTCTTGATGGATGATGATGATGCCAAGCTCTTCACTATCAGAAATCGTGCTGAAGCGACGGGCTTCACCGTCATAGACGATGTCGCCGCTGTAGGTGCCGGCGGGATAGACACCGCTCAATACCTTCATCAGCGTCGACTTGCCGGCTCCGTTTTCGCCGACGAGTGCGTGGATTTCACCCTCGCGCACCTTGAAGCTGACATTGTCGAGCGCCTTCACACCCGGGAATGTCTTCGTGATGCCGCGCATCTCGAGAATGATGTTGTCCATGTGCAGAATTCCAGCGCCCATCCAGCGACCACCAGGTCGAGCCGGGGCGCAAGCTCCCTCAATGCGTATAGGAAATGGGTCCGCGATAAATCGCGGACCCGATTGCGTTGCTGAGGATCAGTTGTCGATCTGCTCGGCTGTGTAGTAGCCGGCGCCGACCAGAATGTCCTTTGCGTTGGACTTGTCGACGGCAACTGGCTTGAGCAGGTAAGACGGAACGACCTTCACACCGTTGTTGTAGGTTTTCTCGTCGTTCACTTCGGGGGTCTTGCCACCCATGATCGCGTCGACCATGGCAACAGTGACCTTAGCCAGTTCGCGGGTGTCCTTGAAGACCGTCGAAGACTGCTCGTCTGCGAGGATCGACTTGACCGACGGAAGCTCGGCGTCCTGACCGGTGACGACAGGCATTGCCATGTCGCCAGAACCGTAGCCAACGCCCTTCAGAGCCGACAGGATGCCGATCGACAGGCCGTCATACGGGGAAAGCGCGCCATGCAGCTTGTCTTCGGTGTAGGTCGAGGAAAGCAGGTTTTCCATGCGTGCCTGGGCGACAGTGCCGTCCCAACGCAGGGTACCAACCTGGTCCATACCCATCTGACCGGACTTCACGACGATTTCGCCACTGTCGATCATCGGCTGCAGAACAGACATCGCGCCATCGTAGAAGAAGAAGGCGTTGTTGTCGTCCGGCGAACCGCCGAAGAGTTCGACGTTCCATGGCTTGGTATCCGGGAACTTGGCCTTGAGGCCGTTCACAAGGCTGGTCGCCTGAAGAACACCGACCTGGAAGTTGTCGAAGGTGGCGTAGTAGTCGACATTGCCCGAGTCACGGATCAGGCGGTCATAGGCGATGACCTTGACGCCGGCGTCTGCAGCCTTCTGCAGGATGTCGGAGAGGGTCGTGCCGTCGATGGCGCCAATCACGAGAACCTTGGCACCCTTGGTGACCATGTTTTCGATCTGGGCCAGCTGGTTCGGGATATCGTCGTCAGCAAACTGCAGGTCCGGTGTATAGCCGGCTTCCTTGAACAGCTTTTCCATGGTCTCGCCATCGGAGATCCAGCGAGTCGACGTCTTTGTGGGCATCGAGATGCCGACCACACCCTTGTCCTGTGCAAAGGCCATAGGTGCGAATGATGCGATGCCGATTGCGAACGACGCAATCAGGGCGCCAAGTTTCTTCATGGTAACCTCCCTGGTCATACCGTGCGGCGCCAAGCTCCTCCTGACGACCGCTGAAACAAAGAACGAAAGGCCGACACGGCAGCCCCCAGCTCCATGCCGAGTCTTATCGTGCTCGATATACCGATCAAATGATTATTTTGACTTTCTGCATACCGTAGTTGATATATTATTTATGGCAGAAGCTCAGATAAATCGTTTGCAACCAAAACATTTCGGCCTGATCGCGTCCATTGCGGAACTCGGTCAGCTGAGTCTCGCAGCCCAGGCAATGGCGCTGACGCAACCTGCGGCCTCCAGAATGCTGGGCGAAATCGAACGCTATGTGGGCTCCCCAATCTTCATTCGCACGCCGAAGGGAATGGAACCGACCGTTGTTGGTGGCGCACTGGCGCGGCGCGCTCAGAACGTTCTCGAAGAAATGCGCGAAGCAGCCCGGGAAATCGAGGCCATCCGCCGGGGTTTTACTGGAAAGGTGCGGGTTGGTGCCGTGACCGGCGGTGCGGTCGGCTATGTTGTGCCGGCGATTAAAGTCTTGAAGGCCGACTCCACTGCTGTCGATATCCATTTGGACGTTGCGGCCAGTGGCGAACTGATCCGCGATCTCCTGTCCGGGCATTATGATTTTGTTCTGGGGCGCGTACCTCCCGGTATCGATGCACGCCAGTTCAACGTCGAGGGTGCTGCGATGGAGGAGATGGAGATTGTCGTCCATCGCACTCATCCACTGGTCAACATGGACCGGTTGAGCTTGTCCGATATGGCCCATTTCCCATGGGTGATGCAGGAACCCGGTACGCCGCTCAGGCAGGCTGTCGAAGCAAATTTTATCGAAGAAGGTTCCGCCCTTCCCAGAAACATCGTCAATACAACGTCGTTGCTGGTCATGATCGCAATGCTGGCTTCTTCGAACGCAATCGCGCCGATGTCGCGCGAGGTTTCGGACCTTCTCTGTCGTCAGACGCCGGTCGGTGATCTGTGCACGCTGAAGGTTGAGACTTCCATTGTCGTTGCGCCCTATCACCTGATCACCGTCCACGGTAAACGCCTGTCGCCTATTGCCGCACGACTGCGCGATCTTCTGCTCGCCGCCTTTGAAGAGCGAGGGCGCGGATAGGCCATGGGCGCGCTGCCACGAAACCCGCACCTCGACTTGCTTTTTGGGAAGCCTCAGGCACACTGTCATTCATCCGTCATGAAAAAGAGCTCGAGGAGCATTGATGACAGAGCTGCCTGAAGGACAGCGCCACGAAAGCGACGGCATCGACAAGGCCGCTGCGAGTGTCGTGGATCTGGGCATTTACCGCCAGGCGGCAGATCCGCTTCCCGTTACATTTCACCGCAGGGAGCTGGACGCCATCCTCTGGATCTATGGACGCATGGTTGGTGACGGCGAATGGCGTGACTATGCGATCGACCACCTGAAGGACAAGGCGGTCTTTTCCGTGTTCAAGCGGGCAGGCGAGTATCCGCTCTATCGGATTGAGAAGAACCCAAAGCTCGCTGCGAAGCAGGGTGCCTTCGCGGTCATTGCAACCGACGGCCGGATCCTCAAGCGTGGCCATGAGCTGAAGCAGGTCCTGAAGGTGTTTGACAAAGGCCTCAAGGCACTGGACTAACCATTAGCCAAGCGTTCCCGGATAGACCGTCAGATCAGGCTTGGTAGTGTTACCTTCGCCGAGCGGTCTCTGCATGAAAATTGTATCCAGCCAGAGACCATGTTTGAAGCCCGTACCATCGAGCCGACCGGCGAGGGTGAAACCGCAGGACCGGTGGACCGCCACTGAAGCATCGCTCGCACCTCCGACCACACCGACCATCTGACGGAAGCCCAATCCCTCGCATCGTTGGACGAGCGCCTGGAGAAGTGCCTTACCGACACCGAGGCCTCGCGCCTGCTCTGCGACATAAATCGAGTCCTCGACGAGCCAGCGATAGGCGGGTCTCGTGCGAAATGCGGAAGCGTAGGCGTAACCCAGCAGATTGTTGTCCCCATCCAAAGCTGCGAGATAGGGATAACCTTTTCCGGTGATCGCCGCGAAACGGGCCGTCATTTCGTCCACCCCGGGCGGCACGAGTTCGTAGCTTGCCGTACCTTCGAGTACAGCTTGCGAGTAAATGGCTGTAACAGAGGGCATATCCTCTGCTGTCAAATTCCTGATGGCCGCGACCATGAAATGCTCCGATGAGAAATGACTTCTTGTTCCATGTGACCGAAGCAGGGGCAAGTCCGGCAAATGTCATGGGGACAGGCTAAGCAAGTGGCTTGCACCACCAATCGTGTTTTCACCTCCGAGACCCCGCCAGCGGCTTGACTCGGTGCAAAAACCTTGTAATGCCTCGCCGTGAAGAGGATTTCGGACCATGCACGCTCTCGGGCATCCCATTGCGGTCTACCTTGACCTGCAGCGTCGCGCTGCCGGCGGCGCATGCCATTCTCTTGCATCCACGACCAAGGCCAAAACGACGACGAAAACCGTCTGACGTCTTCGGCCACCGCTCTCTCCCCGGCACGGCCGGGGACCAGGTAGGTTGCACCCTGTCGCAATCTTCCTCCTCACCATCCGCGGAGAGACAGAAAGAGAGCATAGACATGGGTTTCAAGATTGCAGTCGCAGGCGCCACCGGCAATGTCGGTCGCGAAATGCTGAACATCCTCTCGGAGCGCGGCTTCCCGGCGTCTGAGGTTATCGCCCTGGCATCAGCCCGGTCGCAGGGAACGGAAGTATCCTTCGGCGACAAGGTTCTGAAGGTCCAGAATCTGGAGAACTACGATTTCTCCGACACCGACATTTGCCTGATGTCTGCCGGCGGCACGATTTCACAGAAGTGGTCGCCGAAGATCGGCGCACAGGGTTGCGTCGTCATCGACAACTCGTCGGCCTGGCGCTACGACGCTGACGTTCCGCTGGTTGTTCCGGAAGTGAACCCCGATGCCGTTGCCGACTTCAAGAAGCGCAACATCATTGCCAATCCGAATTGCTCGACAGCCCAGCTCGTCGTCGCCCTCAAGCCGCTGCATGATTTTGCCAAGATCAAGCGCGTCGTCGTTTCGACCTACCAGTCCGTCTCGGGCGCCGGCAAGGAAGGCATGGACGAACTCTTCACCCAGACCCGCGCCGTCTTCGTGGCAGATCCGGTCGAGACGAAGAAGTTCACCAAGCGCATCGCCTTCAACGTGATCCCGCATATCGATAGCTTCATGGAAGATGGCTACACCAAGGAAGAGTGGAAGGTCCTGGCCGAGACAAAGAAGATGCTCGACCCCAAGATCAAGGTCACCTGCACTGCGGTGCGTGTCCCCGTCTTCATCGGCCATTCCGAATCCGTCAACATTGAATTCGAGAACGAGATCACCGCAGACCAGGCACGCGACATCCTGCGCGATGCCCCTGGTTGCCTCGTCATCGACAAGCACGAGAACGGCGGATACATCACGCCGGTGGAATGCGCTGGCGAAGATGCAACCTTCATCTCGCGCATCCGTGAAGATGCGACCGTGGAGAACGGTCTCAACATGTGGATCGTTTCGGACAACCTTCGCAAGGGTGCAGCACTGAATGCAGTTCAGATCGCTGAGCTTCTGGTCAATCGCGGCCTGATCAAGCCCCGCGCCGCTGCTGCTTGAGACAACCAAGCGCGCCCGCCCGCCCTCTGGCGGACGGGCGCTCTTGAAGCTCCGAGAGGCTGATTGTCATACAAAAGTGATGCAATGTGACACCAGTCCCTTGAAAAGCCCATTTCTTCGCGGATGACATGATGCGAAATCGCTGTCATGGTGCAGCAAATCCTAACATTTTGACGAGGCTTGAATGCGACTGACACATCTCTTGTCGGCAGCTGTGATTTCAGCGACCGCCCTCTTTTCCACGATCGGTTCGGCAGAAGCCGCAGCATGCAGCAATACGTCAGCGGGGTTTGAGGAATGGAAGGAAGCCTTTAAGCAGCAAGCGACCGGTTCCGGCATCAATGCGCGTACACTCGATCGCGCCTTTGCGGCAGTGAACTACAGCCGAAGCACAATCAGCGCCGACCGGGGACAGAAAAGCTTCAAGCTCTCGTTCGACCAGTTCATGCAGAAGCGCGGCGGCCAGACCATCATCACCCGTGGCAAGACCATGAAGAAGAACAATGCCGCGTTGTTTGCCAAGCTGGAGCAGCGCTACGGGGTTCCGGCCGGTCCGCTGATTGCGATCTGGGGTATGGAAACCGGCTTTGGCTCCTTCCTTGGCAAGGAACACACGCTTTCGGCCGTAGCGACCCTCGCCTTCGACTGCCGCCGCAGCGAATTCTTCACTGACCAGCTCTACGCAGCACTGGAACTGGTTGAAGCCGGCAATCTCGACGTCAACGCCAAGGGCGCTGCGCATGGTGAGATCGGTCAGACCCAGTTCCTGCCACGCAACGTCGTTCGCTTCGGCGCCGATGGCGACGGCGACGGCCATATCGACATGGTGCGCTCGCGCTCGGATGCATTGGCCTCGACCGCGAACTTCCTGCGTGGTCATGGTTGGCAGCCCGGCGCTGGCTACCAGGAAGGCGAGCCGAACTTCGCCGCGATCCAGGGCTGGAATGCTGCAACCGTCTACCAGCAGGCTATCGCCTACATCGGCGCACGCATCGACGGCGAATAACACGGTCTCGACACAACATGAAAACGGCGGCTCTCTGGCCGCCGTTTTCATATGCGCTTCAAAAATTCAAACGGCTCAGATCGCGTGTTCGATCCGCGAAAAATCCTGGGTTTTCGGATCCATGAGCCACAGTTCGCCATTGCTGATGTCGAACCATGCCCCGTGAATCTTCAGCTTCTGGCGCTCCTCCAGGATCTTCACGCAAGGGAAAGTCCTGAGATTGGCGATGGAATTGCGAATGGAGATGCGCTCAAGGGCAGTCTGCCGCTCCCCGGCAGTCATTTCGGAATTTCCCTGGATCTGCTCTGCCGCTGGTGCGACGAGGTTCATCCACTTCCCGATAAAATCACCAGGCGAGAGCGGTTCTGAATTGGGATCGAGGGCCGCGCTGATGCCACCGCATCGTCCATGCCCCATGACGATGATATCCTTGACCCGCAATGCCTGCACGGCAAATTCAAGTGCCGCAGAGGTGGAATGATATTGCCCATCGGGCTCGTAGGGCGGCACCATGTTTGCCACGTTGCGAACGACGAAGAGTTCGCCAGGCCCGGAATCAAAGATCATCTCCGGTGCGGCACGTGAATCGCAGCACGCGACGACGAGCGTATGCGGCTTCTGACCCTGGTCCGCCAATTGTCGATAGCGATCGCGTTGGTCGACATAACGACCACTCATGAATTCACGATAGCCGTTCAGAAGGGCTTCTGGAAAAGTGCTCATGCGTTTCGATTAGCGCGCCGGGCGCCACATGGCAACAGCTGAGGATCACGAGCCTCAACTGGTGCGACGCGGCTTTTGCGAAGGATGGAGCAATTGCCGCATCTGGACCATCGCCATGGGCGTAGCAAGGCTCGATGCGTCACTTTCGAGGGCGAGCTCGTCTGCTCCGCGACGGGTGGTCCTCGAAAGGATCTCAAAGACGCTGGAAATCGCCAGTTGCAGTGCCTTCTCCTCTCCTGCGCCGGACAAGAGTCGCGCCAGGAAAAGTGCGGCCAGGAGATCACCGAGACCATTGGGGGGATTGTCGATCAAACGGTGCTCCGCCAGAAGTGACCGGCGCTCCGTCACCAGAAGATTGCCAACGCCATTCGCCATCATCGCAACGGCAGACGTGACCAGAACACGTTTTGGACCGAGTGTGAGTGCGGCCTCGGTCAGGGCATGATTATCGGCAAGACTGCGATCCGAAAGCCACTGAAGTTCATAGCGATTGGGCGTCGCGACATCCGCAAGCGGCAGCAGATGATCGCGGATGGCCTCCGCCGTCTGCTGCGGCACGTAGAGGCCACCAAGATCCCCCATGACCGGGTCGCAAACATAGAGCAAGTCCGGATTGACCTTCCGCAAGGCAGTGATCAGCCGCGCTACGCTGGCTGGCTGCGCGGCCGAGCCGAAGTAACCCGTCAAGATAGCTTTGACTTCTCCAAGCCAGGGGGATCGAATCAGATCGTCAATGGCGTGATCGAACTCATCATCATTGAACTTCAGCCGTGTTGAAGGACCATGGCCGGGATGCCAGGGAAGCACAACCGTCGGAACGGCCCAGACCGGGTGTCCTAGCGTCTCAAGCGCGAACACCGCAGCACGATTGCCGACAGAACCCCGCATGACGTGGCTTGATAGGACGATGACGGCACCACCGGATTTGTCTTGCATGCATGCCTTCCGAACCAAAAGCGTCCGTTTTCGGTGATTTCTCATCCCGTATCGGACAGATTTTCATTTTTTTCGGGCAATCAGCTCCGTTTTTCGTCGGATTTGGCCCTAGATTGTTTCCATACACACTTCAGCAAAACATTATCATGAAGATGTGCAAAAGCCGCATCAAGGAGACGAGCATGGATATGACGGGCACCGGTGATCGGGTCGAGCTTTTTCGCTCGGCGGCGGAACACGCCAAGACGCTTAGTGCGGGCTTTATCGCCCCATCGGCAATTTTCGGCCGGGCGAGCAATGACGACCTTGCGCGCTATACGCCCGAGATGCTGGCCAAGGCCTCCGTGCATGCGGCAACGCACCTTGCCGCCTGGGATCGTCAATCACCGAGGATCGTGATCGAAACCCTCGCTGGCGTAGCGCCCGATGGCATTCCGGTTAGCGTCGTCTCGATCGTCGATCACAACAAGTCATTCCTCTATGACAGCATCATGGGCGAAGTGACGAGCCTTTACCGTGACATCTACATGGCGATCCATCCGATCCTTGCTGTGACACAGCAGGGGGAAGTGTCTCTGTCCAATCCGGACGCTGACCCGGAGGGCGCAATCAAGGTTAGCTACATTCAGCTGCATCTCACCCCATTGACGGAAGAGCAGGCAGCCGACCTCATTCAGAAGCTCGAACATGTGTTGCGCCAGGTGAAGGTCACCTCGCGGGACTGGAAACCGATGCTGGCATTGATGGAAACTGCGGTATCCGAAATGCGCCAGCTGTCCCCAGGTCGTTTGGAGGCTGAGCGCGACGAGGCGATTGCCTTCCTCGAATGGCTTCGCAACAACAATTTCACTTTCCTTGGCATGCGCGAATACAACTATTCGGGCGATGGCGAGAGCGCAACGGTCGAGCGCGACAAAGGCAGTGGCCTCGGCATCCTTTCCGATCCGAACGTGCTTGTCCTTCGGCAGGGTCAGAACCAGGTGACAACGACGCCTGAAATCCTCACCTTCCTGCAAGGCCCCGATTTCCTCATCGTCACCAAGGCCAACGTGAAATCCGTCGTGCACCGGCGCGCCTATATGGATTATGTCGGCGTAAAGCGCTTCGGGCCAGACGGCAAGGTTGTCGGAGAGCTGCGGATCGTCGGCCTCTTCACTTCGACTGCCTATACTCGCTCCGTCAACCAGATCCCGCTTCTGCGGGCAAAGGTGGAGAAGGTAGTCTCCCATTTCGACTTCGATCCACGCAGCCATTCCGGGCGCACGCTGCAGAACACGCTGGAAAACTATCCACGCGACGATCTTTTCCAGATCACACCAGAACTTCTGGCGAGGTTTGCCGAGCAAATCAATGACCTCGCCGAGCGGCCACGCGTCCGCGTGCTGCCGCGCATTGATCGCTTTGACCGCTTCGTTTCGCTGATCGTCTACGTCCCGCGCGAGGACTACAACTCGGCCGTCCGCGAACGCATCGGCACCTACTTCAAAACGGTCTACAACGGCCATGTCTCGGCCTACTACCCAGCCTTTCCCGAGGGGGGCGTAGCACGGGTCCACATCATCATCGGCCGCCGCAGCGGCACGACGCCGGAGATTTCACAGTCGACGCTGGAAGACGCTGTCCGCGAGATCACCGCGCGCTGGAGTGACCGCTTCGCCTCACTGGCCGGACCGGGAAGCTCGCAGCTTGAGGTCGGCCAGGCGTTTCAGGAAGCCTTTACGGCTGACGAAGCCGTAGCCGACCTGAAGCATATCGAAGCCTGCCTCGCGGGCGCTCCTTTGTCTATCGCATTTCGCCAGGGCGACGAAGGGAAGGGGCCAACTCTCTTCCTCAAGATCTTCCACTCCGCGGAACACTTGCCGCTGTCCCGCCGCGTGCCGCTTTTGGAAAACCTTGGCTTCAGCGTGATCAGCGAACGCACATTCGACATTGATGTGAAAAGTCCGACCGGAGCAGATCGTGGGACAGTCGTGCTGCATGACATGGAGCTCGAAATTGCCGGCGGCGCCGCTTTCGATCTCGCAAGCCATGCCAGCGCGATCGAGGACACGTTTGTTGCTGCCTTCACCGGTACGGTGGACAATGACAGCTTCAATCGACTGGTATTGAAGGCCGGTCTCTCTGCACGCGAGGTCTCCGTCTTGCGGGCCTATTCTGCCTATCTACGCCAGGCAGGATCGGTCTACTCCCCGGAATATATCGCCGAGACGCTCGCAAAGCACCCGGCGATCGCGGCCGACCTCGTCGCCCTGTTCAAGAGCCGCTTCGATCCTGCTCAACCTGAAAAAGCAAGGAACAAGCGGGATCAGGAACTGCGCGGCGTCCTCGAAACCGAACTCGGCCGGGTGCCGAGCCTTGATGAAGACCGCATTTTGCGCCGCCTCATCAATGCTATCGAAGCTACGCTACGCACCAATTTCTTCCAGAAGGCCTATCTGGAAAGCGAACGCCCGATGCTCGCCTTCAAGTTTGATCCGCATCGCCTGGACGGGCTGCCGGAACCGCGTCCGTTCCGCGAGATCTTCGTCTATGGCGTCGAGGTCGAAGGCGTACACCTGCGCTTCGGCAAGGTCGCTCGTGGTGGTCTGCGTTGGTCGGACCGCGCCCAGGACTACCGGACAGAAGTGCTCGGTCTTGTGAAGGCCCAGCAGGTCAAGAATGCGGTCATCGTTCCGGTCGGCGCCAAGGGTGGTTTCTTCCCGAAGCTTCTGCCGCCACCGGGCAATCGCGAGGCTTGGCTTGCAGCCGGCACCGAAGCCTACAAGACCTACATCCGCACACTCCTCTCGATCACCGACAACATCGTCGGTGGGGCGATCGTGCCGCCTGCTGACACCTTGAGGCCTGATGGCGACGACCCCTACTTCGTTGTTGCCGCCGACAAGGGTACCGCAACATTCTCCGATACGGCCAACGGCCTTGCACAGGCTGCCGGCTTCTGGCTCGACGATGCTTTCGCCTCGGGCGGATCGGCCGGATACGACCACAAGAAAATGGGCATCACGGCTCGCGGTGCCTGGGAAACCGTAAAGCGCCATTTCCGCGAGATCGACATCGACATTCAGACAACCCCCTTCACCGTCGCCGGTGTCGGTGACATGTCCGGCGACGTTTTCGGCAACGGCATGTTGCTGTCGGAGCAGATCCGGCTTGTCGCGGCCTTCGACCACCGCGACATCTTCATCGATCCGAACCCGGTCCCGGCAACTTCGTTTGCAGAGCGCAAGCGCATGTTCGCCCTGCCACGCTCGAGCTGGCAGGACTACGACCGCTCGACCATGTCCGCCGGTGGCATGATCATATCGCGCCAGGAAAAGTCCGTGACGCTGACTCCGGAGGCGGCAGCGGCCATCGGGCTTGAGACCCTGGTGGCAACCCCATTCGACATCATGACGGCTATCCTGAAGGCCCCTGTCGACCTGCTCTGGTTCGGCGGTATCGGCACCTATATCAAGGCCCCTGCCGAGACCGATGCCGAGGTCGGTGACAGGGCAAACGATCCGATCCGCATCAACGGCATGGACGTTCGCGCAAAGGTCATCGGCGAGGGCGCCAATCTCGGCGCGACGCAGAAGGGCCGTATCGCCTATGCCCTGAACGGCGGGCGCTGCAATTCCGATGCGATCGACAATTCGGCCGGGGTCAATTCCTCCGACCTGGAGGTCAACATCAAGATCGCACTGACGCCCGCCATGCAGGAAGGCCGCCTTCCGCGTGAGAAGCGCAACATTCTGCTTGCAGAGATGACGGACGAGGTCGCAGGCCTTGTGCTGCGCAATAACTACCTGCAGTCTCTGTCGATCTCGTTGACGGAAGCCAAAGGCGCCGGCAATCGGGAAGAACTGAGCCGGCTCATGGATTATCTCGAGGGCATGGGGCGCTTGAACCGAAAGGTCGAAATGCTGCCCGACACCACGGCAGTGGCCGAGCGCTATGTCTCCGGCAAGGCGCTCACCCGCCCCGAGATCGGCGTGTTGCTTTCCTATGCCAAGATCGTCCTGTTCGATCAGCTGGTGGAATCGAAACTGCCGGACGATCCTTACTGCAAGACGACACTTTCCACCTATTTCCCTGCCGGCATGCGGGACCGTTTTGCAGACGATATCGGTGCGCACCGGCTCCGTCGCGAAATCATCGCGACCGTGCTGGCCAATCATGCCATCAACCGTGGCGGCCCGGCCTTTATCGTTTCGGTTTGCGATGCGACTGGCGCGACACCAGACGAAGCGGTCAAATCAGCACTGGTCACCCGTGATGCCTTGAGCCTGACCGAGCTTTGGGGCCGCATTGACGCTCTCGACGCAAAGATCTCCGGACAGACGCAGAACCGCCTCTACGCCATTGTATCCACCGTATACGCCGCAATGACGCGGCTCCTCATCGATACCGGCTTCATTGCCGGACCGATTGCCGCCGCAGTCGACCAGCTCCGTTCGGCCTCGAACCGGGCACGCAGCGAGTTTCAGTCAGCGCTCCCGGATGCCGTCAGGCAGCATTTCGACGAGCAAATCGCCGAACTCGTCGCAGCCGAAGTCCCGGAAGAGGTCGCTCGCGATGTGGTCCAGCTGCAGGCGATGCAGCTACTGCCGGAAGTCCTGCAGATTGCAGAGCGGACGGGGGCGAGCTTCCCTGTGGCAATGAACGGCTTCTTTGCCGTGACGGAAACCTTCCGCATTGGCCGCCTGATCGAAAATGCGAACCGACTGCAACCATCCGATCACTATGACAGCCTCGCTCTATCACGCAGCCTGGACCGGATCGGCCAGGCCCGGCGCCAGATCGCCTGCTCGGTCTTGGTGGCCTCACAGAATGAAGAGGCCCAGATGGAAAACTGGCTGTCGCGAGATCGCACCCGGATCGATCGTATCGGCCGAGAACTGACCGCGATTGTCGATAGTGGCGAGCCGAGCATTTCGAAACTGGCGGTTGCCGCCGGCCTGCTCGGCGATCTTGCACAAGACCACGCGAGGTGACAGTGTCCAACGCAGTCAGCCTTAGGGGACCTGCGTGAACACGAGCACAATTGTCAAACCCGTAACCGGACGCCTCGACCGAGGCGTCCTTGGCTGGATGTTCTTCGACTGGGCAGCCCAACCCTATTTTACCGTTGTGACGACCTTCATATTCGGGCCCTATTTCGTGGCGCGCATGACGGATGACCCGGTCTCGGCACAAACTGCCTGGAGCAACGCGGCGACCATTGCCGGCGTCTTGATTGCCATCTTGTCGCCAATCCTGGGCTCGATTGCCGATCAGTCCGGCGCGCGCAAGCCCTGGATCGCCTTCTTCGCGCTCATCAAGATCATCTGCCTGTCTCTGCTCTGGACGGCGGCACCGGGTTCTTCCGTGGCCATGATCATGCTGCTGATCATCGTTTCGAGCATTGCTGCGGAATTCTCGATCGTTTTCAACGATTCCATGATGCCACGCCTGGTCTCACAGGCGGATGTCGGTCGGGTCTCGAACGCCGCCTGGGGACTTGGCTATCTGGGTGGGATGATCGTCCTCATCGCCGTGGTTCTGCTGCTGGCCGGCAGTCCCGAAACCGGCCTCACCCTGCTTGGCATCCCGCCGCTCTTCGGGCTCGATCCAGCCACTGGCGAAGACGCCCGTGTAACCGGTCCCCTATCGGCGGCATGGTATTTCCTCTTCATTCTGCCAATGTTCCTGTTCACCCCGGACGCACCCAAGGGCAAGAAACTCGGAGCAGCGGTTCGCTCTGGCCTGACCGAGATCGGTCACACGCTTTCTGAACTCAGACAACGATCCGGTCTCGTGCGCTTTCTCATTGCTCGCATGATCTATCAGGACGGGGTGAATGGGCTGCTAGTCCTGGGGGGCGTCTTTGCTGCGGCCATGTTCGGTTGGTCGACTATGGAGATCGGAATCTACGGGATCATCCTGAATGTGGTCGCCATCCTCGGCTGCGTCGTAGCGGGACGGATCGACCGGTTGATGGGCTCCAAAGTTGTCGTCCTGATCGGACTTTGCCTGCTGGTTCTTGCGACCTTCGGCATTGTTTCAACGGGGATCGATTTCACGCTGTTCGGCCTGATCAACCTTCCGGTCACCGGCACAGAGGGGATCTTCGCGACCCCTGCAGAGAAGGCCTATATCCTCTACGGCCTCTTGATCGGCCTGTCTTTCGGACCAGTTCAGGCTTCATCGCGTTCCTATATGGCGCGCAGTGTGGCGGTTCACGAAGCCGGACGTTATTTCGGCATCTACGCTCTCTCCGGAAGAGCAACGAGCTTCCTTGCCACGCTGTCTTTCTCGCTGATGACCGCCGCCACAGGATCGGCGCGCCTCGGCATGGCCACGCTCCTGATCTTTCTCGTGCTCGGCCTTCTGCTGCTCTGGTCAACACCCTATCCCGCGAGCCGGGATAGGGCGGCAGCGACAGTGCTACGACAATAGCAAAAGGGCCGGTAAAACCGGCCCTTTCTCAATTTGTCCAAGACTGGTTGACCAAGCGTCGCTCAATGGCGGAAATGACGGATGCCAGTGAAGACCATGGTCACGCCATGCGCATCTGCGGCTGCTATCACCTCTTCGTCGCGCATCGATCCGCCTGGCTGAATGACGGCCGTCGCACCAGCCGCAATCGCAGCAAGCAAACCGTCTGCAAAGGGGTAGAAGGCCTCCGAAGCGACGGCAGACCCTTGCGTCAGTGGTGCGGCAAGCCCGAGAGCCTTGGCCGCATCTTCAGCCTTCAACGCGGCGATACGAGCGGAATCGACACGGCTCATCTGGCCCGCGCCAATACCGGCCGTCTGACCATCCTTGGCATAGATGACAGCATTTGACTTCACATGCTTGGCGATCTTGAAGGCGAACTTCATATCCTCAAGTTCGGTGGCAGTGGGCGCACGCTTGGTCACAACCTTGAGGTCGAGATCCTCGACCATGACGTTGTCGCGCGACTGGACCAGCAGACCACCAGATACCGTCTTCGCCATCAGGCCACGGACACGCGGATCGGGCAGGGCACCTGTGGTCAGCAAGCGCAGGTTCGGCTTGGCAGCGATGACGGCCTTGGCTTCGTCAGACACAGAGGGGGCAATGATAACCTCGGTGAAGAGCTTGACGATCTCCTGCGCCGTCTCAGCGTCGAGATGCTGGTTAAGAGCAATGATGCCGCCAAATGCCGAGGTGGAATCGCAGGCCAGTGCCCGCCGATAGGCATCCGCAAGCGTCGTTCCGGTCGCAACGCCGCAGGGGTTGGCGTGCTTGATGATCGCACAGGCCGGCCCATTTGCCGGATCGAACTCTGCCACCAATTCAAAGGCGGCATCGGTATCGTTGATATTGTTGTACGAGAGCTGCTTGCCCTGCAGGAGCGTGGCCGTGGCAACGCCAGGCCGGTTGTCGCCCGTGACATAGAAGCCAGCACTCTGGTGTGGATTTTCGCCGTAGCGCATGGCTTCCTTCAGCGCACCACCGATCACGCGGTAGGCCGGCATATCGATATCAAGCGCTTCCGCGAACCAGTTGGAAATGGCCGTGTCGTAAGCCGCGGTGCGAGCATAGGCCTTAGCGGCAAGACGTTGGCGCAACGCATAAGTGGTGTGGCCATCATTGTCGCCAAGCGCCGCGATAACGGCGGGATAGTCAGCGGCATCCGTGACGATGGTGACATAGGCATGGTTCTTGGCGGAGGCGCGGATCATCGCCGGGCCGCCGATATCAATGTTCTCGACTGTCGTCGGGTAGTCGCCGCCTGCAGCACGAACCTGCTCGAAGGGATAGAGATTGATCACCGCGAGATCGATCGCCTCGATCCCATGTTCCTTCATGGCCTCGACATGATCGGCGTCGTCACGGATTGACAGGAGACCACCATGGACCCGCGGATGAAGCGTCTTGACACGACCGTCCATGATCTCCGGAAATTCGGTGATTTCCGAAACGTCGGTGACTGGCAAACCAGCGGCACTCAGGGCCTTGTGCGTGCCACCGGTGGACAGCAGCCGCACGCCGCGCTCATGCAGCGCCCGTGCAAAGTCTTCGATCCCCGTCTTGTCGGAAACCGAGATGAGAGCCGTCCGGATACGGACGAGGTCGGGGGCAGGGATCTTCTTGGAAACAACGGCCATGGTTCAGCTCCGGTCTGGCGACGGGCGCCCGCTGCCTCACACGGCGGACGCGGCTGCCGCCGCCTAGCACAGGTTCATCAGCGATGAAACCTTTCAAGGCGATTTGTCACGCCCGATGCGCCAGAAACCAACGTATTTCAGGAGCCTCGAAGGTAACTTCCAACTGCTGCGAAGGGCGAATACCGGAGACATCGGCAAAAAATACATCCTCTGCAATGACGAGCTTTCCAACGGGAAGCGTAAAGGTCCAGCTTTCACCATCAGGCGCGATCATGCGGACACTGCGCTGATCGATCCGTTCAAGCGTGATCGACGGATGAATGTGGAAGCGGGCAACGGCTCCGGCCGAAGGCAGGGCGGGGGCAGGGAGCCCATCAGGAAGCAGCAATCGATCTCGGCCGGCAATCTTTGTGCCCGGCTCGTTGATGCGCAGTTCCCGTTCGTGAAGCACTCCAAAACGTCCGAGATAGCCATCATGGCGCGCTGAGAGCCTGTCGCTGCCATCCGGGCCCGTCTGGCGATCGATATCGATCGTCGATGGAGCGGATACCATGATCGACCCGAGAAACTTCGACGCAGTAATGCGCGCCGACGACACATCCCCGATGCAGACGGTAGAATGGGCTGCCGTCGTGCGGGCCAACTGCCGCAGGCGTTCGCCGGCAAAGAGCGGTGACCCGCTGTTGACGATGAACCTGTTCTTGCCCGAGGAAAGTTCTAAGGACAGACATCCCGCATGCGCCGTATCGGAAAGGCGTGCGGATGGGGGCTTACCCGCATCGACAAGGAGCACTGTCTCGCCCGCTGCCAGCCTGTGATAGCCAGCATGCGGCAATGCCTTGAACGGCTGTCCGGCAGTCTCATCATAACGCAGAACGCTCAGCAGATCCGTCGCAAGCGCGGAACTTGCGCCATTGAACAGCGCCAGGTCGCCGCCGCTGTGGCGGAAGAACCGAACGGCGGGATAGATCCGGTCAATCACCGAAATCAGACGCTGCGGGATGTCGTGGCCGAGATTGATGTAGGTCTGGCGGAGCGGCAATAGATCAAACAGCAGGTCGACAGATGCCTGCGGGTTGCGCGAAGCGTGACTGCCATCTGGCAGGATCTGACGCTCGAGTTCCCGATCGAGTTGGCGACCCGCACGTCGAACGGCCTTGCGCGGCGCCTCCGTCGCAATCGACGCCATGGCAAGCGCGATACGGGCTTTCAGGCGAGGCAGGCCTTCCGGGAGTGTGTGGACCTCTCTGTGCAGATGACTGATCTGCAGGTTCAGAGAACCAATAAAACGGCGGTAGAAGCCGGCTTCTGCCTCTCTGAGGACCACCGGAGAATGCGACAACCAGCTGATGATCCGTCGCGCTGTGACTTCCGGCTCCCATGCAACACCGGTCATGCGGCTTCCATGCAGCCCAATCCACTGATCTACGACACTGCGCGTATTCTGGCAGGCAACCTGGGTTTTGTAGGCGCGAACATGACGAAGCCAGCCGAATCCGTGCAACCGCATCGCAAATTGCCGTGATGGCAATTCAAGCGAGAAAGGCGATTGACCGCCAGTTTCCAGCACTCGACCGGCCAGAGGGAAGCGGCCGGCCAGGATCTCTTCGGCGACAAAGGGATCGATCGCCCGCAGATCTGTCGGAGCCACCACAAGACGGCTTACACGAAAGCCACCGGCAAAAAACACTGACGGCATCGCGCGGCTGATCGCCCGTACGACACGGTGTTTGCCTTCGTCGATGTACAGAGAAGCGATTCTCCGGCGATCGCTGATTCGCATTCTTGGTCTCGTACCGATCTTATTGATCTGACAGCAAATTTCGTCGGATTTAAGGTATGTTGAAAATGGGCTGTCGGTCACACAACACAAGCTATGTGACTCGAATCACAGGACATAGCGTCAACGGCGGGCGCTGCCGAGTGATCGGCCGACCGCTGGCGACTTGCTAACAGATTATTGCAGCATTCGTTAAATTTTAGCGAGTACGCAAGCGTAGAAGCCATCCAACCCGCCAGCGTCACGCAACATCGCGGGCGTCGTGCGGAATTCGCCGCGCGCTGTGACCGCAGCCTCAAGGCCGGGCCAGTTGTCAGCCTGCACAGGATCGAGCACGAGATCCGGGTGATCTGCCAGGACACGGTCTACGAGCTCTTCCCCCTCGCGTGGGTCAAGGGAGCAATTGGAGAAGACCAGCTTGCCGCCGGGCTTCAATTGCGTGACCGCATGACGCAAGAGCCGTTCCTGGACGCTTGCGAGCTTGGAAACGTCAGCATCATCCTTCGTCCACAAAACGTCCGGATGACGACGCGTTGTACCGGTAGAAGAGCAGGGCGCATCGAGCAGGATTGCATCGAAGCCCTCTGCGTCCCGCAGTTCCAACAAATTCGTGTAAAGCGTCTTCGCTTCAAAGCCGAGGCGGGCGAGATTGGATTGCAGCCGCTCCAGGCGTGACTTCGATTGTTCGACAGCTGTCACATCGGCGCCAGCCAGGATCATCTGAGCCGTCTTGCCGCCAGGGGCTGCACAGAGGTCGGCGGCCCGTTTGCCCGTCAGATCACCGAAGAGCTTGACCGGAATGGCAGCCGCCATGTCCTGCACCCACCAGGCGCCTTCTTCGAAGCCTTGAAGCGTCGTCACCGAGCCTTTGAAACGGTCGAGCCGGACCGTTCCGCCCGGAAGCACAGTCCCGCCGAGTCTTTCAGCCCAAACTTCCGGTTCCGCCTTGACGGTGAGATCAATGGAGGGCGGCTCAAGCTGCGCGTCTGCAATCAACCGCGCCTGCTCGGCACCGTAGATTTCAGTCAACCGCGCCATGAACCAGTCTGGAATACAAGGGAGATCGGATACGGCCGCCAGAAGTTCATCCTTCTCGCGCCCGATCCGGCGCAGGAGCGCATTCACAAGCTTGGCAAAGCGACGGCTGCGGGGATCGCGATTGGCCTGCTCGACAGCGAGATCGACGGCGGAGTGATCGGGAATGTCGAGATAAAGCATCTGCGCCGCCGCGATAATCAGCAGGTGATGCAGGGCGCGCGCACCATCCGGCAGCGGCGATGCGAGCAGGCTCGCTAGGATGGCTTCTATACGTGGCAGGTGGCGAAGTGCACTTTGCAGGATTGCCTTGACCAGCGCCCTGTCCGCTTCATTGAGCGCGAGAAAAGCCGGATTACCATGTTCTGAATCGAGCAAGCCATCGAGAGAAGTCTTGCGATCAATAACTGCCCCCATCATGCGGCTTGCCGCAATGCGGGCGTCGAGACCTGGCTTATGCTCGCGTTCGACGGGTCGTCCCCGATGAGTGCTGGTGCTGGTCCTAGGCTTCTTCTTATGATTGTCAGTCAAGACCATGGTCCTTGGGGCGGTGAGGAATTTCCGCGACCCCAACCTGTTTTGGGAACGGACTGCGCTCGCCGCGTCGCCTTAGCAGTGGGTTCCGTCGGCGTCGAGCCCTTTGGGCCAATGTCGTTCATTGCAAGCAGGGCTTCGATACGATTGCGGGTATCCGGATGGGTGGAGAACAGATTGTCCATGCGCTGCCCGTTGAGCGGGTTGATGATGAACATATGGGCGGTCGCCGGATTGCGCTCTGCATCCACATTTTCGATCCGCGACGCATCGCCGGCAATTTTCTGCAAGGCGGAGGCCAGCCACCTCGGTTGACCGCAGATCTCGGCACCGCGTCGATCGGCAGCATATTCCCGCGTCCGGCTGATTGCCATTTGTACGAGCGTCGCTGCCAGAGGCGCTACGATCATCGCGACAATAACACCAATCACTCCAAGCGGATTGTTGCGGTTGTCGCGGCCACCAGAAAACAGGAAGGCAATATTCGACAGCATGGAAATCGCACCGGCCAGCGTTGCCGTGATCGTCATCGTCAGCGTGTCACGATTTTCAATATGGGCGAGCTCATGTGCCATGACGCCTGCCACCTCCTCCGGCGTCAGACGCTGGAGAAGACCCGTCGATGCGGCGACGGCGGCATTTTCCGGATTACGCCCTGTTGCAAAAGCATTCGGCTGGGGGCTGTCGAATACATAGACCTTCGGCATCGGCAAACCCGCATTGCGGGCAAGGTCGCGAACCATGACATAGAACTCCGGCGCCGTCCGCTCGTCGACCTCCTGCGCATGGTATGACCGCAGCACCATCTTGTCGGAATTCCAGTAGGAGAAGAAATTCATTGCCGCCGCAGCGATAAAGGCGATCATCATGCCGCCGCGGCCACCGATCAGGAAACCAACCCCCATGAAAAGGGCGGTCATGAAGGCAAGCAACATCGCTGTACGCATGGTGTTCATGTCTTGCTCCTCAGTCGCGGCGCTACAATGTGTCTGTTGCCGTTTTCGACTGTTGATTTAAAAAGCGAGCCACCCAATTTCAATGGATACACCTCAAAACTCGCCGCGAGGACCGTAGCATGTCAGACGATCATGAAGAAGCAGCAGCACCGCATGAGGAACCGCGCGAACTGACTCCGGCGGCAAAACGTGCCCTGGCCGAGGCCGAAGAGAGACGGAAACATGCGCCAGTCAATCAACCTCCCACCGAATTGGGTGGTCGAGGCGGCGCGGACCCCGCACGATTTGGTGATTGGGAAATCAAAGGTCGTGCTATCGACTTTTGAGAGGAATAAATCCCTATTGATAAGGCGGCCAATACGGAATATGTTCCTCTTATGTTCCGCAAGACAACAAGTGCTGCGATAATCTTCCTCATGCTGTCCAATGGTACGGCAGACGCCACGACGCGCGCAATCAAAGGACCTGTTCAGGCAGAAATCGTCAGGGTTGTCGACGGAGATACAGTCTTGGTCCAGGCCATGCCTTGGCCCGATCACCGCATTGATACCTATGTGCGACTACGCGGCATCGACGCCCCCGAGCTGAAATCTGAATGTCCAAGCTTTCGCCTGGCCGCAGAAAGAGCGAAGGATAAGCTGGAGACCTTGATGCAAGGGCAACGCAGCGTGACACTCACGTCCATCACAGGCGACAAATACTTCGGACGTGTCGTTGCTGATCTGACCCTCGAAGATGGCACCCAACCAGCAGATCTCTTGCTGCAGATCGGTCTGGTCGAGCCGTATCAGGGGCGAGCCAAGCGGAAGCGGCTATGCCCGGATGGATTAGGTCGCGAACAAGAAAGGGGCTCCAATTGGGAGCCCCTCTCTTTTGTCCTGGCAGGACAAAAAGGCCGCCATCAGCTGCCCTTGTTCTGGCGATTGGCGATCAGGTCATCGACAACGGCAGGATCGGCAAGCGTCGAGGTGTCGCCGAGTGCGCCGAAGTCGTTTTCGGCAATCTTGCGGAGAATGCGCCGCATGATCTTGCCCGAGCGAGTCTTCGGCAGGCCCGGCGCAAACTGGATTTTGTCAGGCGTGGCGATCGGGCCGATTTCGGTGCGAACATGCTTCAGCAAGTCGGTTCGCAGGGCATCATTACCCTCATGTCCCGACATCAAGGTGACATAGCAATAGATTCCCTGGCCCTTGATATTGTGCGGATAGCCCACCACGGCCGCTTCAGACACAAGATGGTGAGAGACGAGTGCCGACTCGACTTCCGCGGTTCCGAGACGATGCCCGGAGACGTTGAGGACGTCGTCCACGCGTCCGGTAATCCAGTAGTAGCCGTCCTCGTCCCGACGGCAGCCGTCGCCGGTGAAGTACTTGCCCTTGTAGGTGGAGAAATAGGTCTGCACATAGCGATCATGATCGCCATAGACGGACCGGGCCTGGCCGGGCCAGCTTTCGGTAATGCACAGATTGCCGTCCGTAGCGCCCTCAAGGACGTTCCCCTCGTTGTCGACCAGTTCCGGCTTGACGCCAAAAAACGGCCGCGTGGCAGAACCTGGTTTCAGCGGCGTGGCCCCCGGCAGCGGTGTGATCATGATGCCACCCGTCTCCGTCTGCCACCACGTGTCGACGACTGGCGACTGCTGTTCGCCAACGACGTTGTAGTACCACTCCCAGGCTTCCGGATTGATCGGCTCGCCAACAGAGCCAAGCAGCCGGAGCGATGACCGGTCTGAACGTTTGACGAACTCGTCGCCAGCGCCCATCAGCGAGCGGATCGCCGTGGGGGCTGTGTAGAAGATGTTGACCTTGTGCTTCTCGATTACTTCCCAGAAACGACCCTGGTCAGGGAAGGTCGGAATGCCTTCGAACATCAGCGTGGTCGCGCAGTTAGCGAGCGGACCATAGACGATGTAGGAGTGCCCGGTAACCCAACCGACATCCGCCGTGCACCAGTAGATATCTCCGTCGTGATAATCGAAGACATATTCATGCGTCATCGAGGCATAGACGAGATATCCCCCGGTCGTGTGCATCACGCCTTTCGGCTTGCCGGTTGAACCCGACGTATAGAGGATGAACAACGGATCTTCCGCTTTCATCTTCACCGGTGGGCAATCCGCCTTGACGGTGTGAACTTCCTGGTGGTGCCAGATGTCACGGCCCGGCGCCCAGCCGATCTTGCCGCCGGTGCGGCGAACCACGAGAACCTTGTTGACGATGACATACTGCTTGGCAGCGATGTCGATCGCAATGTCGGTGTTTTCCTTCAGTGGCACCGGCTTGCCACCACGAACACCCTCGTCACAGGTGATCACAAAGGTCGATTCACAGTCGACGATCCGGCCTGCCAGCGCTTCGGGAGAGAAGCCGCCGAAAACGACGGAATGCACGGCGCCGATACGCGCGCAGGCCAACATCGCATAAGCGGCCTCCGGGATCATCGGCATGTAGATCGTGACGCGGTCACCCTTCTTCACGCCATGCTTCTTCAGAACATTCGCCATCCGGCAGACATGGTCATAGAGCTCGTTGTAGGTGATCTTCTTGTCGATGTAGGGGTTGTCGCCTTCCCAGATGATCGCCGTGCGTTCGCCATGGGTCTTGAGGTGGCGGTCAATGCAATTGTAGGAGACATTTGTCAGGCCGTCCTCGAACCACTTGATCGGGACCTTTCCCTTGAACGACGTGTTCTTCACCTTGGTGTAGGGCTTGAACCAGTCGATGCGCTTACCGTGCTTGCCCCAGAACTTGTCGGGATCGTCGATGCTCTCCTGATACCACTTCTGGTATTTATCATCGTCGATCAGGGCGCGAATTTTTGCCGATTTCAGCACCGGATAGGTTTTGGCTGACATGAACTCCTCCTCATGTTGACGGGCCATCACTGGCGACCAGGACCGTCCTCCCCGGCCAATCGCCGACATACATAGCAGGTGAAACTTCGCCAGCAATTAGACAAAGGTCATTCGCGACTTCGCGAATTGCAATTTCGTTACATTATGGCTATAAGGACGCCGAATTCCCGGAAATAGTGGTTTAAACCCACGGCTCGCGACAACCGGCGCGGACCTCAGAAGGATTGTATCCATGGCCCAGACTCTGCTCATGCCGAAGGCGACTGCCGTTTGGCTCGTAGACAACACCGCGCTGTCATTCGACCAGATCGCGCAGTTCTGCAAATTGCACCCGCTTGAAGTCAAGGCGATTGCCGATGGTGAAGCGGCGCAGGGCATCAAGGGCCTGGACCCGATCGCGACCGGTCAGCTTTCGCGCGACGAAATCGTCCGCGGCGAAAAGGACATCCACTACAAGCTCAAGATTTCCGAGCCGAAGGTGCGCGTTCCCGACTCCAAGCGTCGCGGCCCGCGCTACACGCCGGTTTCCAAGCGCCAGGATCGTCCGAACGCGATCCTCTGGCTGGTTCGAAACCATCCGGAACTGAAGGACGCGCAGATTTCGCGCCTTGTCGGCACGACCAAGTCGACCATTGAACAGATCCGCGAGCGCACGCACTGGAACTCCGCCAACCTCGCGCCCATGGATCCGGTAACACTCGGCCTCTGCAGCCAGATCGACCTCGACCTGGAAGTGGAAAAGGCATCGAAGGGCCGTCCGCTTCCGACAGCAGCCGAACTTGGCGCAACCTTGCAGTCAGCAGCTGACACGGAGAACCTCCGCTATGGTTACGATCGCGAGGAAGAGAAGGAAAAGGAAATCGACGCCAACGCCGTTTTCGCCAAGCTCCAGTCGCTCAAGTCGACCCGCAACACTGACGAAGATGAAGACGACGGTCGCTACTGATCTTTATCACGCTGATTGAACAAGCCCCGGCTCCCCGCGCGCCGGGGCTTTTTCATGTCAGGCGACTTTGTCGCCCGACACGATCTGACCATGCACCCGCAAGACAGCTGTTATCTCGTCGAGAATAGCCGGGTCATCGATCGTCGCTGGCATTTTCCATGGCATGCCATCAGCGATCTTTTGCATCGTGCCTCTCAGGATCTTGCCTGAACGCGTCTTCGGCAGCCTGTCGACGATCATGACCATCTTGAACGCAGCGACGGGGCCAATTTCGTCTCTCACAAGCTGTACGATCTCGCGGCTGATCTGCGCGTGATCGCGATGCACATTCTTCTTCAAGACAAGAAAGCCACAAGGCACCTGCCCCTTCAGTTCGTCGGCGATACCTATGACGGCACATTCCGCGACATCAGGATGCATGGCGCAGACCTCCTCCATCGCGCCGGTGGAAAGACGGTGCCCGGCACAATTGATGATGTCATCTGTTCGCGCCATGACGAAGACATAGCCATCCTCGTCGATGATCCCGGCATCCGCGGTCTTGTAGTAGCCCGGGAACTCGTCGAGGCATGAGTGCCGGAACCGCTCGTCGGCGTTCCAGAAGGTCACGAGGCAACCAGGGGGCAGGGGGAGTTTGGCAACGATATTACCAAGCGTTCCACGTGGAACGGGATGGCCGGCATCATCGAGCACATCCAGAGCATAACCCGGCATGGGCTTGGTGGGGGAGCCGTGTTTCACTGGGAGCAAGCCGAGGCCAGCAGGATTTGCCGCGATCGCCCATCCGGTTTCCGTTTGCCACCAGTGATCGATGACCGGAATCTTGAGCATCCGTTCCGCCCATTTCAGCGTCTCGGGATCGGCGCGCTCACCGGCCAGAAAAAGTGCCCGGAGGCCCGAGAGATCGTAGCGCGCGATATGTTCGCCTTCTGCATCGTCACGACGGATGGCCCGGAAGGCGGTCGGTGCGGTGAACAGAACCTTGACGTCGTGATCATTGACCACGCGCCAGAACGTGCCGGCATCGGGCGTGCCGACAGGCTTGCCCTCGAAGATAACGGTGGCATTTCCAGCCAGAAGTGGCCCGTAGACGATATAGGAGTGGCCAACGACCCAGCCGATATCGGAAGCAGCCCAGAAGACTTCACCGGGCTTCATTCCGTAGATGTTCTGCATGGTCCAGTTCAAGGCGACCATATGACCGCCATTGTCCCGGACGACCCCCTTGGGCTCTCCCGTCGTGCCAGAGGTGTAAAGGATGTAGAGCGGATCGGTCGCCTCGACCGAAACTGGGGGAATGGTGAGACCCTTCACCTTCTCGACTTCGATGGCCTGCGCCAGATCGACGTCGCCGTGTTCGTAACGCAGAGGCGCGTGGTACTGCTCCCGCTGCAGCACGAGGCAGTAGTCCGGTTTGACCCTTGCCATGTCGAGGGCCTGATCCAGCAACGGCTTATAGGGAACGATCCGGCCAGGTTCGAGGCCGCAACTGGCACCAATCACCACCTTGGCACCCGAATCATTGATGCGTGTCGCAAGCTCATGGGCTGCAAACCCGCCAAACACAACGGAATGAACCGCGCCGAGGCGAGCGCAGGCGAGCATCGAGAAAACCGCTTCCGGAATCATCGGCATATAGATGATGACCCGATCCCCGCGACCCACGCCGTGATTGCGTAATACCGCCGCAATGGCCGACACTTCGACCAGGACCTCGTCATAGGTGAAGCGGGCGGTCTGCCCGGTCATGGGGCTGTCGTAGATGACAGCAGTTTCGCCGCCGCGACCGGCCGCAATATGGCGATCAACGCAGTTGTGGCAGGTATTGGTTCGCCCCCCTGCAAACCAACGGCCATAGGGGCCTTCATCAGGATCGAAGGTCACCTGTGGTGGCTCGAACCATTCGATCCCCTCCGCCGCCCGTGCCCAGAATGCCTCCGGATCCTGTTTCCACGCAGAATATACGTCTTGATATGCGCCGCCCATGCCATCCTCCCGACCTTGCCTGGTTCAGCCCTGTAAGGGCTATTCTAGGATTTGCCGGGAAAGGGTGGAAGCCAGACCAAAGCGCTATGCCGAAGGTCGAATGCCGCTAGCGTGTTCCAAAGAGGGCGGAGCCGACACGAACACTCGTTGCACCGAAACCGATCGCGGTTTCGAAATCGGCCGACATGCCCATCGAAAGCTGGGTAAGACCGTTTTCAACCGCCAATTTTTGCAAGAGTGCAAAATGCGGTCCGGGATTTTCGTCGGCCGGCGGAATGCACATCAAGCCCAAGACCTGAAGTCCCAGTTCATCACGGCATAGGATCACAAAACTCGCCACATCATCAGGCGCGATGCCGGCTTTTTGCGGCTCAAGCCCGGTATTGACCTGGATATAGACCGGCAAGGGTCGATGCTGGCGCTTCATTTCGTCGGCGAGGACCCGCGCAATCTTTTCGCGGTCGACACTTTCGATCACGTCGAAAACGCCCACGGCGTCAGCAGCCTTGTTAGACTGAAGGGGCCCGATCAGATGCAATTCGATATCCGGCGTCTTTTCCCGAAGTGCCGGCCATTTGGATTGTGCCTCCTGAACGCGGTTCTCACCGAAAACGCGCTGACCAGCCTCGATCACGGGGCGGATATGCTCTGCTTCGAATGTTTTTGAGACAGCGACCAGGGTGACCGAACTCGGGTCTCTCTCGGCTTCATCCGCAGCTTTGGCTATCTTCGCCCGAATCTCGAGCAAGTTGTCTTCAACCGACATCGCGATCTCTTTCTCTTCGACACCTTAAATCTGGATCGCCCAGATGGTGCGACAAGGGGTTAAGTCGCTTGGGTGGGACAGGCAAGCCATGAATGCAGAAAGCATGCTGCGAGCCTCAAAAACTTGACGCTTGGACGGTTTCATGATGAAGGTCAGCCTCACTTTTTGCAGCAATTCCCGGAAATTTGACTGATGGCTACCGAACGTTACAATCCGCGCGACGCCGAACCCCGCTGGCAGGCGAACTGGGCCGAGAACAAGGTCTTCGAGACTGATAATTCGGATCCGCGTGAGAAATACTACGTGCTGGAAATGTTCCCTTATCCTTCGGGGCGCATCCACATGGGTCACGTTCGAAACTATGCTATGGGTGACGTTGTTGCGCGCTACAAACGCGCTCGGGGTTACAACGTCCTGCATCCGATGGGATGGGACGCGTTCGGGATGCCGGCTGAAAACGCCGCGATGAAAAACAAGGTTCATCCCAAGGGCTGGACTTATGAAAACATCGCCACGATGCGCGGCCAGTTGAAATCCATGGGCCTATCGATCGACTGGTCGCGCGAGTTCGCGACCTGCGACGTTGAATATTACCATCGCCAGCAGCACCTCTTTCTCGATTTTCTCGAGAAGGGTCTCGTCTATCGCAAAAACTCCAAGGTCAACTGGGACCCGGAGGACATGACCGTTCTAGCCAACGAGCAGGTCATCGATGGCCGTGGCTGGCGCTCAGGTGCGTTGGTAGAACAGCGCGAATTGACCCAGTGGTTCTTCAAGATCACCGATTTCAGCCAGGATCTGCTTGATGCGCTCGACACGCTCGACCAGTGGCCGGAAAAGGTTCGTCTGATGCAGAAGAACTGGATCGGTCGCTCGGAAGGCATGATTGTTCGCTGGGAAATCGTCTCGGGCAGTACAGAAGGCGAAGTCGCTGTCTACACCACGCGACCGGACACGCTGTTCGGCGCCTCCTTCCTGGCAATCTCCGCCGATCACCCCCTCGCCCGCGAAGCCTCCGCGCGCGATGCTGCAATCGATGCGTTCTGCCAGGAATGCCGCCATGCCGGCACCTCTCTTGCTGCCCTTGAAACAGCGGAAAAAAAGGGCATCGACACCGGTATCCGCGTCAAGCACCCGCTTGATAGCAGCCTGGAATTGCCGGTCTATGTCGCCAACTTCGTTCTGATGGAATATGGCACGGGCGCGATTTTCGGCTGCCCGTCCGGCGACCAGCGCGACCTTGACTTCGCGCGCAAGTATGGTCTGCCAGTCACACCCGTCGTGATGCCGAAGGATGGCGACGCTGCGACCTTCGTTATTGGCGACACAGCCTTTTCCGATGACGGTGTGATGATCAATTCGCGCTTCCTCGACGGAATGACCACCGCGGAAGCGTTTGAGGAGGTGGCGAAGCGCCTGTCCTCACAGACTTTGGGGAACATGCCTCAGGGCGAGCGCAAGGTAAATTTCCGTCTGCGCGACTGGGGCATTTCCCGTCAGCGCTACTGGGGTTGCCCGATCCCCGTTATCCATTGTGATGACTGTGGTGTGGTTCCAGTGCCGAAGCAGGATCTGCCGGTCAAGCTGCCTGACGACGTCAGTTTCGACAAGCCGGGCAATCCACTCGATCGCCATCCGACATGGCGCCACGTCGCCTGCCCATGCTGCGGCAAGGACGCACGTCGCGAAACCGACACGATGGATACGTTCGTCGATTCGAGTTGGTATTTCGCGCGCTTCACCGCCCCGTGGGAAGACAAACCGACCGACCCGGCGGCGGCCAATACCTGGTTGCCGGTCGACCAGTACATTGGCGGCATTGAACACGCGATCCTGCATCTTCTCTATTCGCGCTTCTTCACCCGTGCGATGCGTGAGACAGGCCATCTGGACGTGAAGGAGCCGTTCAAGGGCCTCTTCACGCAGGGCATGGTGGTGCATGAGACCTACAGTATTGGCGAAGGCCTGACCCGCGAATGGGTCGCCCCCGCAGACCTGAGGATCGACGAGATCGACGGCGAACGTCGCGCCTATTTGCTGTCCAACGGGCAGGAAGCCAGGATCGGTTCGATCGAGAAGATGTCGAAGTCGAAAAAGAATGTTGTCGACCCGGATGATATTATCGGCTCCTACGGCGCAGACACCGCCCGCTTTTTTGTTCTGTCCGATTCGCCGCCGGATCGTGATGTGATCTGGTCAGAATCTGGTGTGGAAGGGGCACATCGTTTTGTTCAGCGCGTCTGGCGCCTCATATCAGAGGCAGCAGAAGAGCTGAGGACCGTAGAGAGCAAGCCGGCGCTTGAGGGCGAGGGCTTCGCTGTGTCTCAAGCGGCCCACAAGACGCTCAAGGCCGTTCAGGGTGACCTGGACAAGCTCGCCTTCAACAAGGCAATCGCTCGCATCTATGAACTCGTCAACACGCTTGCCGCGCCGCTGACGTCGGTCGCCGCTGGACAGGCGCAACCCGCGCTGAAATCCGCTCTGCGCAATGCAGCGGAGATCCTGGTTCAGTTGATTGCACCGATGACACCGCATCTGGCGGAAGAATGCTGGACGACGCTTGGAAATAAAGGCCTTGTTTCACAGGCTTCATGGCCGACTTACGAAGACGCTCTCGTTGCTGAAAATGAGGTCACACTTCCGATCCAAATCAATGGCAAGAAGCGAGCCGAATTGACAATCAGCCGCGACGCGGACCAAACTGCCGTGAGCGAAGCGGTACTGGCCCTTGATGCGGTGAAAGCAGCTCTCGCTGGTCAGGCACCTAAGAAAATCATCGTCGTCCCGCTAAGGATCGTGAATATTGTCCTCTAATTTCCAGAGTTCCAAGCTGCTGCGTCGCAGCCTTCTCCTCGGCGCAGCACTTCTGCTGGCCGGTTGCCAAGCAAGACCGCTGTATCTGGACAATGATGGCCAGATGCGCCAGACGCTCGCGTCCATCGCGTTCTCCGAGGCCAAGGACAGAGTTGGGCTCGAGACCCGTAACAGGCTGATCTTCCTCACCGGGGGCGGTGCCCAGCCAACCACGCCGCAATACCGCGTCGACCTCACCGTTTCGAGTTCTGTCGAGGGCGTGCTTCTGGATCGCGCGGCAGACCGCCCGAACTCCGGTCGTGCCGTTGCAATCGGGTCGTTTACGCTCACCCGGATTTCCGACGGTACGGTTCTCAAGACCGGTCGTCGTCAAAGTGTGGCGCTGTTCGACTATCCGCAGCAGGAATACGCACGCCTGCGCTCCGTTCGTGATGCGGAGACGCGTGCCGCCCGCGAGCTTGCGGAACTGGTCTACGCCGACCTGGCAACGGCCCTGGGCCGCTGATAGCGGCACCATGGTCGACGTCAAATCACACGAGTTCGAAGGCTTCCTCCAGAAGTCTGCACGACACTATAGGATCTTTCTGGTCTACGGACCGGATAGGGGTCTGGTCTCCGAGCGTGCAGATCAGATTGCCAAGGCAACTGGTGTCAGTCTGGATGACGGCTTCGCGCTCGTGCGGCTTGACGCCTCGGATGTGCAGGGCCAACCGGGGCGTCTGCTGGATGAGGTCAATGCTCTCGGTCTGTTCGGTGGCGAGAAGCTTGTCTGGATCAAGGGCGCCGCCAATGAAAAGGCGCTTGTCGAAGGCTTCCAGATCCTGGCCAAAGACCCGCCGGACGGCAGCTACCTTCTGGTTGAGGCGGGTGATCTGAAGAAGACAGGAGCCCTCCGCAAGGTCGGCGAATCCGAGAGGACGATTGCCGCGATTGCCTGCTACCAGGACGATGCCCGCGCCCTCAACGCATTGATCGACCACGAACTCTCCGCTGCCCAGTTGCGTATCACGCCGGCTGCACGCGAATTGCTGCTGAATTCAATCGGTGGCGACCGGATTGCATCGCGCAATGAACTGCAGAAACTGCTGCTCTACTGCATGCATGAAACCCTGATCGACGAGCACCACGTCGCAGACATTATCGGCGACGCCAGCGCAATTTCGACCGATGAGGTTGTCGACCACGTTCTGGAAGGAGACCCAGACGGCTTTCTGCATGCCATTCAGAAGGTTATTGCGTCGAAGACGGCCGTGTTTCTTGTCCTGCAGTCTACCTTGAAACAATTTCAGCTCTTGGAGAGCATGCGTCTCGAAATGGACGAACGCCAACAGCAAGTGGCCCAGGTGATGCAAACACTCGGTCGGGGCATCCATTTTCGCAGGAAGCCCATCATCGAAAAGACGTTACGGAACTGGAATAGTGCAGATTTAAGCCGAGAAGCCTCCCGCCTCGGCGCGGCAATCCTCCAGAGCCGACAGAGATCCGCTCTGGAAGATAATCTTGCCATTCAAACTCTGCTTGCCACAACACTACAGGCAGGCAGACGAAATCGCCGGACCTAGCGGTCCTCAAGCAGCCTGCAAATTTCTTCGAGCTGATCCAAACTCTTGTAATTTATACGTAATTGGCCACCGTCACCCTTGTGGCTAATGTTGACGGCCAGGCCAAGACGATCCGAGAGACTGCGCTCCAAGGCAATCGTATCCGAATCTTTCTCCGGCCGGACACTGGCTGCGGCAGGGTTGTTTTGACCCTTAATATGGTTCTGTGCCATCCGTTCCGCATCGCGAACCGATAGTCCCTTATTCACAATCGTTTTGGCGAGTGTAACTGGATCCGGAGTCGAAACGAGTGCGCGGGCATGACCTGCGGAAAGCGAACCTTCAGCCAACATATCCCGAACAGGTTCAGGAAGTTTCAGCAGGCGAAGGCTATTCGCCACATGGCTGCGGCTCTTACCGATGATCTCACCGAGATCGTTCTGCGTATAGCCATGCTCAGCGATCAATTGATCATAGCCAAGCGCTTCTTCCAGCGGGTTGAGATCCGAACGTTGAACGTTTTCAACGATAGCCAGCTCAAGCGCCGTCCGGTCATCAACATCGCGCACGATGACAGGAATTTCGACCAGCCCTGCAAGCTGCGCAGCGCGCCACCGACGTTCCCCCGCGATAATCTCATAACGACCATTGCCAACTGTCCGGACGACGACGGGCTGAACGATACCGTGTTGGCGGATGGACCCTGCAAGATCCTGCAGTTCGCTTTCATCAAAATAGCGGCGTGGATTTTTAGCGCTGCGCGCTACGAATTCGATCGGAATCGTCCGGTCTGGACTAACGCTCGGCGCGGTCGTTCCTGCAGCAACAGGCTGGTCCATCTCACCAATAAGAGCAGCAAGACCACGCCCAAGGCGCCGTTTCGAAATGTCTTCACTCATCCGATTTACCCCGTCGTCTTAGATGATCACGCAGCTTTACGCTGTCGCTCGCGCTGGATGACCTCCGAGGCCAATTGCAGATAAGCCTGGCTACCCGCGCATTTGAGGTCATATAGAATAGCGGGCTTACCATAGGAAGGCGCTTCTGAAACCCGAACATTGCGAGGAATGAGGGTTGCATAAACCTTCTCCCCCAAATGCTCACGAACATCGTTGACCACCTGCTGTGCCAGATTGTTTCGGGAGTCGAACATGGTCAGGACGATACCCTGAATATCGAGGGTCGGATTAACTGTCTGACGAACCTGATTGATCGTCTCGAGGAGCTGGCTGAGACCTTCAAGCGCGAAAAATTCGCACTGCAGGGGCACGAGAATTGAGTGTGCCGCAGCCATGGCATTCATCGTCAATAGATTGAACGAGGGCGGGCAATCCAGCAGAACATAGCTATAGCCTCGCGCATCGTCCAGATTTAGCGCCTGCCTGAGACGGAAGACGCGGTCAGCGTGCTGGGAGATTTCCATCTCGAATCCCAGCAAATCCATGGTTGAGGGCACGATGGATAAATTGGGAACAGCTGTTTCGAGTGCGGCCTCAGAGATCTTATGAGATCCGATCAGAACATCATAGGAAGAAAGCCGGCGGTCTCGTCGGTCGATCCCCAGGCCAGTGCTGGCATTACCTTGCGGATCAAGGTCAACAATCAATACACGCTCGCCAATCGCAGCAAGCGCAGTCGCCAAGTTGATGGCCGTCGTTGTTTTACCAACGCCACCCTTCTGGTTTGCAATAGTGATGATGCGGTTTTTCTCGAGATTCATATGGCACCCGAAGGTTGGCCTTTTACAGGCGCTGGAGCGAGGAAATTTCCAGTATGACGGAATCGGCTTCTACCACGCTCTGATGTACTACCAGATCGAATCGCCACCGGCCACGCGCTTTTTCGATTTCGGCGAGATAATCCCGCCCTTTGTGAAAAACCAGCTTCAAGTTTCGGTTTTTTTCGACCCAAGGAAAGACGTAATCGAAGAGCTTGTCCAATTCTGCAAGCGCACGGGCAGAAATGACATCTGGCGCTTCGAGTTTCGAAACTGCATCCTCGATCCGTAGCGGATGAACAGCACCGCGTGCCTGGCTTTCGAGCAAGGCCATACGCAGAAAGCTGCACTTTTTCTTGTTGCTCTCGACGAGATCAACCCAGCCTTCGCCAGTCTCCGTCAAGGCAATTGCAATCACGATGCCAGGGAAGCCACCACCGCTTCCTATGTCAATCCACCGGGCTGGACCGGGTACGATGGTACGAAGTTGGAGAGAGTCCCGAACATGGCGATTCCATACCTCGCTAAGCGTGGAGGGAGCAACGAGGTTTATGGTTCGGGCCCACTTCTGAAACAGGTCAACAAAGCGGCCCAGCTTTTCCTGCGTTTCACGTGAAACATCCACAGCTTCTTGCATAATTTTCCTTACGAGGCCTGCTGCTGACCCACACCCTTACGTAGATGGGCGACCAGCAGCGCCACAGCTGCCGGCGTCATGCCTTCGATTTTCGCTGCCTGTGCTAAATGAACTGGCCTTAGTGACGAAAGCTTCTGTTTGAGCTCGTTCGATAGACCGGACAGTTTATGATAGTCGAAGCTCGAGGGAATAACGCGTTCTTCTTCGGCCTGAACACGCTCTATATCGGCTGCCTGACGATCAAGATAGGTACTGTACAGCGCATCAATTCCAACAAGTTCCGCCAGCGCTTCGTCCACGTCGCTGAGCTCGGGCCAGATCTTGACAAGGTCAGACCAACCCAGCTCTGGATAGGACAGAAGCTCTCGTGCATTGCGACGACGACCGTCTTGGTTGACCATTACTGCCTTCGTTTTCATTTCGGTCGGTGAGGCAGATAGCTCACCGAGACGAGCATATAAATTCAGCCTATCTCTTTGATATTTATGGAATTTTTCTGATCGAGAAGGCCTGATGCAGCCGATTTCGAGCCCAAGCGGTGTGAGACGCATATCGGCATTGTCTGCCCGCAAGGACAGTCTGTATTCGGCGCGCGACGTGAACATGCGGTATGGCTCTGCCACACCACGGGTCGTCAAATCGTCAATCATGACACCGATATACGCATTCGTACGGCTGAACGTGACCGGCTCACGATCCAACGCGTAAGAAGCGGCGTTCAGTCCTGCAACCAGACCCTGCGCGCCTGCTTCTTCGTAACCTGTTGTGCCGTTGATCTGACCAGCGAGGTAGAGCCCAGTCGCTGACCGCACAGCCAGAGTCAGGTCAAGTTGCTGCGGATCCACATAATCATACTCAATCGCGTATCCCGGTTGGAGGATGACGGCTTTCTCCAACCCCGAGATGGAGTGGATAAAGGCTTCCTGCACCTCTGCTGGAAGCGACGTCGATATCCCGTTCGGATAGATCGTATCATCGTCAAGACCTTCCGGCTCCAGGAAAATCTGATGGCCGTCTCTGTCACCGAAGCGGCTGATCTTGTCCTCGATCGACGGACAATAGCGCGGACCCACCCCCTCAATCTGCCCCGAATACATGGCCGATCGATGGAGATTGTCGCGGATGATCCGATGTGTTTCCATCGTCGTTCGCGTAATTCCGCATGAGATCTGCGGTACCGCAATCTTCTCCGTCATGAGAGAGAAGGGCACGGGTTCTGAATCTGCTTCCTGTCGTTCAAGCTTCGACCAGTCGATCGTTTTGCCGTCAAGGCGCGCAGGCGTTCCTGTCTTCAGTCGTCCCAACTCTAGGCCGAGCGCAGCCAAGTCTTCGCTCAGGCGAAGGGCAGGGGCCTCACCAACGCGACCACCAGGGATCTTTTGATCACCAATGTGAATAACACCGCGGAGGAATGTCCCAGTGGTTAGGACAACAGCCTTCGCGCGGACGACAGACCCATCCGACAAGACAACACCGCGGATAACCGAGTCGTCGCGCAGAAGCCCCTCCACACCCGCTTCGATGATCTCCAGTTTGTCGTACTCAGCAAGATAGGTTTGGACTGCATTTCGATAGAGCTTGCGGTCTGCCTGTGTGCGGGGTCCCCACACAGCCGGACCCTTCTTCCTATTCAGCATACGGAATTGAATGCCACTGGCATCCGCCGCCTGGCCCATGATTCCGTCAAGTGCATCGATTTCACGAACGAGATGCCCCTTGCCGAGGCCACCGATGGCGGGATTGCATGACATAGTGCCGATCTTCTCCGCACTATGGGTCACCAAGGCTGTCACCGCACCCATGCGTGCAGCAGCAGCGGCCGCCTCGGTGCCTGCATGGCCACCGCCCACGACAACAACGTCAAAAATGCGCTCAATGCTCATTACTGACCCTCACTGGGCTCGTTTCACGTGAATCACTTTCCGACACAGAATTCGGAGAAGATTTTGCCCAAAAGCATTTCGGTATCGATACGACCAGTTACCCTTGCCAACTCATCGGCAGCTTGCCTCAGCAATTCTGCTTTCAGCTCCAAGGGAAGGGCCTTCTTGTCCAGGCATTCGCGCAAACTGGCACGAGCGGCCGATAGGCGTTGTGCATGCCTCAACCGGCTCGGGATTGCAAGACTTCCGACTCGCGTCCGCTCCTTGACAATCATCAACATCCGAGCCCGCAATTCGTCGATACCGGTACCGGAAACAGCGGAGAGAGAAACATCAAATCCCTTCTGGGATCCTGCTGTCTCGTCTGGTCGGTCGAGATCCACTTTGGTGCAGATCGTCAAGACATCACCTCGAACCGGCCCCAATTCGGCCTGCGGTGCCCGTCCAAGCTCGGAGAGATGGAGAACCAGGTCTGCATCTGCGATCGTCACAAAGGCGCGCCGTATGCCTTCACGTTCGACTGGCTCGTCGGTCTCTCGTAATCCGGCAGTGTCAAAGAGATGCACCTTGTAGCCATCGAGGTCCAGTTCGCAGTGAACAATGTCCCGTGTCGTTCCGGCAATTTCGGTTACGATGGCCACGTCTCGGCGCACAAGTGCATTCATCAAGCTTGATTTACCGGCGTTCGGTGCTCCCGCCAAAACCACGCGAAATCCGTCGCGAATGATCTCACCCGTTTTGGCTGTCGACAACACAGCATCGATTTCATCGGCCAGTGTCGCCACTTCGGACCAGATGCGATCTGAAACAGATCCTGGGATATCGCCTTCATCGCTGAAGTCGAGTTCCGCTTCGATCATGGCTCGCGCAAAGATCAGGCGCTCACGCCAGCGCTCATAGATGGCCGAGAGATGCCCGCTCGACTGCTCACTGGCGAGACGCCTTTGCATTTCTGTCTCAGCCGCCAGAAGGTCGGCCAGACCTTCTATTTCGACCAGATCAAGTTTTCCATTTTCGAATGCGCGGCGTGAGAATTCACCTGCTTCGGCCAGTCGCAAGCTATCGAATCCGGCTAATTGTTCAAGAACTGCGGCAATGACTGCCTTGCCACCGTGAATGTGCAATTCAGCACAATCCTCACCCGTGAAGGACTGCGGTCCCGGAAAGGAGAGAACCAGTCCTTTGTCCAGAATATCACCGGAGGATGTGCGAAGCGTGCGAAGCGCTGCCACGCGTGGTTCTGGTAATGCGCCGCCGATCAACCTGCCCAAGGCAGCGAGTGCCATCGGCCCGCTGATGCGGATGACAGCGACCCCCGCTGGCGGCGCACCGGAAGCAAGGGCGAATATCGTGTCATGGGCTGCTGTCATCAATAGAGCGCTCCTGACAAAGGAGCCGGCGCAAGGCCGGCTTCCATCAGGTGTTCATCGAGTCGAAGAAGTCACCATTGTTCTTCGTCTGCTTCAGCTTGTCGATCAGGAACTCGATCGCATCGGTTGTTCCCATCGGCGCGAG
Source organism: Rhizobium sp. G187 (assembly GCF_051549525.1). Classification (NCBI taxonomy): domain Bacteria; kingdom Pseudomonadati; phylum Pseudomonadota; class Alphaproteobacteria; order Hyphomicrobiales; family Rhizobiaceae; genus Rhizobium; species Rhizobium sp. G187. The sequence goes on from NZ_JBPUGM010000004.1 coordinate 496,481, forward strand.
GATACGGCGCAGGACGAAGATCTTCTGCAGATCCTGGCGCGGTACCAGCAAATCTTCCTTGCGGGTACCGGACTTCAGAATATCCATCGACGGGAAGATTCGCTTGTCGGCGACCTTACGGTCCAGAACGATTTCCGAGTTACCCGTGCCCTTGAATTCTTCGAAGATCACTTCGTCCATACGGCTGCCCGTATCGATCAGGGCCGTCGCGATAATGGTCAGCGAGCCACCTTCCTCGATATTACGTGCGGCACCAAAGAAGCGCTTCGGGCGCTGCAGAGCGTTAGCATCAACACCACCGGTCAGAACCTTGCCAGAAGACGGCACAACGGTGTTGTAGGCTCGTCCGAGACGAGTGATGGAATCGAGCAGAATAACGACGTCGCGACCGTGCTCAACGAGACGCTTGGCCTTCTCGATAACCATCTCGGCGACCTGAACATGGCGTACGGCAGGTTCATCAAAGGTGGACGAAACGACTTCGCCACGCACCGAGCGCTGCATGTCAGTCACTTCTTCGGGGCGTTCGTCGATAAGAAGAACGATCAGATAACATTCCGGATGGTTCGCCGTGATGGAATGGGCGATGTTCTGCAAAAGGACCGTCTTACCGGTACGCGGCGGCGCAACGATCAGGCCACGCTGGCCTTTGCCGAGCGGTGCGACCAGATCGATCACGCGTGCAGACAGATCCTTGGACGTCGGGACATCCAGCTCCATCTTGAAGCGCTCATTCGGGTAGAGCGGCGTCAGATTGTCGAAATGAACCTTGTGGCGGATCTTCTCGGGATCTTCGAAGTTAATTGTGTTGACCTTCAGCAGCGCGAAATAGCGCTCGCCTTCCTTCGGTCCACGAATTGGTCCCTCAACCGTGTCACCGGTCTTCAGCGAGAAGCGACGGATCTGCGATGGAGAAATGTAGATATCATCAGGACCCGGCAGATAGTTCGCATTGGCCGAACGAAGGAAGCCGAAGCCGTCCTGCAAGACCTCAACGACACCTTCGCCGATAATCTCGACGTCCTGGCTCGCGAGCATCTTGAGGATCGCGAACATCAGCTCCTGCTTGCGCATGGTGCTCGCGTTCTCGACTTCGAGCGTTTCGGCAAATGTCAGGAGATCAGTCGGCGACTTGCTCTTGAGTTCTTGTAGCTTCATTTCAGCCATGAAGGGGACCATAGAGATTGAGTTTTGGGAAGGAACGGCGTGCGCCAGGAATTCTTACGATTGCGAAGGCCGCAATTCACTGAATGTTACGCAAGCCATGAAGAGGGGAGTGCGGGGAAAATAGCGATTTCACCACTGCACCGCAAGTGAAAACCGGCACCGGCCGAAATTAAGCCGCAGCCCAGTCTCCACTAGAATGGCTTGACGACGGCAAATATCACAATGGCGATCATCAGCAAAGTTGGTGCTTCATTCATAATTCGCCAGAACCTTGGCGTGCGGACATAGTCGCCCCGGCCAAAAGATCGGACCGACTTGGCGAAATAACCATGGACGCCCGAAAGCGCGAATACAGCGGCGAGCTTGGCATGCAGCCAGCCACCCTGAAAGCCGAACACACTCCAGGCGAGATAGAGACCCAGAACCCAGGACACGACCATGGCAGGCGTCATGATCACTGACATGAGCCGTTCCTCCATCACGGCAAATGTCCTCGCCTGCTCGGACCCCGGAGCACTATCAGAATGGTAGATGAACAAGCGAGGCAGATAGAGCATGCCCGCCATCCAAGAGATGACAGCGATGAGATGCAGCGCCTTGATCCAAGGATAAGCGTCATCCGGACCCGCAAGCATCACGCCAGCAGCAACAACGCCAAAGAACACGAGCGCAACCACGGCCTTTCGTGCAGCCTTTTGGCCAGGGCGTGCGTCGGTCTGCTTTTCCATCACTTTATCCAAAGCTACGAACCCGACGAACCAGATCCGAAACATGCTCCGGGTCGGCCTGCGGCGTAATCCCGTGACCGAGATTGAAAATCAGTGGTCCCTGACCCAGCACCTGCAAGATGGCATCAATCCCTTCATCAAGCGAGCGCCCACCGGCAACGACGCGCATCGGATCGAGATTGCCCTGAACAGGTCCGTCCTTCTGTAACTCAGCGGCAAAGCTGAGCGGAACCGACCAATCAAGGCCAATCGCATCCGCGCCCGTTGCCTGCCGGTAGTTCTTCAACAGGATACCTGCACCCTTCGCAAAGGCGATGATCTTGGCCTTGGGGCGACGTGCACGAACAGAGGCGATCATGCGGGCAACAGGACGAACGCTAAATTTCTCGAACTCGACCTCGCCAAGCACACCTGCCCAGGAATCGAAAATCTGTACGGCGTCAGCGCCGGCATCAATTTGCGAAACGAGGTAATCGGCAGAAACGTCGGCGAGGAAATCCAGGAGCCGCACGAAGGCTTCAGGGTATTGATAGGCGAAAAGCCGCGCCGGTGCCTGATCTGGCGTGCCGTGGCCTGCGATCATGTATGTTGCAACCGTCCACGGTGCGCCACAAAAGCCCAGAAGGGTGGTCTCTGTCGGCAATTCGCGTCTGAGGCGGCTCACCGTCTCAATGACGGGTTTCAGATGTTCAGTGATGCCCTCAGGGCTCAGAGCAGCAATTCCACTCTCATCGATGGGATCCATCTGCGGTCCGTGTCCCTCAGTGAAACGGACATTGCGGTTCAGAGCATCCGGTATCACCAGAATGTCGGAAAACAGGATGGCCGCATCGAAGCCATACCGACGGATCGGTTGGAGAGTGACTTCCGTTGCCAGTTCCGGCGAGTAACAGAGGTCAAGGAAACTTCCGGCATGGGCACGTGTGGCGCGGTATTCGGGCAGATATCGCCCCGCCTGTCTCATGAGCCAGATTGGCGGTGGCGTGACCGTCTTGCCATTGAGGACGTCGAGGACTTTTCGGTTCAAATCACTCAAGGCTCAGGCCCCTTCAAATAAAGAAAAGAGATATAGATTCTTCTTCTATTTCTAAGAGTCTCTGACTATCAAGGATTAAAGCGTGTCCACAGAGACCAGCCTTCTCGCCATTTGTCGCATCAAGTCGCGTCGTGTTCTCCAAGTTTCCCCGCAATCTGTGGAGAAGCTGAAATTAACCCGAAGATTCAACGATCTGGGAAATGTGTTAATGGCTCCGCTCTGTGGATGACGTGGTGACTGACCAATGTGAAATTGTGTTATCCACACTATCCACAGATGCGGCGAAACGATCTGCGCTCAGGCTTTCGCTGTGGACAAATCGGAGGTTTTCCCGCCTCCTCCGAAGCGCGGGTGCAGAAGCCTCTCGTTATCCCAGTCTATCAACAGGTACCGGAGAAGATCGTGGAGAACAGGAAAAGCTACTTCCATCTCCACCTGATTTCTGACTCAACGGGTGAAACGCTCATTTCTGCCGGGCGGGCTGCGACAGCCCAGTTCCGCGGCGTCAATGCGATCGAGCACGTCTACCCGCTCATCCGCAGCAAGAAGCAGGTCAAATCCCTCATTGAGGCCATCGACCGCGAGCCCGGCATTGTCTTGTACACTCTGGTTGATCAGGATCTGGCGGCACTGATCGAAGCAGGTTGCCACGAGCTCGGTTTGCCGTGCGTCAACGTCTTGGCGCCGATCGTGGAGACGTTCCAGAGCTATCTTGGCGCGACGTATCGCGGACGTGTCGGTGCACAGCACGTTCTCAACGCCGACTATTTTGCGCGCATCGAAGCCCTCAACTTTGCGATGGATCATGACGACGGTCAGGCGACGGAAGACTATGACAGTGCCGAGGTTGTCATCATCGGCATCAGCCGCACATCGAAGACACCCACCAGCATTTATCTCGCCTATCGCGGTATCAAGACTGCCAACCTTCCGATCGTTCCTGGTGTACCGCTTCCGGAAGGTTTGCTGCGCGCAACGCGGCCGCTGGTCGTTGGGCTGATCGCGAGTTCGGATCGCATCTCCCAGGTGCGGGAAAATAGAATCCTTGGCGCAACACCTGGCTATGATCACCGCGACTACCTTGATCGCGCAACGATCACCGAGGAGCTCAAATACATGCGATCCCTCTGCGCAAAGAACAATTGGCCCTTGATTGACGTCACACGCCGTTCGATCGAGGAGACCGCCGCGGCCATCGTTGCCCTGCGGACGAAGCTACGGTAAGCCCAGCCAAAGCGTCCGTATTTGGGGTCCACCATGACAGTCTCTCTTGTCCTCGCTTCCGGTAGTGTTGCTCGGCGCATGCTGTTGATCAATGCTGGATTACAGTTTGCTGTCGAGGGAGCGCAGATTAACGAACGGGAGGTGGAAGAGGCTCTTCCCCCAACTCAACGCGGTCCAGAGGACGTTGCTCTGCATCTTGCAATCGCGAAAGCGCGAGACGTGTCCGAACGACATCCGGACGCAATCGTTATTGGCTGCGATCAGACCATGTCTCTGGGTGAGCGGATTTTTCATAAAGCCAAAGACGTTTCGGAAGCGCGAGAGACACTCCTATCGTTGAGGGCGGCTGCTCATCATCTGAATAGCGCCGTTTGCCTCGTTCGAAATGATCAAGTCCTGTGGTCTCATGTAGGCGTGGCGTCTATGCACGTTCGTGCTTTCTCAGAGCAGTTTCTAGACGCTTACCTTGATCAGGCTGGTGACAAGATCCTGTCGAGTGTCGGCTGCTACCAACTTGAGGGTGAGGGGGTGCAGCTGTTCGACAAGATAGAAGGTGATTACTTCACCGTGTTGGGACTGCCTCTGCTACCGCTTCTCGACGCTTTGCGTAAACTGGGTGTTAACCATGAATGATTCACGTGAAACAATCGGACCCCAGGCATTTGTCGCCGGCTATCCGATTTCTCATTCCCGCTCTCCGCTCATTCATGGCTATTGGCTGCGCACGCTGACCCTGGCAGGGCGCTATGAAAAAGTCGCGGTTACACCCCAGGAGTTTCCCGCCTTTATCCAAGACCTGAAAACGGGAGCGAGAGGATATCGGGGCGGCAACGTGACCATCCCGCACAAGGAAGCGGCGATTGGTCTTGCCGATGTTGTTGATCCCATTGCCGAGGAGATCGGCGCTGCAAACACCCTCTGGTTAGAGGATGGCAGTTTGCATGCGACGAACACGGACGCTGAGGGTTTCCTGGCAAATCTCGATGCAGGCGATCCCGGTTGGGATAAATGCGGACGAGCAGTCGTACTGGGAGCCGGCGGAGCGAGCCGGGCAATTCTCCATGGCTTGCGAGAGAGAGGCCTTTCGGAAATTCACGTCGTTAACCGCACGGTCGATCGGGCAAAGGAATTGGCAGATCGGTTTGGGGCTCCCATCGAGGCGCATGCACTTGAAGCTTTGCCAGAGTTGCTGGCCGGAGCAGGGCTTTTCGTCAACACGTCATCTCTTGGGATGGACGGCAGCCCGGCGCCTGTTTTGCCATTTGACCGGATGGTCGACGGCGCCCTCGTAACCGACATTGTGTATGTGCCACTCAAGACAGAATTCATGCGGCAGGCGGAAGAAGTTGGCCTCAGAACAGTGGATGGTCTTGGCATGCTGCTGCATCAGGCAGTCCCTGGCTTTGAAAAGTGGTTTGGACAAAGACCGCACGTGACGGACGATCTGCGGCAAGTGATCCTCGACGACATTGGGCACCACTGATGATCATCATCGGACTGACGGGCTCTATCGGAATGGGAAAGTCGACCACGGCAAAACTGTTTGCCGAAGAGGGCGTGCCTGTGAATGATGCCGATCAAGTCGTTCATGATCTCTATCAAGGAGCAGCCGTTGAGCCCGTTGGCCTGGCCTTTCCAGGCACTGTTTCAGATGGTCTCGTGGATCGCGCGAAGCTCAGTGCAGTGCTGGCTCAGAATCCGGCTAACTTTGCCACACTCGAAGCCATCGTTCATCCGCTGGTCAGGGCAAGGGAAACTGAATTTCTCTCCCGCCATCGGGCATTGGGAACTGAGATTGTGCTCCTCGATATTCCGCTCCTGTTCGAGACTGGCGGCGAGAAACGCGTGGATGTGGTTGTCGTGGTCAGCTGTGAGGCTGCAATCCAGCGCGAGCGCGTCCTTGCACGGACTGGGATGACGCCTGAGAAATTCGAGCTTATCCTTTCAAGACAAGTTCCCGATGCTGAGAAGCGGGCACGCGCTGACTTCGTCGTGGATACGGGGCAGGGCATTGACGCTGCACGCCAACAAGTGCGAATCCTGCTTGAGCAATTGCGTAACCGGCAAACGGAGACCCCCCATGCGTGAAATCGTCTTCGATACGGAAACAACGGGCCTCGAAAACAAGGTCGATCGTGTCATCGAAATCGGCGGGCTCGAACTGCTCAACCACTTCCCCACGGGACGGACGTTCCACGTCTATATCAATCCCGGTGATCGCAAGGTTCATCCGGATGCGTTGGCTGTCCATGGCATTACCGATGACTTTCTGAAGGACAAACCGAGCTTCGCCGACATCGTTGCCGACATGCAGGCATTTTTCGATGGTGCGAAATGGGTCGCCCACAATGCGAACTTCGATATCGGCTTTATCAATGCCGAGTTTGATCGCTTGGGTCTGCCGCCTGTGGCGCCGGAGCTGGTCGTGGATACATTGTCGCTTGCCCGGCGGAAACACCCGATGGGCCCCAATTCGCTCGATGCGCTCTGCCGGCGCTATGGCATCGATAACTCGCACCGCACGAAGCACGGCGCCCTGCTCGACTCCGAGCTCTTGGCGGAAGTCTATATCGAGATGCTCGGCGGCAGGCAGGCAGCACTTGGATTTGGCAGTGTCGACACACGCCAGACCGAAAAGACGGAAACCACCGAACTGGTCGAGTTTTCCTACGAACGTCCTCGTCCGCTTGCCGCACGGATTTCGGAAGAAGAAGCCAGGGGGCACGCGGCTCTCGTCGCACGACTTGGTGAGAAGGCGATCTGGTCCAGATACACGGCATAAAAAAAGGGTCCCTCGGGACCCTTTTCAGTCTGTGAGAGCCGAAATTTCAGTTCGGCACGGCCTGCTTCGAACGGCCCTGTTCTTCTGCCACGCGCTGGGCAAACATCTGGGCGAAATCGATAGGGTCGATCATCAGTGGCGGGAAGCCACCATTGCGGCTTGCGTCGGCGATGATCTGGCGAGCGAAGGGGAAGAGCAGGCGCGGGCACTCGATGAAGAGAACCGGAAGCATGTGCTCCTGCGGGAAACCAGTAATGCGGAAGACGCCGCCATAGACGAGCTCGGTGACGAAGACGACCTTGTCGCCATCCTTGGCTTCGGCACTCAGCGTCAGGACAACGTCAAAATCATTGTCCGACAGCGGATTGGCATTGACGTTGACATTGATGTTGATCGCCGGGGCCTTGTCGCGAGCCTGAAGCGAACGCGGCGCACCGGGATTCTCAAACGAGAAATCTTTGATGTACTGAGCAAGGATATTGAGGGACGGAGAAGTCGTTCCCTGATTGTTGTCTGCCATAGGGCGTGTCCTCGAAGATGAATGCTTAGGCCATCTAACATTTGCACCTTCGCCTTACAACCCTTGGGCCTGTGTCTGCCAGAGGCCTAATCTTTGCCGATCTGCGGTCCGCGCCACGGGGTGTCTGTCCGGGATTCGGTGCGGTACTCGTCAGCATCAAGATCGACGACATTGTTGTCTGCCGTCGGGTGCGAGAACCCGTTGGCTCGGGTAAAGCCACCACGAACGATGACGCGTGGGCGGACCAGACGCCAGGCGAGATCGCGGACGACCGGAATGAAAAGAAGAAGGCCGATGATATCGCCCAGGAAACCCGGAATGATCAGCAGGACGGCAGCGACGACGAGAAGTGCTGCGTGAACCAGCTGCCGGCCCGGATCAACCCCGCGTTTTGCTTCATCCTGGAGCCGCTGCAAGATCCCAGCCCCCTGGATGCGCAAGAGAGCGAAGCCCAACATGGCAGATAGAATGACAAGACCAAGCGTTGGCAGGACGCCGATGGCGCTGCCGACAAGGACGAAGCCTGCAATTTCGAAGAGGGGTGCTAAAACAAAGAGCACCAGAGGAAGGCGCATCGGCGGCTCCAAACAGCTTTTTGATCCGGATTATCGCAACATCAAGCCGGCCGGTGGCAAAGAATGCGTTACGACGTTTGAATGATTGTCCCGTCAAGACTATATGGGAAGCTGAAAAAGCGAATTCAATCAAACTGGCGGTCTTCATGGGGTCTAGCGATTTTGTCACTCTGTTCTTCCTGGTCGCGGCGGTGCTGATCTTTTTTCAGCTGCGCAGCGTGCTGGGCCGTCGAACCGGTCATGAAAAGCCGCCGGTTGATCCGTTCACCCAACGAGATCTGTCGAAGGGACCTGCGGCAGATGACGGCAAGGTTGTCACTCTGCCCCGACGCGAAGAGCAGTCGGCTGAAGAGCGCTTCGCTCTGATCGATAGCTATACGCCTGCGGGCTCTGCCCTGAATGATCAACTGCGGGAATTGCTGCGTCACGATGCTGGCTTTAACCCGAAGGAATTTCTCAATGGTGCAAAGATCGCCTACGAGATGATCGTGATGGCTTATGCCGATGGCGATCGCAAGACCCTGAAGGGTCTGCTGTCCCGGGAAGTCCTTGAGGGTTTTGAAAGTGCCATTGCCGAGCGTGAAAGCCGGGGAGAAGTGGTCAAGTCGACCTTCGTGGGAATTGAGAAGGCAGAAATCACCCATGCTTCGGTTCGCGATAACGAGGAGCAGATCACGATCCGGATCGTCTGCCAACTGATCACTGCAACCTATGACCGGGACAACAAGCTGATTGACGGTGATGCCGAATTGGTCGCTGAAGTAAACGATGTCTGGACCTTCGCGCGTGATGTTCGCTCGCGCGATCCGAACTGGAAACTGGTTGCGACCGAAGCTGAACAATGAGCGCCAACGGTCGGAATTTCAGCCTGGAGCCTGTCTCCTTTGTCGACATGCCAGGCTGGCAGGATGACGATCCGTCTATCCTGTGGCCAGCGATGGCCGATTGCCTGGCCCATATCGAACAGGTCAAAGCCTATCGTGCGGGATCGCTTGGCCTGACCACTGATGACCTCCGCCCCCTGTTGTTGGCGGCAGTCCAACGATTGCCAGACGGGCCAGACGACGCCCGTCATTTTTTTGAGCAACATTGCGTCCCAATGCGGATTGTCCCAAACGACAATGTTCGCGGTCTGGTCACGGCCTTTTATGAGCCGGAGGTGGCTGTCTCCGATTGCCCTGACACGGTCTATCGCTATCCTTTCTATCGCCGGCCCGCTGATCTCATCGATCTGGACGCGACCAATCGACCGACGGATCTTGATAATTCATACGTCTTCGGACAGCGAACCGGGGACGCCATCTCTGCCTATCCGGACCGTGAGGCGATCGATCGCGGATATCTTGAAGATCGTGGTCTTGAGATCGCTTGGGCACGTTCTCGCGTCGACGTCTTCTTTACCCATGTCCAGGGCGCCGCGCGTCTGCGTTACCCCGACGGCCACGTCAGACGCATCACCTATGCTGCCAAGGCCGGCCACCCGTTTTTGCCGATCGGGCGCAAACTGATTGATCTCGGTGAAATCCCGGAGGCCGAGATCTCGATGCAGTCGATCAGAGCTTGGCTCGACGCTCATCCTGATCGCATGGACGAGATCCTCTGGCATAACCGCTCCTATATCTTTTTCCGTGACGCTGATGTTGATGATCTGTCTCGTGGACCGATCGCAGCCGCGAAGGTGCCGCTGATCGCCGGACGCTCACTTGCGGTTGACCGTCAGATCCACACGTTCGGTTTCCCCTTCTTTATAGCAGCTGAGGGGCTTACTCGGCTGGACGCGGGAAAGAGCTTCGCCCGCCTGATGTTGGCCTTGGACACTGGTTCTGCGATTGTTGGCCCCGCGCGAGGTGATATCTTTACGGGCTCGGGTGACGAGGCGGGCGATCTTGCCGGTGCGGTGCGCAATGCGGCAGATTTTTATATACTCTGCCCAAAGGAAGCGGCTGAGAGGTTCCTGTGAGTGGCTCGGGTTCAAAACTGAAAGGCGAGGATCGTGTCCTTTGGGGCAAGGTTGCTCGTTCGACCAGGCCGCTGCCGGGCCGGATGGAAGATCTGCTCGCATTTGACGATCAGTTCCAGGAAGACAAGATTCTTGAGAATCCTGCACCGCCCGCCTTCCAGAAAACGGCTATGTCGTCAACGGCGCTGCAGACCCCCGAAGTCGATCGAAAGCCCGATGCCCATCGACATCATCCGCTCGAGCGCCCCGTCAAGCGCAAGATTTCCCGAGGCCACCTGGCACTGGAGGCCCGTATCGATCTGCATGGACTCTTTCAGAGCGACGCGCATGGCATGCTTCTCGATTTTCTGATGCGCGCCCATGAGCGCGGACTACGTCATGTTCTTGTCATCACAGGTAAGGGAAGTTCGTTCGGCAGCGAGGGCGCGTTGAAGAGAGCAGTCCCGCTCTGGTTTTCGCTCCCGGAATTCCGCTTCCTCATTTCGTCCTACGAGCCCGCTGCGCGTAAACACGGTGGCGATGGAGCGCTCTATGTCCGCCTGTCGCGCAAGGGGCAGGACCCGCGATGACGCCCTTCGGCGAAGCTCTGCGCGCATTGCGCAACGGCAAGGGTGTTTCGCAGAAAGAGATGGCAGCGGCGCTCGGCGTGTCTGCGGCCTATCTGTCGGCACTCGAGCACGGCAAGCGCGGCCTGCCGAACTTTGATTTTCTGCAGCGTGTGGCCGGCTATTTCAATGTCATATGGGATGAAGCCGAGGAGCTCTTCGCCGCGGCCGGCCTGTCTGATCCGCGCGTTGTCATCGATACTGCCGGAATGAGCGCCGAGTACACCGCTTTCGCCAATGAACTGGCCAAGGTGATTCGCCACCTGTCACCCGACGTGATAGAAGAATTGCAGATGGTGCTGGACAAAGGCAAAAAACGGTCCTGAAGGGGCTTGAATGCTTTGTCTATCCACGACAAACGGCGCGCGCGCCTTTGGAACTCTAGCCAAAACACCTATAGTCGTGAGCTCGAAGCGGCCTGATTCGCGTCATGCTAAAGCTTCGGAGACCGATTGGAAAGATTTGCTGAATGACCGACTTGCCGACCACGGATAATGGTGCACCGGCCGAATACGGCGCGGATTCGATCAAGGTATTGAAGGGGCTCGACGCTGTCCGTAAGCGGCCGGGCATGTATATCGGCGATACCGACGACGGATCTGGCCTGCATCATATGGTCTACGAAGTCGTTGACAACGCGATCGACGAAGCTTTGGCCGGCCATGCAGATCTGGTGACTGTTTCGATCAACGCTGACGGTTCTGTCACCGTAACGGACAACGGTCGTGGTATCCCGACTGATATCCATACGGGTGAGGGTGTATCGGCTGCCGAAGTCATCATGACCCAGCTCCATGCGGGCGGTAAGTTCGACCAGAATTCCTACAAGGTATCGGGCGGCCTGCACGGCGTTGGTGTGTCGGTCGTGAACGCCCTTTCTGTCAAGCTCAGCCTCAAGATTCGTCGTGTCGGGAAGATCCATGAGATGAGCTTCACCCATGGCGTCCCCGATTCACCGCTAAGGGTCACTGGTGAATATGAAGGACGTTCCGGAACCGAGCTGACGTTTCTGCCCAGCGCGGAAACCTTCACCAAGACGGAGTTCGACTACAACACGCTGGAACACCGTCTGCGCGAGCTGGCGTTTCTGAATTCAGGTGTGCGCATCGTTTTGACCGACAGGCGCAAGTCCGACATTCGCCAGGAAGAATTGCTGTATGACGGCGGCCTCGAGGCTTTTGTCCGGTATCTCGATCGGGCCAAGAAGCCATTGGTCGACAAGCCTGTTGCCATCCGTGGCGAGAAAGATGGGATCACGGTTGAAGTGGCGCTGTGGTGGAACGACAGCTACCACGAAAACGTCCTGTGCTTCACCAACAACATTCCGCAGCGCGATGGCGGCACCCACATGGCAGGCTTCCGCGCCGCCTTGACCCGCCAGGTTACATCCTACGCAGATACGTCCGGCATCCTGAAAAAGGAAAAGGTCTCATTGCAGGGTGAAGACTGCCGCGAGGGCCTGACGGCTGTACTGTCGGTAAAGGTACCGGACCCGAAATTCTCGTCGCAGACCAAGGATAAGCTCGTTTCGTCTGAAGTGCGCCCCGTTGTCGAAAATCTGGTCAGCGAAGCTCTAAGCACCTGGTTTGAGGAGCATCCGACGCAGGCCAAGGTTCTCGTCGGAAAGGTCGTTGAAGCGGCAATCGCGCGTGAAGCTGCCCGCAAAGCCCGCGAACTCACCCGCCGCAAGGGAGCGCTCGATATTGCATCATTGCCCGGCAAGCTTGCCGATTGCTCGGAACGTGATCCGGCAAAGTCCGAACTCTTCCTCGTCGAGGGTGACTCGGCAGGTGGATCGGCCAAGCAGGGACGTTCCCGTGAAAGCCAGGCCATCCTGCCGCTGCGCGGTAAGATCCTCAACGTCGAGCGTGCACGTTTCGACAAGATGCTGTCCAGCCAGGAAATCGGCACCCTGATTACCGCGCTCGGCACCTCGATCGGCAAGGATGAGTTCAACGCGGACAAGCTGCGCTACCACAAGATCATCATCATGACGGATGCCGACGTCGACGGAGCTCATATTCGGACGCTGCTGTTGACCTTCTTCTTCCGTCAGATGCCGGAACTCATCGAGCGCGGCCACCTCTACATTGCCCAGCCGCCGCTTTATAAGGTTTCGCGCGGCAAGTCGGTTCAGTACCTCAAGGACGAGAAAGCCCTTGAGGATTACCTCATCACCATGGGGCTTGAAGAAGCGACGCTGACGCTCACCAATGGCGAGGTGCGCGCAGGCCAGGATCTGCGCGATGTTATAGCCGACGCGCTCCGGCTCCGCTCTTTGATCGACGGTCTGCACTCTCGCTATAACCGAAATGTCATCGAGCAGGCAGCGATAGCAGGTGCACTTCACCCAGATCTCACCGAGAACCGTGCAAAAGCGGAAGAGACTGCCGCGAACGTGGCACGCCGTCTCGACATGATTGCGGAAGAAACGGAGCGAGGCTGGCAGGGCTTTGTCACGGACGAGGGCGGCTTGCGCTTTGAACGTATGGTTCGTGGCGTAAAGGAACTGGCCTCCGTCGATGTCGCGCTGATCGGCTCCGCAGATGCACGCCATATGGATCAAATGTCGGCGAGACTGCGTGACATCTATTCCGAACCACCGGTTCTGGCCCGCAAGGACGGCCGGACAGAAATTTCTGGACCCCGTGCCCTACTCGATCAGATCTTCACGGCTGGCAGGAAGGGTCTTTCCATGCAGCGCTATAAGGGCCTTGGCGAGATGAATGCCGAGCAGCTCTGGGAAACCACGCTGGACCCGAACGTCCGTTCACTGCTCCAGGTGCGCGTCAATGATGCGACTGATGCGGATGGTCTCTTCTCAAGATTGATGGGGGATGAGGTCGAGCCTCGACGTGAGTTCATTCAGGAAAACGCATTGAGCGTTGCCAACCTCGACATTTGAGACTGCATGAAGGCCGCGAAAGCGGCCTTTATCTTTTACAATGGTTTCACGTGAATCATGGTTAATCTGATTCACGTGAAACCCTTAATGCCCGAAGCTCAGAACGAACCCTCGAACGCGATTTCTGATAGCGGCTTGCGGTTATTCGGAATTTCGCGCTCGCGAAGCTTCTCGGACAGATCATCCTTGTTCCCCAGCCTGCCAATAGCGATGGCAGCCTCGAAATGGTATTCCTCCGGCGCGGCAAGCTCTGCGCTAGCACGCTCGAAATGTACCCCCGTCATCCCGTGGGCAAAATATCCCGACTTCAAGGACTGAAGGGCGAGATAACCCCAGGCGGTGCCGGTATCGAAGCTGTGGTTCCGGATCGGTTTTGACAGGGACCCATCATCTGCCGTGGCGAGTTTCTGCGAGAACACGAAGACAAGGGCTGACGCAGCCTTGGCCCAATCCTGATTGAAATCGATCAACAGGCCGAGCATCCGATCAAACTCCGCAGTGTTTCTTTGGGCATAGACAAACCGCCAAGGCTGGGAGTTAGAGGCAGAAGGCGCCCAACGCGCAGCGTCCAGTATTGCCAGCAGATCCTCCTTCGGCATCGGCTGGCCGTCGAAGGCTCTTGGCGACCAGCGCTGCAGGAACATTGGATCGATGTCGTATTGTGAGTGGCGGTTATTGGCGGTCGTCATAAGGGCCCCATAGTGGTTGACCGCCTAGACATAGCGGAAACCAGCAGAATGGGGAGGGGGCAACGAAGCTCACTCTGACACGTTTTCCCCCATAAGGCGGACAGAGATTGTTCTTAAGCTTTCTCGGATAATCTCATGATAACTGAGGCACAGGACATATGCCCGCCTCCGGGGCTTTTGCAGCGCAAAAACTCTGATACTCTGTTGCAAACAAAGCAAGTTCGTCCATACGGACCGAGGTCACACGATGTTCTATCAACTCTATGAACTCAATCATGCTGTCATGGCTCCGTTTCGCGCTACGGCCGATGCCATGAACCTCGCCTGGAAAAATCCGCTCAATCCTTGGTCCCATACAGCGGTTGGTCGCACCTTTGCTGCTGGTTTCGAGGTCTTCGAGCGGATGACGCGCCGCTATGGCAAGCCATCGTTTGGGCTGCCATTCACAAATGTCGATGGTGAATCGACAGCTGTTCACGAAGAGATCGTCTGGCGCCGTCCTTTCTGCGACCTCATTCATTTCAAACGTGACCTTCAGGCGGGCGCCGACAAGGGACCCCGTATACTGATCGTCGCTCCGATGTCCGGACATTATGCCACGCTTCTGCGCGGCACCGTGGAGGCTCTGATCCAGAGCGCCGATGTGTACATCACCGATTGGATTGACGCGCGGATGGTGCCTGTCACCGACGGCGATTTCGATCTGGATGATTACGTCGACTATGTCATCGAAATGCTGCATCACCTTGGGCCTGATACCCACGTCGTGGCCGTATGTCAGCCATCAGTGCCGGTTCTCGCGGCCGTGGCGGTGATGGAAGCAGATAATGATGTCTGTGCTCCCGCATCCATGACCCTGATGGGTGGGCCTATCGACACGCGCATCAATCCGACGGCAGTCAACCAGCTCGCCCAGGATCGGCCGCTTGAATGGTTCCGCGACAATGTGATCATGCAGGTGCCATGGCCGCAGCCAGGCTTCATGCGCAATGTCTATCCAGGCTTCCTGCAGCTCTCCGGTTTCATGTCGATGAACCTCGACAGGCATATGATCGCACACAAGGAATTCTATGGGCACCTTATCAAGAACGATGGGGACTCCGCTGAAAAGCACCGTGACTTCTATGACGAGTATCTTGCCGTCATGGACTTGACTGCCGAGTTTTATCTCCAGACCGTCGATACGGTCTTCATCAAGCACGCTCTACCAAAGGGCGAGATGATGCACCGCGAGAAGCGCGTCGACACTGCGGCAATCAAAAATGTTGCGTTGTTGACGGTCGAGGGAGAGAACGACGACATTTCCGGTGTCGGTCAGACCCATGCCGCGCAGACGATCTGCACGAACATTCCGGACCATATGCGGATGCACTACGTACAGCCGGATGTCGGCCACTATGGCGTATTCAATGGCTCGCGCTTCCGCCGCGAGATCGCACCGCGCATCATACAGTTCGCAAAGACCCACTCGAAGCGAGCAAAGACAGCCGCCGCCAATCCGGTAAAGCGCGTGATACGCGGGGGTAAAGCGGGCTAAGCAATTCAGGGAGGTCTGAATTAAACCAGTTCTCTCAGGCGCTTCCCCGATTGCATCCTATCCATTCTTGAACCTGGGCCTGCCCTTTCCCACATCGGATCACGGGCATTTCCGCCCTGTAAGAGGAATGGATAATGAACCAGTCAGCACTGCTCCGGCCGGATTGGACTCCGGCTACCGTCGCTCTGATGGTGTTGGGCTTCGTCGTCTTTTGGCCGCTGGGTCTGGCAATGCTTGCCTACATCTTGTTCGGCGAAAAGTTTCAGACCTTCAAGCGTGGTGCCAACCGCAAGGCAGACGATGCTTTTGCATGGTACCGTGGAGCCCGCACCTCCGGCCCCTTCGCCTCGACAACCGGCAATGTCGCGTTTGACGATTGGCGCGAGACTGAGCTCAAGCGCCTTGATGAAGAGCGTCGCCGGCTCGATGAGATGCGCGCCGAGTTCGATACCTACGCCCGCGAACTGCGCCGCGCGAAGGATCAGGAAGAGTTCGATCGCTTCATGCGCCACCGCCATGAACTGAAGGCGACAGGTGAAGTGACCCCGCCGAAAACGCAAACCGACTATTGATTGGTCGCGGTTCGACACATTAGCTAGACCGGCGCCCTAAGCGCCGGTCTTTTTTATGTCTTGCCAAGCGGCGAATCGGCTAGAAACCAGACATGTTTCCACTGCTCAAAAAGCTCGCACCAACTCGAACACCGGCACTCCAGCTGGAACGTATGGTTTCGGTAGACGGACGCTCGATCCCTCTCACGATCCGAAAGAACAGTCGGGCCACACGCATCACGCTGAGGATTGAGCCGGGTGGGCGCTCGCTCAAGATGACGATACCGCCGGGCCTTCGCGAGCGCGAGATCGCGGATTTTCTCGACCGGTATCAAGGTTGGCTGAGCAACCGGTTGAAGCGCCAGAAGCACGGTGGTGTGGTCGAGGATGGCGGTGAGATCCTACTGCGCGGTGTCAGCCACCGTATCGTGCATACGGGAGAGATCCGCGGGCTGACCCGCTCGATCGACAGCGAACTTGGCCATATCCTGAGCGTCAGTGGTGCAGAGGAGCACCTATCCCGGCGGATTGCGGATTTCCTGAAAAAGGAAGCGCGCAAGGATCTCGAAGCACTTGTTGCGCTCCATGCGGCCCGGGTCGGAAAGCCGGTGCGAAGCATTTCCCTCAAGGATACCCGCAGCCGCTGGGGCTCGTGTTCCTGGGATGGGAAGCTGAGTTTTTCCTGGCGTATCGTTATGGCCCCGCCTGCGGTGATCGATTATCTAGCCGCCCATGAAGTCGCGCATCTGCGCGAGATGAACCATGGTCCCGCCTTCTGGGCGCTTTGCAAGGATCTATGTCCGGGAATGGATGAAGCCAAGGCATGGCTTAAGCGGCATGGCTCGGCCCTTCACGCCATCGATTTCGCCTGAGAACCGCGACCAATCAGCCGCTGTCGCAATTTGGCTCGACTCTTTTTTGATTTCGTGCGACTTCGCTGCCATGAGACCCGATATCAAGATCTGCGGATTAACAACGCCGGAGGCGGTCGATCGCGCTGCTGAACGTGGCGCGAGCCATATTGGCTTCATCTTCTTCGAGAAGAGCCCTCGGCACATCGAGCCTGACCTCGCCGGAAAACTTGCCGACCGGGTGAGGGGACGGGTCAAGACCGTCGCCGTCACGGTCGATGCCGATAATGATGACCTTGATGAGATCATCGCATTGATGCGTCCGGATATCCTGCAATTCCATGGCAAGGAAACGCCCGAGCGCCTTCTGACTGTGAAGGCTGTGACCGGACTTCCGATCATGAAGGCATTTTCCGTTCGCGATGCCGATGATCTGAGGCGCATAGAGCCCTATATTGGAATTGCAGACCGTTTTCTCTTCGATGCAAAGCCGCCTGTTGGTTCGGATTTGCCCGGGGGCAACGGGGTGACCTTCGATTGGAGCCTGTTGCGCTCGCTTGACGAAGGTGTGGATTACATGCTTTCCGGTGGATTGAACAAGGATAACATCGCCGAGGCGCTTGCCGAGACCGGAGCGCGCGCCGTCGACGTCTCGTCCGGAGTGGAGAGCGCCCCGGGTGTGAAAGATCTGCAGTTGATGGACGAGTTTTTCGCGGCCATTGCCGAAGCCTCTCGGCAAGGGACGTTATCAGGGAGCGTCAAGTGAACCAGTCACCGAAACCCAATTCCTTCCGTGAAGGGCCAGATGAAGATGGCCGTTTCGGCATTTTTGGCGGGCGCTTTGTCGCTGAAACCTTGATGCCGCTGATCCTCGATTTGCAGGCAGAGTGGGAAAAGGCGAAGACCGATGAGACCTTCCAGGCTGAACTGGCGCATCTCAACAAGCACTATACCGGCCGTCCTAGCCCGCTCTATTTCGCCGAAAGGCTGACAGAAGAGCTGGGTGGCGCGAAGATCTATTTCAAGCGCGACGAGCTCAATCACACCGGTTCGCACAAGATCAACAATTGCCTCGGTCAGATTTTGCTGGCCAAGCGTATGGGCAAGACCCGCATCATCGCGGAAACCGGCGCCGGCCAGCACGGCGTGGCATCTGCCACCGTGGCAGCGCGCTTTGGTATTCCTTGCGTCGTCTACATGGGCGCAACGGATGTGGAGCGTCAGGCTCCAAACGTTTTCCGCATGAAGCTTCTGGGCGCCGAAGTGAAGCCGGTGACCGCTGGTCACGGCACATTGAAGGACGCAATGAACGAGGCCCTGCGCGACTGGGTCACCAATGTCGATGACACCTATTACATGATTGGCACGGCGGCCGGCCCGCACCCCTATCCGGAAATGGTCCGCGACTTCCAGTCGGTTATCGGTCGCGAGACCCGCGAACAGATGCTGGCCGCAGAAGGTCGTCTTCCCGACATGCTGATCGCCGCCGTCGGCGGTGGCTCGAATGCTATCGGCCTCTTCCATCCCTTCCTCGATGACGACAGCGTCCGCATCGTGGGCGTCGAAGCGGGCGGCAAGGGCCTTGAGGGTGAAGAGCACTGCGCATCATTGACGGCTGGTTCGCCGGGCGTGCTGCATGGCAACCGCACCTATCTGCTTCAGGATTCGGACGGCCAGATCAAGGAAGGCCATTCCATCTCTGCGGGTCTCGACTATCCGGGTATTGGTCCCGAGCATTCCTGGCTGAAGGACATGGGCCGGGTCGAATATGTGCCGATCAAGGACGACGAGGCGCTCGCCGCCTTCCAGCTTCTAACCCGCACCGAAGGCATCATTCCCGCTCTTGAGCCGAGCCATGCTCTTGCGGAAGTCATCAAGCGTGCGCCGACAATGCGCAAGGACCAGATCATCGTGATGAATCTCTGCGGCCGCGGCGACAAGGATATCTTCACCGTCGGCAAAATTCTTGGAATGGGGCTCTGATCATGACAGCGCGCATGGACAAACGTTTTGCCGACTTGAAGGCTGAAGGCCGCCCGGCACTCGTTACCTATTTCATGGGTGGCGATCCGGATTATGCGACCTCTCTTGAGATCATGAAGGCGCTCCCGGCCGCGGGATCTGACGTGATCGAGCTGGGCATGCCCTTTTCCGATCCCATGGCTGATGGCCCTGCAATTCAGCTCGCCGGCCAGCGTGCCTTGAAGGCAGGCCAGACCTTGGCAAAGACGCTCGATCTGGCTCGCGAATTCCGTAAGGCAGATCAGGATACGCCAATCGTCCTTATGGGATATTACAATCCGATCTACATCTATGGCGTCGAGCGCTTCCTCGATGATGCCCTGGCCGCTGGGATCGATGGCCTGATCGTTGTCGATCTGCCGCCGGAAATGGATGATGAGTTGTGCATCCCGGCCCGCAGCCGCGACATCAATTTCGTCCGTCTGGCCACACCGACCACAGACGACAAGCGCTTGCCGAAGGTGCTCGAGAATACCTCCGGCTTCGTCTATTATGTTTCGATGAACGGGATTACAGGTTCGTCCTTGCCGGATCCGTCGCGTGTGGCCGGTGCCGTTCAGCGGATCAAGGCACATACAAATCTTCCGATCTGCGTTGGCTTTGGCGTGAAAACCGCCGAGCACGCCCGACTGATCGGCGCGAATGCTGACGGCGTTGTCGTCGGAACGGCAATCGTCAATCAGGTTGCCACAAATCTCACTGCTGATGGGAAGGCCAATGCAGACACGGTCCAGGCCGTTGTCACGCTGGTCCGCGGTTTGTCGAGCGGCGTTCGCAGCGCACGCCTTGCCGCCGCCGAATAAAATTCCCAAATAGGCTGAAAAAGTCAGGAGTACACCGCGTGAACTGGATCACCAACTATGTGCGCCCGCGCATCAATTCCATGCTGGGGCGTCGCGAAGTTCCGGAGAACCTCTGGATCAAGTGCCCTGAAACGGGTGAAATGGTCTTCCACAAGGACCTGGAAGAAAACAAATGGGTCATTCCCGCCTCCGGCTATCACATGAAGATGCCGGCTCGTGACCGCCTTGTCGATCTGTTCGACAACGGCCAGTTTGAATCCTTGCCGCAGCCCAAGGTGGCGCAAGATCCGCTGAAGTTCCGCGATTCAAAGAAATACACCGATCGTCTTCGCGACAGCCGTCTGAAGACCGAGCAGGAAGACACCATTCTGGCTGCCGTAGGATCGGTCCAGGGACTGAAGCTTGTCGCTGTGGTGCACGAGTTCAACTTCATGGGCGGATCGCTGGGCATCGCTGCCGGTGAGGCCATCGTGAAGGCGTTCGAACGCGCCATCAAGGAAAAATGCCCGCTGGTCATGTTCCCTGCCTCAGGTGGCGCGCGCATGCAGGAGGGCATCCTGTCTTTGATGCAGTTGCCGCGCACTACGGTTGCCGTCGACATGCTGAAAGAAGCGGGCCTTCCCTATATCGTCGTCCTGACCAACCCGACGACCGGTGGCGTAACCGCGTCCTATGCTATGCTGGGCGACCTACATATTGCCGAACCGGGCGCTGAAATCTGCTTCGCCGGCAAGCGCGTCATCGAACAGACCATTCGCGAAAAGCTGCCCGAGGGTTTCCAGACGTCGGAATACCTCCTCGAGCATGGCATGGTCGACATGGTGGTGAAGCGTCACGATATCCCCGACACGCTCGCGCGCGTCCTGAAGATCATGACGAAACGTCCGGCGGACACGCTCGCTGTGGCCGCGCCGGCCGCTGCCGTTGCGGTTTCAGCCTGATCGCTCCCGCACGCAGATCCTATTTCCGGTACCTATGACGATGACAGCCCCAATGGCGAGCCTGGCCGAGGCCGAGATCGAGAAGCTCCTGGGGCTGCATCCTAAGGGGTATGACCTGTCACTGGATCGGATCCGGCGGCTTCTGGCCGTTCTTGGCAATCCGCATCTGCGGTTGCCACCGGTTATCCATGTTGCCGGCACGAACGGCAAGGGTTCAGCGACAGCCTTTTGTCGTGCACTTCTCGAGGCTCAAGGCCTTGCCGTGCATGTGCACACCTCTCCCCATCTTGTCCGCTGGCACGAGCGCTATCGAATCGGGGTAAAGGGTGGGCAGGGCCAGATCGTCGAGGATGCCTTGTTTGCCGACGCCTTGCGTCGTGTTGCCGAAGCAAATGCCGGCCAGTCGATCACCGTCTTCGAGATTCTGACGGCGGTGACGTTCATTCTCTTTTCCGAACAGCCGGCTGATGTCGTTATTCTCGAGGTTGGTCTCGGTGGCCGGTTTGATGCCACCAATGTCATCGAGAATCCGGCCGTCTGCGTCATCCAGCCGATCTCACTCGATCACCAGGCTTATCTCGGGGATCGCGTGGAACTGATTGCTGCCGAAAAGGGTGGCATCATCAAGCGCAAGGCGCCGGTGGTCATTGGCCATCAGGAGTTTGATGGCGCCCGCGATGTTCTGATCTCAACAGCTGAGCGCCTGTCCTGTCCGACGGCCGTCTACGGACAGGATTTTCTGGCCTATGAAGAATTCGGCAGAATGGTCTACCAGGATGAGTTCGGGCTGATGGATCTCCCGTTGCCGCGTTTGCCCGGTCGCCATCAGATCGGCAATGCAGCGACGGCTATTCGTGCCGTGAAGGCGGCGGGCTTCCCCGTTACCGATCAGACAGCGACCCAGGCGATGCAAACCGTGGTCTGGCCCGGTCGTCTGCAGCGGCTGTCTGAAGGAGAAATCGTCGCAAAGGCTCCGGTCGGCAGTGAGATCTGGCTCGACGGCGGTCATAATCCGGGCGCTGGCGAAGTGCTTGCCGAGGCGATGGCGGCGATGGAAGAACGTCAACCGCGTCCTCTCTATCTCATCGCCGGGATGATCAACACCAAGGATCCAATCGGCTTCTTCCGTGCCTTCGTAGATATTGTGCAGGCTGTTTATACGGTGCCGATCGAAGGATCGGATGTCGGGCTAGACCCCGTCGCGCTTGCACAATCGGCCGCAGAAGCGGGCTTGAAGGCACGGCCAGCGAGCTCTGTCGTCGAGGCATTGTCAGCAATTGCCGCCGCGACGACAGACGGAAGACCCCCGAGGATCCTGATCGGTGGATCGCTTTATCTCGCAGGCAATGTTCTTGCCGAAAACGGCACCATCCCGACATGAAAAAGCCCGGCGAAAGCCGGGCTTCTCAATTCAGGATCAAAAGCTTTGATCAGGCAGCGCCGGCAATCCAGCTCGACAGAGCGGTCTTCGGTGCTGCACCCACCTTGATGTCGGCGACTTCACCACCCTTGAAGACGGCGAGCGTCGGGATTGAGCGGACGCCGAACTGAGCGGCCAGTTCAGGGTTTTCATCGATGTTGAGCTTGACGATCTTCACCTTGCCGGCGAGTTCGTTCGAGATTTCCTCAAGGCTCGGGGCGATCATCTTGCACGGACCGCACCACTCGGCCCAAAAATCCACAACGACAGGCTCGGATGCGTTGAGAACCTCGGCCTGGAAGTTGGAGTTATCGACTTTTACGGTAGCCATAGGGCTCTCCTTTGAATTGAACTTGGCACTTATGTGATGCCGGGCGGCATTCATTTCAATATGCCGTATCTCACGACACCGCGATCTCGGCAAGGGAACGGCTGAGCACCGCGTCATCAAGGCGGAGAAGGGTGCCCGTTTCGGTATAGACAAGCCAGCATTCGATCCTCTTTTGAGGATAGAGCGGTTTGAGAATGTCCCGGTAGATGGCGAGCTGCACGCGGTGGGAAAGGGGCGCCATATCCGCGCTGTCGGGTGGTTGCCGATTGGTCTTGTAGTCCGCGATGATAACGCGATCCGCCAGCACGGCCATTCGGTCAATCCGGCCCGACACAGCGCGAGGTTCACCGTTCAGGTCAATTGTGCCCATGACAGATACTTCGGGCTCGCTTGGGGCTGAAAAGAGTGGCGCAAGCGCGCTGTCTTCGAGCACTTTCATCACGGTCTCGACAAGACGAAACCTCTCTGCTGATGGCCAGTAACGTGCTGCGCGCTCAGCGTAGCGTTGCGCAGCCTCAAGGCGACCTTCGATCGCAACGCTGGGCAGGTTTTGCAGCATGCGGTGAACCAGCCGTCCTCTTTGCAGTGCAATGCCCGCCTTCTCTGTCTGGGTGAAAAGGGGGGAGCTGGTCAGAGGTTCGGGCGTGTCGTCGATAACAAGGCTGCCTGCGGTTGACGGACTGAGCGGCCTGGGAAGACGTGGCGGCGGCGGCAGCGGACGCCAGAGTGACGCAGGCAGGCTGCTCTCGACATCCTGCTCCGCGGTCTTCTCCTCAAGTGGTAAGTCCTTCTCGGTTTCATGAAGTGTCCACCGAAGGCCTGTCCAATTGCCGTCTGGGCCTTTAAACTCCACCGAGGTCGCACGGGACTCATCTGCTGCAAGTGCCTCGAAAATCATCCGATGCCAGATGTCGCCGGGATCCTGTACTCCTCGATACCCTGCAATGACGAGCTGATCGGCGGCTCTGGTCATCCCGACATAGAGCAGTCGGCGATATTCTTCCTCGGCCTGGCCGCGACGCCGGTCAGTATCAGCCTGAACGATGGAATTACCGAGAGATTTGGATGGCACCCATACGGGTGTGCCCGCATAGGCGCTGTCTTCCAGCAGCCGCAGCTTTGACAGGTGATTGGCGTTGAAGGGCTTGGAGCCACCATCAACAAGAAAGACAATCGGCGCTTCCAGACCCTTGGACGCGTGGACGGTCATGATCCGGACTTCGTTGCGCTCCTTGTCCTGCTCGCGCTTGACCTCCGGTGCTTCGATTTCCAGGGTCGATACGAAGGACTGGAAGCCGGGAAGGCCGCTTGTCTCGAAGGCGAGAGCGAAACCCAGGAACTCGTCGAGAATATCGCTGACTTCGGACCCAAGCCTCCCCAGATAGGCTTTTCGTCCGCCGTGCAGGCCCAGTACCCGCGCATAGAAATCATGCACGGAGTGCGTTCGGGATTGCTCGCGGAAGTGATCAAGCTTCTGAACCGAGGTTTTGAAGGGCGATCCCTCTTCCTCGGCCAGCGCCTTCATCCTGTCCCATAGCGACTGACCCTCTGGTCGCTCCGAGGCCAGCGCCATCAACTCGTCTTCACTGTGATTGAAGAGAGGGCTTTTTAACAGGGCAGCGAGAGAGAGGTCGTCGGACACCAGGAGAAGAAAGCGCCCAAGCGCCAGCATGTCCTGGACAGCGATATGGCTGGTCAGTTTCAGTCGGTCAGCGCCGGCAACCGGCACATTGTAGGGTCGCTTGAGGGCGCGGGTCAGCGCATTGACGAAACTGTCACGTTTACGGACGAGGACGAGGATATCACCCGGCCGAACAGTCCGTTTTCGCCCCTTCTCGATGATCGTCTCCCGGCCGACCATCTCAGAAATCCGGTGTGCGATACGGCGAGCAAGAATGGCCGAAGGCGCACTTTCGGGTATCGCATCGAACGGTGCAGTCCAGTCCTCGCTTTTCTCCTGCTTTTCCGCAGCAATCATGCTCCAGACATCGACGATACCCGGATGACCGACACGGCTGGATTGATGATCGATGGCCTCGCCTTCGGCGCTTAGACCCCGCCTGTTCTGCGGTAGCGCGAAGACGGCATCGACCGCGCCGAGCACCGCCCGCGTCGAACGAAAAGAAAGCGGCAGCCGGACGGTATTGAATTCCTGGCCACCATCGTGAACGGCCCGTTCGGTTTGGCGGGCTTCCTGCGAGAACTGCTCGGGTCGGGCGCCTTGGAAGGAATAGATCGACTGCTTCTCGTCACCCACGGCAAAGAAGGTGCGCAACACCGGCCGAGCTCCAAGACCGCTGAAGAAGTCCTGGCGTAGAGACCGGATCACCGACCACTGAACTGGACTGGTGTCCTGGGCTTCATCGACGAGGATGTGGTCTATGCCTTGGTCCAGCTTGTAGTGGACCCATGGCCCGACATCACCTCTCCCGAGAAGATCCGAGGTGCGGACAATTAGATCTTCGAAATCGAGCTGCGATCGGCGCTTCTTCAGCTCTTCATAGTCCCGGTCGAGCCGCGTCGCGAGCGTCAAGGCAGCCGAGGTTGCCTGATACATGCGAAAGATCCGCAATCTATCCCGCATGAGAAGCAAATGGTCACGAGCGAGGGTGATCGCATCCTTTAACTGCGGCGCCAGCTTGGCCATCCCAGCCGAGATCAGTGACGAATCGGCCTTGGGCGTTTCTGTTGCCGTCAGGAAGGCGCGGTCCGTCAATTGCGCCCGCATACGCGGATCGCGTTCCAGGAAGGCGCTTTCGAGTGCTTCTGCGGTCGCGCGAACCTTTTCGCCGCCTTTCTCGAGCGCCAATTCGAGATAATGAGGCAGGACGTCCGCTGATAGCCCGTTCAAAGGCCAGTAATCCTCGGCTCTTGAGATCTCCGTTTCCAAAGGCCCGATACCGAGCGCCTTGCGAAGCGAAGCATCCATACCGCCGCTGGCCGCCGCCTTACTCTCGAATTGTCGGAGCGCATGACGGTTCGAGACCACATCCGACAGCAGGCCTTCCAGCCCTGTTTCGTCGGCCGTGCTCAGGACTTGTGAGAAAGCGTCAGCAAGACGGACATCCCCCTCGCTGGAGGTTGCCGTCAGCAGCGTGCGGCGGGCTTCGGCGAGGAGACTTGTTGCTGCCCTGTCGTCGAGAACGCTGAAGTGCCCCGCCACATTGGCTTCCAGCGGAAACTGGTGGAGCAGGGCTTCGCAAAAGGCGTGGATGGTCTGGATCTTCAGACCGCCCGGCGTCTCCAAAGCCTTGGCAAACAATTGCCGGGCCTTCGCCAGCGTCGCCCGATCCGGCTCCCTTTGCTCGATCGCAGCCAGACGCTTTGCAAGCTCTGCATCGTCCAGAGTGGCCCATTCCGCCAGCCGCTCAAACACGCGGTTCGACATCTCCGATGCCGCTGCTTTTGTATAGGTCAGGCAGAGGATAGACGAAGCGCGGGCGCCCGCAAGAAGCAGGCGGATGACCCGTTGAGTGAGCACATGGGTCTTGCCGGAGCCGGCATTGGCGGACACCCAGGCAGACTGGCCGGGATGCGAGGCGCGCGCCTGCTGCAAAGTTGTCCAGTTGAGCCACTGCGCCGGATCGCCGTCTGCGGGCAGGCTGTCATGATCGCGATAGGTGTCAGTCGTCACCGGCGGCCTCCTCGGTTTCGGCCGTTGACCATTCCGCAACGCGTGCAAGGTGATCGTATTCGCCGCCGTAATTGTTCTGTTCGGCCGGGATCAACCGCGAGACATAGCCGCGCTCACCGCTCTGCAGGGCTTCAACAAACCGGCCGAGCTCATCCACCGCCTGCTGGGCGAGTTCGATCGCTGACTTCTTGTTGTCACCGCGGGTCGCCAGTTCATTGTTGACCTGATCGACGGAAAACCGATCTGCGGGACGCAGTCGGACATAGAGAAGGTTGTCAGGGATTGCTGCACCGACAGGTTTGAAGGCACCCTTGATCAATGCTGCCGCCTCGAGGGCGAGCTGTGGATCGAGCAGGCTCCGGGCCTGCGGAGCACTTGGACTGATGCCGGTCTTGTAATCGATGATATCGACACGGCCTGCAGCCTTGAGATCGATCCGGTCAGCAATCCCGCTGATCGTGATACCTACGGGTTCCAGCACCACGCTGCCCCGCAATTCCGTCAGGGAGCGGCGGATCTCCGGCTTGCGTTCCCGTTCCCAGGTCAGAAAGGCCTGGGCGACCTCATGAAACCGCTGCCGCCAGACAATATCGATGTGAAGCGGCAGCTTTTCGCGATCGAATTCCTCATTCGTCAGAGCCTTGAAAATCTCGCTGGCATCAAGGCGCGACGCATCATGTCCCTCGCGGACGAACCGTTCGACGATGCGGTGGTAGAGTGTGCCGCGCTCGGCAGCACCTGGATCCTGGTTGAATGGATCCACGGCATCAAGCTTGAGAATGCGCCGCGCATAAATCGCATATGGATCGCGTCGAAAGCGTCCCACTTCGGAAAAGCTGAAGGACCGTGGCTGAAGCTCGGCCCGTGGTCGCGGGGCAGGGCGCTGCGCCGCCGGCTGACTTTCGCCTTCATCGATGAGATCAGCATAGCGGCGATAGATATTGCCCCTGTGCCGCATGGCATTCTCAAG
Organism: Rhizobium sp. G187; assembly: GCF_051549525.1. Lineage (NCBI taxonomy): Bacteria > Pseudomonadati > Pseudomonadota > Alphaproteobacteria > Hyphomicrobiales > Rhizobiaceae > Rhizobium > Rhizobium sp. G187. Next base: position 523,732 of record NZ_JBPUGM010000004.1, read on the forward strand.
TGCATGCCCGCCAAGGGCCAGCAGTCTCTGAAGCCAGCGCGAAGCGACCGTTGGTGCAGATCCCTCGCGAAGCGAACGGGAAAAGATGAGTTTTTGCGTGCCGCAGGCCATCTGGAAGTCGTGTGCGACCTGGCCGACCTGGCGTTCAGGCGGTTCGAGCCCGATTTCGGTTTTCATGATTCGAGAGAGAAAGGGGTTGTTCTTGGTCTGGCCCGGCCAGCTTCCCTCGTTCATGCCGCCGATGACCATCATGTCGACATTTTGCAGCCGGGCTTCCAGCGTGCCGAAGATGAAGACCCGCGGATGTCGCATCGCCTGCGGCTTGACTGCCTGACCGGCCATCAGCGCGACGAGGATATCGGCCCATTCAGGTCCGTCGGCTTCAATCTGGCCTTCAGCTTCGAGCACCTGACCAAGCAGGCCGGCCAACACGTCGCCTGCCTGGCTGCCCCAGAGCCCCTGCAGGCTGCCATTCTCATCGATGGTGACCGCCTCCAGCACACGACCTGTCCGCTCTGCCCATTCCCGCAGTGTGAACCGGGTGGAGATCGGCCGCCCCGATGGGCTGCGGACAAGGGCGGACACGAGCGGTTCGACCGCTGCCGCGACCTTGTGTGCCAATGCGCGCGCGGCTTCCAGTGCTTCTGGAGAGGAACTCCGTCGCCATTGGGGTTGATGCCGATCAGCGAGATGCGCAACTAGTCCGTCTTCGAACAAAGTTTCCATCTCTGCGAGATCGAGCGGTTTGTTGCCGCCGCGCAAGGCGATCACTTCAAGCGTGTCGGCCGCCAGCTGCGCTGTCTGCGCATCGAAACCGAACCGCGCCAGCGGATGCTTGATCAGGGAGACTATGGAGACTGGATCCCCCGGGCGCAGACAGGCCTCTACGACCACTTGCGCCAACATTGCAGCCTGCGTGCCGGTCAAGGGCGTACCGGCCGAATCATCGGCCTCGATGTCAAAACGGGCAAGCTCTGCCATCACGCGTCGCGCCAAGGCACGATCTGGGGTGATCAGGGCCACCCGGCTGTCGGGATTGTCCGAAGCGCTTAGCCCGAGCCGCAGGGCGATGGCGATTGCGGTCGCCTCTTCGCGCTCATTCGCCGCTTCGATCAGGCTGACATCGGCAAATGCATCCAGCAGGCGTTCTGTCGAGAACGCCTCGCGCCACGCTTTCCAATTGTCGGTCGCTTCGGCCGGCGCCATGGCCCGCGACAGGATCTCTGCCCGATCTGCAAGCGCAGCTGGCGCCTGCTCAAGGGCTTCCACGTCTTCGCGCGCAATGCGCATGTGCCGGAGAAGATGCGCCAATCCATATTGTGGATGGCCGCGTAGCGCCGGGTCAGGCCTCTGGAGAAACAAACTTCTATCGTCAAGCTTCGCCCAGTCCGCCTCGGGCATGTCAAGATCGAGCCCAGGGAGGACAACGACGCCCTGTTCAAGCTCGGCGATTCCCGCAATCAATTCGGCAGCGGCCGGAATGGAGCCGGTCGAGCCTGCGACAATAACGGGACCAACGGATCCTGTCCGACGGATGCGATCGGCCTCAGCCCGCAACACGGCATCGCGATGACGTGCAGGGGACGAGCGGACCAGCTCTTCCAAGCGGGCCGGCCAGAAGGCCGTCGCGATCTTCAGGAAAGCGAGTGTCAGTTGCCACCAGGAGCCGAAATCAGCCGACTCCAATGTATCCAGATTGGCCCAGTCGCAGCCCTCTGTTTCAGCGGCTTCAACGAGCTCGGTCAGCGCGCGCGCCAGCCAGACGGCATCAGCGGGGCTTGCGGGGGCCACAAGCGGCGTGTCGGCATGGATGGAGCGGACGATCTCGGGCAACTGGTTTCGCCAGGCAAGGATCAGGCGTGCCAGTTCCAGCAGCATGACCGTTCCGCTGACGGGAGGCGCCAGGTCCATGACGGAAGGGGCTTCTGCATCGAAATAGCCGCTGTCATCATCCGTTTCGCCGAGCGGCCGGATGTTCGGCAAAATGGCGGATCTTGCGCCCAGCAGATCGACGAATTCGGACCGAAGGACACGCGCGGCACGGCGCGTCGGCACGAGGATCGTCACAGCTGCAAGTGACAGCGGATCTTCCGGATCATGGCGATAGCTGTCGACCAGCCGGCCATCGAGCACGGCCCGCGCCAGTGCGCTGAGAAACGGCCGCCCCGGCGGTATGGTGAAAAAACGGCCCCTTCGTGCGCCTGTATTCATGGCTTTTGTCGCTGGCGTGCGACGACAGTCTCTGCGGGCTCAATCGCATCAGGCGTGCCGACGGTCAGCCAGTGACCGTGAAGTTTTTGGCCGTAGAGGCGTCCGGCCTCGCTCGCCCGGTCGAAATAACGGTTGAGGTTGAAGGGCTCGCTTGGTGCGTCGGAGAGGAACGTGGGCAGCAAGGCCAGGGCCCCGGCATAAACAACAGGGTCTGATGCGCCGTCCTGATAGCGTGTGAGACGTCCGTCTATGGCCAGCGAAAAGTCGTTCTTCCCGTTATGGCCAGTGGTCCTGTCCGGATCGACGCAGAGCATGGCGATATCCATGCGGCTGCTGTCAAAGAAGCGCGAGAGCCGAGCAAGGTTGGAAGCTTCGCCTGAGGCGTCACCGACCCAGAACAGATCGGCATTCATCACCAGGCATGGCTGCTCGGCGTCGAGCAGCTTCAGCCCCTTGGCAAGGCCGCCGCCGGAATCCATCAGGCGATCGCGCTCGTCGGAAATCAGCACGCGCATGCCGGATGTTGTTGCGAGATGAGCCTCCATCTGCTCTGCATGATGATGCACATTGACCACGAGCGTATCGACGCCCGCTTCTCGCAGGGCGTCGATGGCATAGTCGATCATCGGGCGGCCACCGATCCGAACCAGGGGTTTTGGCAAAGTATCGGTAATGGGGCGCATCCGCGTACCCAGTCCGGCCGCGAGTATCATGGCTTGTGTGATGGTCATCTGTCTTACGTCGGTGATTCGGCTGGAGGGATTCCAGCCCTTGTGCACCAGTCGCGCAAGGGGGCGAGTGCCGGATGCTCGAAAGCCACCGAAAGATGCCAGAGTGTGCGGGGCAAGTGAGACATATAGCCGGGCTTGCCGTCACGCTTCTTCAGCCGTACCCAGAGCCCATTCAGCTTGCAGGCCCGCTGCGCAGCCATGATCGCGAAACTCTTCTTGAATAGTGCGCTATCGAATGTCGGCCGGATTGTTCGTGCCGCAACATAGTCATTGAGCAGCATGTCCATCAAGGGACGCTCCACCGTTACACGGGCATCTTGCAACAACGACACGACATCATAGGCGGCTGGACCGATCATGGCATCCTGGAAGTCGATCAGCCCGACGCGGGCGTGGCCCGTCTCCCCGGCTCGCCAGATGATGTTTGGGGAGTGGAAGTCGCGCAGCACGATGGAGCGCTCGCAGTCGGCGAGTTCGTCTATCAGTCCATCCCAGATAGCAAGATAGTCCGTCCGCTCTTCCGCAGTGGCTTCCGAGCCGCCGCGAATATGGGGGAGATACCAGTCGAGTAACAGTTCCACCTCGAATTTCATCGCCGCCCGATCGAAATCGGGGATCTGATGGACGTATCCGTCTTCGAGCTGGATGCGATGGTCGAAGTCTGTGTCATGGATGGCCGCAAGGCAGGCGACACTCGCACGATAGCGTTCCGCAATCGGCTTGCGCTCGGCATTAATGATGCCGTCTCCGCCGAGGTCTTCCAACAGCAGGATGCCTCGATCGTTGTCACCGGCGAGGATGGCGGGTGCCGAGAACCCCTTGTCTCGCAGCATGTGATCGATGGCAACGAAGGGACGCACATCTTCGGCAAGATGTACCAGTTGCGAATAAGGCTTGCCATCGCGGATCGGCGGGCCGTTTGGCCGTTTCGGTGCGTCCATCAGCACCAGGCGAGGCGCATCCGCAGCGGGATAGATATGCTCGTAAGAACGGCTCGAAGCGTCGCCGGTCAGATGGCGACGCTTCGCCGAGGTAAGATTATGTGTGTCGAGAAAGGACCGGATGTCGAGCACGCGTTGAAGGCGCGCGAGCTTCGGTTCCGGACCCGTAATCGTGATTGTCCGACCGCGCGTCGGAGGAAAGGCGAAGGTGATCGACAGGGCGCTTTTCGGCAGCGAGCGGCCAGCCTTTTCCGGCCATTCCACCAGGCAGATGCCATCGGTAAGGGCATCGTGAAATCCCAGTTCGTCCAATTCGCTTTCGTCGGACAAACGATAGAGATCGAAATGAGCGACCGGCAGGCGCAAATCGTAGTTCTGCACCAACGTGAATGTCGGGCTCGGCACTTCGAGTTCCGGGTCGTCTGCCAAGGCCCGGAGCAAGGCGCGGGCCGTCGTGGACTTTCCGGCGCCCAGATCTCCATCAAGGGCTATGCAGTCGCCCGCCCGCACTGCAAGAGCCAAATCCTCGCCGAATTGGATCGTGGCTGCCTCATTCGGCAGTTCGATCGTGATTTCTTGCACGTCGGCTTGGCTCATTCTGCAGCGGCGATTAGGTGCGGGATCGCTGCGGAAGGAACCCGGCAATGCACCGTCGTTCCGCTGCCCGGCGTGCTCTCGATCGACACCTTGCCGTGATGGAGGTTGACGAAGCTCTGAACAATCGACAGGCCAAGACCTGGTCCACTCCGTTTTCCGCCCCGAGAATTTGTCGAGAACCGGTCGAACACCGTCGACAGCATTTCAGGACTGATGCCGCATCCGCTATCGGCAACCGAGAACACGAAGTCGGACCCCTCACGCCAGCACTTCATTGCAACAATGCTGCCTTCTGGTGCGAAATTCACAGCGTTGGTCAGGATTTTGATGAGGATCTGCTTCAGCCGCTGCCGATCTGCAATCAGATGGCCGAGCTGCGACGAAGCGGCGATTTCCAGCGTCACCCCACCTTCCTGAAGGCGGTCCGTCATCTGCATCGATACATCGTCCAGCAGGTCGCTGAGGTCGATCTCGGAATAATCGAGCTGCATGATGCCCGCATCGACCGTGGCAAGGTCGAGGATGTCGTTGACGATCGTCAGTAGAACGGCGGAAGAGGTCGAGATGTGATCGACATATTCGGCCTGGCGTTCCGTGAGAGGACCTGTGGTCGAGGTCTTCAAAAGGTCCGTGAAGCCAATGATATTGGTCAGTGGCGAGCGCAGTTCGTAGGAGACGTGCTGAACGAAATCGTTCTTCAGCTCGTCGGCCTTGCGCAATGCGTCGTTCTTTTCCTTGAGCGCGCGTTCCGCACGCACGCTGTCGGTCATGTTGACGAAGGTCAGCATGGTCTGCGCGTTCGGCAAAGGTGTAACGGCGTAGTCGAGCACGAGACCCGAGAAGAGCTCGAGAGTTCCCTGGCTTGACGGCCGCTCATCTTCGAAGCTTGTGATCATCTTACCGAAGGCTTTCCAACCATCCGGACGATCATAGGAAGGCGCGCAGGCAGCCTCGATCAGTCTGATATGCGTGCCGACGGCGGTCTGTTCCTCGGTGACGCCCCAAAGTGCGCGGAAGGCCGGGTTAGACAGCTGGATCCGGCCATCAGGCCCGAAGACGGCCACACCTTCCGAAAGGTGATCGATGGTTTCCCCTTGCACGCGCAGCAGCGTGTTGTAGCGGGTTTCCAGATTGACCTGTTCGGTCAGATTCTCGAATACCCAGGTCGCGCCGCCCTGGGGATGTGCTGATGCAATCACGCGCAAGGTCTGACCGTTCGGAAGGTGCCAGATATCGGTTTGGGTCTCGATGGTGCGATAGACCGAAAGAGTGTTTTCCTTCCAGCTCTTCCAGCTCAATTCCTCAGGCAGTTTGTGGGCGGCGCGCAGCTTGTCGAGGAGCTCGCTGTGGTCAGGTCTAGACTCGAGGAACTTCGTATCCAGCTCCCAGAGCTGGCTGAACGCCTGGTTGAAGAACTGCAGGCGACGGTCACCATCAAAAATGGCAACAGGGGTACCCAGATGGTCAAGCGTCTCCGCATGGCTCTTGAGCGTTCGAGCCAATTCTTCACGCAGCCCTTCGGCTGACGAAACATCAACGGCCATGCCACAGGAACCGGCGGGACCGCGCACGTCTACAACGTCAAAAAACGCGCGCGCGCCGCGTACAGCCGTTGAAATCGTATCGTGGAACGGTGATTCCGCCGTTGCTGTCGCTTTGATTCGCTGCCGGGTCAGGGTTGGTAGGATCTCCCGACCTTCGCCCAGAACCTGATCCGGCGAATTGGCTTCTGCCGCTTCACAATAGGCCTGATTGACCCAGGTCAGTCGGCCTTCGCTATCACGCTGCCAGACGGGTTGTTCGATTGCATTCAGCAAGGATTCAAAAGTGGCGATGGAATTGCGCAGGCGGTTGCGTTCAATTTTCAGTTCCGCGAGTTCCGCGCGCAGATTGTTGAGAGCCAGGAAGTGGGCGAAAGCGCGACCGCCGGACAGACGGCCCTGCACTTCGATCACCTCACCGCGCAATGTCTCTACGATGAGGTCGAAACTGCGCGCATCAGTTCGCAAGGCTTCGATGGCTCGCTCAACTTCGGCAGCCGAATGCGGCTTCAGCCAGCGACCGAAGGCCAGAAAGTCGACATCGGCCTGAGGCGCTCCTGTTTCAGCGGGCAACTGGCCGAGAAATTCGGGCTTACCGGTATGGCCTTCCCAAATCACGATTCTGCGGTTCTTGTCGGCGATCAAAGCCTGGTACCGCGGGATCTTTTGCTGGCAATCCGACAAGGCGGAGCGCAGCTCCTGCCCTTCGGATTCCAGGCGATTGCGCTGGCGAAGAAGCCACAGCACAGAGACAAGCGCGGCAGAGAGGACGCCGGCCACAAGTGCGTATCCAGCCATGTCGGCGCTGTCGAAGCGCGTGATCGACGGCAAGGATTGCGCCTGCGCAAACGCGGGCAGGAAAAGTGACGTGAGTGCGCTGCCGCTGGCCAGAACGCGCCGCCAGGAGACGACTGAGCGCAGTCCTCTTGCCATCGAGCGGAAAGCGCCCGAAGTTGCCCGAACAGGCCCGACATTGCTATGCCAGAAGTTTGAAATACCGGCCGTCATAGCCGTTTCCCGCATCCACGGGGTGCGTTGATCTACCGACATTCTCGGTCTGTCTCCGTCTTATTATGTGCCGCATCGTCGACAAGACATCCGTGTTCGCGGGTGCCTCGGCATCCACGAATCAAGTCTCAAAACAATACCGCTGATGCCGGAGGTCTGGAAGGCCGGCGGCCAAAAAAGAAGGCGCAGCCTTTGTCAAGGCTGCGCCTACCACATGTAGTTATTATCCAGCTATTTATTAATAGCGATAGTGTTCAGCCTTGAATGGGCCGGTTACTGAAACGCCGATATAGCTCGCCTGCTCGTCAGACAGTTTCGTCAGCTTTGCGCCGAGCTTGTCGAGGTGCAGCTTGGCGACCTTTTCGTCGAGGTGCTTGGGGAGGACATAGACGCCCGGCTTGTATTCGTCTGTCTTGGCGAACAGTTCGATCTGGCCGAGAACCTGGTTCGTAAACGACGCAGACATGACAAAAGACGGGTGGCCCGTCGCATTTCCGAGGTTCAGCAGGCGGCCTTCCGAGAGCAGGATCATGCGGTTGCCCTTCGGGAACTCGATCATGTCAACCTGCGGCTTGATGTTGGTCCACTTCAAGTTACGCAGCGACGCAACCTGGATCTCATTGTCGAAGTGGCCGATATTGCCGACGATCGCCATGTCCTTCATTTCGCGCATGTGCTCGATGCGGATGACGTCCTTGTTGCCGGTGGTGGTGATGAAGATGTCAGCCGTGGAGACGACGTCTTCCAGAGTGACGACTTCAAAGCCATCCATAGCGGCCTGCAGGGCGCAGATCGGATCAACTTCCGTGACCTTAACGCGAGCGCCGGCGCCGCTCAGCGAGGCAGCAGAGCCCTTGCCCACATCACCGTAACCGCAGACGACGGCCACCTTGCCAGCCATCATGACGTCGGTGCCGCGGCGAATACCATCGACCAGCGATTCCTTGCAGCCATACTTGTTGTCGAACTTCGACTTGGTGACGCTGTCGTTCACATTGATGGCGGGGAAGGGCAGAAGGCCCTTTTTCGCCAGCTCGTACAGGCGATGCACGCCTGTCGTGGTTTCTTCGGTTACGCCCTTGATGGCGTCGCGCTGTTTGGTGAACCAGCCAGGCGAAGCCGCCAGACGCTTTTTGATCTGCGCGATCAGGATTTCTTCCTCTTCCGAGGTCGGATTGGACAGGACGTCTTCGCCCGCTTCGGCACGTGCACCAAGCAGGATATACATTGTCGCATCACCACCGTCGTCGAGGATCATGTTGGAAAAACCACCATCGGTCCACTGGAAGATCCGGTCGGTATAATCCCAATATTCAGTGAGGCTTTCACCCTTCACAGCGAAGACTGGAATACCGCGCTCGGCAATCGCTGCTGCCGCATGATCCTGCGTCGAGAAGATGTTGCATGACGCCCAACGAACTTCGGCGCCGAGGGCGACCAGCGTTTCAATCAGGACGGCCGTCTGGATCGTCATATGCAGTGAGCCAGTGATGCGAGCGCCCGTGAGCGGCTTGCTTACGCCGAATTCGTCGCGGCAGGCCATCAGGCCCGGCATTTCGGTCTCCGCAATGCTGATTTCCTTGCGCCCGAAATCGGCAAGACCGATATCGGCGATCACGTAGTCATGGTGGCTCATGAAACTCTCCGGCTGATTGCTGGCAACCTTTACAGGTGCAGACAAAATGTCCGCAGAGACGTCCGCGGATCCTGAACTGCTTTTATCAGGGAACCTTTGATGGTGCAATCGGACATAAAGAAGTCTTTATGTCTTTATGTCGAGATGCTTTACATCTCCTCGCCGAAGCGGTCGGCGACCAGCTGCGACAGGGCCTCCATGACCTCCTCGGCCTGCAGACCGGAGGCGGTCACCAAGATGGAACAGCCCGGGCTGGCGGCCAGCATCATCAGACCCATGATCGACGTTCCGCCCACTGTGGTGCCATCTTTCGATACACTCACCTTCGCATCATACCCATTGACCGTCTGAACGAACTTGGCCGATGCCCGCGCGTGAAGGCCTCGCTTGTTGATGATGAGAAGTTCGCGGGCGATCTGATCGGTCATCTTACTTTCCGCTGAGCACCCGGCTGGCGACATTGATGTACTTGCGTCCTGCATCCGACGCGTCAATCAGACATTTGTCCATATCATTACCGCCTCGGATCCCGGCCAGCTTGATCAGCATGGGGAGGTTGACTCCGGCAATGACTTCCACTTGCCCGCTGTTCATGATGGATATTGCAAGATTGGAGGGGGTGCCGCCGAACATGTCTGTCAGGATGATTACACCGTTCCCGTCATTGGCACGCTGAACGGCGTCCAGAATATCCTGACGGCGCTGGTCCATATCGTCTTCGGGGCCGATCGAGACGGTCTCGATGAATTGCTGGGGGCCAACGACGTGCACCACCGCATGAAGAAACTCTTCAGCCAGCTTGCCATGTGTGACAAGCACAAGTCCGATCATTCTCAATTGTCCCTTAGCGCAAACTTTTTGCCGGATAGCGCACGAAGCAGCCTGCGTCTACCGGCAGGTGGCCATCATGTCGATCAAAATGCGAAGTGCAAGCCAAAACCGTGTGTCTAGATGGCTGAGTCGGCGCTTTGGCGGTTGAAAGCAAGAATGAGGCTCAACGGAAAGCGTGTCCAGCTTGGCACGCGAACCAGGGGCAAGGCGATGTCGGCGGTGAGGGAATAGTGCTCGTTTTCGGGCGGCAGCCGTTCGACCTCGTTGCTTGCGACTGTGGTCGCGACCAAGTGCAGCGGTGCAGTTTCGATATGGGCCACCTTGATGATCCCGCTATAACGAAGCTCGATCATGCCGCGCATCGTGTCTGGAGCCCGCCCGATAACGGTGCTGCCGTCCTTGAAGACAAGAAGACGATCGTCGGAGATGAGGGCCGCCGAGAGTCCGAGAAGCTTTGCTTCCGAGAGGCAGTCAAAGGCCAGAGCTGACTTTCCGCTCCCGGACGGCCCGACGATTGCCAATCCTATACCGTCGACCACGATGGCGGATGCATGGATGTTGGTCGGGCCGGCCACGATCAAGGCGCCGGGTTGACGGGGAGGGACAAGATGAAGCGGGCTCCAGTCCTGCGGCCATCCTGGGGATCGATCATGTTCTCGGCCCGCAATGTGCCGCCATGGGCCTCTGCGATTTGCCGGCTGATCGACAGGCCGAGACCGGAGTTTTGTCCGAAGCTTTCACCTTCAGGGCGGTCCGTGTAGAAGCGCTCGAAGATCCGGTCGATATCCTCTGCTTGAATGCCGGGGCCATTATCCTCGATCTGGATCTTGCAGGCTGTTTTTGATCGGGACAGTCTGACGACGATCCGTCCCCCCGTCTCCGGCACGAAGGATCGGGCATTCTCGATGAGATTGGTGACGATCTGCCCAAGCCGGAGATCGTGCCCGTTGACCAGATAGCGTTGACGTGTCGCTCCCGGCTTCCTGTCGATCATATAGTCGATCTGGACGGCTTTCTTGCCGTTCCTGATTTCACGTGAAATATCGACAAGGCTTGAAAGTAGGACTTCAAGATCCACCGGTTTCGCGTCGGAACGTGCGAGTTCCGCGTCGAGACGCGAGGCATCAGAAATATCGCTGATCAGGCGGTCGAGGCGGCGCACGTCATGCTGGATGATGTCCATCAGGCGCTGCTTGGACTGATCTGTTTTTGCAAGTGGTAGTGTTTCGACAGCCGAGCGCAGCGATGTCAGCGGGTTCTTTAGTTCATGGCTGACATCGGCTGCAAAGCTTTCAATTGCGTCGATCCGGTCGTACAGCGCGGTGGTCATTTCCCGCAGCGCTATGGAAAGATTGCCGATTTCGTCCTGCCGGGCGGAAAAATCCGGAATTTCTTCGCGTTCCTTCGCTCCCCTTCGCACTCGGATCGCTGCAGCCGACAGGCGCCGCAACGGGTTTGCGATTGTCGAAGAGAGAAGCAGGGAAACAACGATGTTCACCAGCGTTGCCACGCCGAATACTCGAAGAATCGCGAGCCGTTCGGCATGTACGATCTTGTCGATATCGCCCGCCTGGGTGGAGAGCAGCAGGACCCCAAGCACCGCGCGTGAACGTTGAACAGGCACCGCGACCGATACGATCAGTTCCCCCTGGTCCGTCACGCGAACGACTGCGCCGCGAACGCCGGTCAGCGCATTCATCACTTCCGGATAAATCGATCCGTCGCCGCCAGGTGCTTCCCGGTAGACCGGCAGGTTGCCAGGCTGGAGGATCGTGTTGAACAGCCGCGTGATCCAGTCGGTGAAGCTGGTTGTGTCGTTATCAACCGGCGGCAGGTCAAAGCGTAGAACCTGCCCGCGGGAATAGAGATGTCGGGAATCCAGCAGGAGATTGGCGTCGGCATCAAAAAGCCGTGCGCGGATGCGCGTCGGCGAAATCAGCCGCCGAAGAACTGGTGCGACCCGTTCCGGATTGATCGGAAACTCCAGATCCTCGTCATTCGGAACCGGAGTGATGCTCTGGCCGGCCTGAAGCTCGAGCAGTTTCTCCGGATCGATGGTTATGGAATTGGTGTCGACCGAGGCGGATGCCGACACGGCAGCAGCAATGATCTCGCCTTGGGTCAGCAGGCTTTCCACTCGGGCGTCAATCAGGCCCTCGCGGAACTGGTTGAGGTACATAATTCCGCCGACCAGGACGATCAGCGCCGCGAGATTGAAGAACACGATACGGCGCGTCAGGCTGGAAAACAGCGCATGGCCGAAGATGCGGCGGATCAGGGTGAAGGGGTGGGCAAATGGCCGCCCGCGTTCGGAGGGGCCATCCAGCTCCTCGACGTTCCCTTCTTCAACCGGTGTGGCCAAGTCTCACCCTTTCAGCTGTCCTGTGGTCTTTTGCCGGCCTGGCGCACGGCAGGACCGGACGGACAAGCGTTATGCGGCTTCGCGGAAGCGGTAACCCACGCCATAGAGGGTTTCAATCATGTCGAAGTCATTATCGACCATCTTGAACTTTTTGCGCAGCCGCTTGATGTGGCTGTCGATCGTCCGGTCGTCAACATAGACCTGCTCATCATAAGCGGCATCCATCAGGGCGTCACGGCTCTTCACCACGCCCGGGCGTTGCGCCAGTGACTGAAGGATCAGGAACTCCGTGACAGTCAGTGTGACGGCATCACCCTTCCAGGTGCAGGTATGACGTTCCTGGTCCATGACCAGTTGTCCGCGCTCAAGTGTCCGTGCCTGCAATTCTCCGGCCGACTTCGGCGCGCTGCCCCCGGCTGCCAGATTTTCTCGGCTTGCCGCACGGCGCAGGATTGCCTTGACGCGTTCGACCAAAAGGCGCTGCGAGAAGGGCTTGGTGATGAAATCGTCAGCGCCCATCTTCAGCCCGAAGAGTTCATCGATTTCCTCGTCCTTGGAGGTCAGGAAGATCACCGGGAGATCCGATTTCTGACGGAGACGACGCAAGAGTTCCATCCCGTCCATGCGCGGCATCTTGATATCGAAGATGGCGAGTTGAGGTGGACGGGCGAGAAGGCCATCGAGCGCTGATGCTCCATCCGTATAGGTCTCGACTTTATAGCCTTCCGCCTCAAGGGCGATCGACACCGAAGTGAGGATATTACGGTCGTCGTCCACGAGCGCGATCGTCTGCATGTTGTAGGTCTCCATCATGTTCAAGGCGCTGCTCCTGGTTATCCCAGCCCCAGCCCGGGGTTCCATTGCCTCGCTTCTTGGGGGTAAAGGTGGAACAAATTGTGGCAAAGGGGAAGGGACAATCGGCTGACGAGGTTGAACGGCCACTCGGATACCGCCCAATATCGTCTAGGTGAGGGGAGAATAGAGTGCGAACTAAACGATTTAAAATAACGATTTCCATTTTAAATCGATTAAATAATTGATATTATTGACTTATTTGGAGCGACCTACTTGCTTTCCTCAGAGCCCGGCTTTAATTTCCGGTCATTGATTGTTATCGCCAGGCAAGAGGAAGGCGCATCATGGAGGAATTCGGCGTGAGGAACCCCGCTTCGGGGATCTCGGATATTGGGCTTCGGAATGCGTCCAGCGTCCGCTATAATTTCCTTGAAAGCGCACTTTACGAGGAGTCGATCCGCCGTGGCGAAGCTGAGCTGACGGCGCATGGTGCACTGCGCGCCTTGACTGGTCAGCACACCGGCCGATCTGCCAAGGACAAGTTCGTTGTTCGGGACGCTAAGACCGACGGCCAGATCTGGTGGGACAACAACAAGCCTCTGTCACCAGAGCATTTTGACGTCCTGCATCAGGACATGCTGGCACATGCCGAAGGCAAGGATCTCTTCGTGCAGGATCTGATTGGTGGTGCTGATCGGGACAATGCTCTTCCCACACGCGTGGTGACAGAGCTTGCCTGGCATTCCCTTTTTATCCGCAATCTTCTGATCCGTCCGGATCGCGAAGAACTGAAGACATTCCTTCCGCAGCTGACGATCATTGATCTGCCGAGCTTCCGAGCCGACCCGGCCCGTCATGGCTGCCGTAGCGAAACAGTTATCGCCTGTGACCTGACCAGAGGTACTGTCCTGATCGGCGGGACCTCTTACGCGGGCGAAATGAAGAAGTCTGTCTTCACCGTTCTCAACTACCTTCTGCCAGAGAAGGGAGTAATGCCAATGCATTGCTCCGCCAATGTCGGTCCGGCTGGTGACGCGGCTGTGTTCTTCGGCCTTTCCGGAACGGGAAAGACGACGCTGTCTGCTGATCCGAGCCGTACGCTGGTTGGCGACGACGAGCATGGTTGGGGGGAAAACGGCATCTTCAACTTCGAAGGCGGCTGCTATGCCAAGACCATCCGTCTTTCGGCGGAAGCAGAGCCTGAAATCCATTCAACGACGCAGCGTTTCGGCACTGTGCTGGAGAATGTCATTCTTGACGAGAACGGCGCACCCGATTTCAATGATGGTTCGCTGACGGAAAACACGCGCTGCGCCTATCCGCTGCATTTTATCCCGAATGCGTCGGAAACGGGCATTGCACCGCATCCGAAGACAATCATCATGCTGACCGCAGATGCTTTCGGTGTCCTTCCGCCGATTGCCAAGCTGACACCGGAGCAGGCCATGTACCACTTCCTGTCGGGTTACACCGCCAAGGTGGCCGGTACGGAAAAGGGCGTGACGGAACCGGAAGCAACCTTCTCGACCTGCTTCGGCGCACCCTTCATGCCAAGACATCCGAGCGAGTATGGTAATCTCTTGCGTGACCTGATTGCGCGTCACGAGGTGGATTGCTGGCTTGTCAACACCGGCTGGACCGGCGGCGCATACGGCGTTGGCAATCGCATGCCGATCAAGGCCACGCGCGCTCTGCTGACCGCGGCTCTGACCGGCGAGCTCAAGAAGTCTGAAATGCGGATTGATGCAAACTTCGGATTCGCCGTTCCCGTCGCCGTTGAGGGGGTCGATACCAAGATCCTCGATCCGCGCTCGACCTGGGCCGATGGCTTGGCCTACGACGCGCAGGCCAAAAAACTGGTCGGCATGTTCATCGACAACTTCGCCAAGTTCGAGGCGCATGTCGACGGCAAGGTTCGGGATGCGGCGCCTGGTATCCGCCTCGCAGCCGAGTGAAGAAGACAAGCACTGCCAAACCAAGGGGCCCGGTATCGTTTACCGGGCCTGTTTCTTTGTGCCTTGTCATTTCTCTCGGTTCTGCCGATATGAAGTCCGACCGAGAGAACAGACGACATGGCCAGCGAACCGCTTCACATCAACAACCGCATCACGATTGCAGGTTGGGAACTGACCGAGCAATTCGTGCTCGCAGGCGGTCCCGGTGGACAGAATGTCAACAAGGTGTCCACCGCCGTCCAGCTCTTCTTCAATCTTTTGGGATCGCCCGCGCTCAATGACAGGGTCAAGCAGAATGCGGTAAAGCTCGCCGGTCGGCGCATGTCCAAGGAAGGCGTGCTGATGATCGAGGCTAACCGGTTTCGAAGTCAGGAGCGCAACCGCGAAGATGCCCGCGAACGCCTGAAGGAATTGATCCTTGAGGCTGCCAAGCCGCCACCGCCGCCACGCAAGAAAACCAAACCGTCCAAGGGCTCGATTGAACGCCGCCTCAAGGAAAAATCAGGCAGGTCGGAGGTCAAGAAAATGCGCGGCAAGCCACCGGGAGATTGACCATGGCCGCGAAGCCAGCCGAGATTACCCTGCAATCCGGTCTTCGTTATATGCCAGGGCGGCTTGGCCGTGACGAGCAGGAAAAATTGGTGGGCACGATCCGGGATATTGTTGCCCGTGCTCCCCTCTATGTCCCTGTGATGCCGGGTTCCGGGCGTCCCATGTCCGTGCGGATGACCAATTGCGGTCCGCTTGGATGGGTAACCGACAAGGACCGTGGCTACCGATATCAAGCAAACCATCCGACAACCGGCGAGCCCTGGCCGGACATTCCCTCTGTCCTTCTCGATCTCTGGCGCGACTTGTCCGGCCACTCCAAGGATCCGGAAGCGTGTCTGGTGAACTTCTACGCCGATGAGGCCAAGATGGGCCTGCACCAGGATCGGGACGAGAAGGACCTCGCAGCGCCAGTACTCTCTATATCTCTGGGCAATACCTGCCTCTTCAGAATTGGTGGGCTCGAGCGGACCGACCGGACGAAATCGCTGAGACTGGAAAGCGGCGATATCTTCATTCTCGGCGGGGAAGGGCGTCTGTGCTACCACGGCGTCGACCGGATTTATCCGGGCACATCCACGTTGCTGAAGGCGGGCGGCCGCATCAATCTGACCCTCCGTCGGGTCAATCCATAGCCGGCAATCGATCGCTTACAGTTTTCTCAGGGCGACCGTTTCCACGAGATGGTTCTTGCCCTTGCGCAGGATCAGATCGGCTCGAGGCCGGCTCGGCAGGATGTTTTCCCGAAGGTTCTTCAGGTTGATGTTGGTCCAAAGACCCTCGGCGATCTCGATCGCCTCGGCTTCACTGATTGTCGCATAGCGATGGAAGTAGGAATTCGGATCTCGAAAGGCCGTCTGCCTCAGCTTCATGAAGCGGTCGACATACCACCGATGCGTCGCATTCTCGTCTGCGTCGATATAGATCGAGAAGTCGAAGAAGTCAGACACCATCGGCACGATCTTGCCGTCTGCCGGCAGATTGCGCGACTGCAGCACGTTGATGCCTTCGAAGATCAGGATGTCGGGACGGTCGATCACCCTGAATTCGTCGGGAAGAACGTCATAGGTCAAGTGTGAGTAGCTTGGCGCCTTGACGTTTGGCAGTCCGGCCTTGATCGCTGACAGGAAACGCAAAAGCGCGCCGATATCGTAGCTCTCTGGAAAGCCCTTGCGGTTCAGAATGCCATTCTTGATCAAATGCGCATTCGGATAGAGGAAGCCGTCTGTTGTAACCAGATCAACCTTTGGGCTCGACGGCCAACGGGCCAAGAGCTCCTTGAGGATGCGGGCGGTCGTCGACTTTCCCACGGCCACGGAACCTGCAATGCCGATCACGAACGGTGTCTTGGACACATCTGACATACTGAGAAAGCGATTGCGCTGCTCGAATAGCAGTTGTGAGGATTCCACGTGCGAGGAGAGGAGTCGCGACAGTGAGAGGTAGATCCGACGCACTTCGTCGAGATCGATCGGGTCGTCGATCGAGCGCAGCCTGTGCACTTCGTCGGCCGTCAGCGTCAGCGGGGTGTCGGCGCGGAAATGCGCCCACTCTTCCGAGTTGAAGAACAGATAGGGCGAGTAGCCGTTGGCCTGAAAATGGTCGAGGACTTCTGGCGTTTCGGATTCCCGCATAGCTATTGTCATGGATCCTGCCGATTGGCCTTCTCGTTCAGGCCCGTCTGGGCGGTCCGACGCTCCAGTTCCTGCATCACGTCTTGTAGAGGTATGCCGCCAATTTTCAATACGACCATCAGGTGATAGAGCAAGTCGGCGCTCTCGTAGACGAGGTTCTCACGGTCGCCCGTCACCGCTGCCATCACCGCTTCAATCGTTTCCTCGCCAAGCTTCTTCGCGGCCTTGCTCTGGCCACCGGCCACGAGTTTTGCCGTCCAGGATTCCGATGGGCTTGCATTCGCCCGCTCTGCGACGATTGCTTCGAGATCTGTCAGTGAGAAAGAGGTCATTCTGGTTTCCCTGAGATCAGTCAAGACGCATGGCGATGCCGGCAGCAGCCATATGCGCCTTCGCCTCGGCGATCGAATAGGTGCCGAAGTGGAAGATCGAGGCCGCCAGAACAGCCGTAGCGTGACCATCGCGAATGCCGGCGACCAGATCGTCAAGCGATCCTACACCTCCGGATGCGATCACCGGCACACGGACGCTGTCTGCGATCGTGCTGGTGAGCCCGATGTCGTAGCCGCTCTTGGTGCCGTCTCGATCCATCGACGTGACAAGCAACTCGCCGGCGCCACGTTCGACCATCTTGATCGCAAACTCTACAGCGTCGATGCCGGTGGACTGCCGGCCGCCATGGGTGAAAATCTCCCACCGAGGCACTTCGTTTTCACGTGAAACCTTCTTCGCATCGATCGAAACGACAATGCACTGGTTGCCGAACTTGTCTGCGGCTTCTGCCACGAAATCCGGGTTCTTGACCGCTGCCGAGTTGATCGAGACTTTGTCCGCACCGCAGAGTAGGAGCTTGCGGATGTCGGACACAGCACGCACGCCGCCGCCAACGGTGAGGGGCATGAAGCAGTGGTCTGCCGTCTGGGCCACGACGTCGAAGATTGTGTCGCGGTTGTCTGATGATGCCGTGATGTCGAGGAAGCACAGTTCGTCGGCCCCGGCTGCATCATAGGCTTTCGCAGCTTCGACCGGATCGCCGGCATCGATCAGATCAACGAAGTTTACGCCTTTCACGACGCGGCCGTCCTTGACGTCGAGGCAGGGAATGACTCGGGCCTTGAGTGTCATGATCTGGTCCTCAGCTTCTTACGGACTTGATAAGTGCCAACGCTTCCGCAGGATCGATACGACCATCATAGAGCGCGCGACCGGAAATCGCACCTTCCAGTTTACGGGCATCCGGCTCGATCATCCGGCGGATGTCGTCCATGGAGGCGAGGCCGCCCGACGCAATGACTGGGATCGACACTGCATTGGCCAGCTCGAGCGTCGAGCTCCAGTTGATGCCGGTCAGAATCCCGTCGCGGTCTATATCGGTATAAATGATGGCGGCCACCCCTGCGCCTTCGAAGCGCTGAGCGAGCTCGACCACGCCGAGTTCCGACGCTTCGGCCCAGCCCTCGACGGCGACCTTGCCGCCCTTGGCGTCGATGCCGACGGCGACCTTGCCGGGGAAGCGCTTACAGGCTTCGATGACGAGGCCCGGATCGCGAACGGCCACTGTCCCCAGGATTACACGGGACAGGCCTCGAGACAGCCAGTTCTCGATATGCTCCAGGGTCCGGATGCCGCCACCGAGCTGCACCGGGTTGCGGGTCGCTGCAAGGATCGCATCGACGGCAGCGCCATTGACGCTTTCGCCGGCAAAGGCACCGTTCAGATCGACCACATGCAGCCACTCGAAGCCCTGATCCTCGAATGCACGTGCCTGCGCACCCGGGTCGGGATTGTAAACGGTGGCCTGCTCCATATCGCCTAGCTTGAGGCGAACGCACTGGCCGTCCTTGAGATCGATGGCGGGGAAAAGGATCATGCTGCGTGTCCTTTGGGGGGATCAGGGCGCCCAGGTGAGGAAGTTGGCGATCAGCTTCAGGCCGAGTGCCTGGCTTTTCTCCGGGTGGAATTGCGCGCCGACCATGTTGTCTCGACCGACAAACGCCGTCATCGGGCCCCCATAGTCGGTCGTCGCAATCACCTCATCGGAATTCTGCGCCGCCAGGTGATAGGAATGCACAAAATAGGCATGCAGGCCGTTGGCACCCGTCTGGATGCCGTCAAACAGCGGATGTGGACGGTTGAGCGTCAGCGTATTCCACCCAATCTGCGGGATCTTCAGACTGGCATCCGAAGGCGTCATTTCCACGACATCGCCCTTGATCCAGCCGAACCCGTCCGTCACGGTCTTTTCCAAACCGCGTGACGACATCAGCTGCATGCCGACGCAAATTCCGAAAAAGGGGCGGGCCTTCACATCCACGACCTCGGAGATGGCCTCATGCATGCCGGGAACAGCATCCAGCCCTCGGCGGCAATCGGCATAGGCGCCGACGCCCGGAAGCACGATGCGGTCAGCCGAAGCGACGCGTTCCGCCTTGTCGGTCAGGTCAATCTCGGCGTCGACGCCGGCCTCGCGCGCCGCGCGTTCGAAGGCTTTGGTGGCAGAACGCAGATTGCCGGATCCGTAGTCGATAATGGCCACACGCATGTTTCTTATCCTTTCTGCTCGACGGCTGTCGGTCAAGGATTCAGCCGGAGCAAGGTGGCAGGTCTCCCGCAGGAGACGTCGCCCTTAAACCAGGGTACCCTTCGTCGAAGGGATACGGCTTGCCTGACGCGGATCAATTTCAGTTGCCACGCGCAAAGCCCGGGCCACTGCTTTGAAACACGTCTCGGCGATATGGTGGTTATTGGCACCATAATGGTTGAGCACATGCAGCGTGATACCGGCATTCTGGGCAAGCGCCTGAAAGAATTCACGCACCAGTTCCGTGTCGAACGTACCGATTTTCGGTGCGCTGAAATTGAC
Organism: Rhizobium sp. G187; assembly: GCF_051549525.1. Taxonomy (NCBI): domain Bacteria; kingdom Pseudomonadati; phylum Pseudomonadota; class Alphaproteobacteria; order Hyphomicrobiales; family Rhizobiaceae; genus Rhizobium; species Rhizobium sp. G187. The sequence goes on from NZ_JBPUGM010000004.1 coordinate 543,386, forward strand.
GTTCCAGACGAGGAACGGCCGGCCCGAGACGTCGATCGCAGCCTTCGTCATGGTTTCATCCATGGCCAGATCGATCGAGGAATAGCGCGTAATGCCCTTGCGGTCGCCGAGAGCCTTGGAGATCGCCTGCCCGAGTGCAATACCGGTGTCCTCGACCGTGTGGTGGTCATCGATATGAAGGTCGCCCTTCACATTGATCGTCATGTCGATCAGGGAATGGCGGCAGAGTTGGTCGAGCATATGATCGAAAAAGCCCACACCTGTCGAAATCTCGGCCTTGCCGGTGCCGTCGATATCAACGGACACGGACACGGAGGTCTCGTTGGTTTTGCGGGAAATTTCGCCTTTACGCTCTGCCATCTGGCCGCTCCATCGCTCAATTGGCCCTCCCTTATCAGCCGTGCACAGAAATATCCAGAAGTTACATTGCGTTGTCGCAAGGCGGCGATGGGCAGTTTCGTGCCAGATTGCAATCGTTGAAAGCCAACTTACATAGGTTCCGACGAAAGGGCGCTTGGGTCGCCCAGCAGAGGGTCTGCAAGGGCAGGCGAACAGGTGACGAATGACGACGATTATTACAGTCCGCAAGGGTGGCAAGGTGGTGATGGCTGGTGACGGGCAGGTGAGCCTCGGCCAGACCGTAATGAAGGGGAATGCCCGCAAGGTTCGCCGGATCGGCAAGGGGGGCGACGTGATTGCTGGCTTTGCCGGGGCGACTGCCGATGCTTTCACGCTGCTCGACCGTCTTGAAAAGAAGCTCGAACAGTATCCGGGTCAGCTGATGCGGGCCGCTGTCGAGCTTGCCAAGGATTGGCGCACCGATAAATACCTGCGCAATCTCGAGGCCATGATGCTGGTGGCCGACAAGACGGTCACGCTGGCCATCACCGGTAATGGGGATGTCCTGGAGCCAGAACATGGAACCATCGCGATCGGCTCTGGCGGGAACTACGCCTATGCGGCGGCCCGCGCGCTGATGGATACCGACAAGTCTGCCGAGGACATTGCCACGCGTGCGCTGACGATTGCCGGCGAGATCTGCGTTTATACCAATACCAATATGGTGGTCGAAACCCTCGACGCGGCTTGATCGCCGAAACGAGGCAGGCATTCACATATCCGATGCGCGTATTCGCGACATCGCCAGGAGCAAGTCCCACATGACAAATTTTTCTCCGCGCGAGATCGTTTCCGAACTCGATCGCCACATCATCGGCCAACACGATGCCAAACGCGCGGTTGCGATCGCGCTCCGCAACCGCTGGCGTCGTCAGCAGTTGTCGGAGGACCTGCGTGATGAGGTGATGCCGAAGAACATCCTGATGATTGGCCCGACCGGTGTCGGCAAGACCGAAATCTCGCGGCGATTGGCCAAGCTCGCGGGCGCCCCCTTTATCAAGGTGGAGGCGACAAAGTTTACCGAGGTTGGTTATGTCGGCCGCGACGTAGAACAGATCATTCGCGATCTCGTTGAAATCGGCATCACTCTCGTGCGTGATCGCAAGCGTCAGGACGTGCAGGCCAAGGCCCATGCGCTCGCCGAGGAACGGGTCCTTGATGCTCTGGTTGGCGCTACGGCATCGCCAGCCACCCGCGACAGCTTCCGCAAAAAGCTGCGCGACGGGCAGCTCGACGACAAGGAAATCGATATCGAAGTTGCCGACAGTGCATCGGGCATGCCGGGCTTTGAACTTCCGGGCATGCAGGGCGGCAATGTCGGTATCCTCAACCTCTCCGAAATGTTCGGCAAGGCTATGGGAAACCGGACGAAGAAGGTACGCACCACCGTCAAGGCGTCCTACAGCGACCTAATCCGTGACGAGTCTGACAAGCTGATCGACAATGAAGTGATCCAGCGCGAAGCGCTTCGCTCGGTCGAGAATGATGGCATCGTTTTCCTCGACGAGATCGACAAGATCGCTGCCAGAGAAGGTGCAATGGGTGCCGGCGTCTCTCGCGAAGGTGTGCAGCGCGATCTACTGCCTCTCGTCGAAGGGACAACCGTTTCGACCAAGTATGGCCCGGTGAAGACGGATCACATCCTCTTCATCGCTTCCGGTGCCTTCCACGTTTCGAAGCCATCCGATCTGCTGCCGGAACTGCAGGGCCGACTACCGATCCGGGTGGAGTTGAAACCGCTCACAAAGGAGGATTTCCGCCGTATCCTGACCGAGACGGAGGCAAGCCTCATCCGGCAGTACAAGGCCTTGATGGCCACTGAGGAACTGGACCTCGATTTTACCGAAGACGCGATCGATGCGCTTGCAGATGTCGCCGTTCACCTTAACGAAACCGTCGAGAATATCGGTGCGCGCCGCCTCCAGACGGTCATGGAAAGAGTGCTGGACGAAGTATCATTTCATGCGCCCGACCGTGGCGGTCAGGTGGTCATGGTGGATTCGGCCTATGTGCAGGAGCATGTCGGAGATCTGGCCGCCGATACGGATCTCAGTCGCTATATCCTGTGATCTTTGTGCATCTACGGATCACTTTTGCGCCGCAAGTGCCATGAAAGTGAGAGGGGGCTGTGTCGACAATGCAGTCCCCGCTTATGTATGGAGTTGCCGTCGATCTACGGCCATCCGACACATCCAGATCTTTCAGATCGGCCGCGTTCAGGACAGTGCAAGTGCTACGCATTTCAAGGATCATCGTATTAGGCTTGGCTCTGCAAGGAGCCCTCTTTGCCCAGGCAAACGCTGCTCAACCGGTTCCCCCCGGTAACCGGCACGCAGAACAACCCGAAGTTCCCGGCGCTTCCGTGCGCAGAACTCGCGCCGGCAAGACCTCGTTTGATGATAAATACGAGAAGGTTCGCGAACTTCTGGCGACTGACTCTGCGCTTGTTGGAAAGATCAAGAAGACGGCGGCTGCTTACGGGATCGCGCCCATTCACATGGTCGGCGCGATTGTCGGCGAACACACCTATAATGTTGACGCCTATGACAGCCTCCAAAGCTATTACGTAAAGGCAGCATCCTACGCCGGTAACAGCTTCCGCTTCGCCTACAAGGACGAGGGCATTTCGGATTTTGTGGCGCGTCCCGAATTCGCTGAATGCGCGGCACTTTCCGACTCCTATCGTCTGTGGACATGCCGGGAGAATATTTGGGAAGCGCAGTTCCGCGGTAAGACAATTGACGGAAAATCCTATCCGAACAATCGCTTCAGTGCCGTCTTCTTCCAGCCCTTCTACGCTGGACAAACGTTTGGTCTTGGCCAGATTAATCCGCTGACGGCGTTGATGCTGTCGGATCTGGTCAGCCAGAAGTCGGGCTATAAAAAGCTAGACGCTGATGACGCAGCTGGCGTCTACAAGGCGATCATGGATCCCGACATTTCGCTCGCCTTCATGGCAGCGGTGATCCGCAAGTCGATCGATGACTACAAGACGATTGCCGACATCGATATCTCGACGAACCCTGGTGTTACGGCGACCCTTTTCAATATCGGTGGATCGCAACAGCGAGCCCGTACGCTTGCGAGTCGTCGGGCAAGCGGTGCGGCGAATTGGCCCGAAGAGAACTATTACGGCTGGCTGATCAATGATCGGCTGGACGAGCTGGAGCAGCTGCTCTAACTCCTCCGGAGTCATTCGGGCTCCGGGGAGACAATCTTATGGACGCAAAGCTTCGCAGCCCCGGTTTTGAACCGCCCGCGCCGATACCGCGTACGGTTCCGCCGAGCCGGCTTGAGATCATTCGAACGGTCTTGAGGAACCCTCTCGAGCTCTGGGGGCTCCCTTCCTACACCTGGCCCTGGATCGTCACCCGATTTTTCGGCCAGACGACGATTATCGCCAATGACCCCGGTCTGATCCGGCATGTGCTGGTCGACAATGCAGCAAACTATGAAATGTCCGAAGTCCGCCAGCTTGTGCTGCGGCCGATCCTGCGCGACGGATTGCTGACGGCTGAAGGCCCTGTGTGGAAGCGGTCGCGAAAAGCGATGGCGCCGGTTTTCACGCCTCGCCATGCCCGAGGCTTTGCCCTGCAGATGCGCGAACAGAGCGAACTGTTCATTTCGCGTTATGCGGCAGGCGAGGAAGGAGTCGTGCGCGACATTGCCGTGGACATGACGGAACTGACCTACGCCATCCTGTCTGAAACGCTGTTTTCTGGCGGCATCGTCTCCGAACAGGGCGATTTCGCCAGGGATGTCGACGACCTCTTGCACAGCATGGGGCGTATCGATCCTTTCGATCTTCTGCGCGCGCCCAAGTGGGTGCCGCGCCTGACCCGCATTCGCGGCATCGGCGTTTTGAAAAAGTTCCGCGCACTCGTGCGCCGCACGATGGACCGGCGGCGGCGTCTAATGTCGGAAGATCGAGCCACAGCCCCAGACGATTTTCTTACCCTGCTGCTTGAGCTTGAACGCCCCGATGGGCTGACCTCCGAGGAGATCGAGGACAATATACTGACCTTCATTGGCGCAGGTCACGAGACGACGGCGCGCGCTCTGGCTTGGACCTTCTATTGTGTAGCCCATTGCCCGGAAGTTCGTCAGGCTATGGAAGCTGAAATCGATACCGTTCTGGCTCAAGCGGTCGATCCCGTCGACTGGCTGGATCGCATGCCGCATGTGCGTGCCGCCTTCGAGGAGGCAATGCGCCTGTATCCGCCAGCGCCCTCGATCAATCGCGATGCGATTGCGGATGACCGCTATGTGGCATCAAACGGTGAGGTGGTTGAGATCGAGAAGGGGACGACCGTGCTGGTGATGCCCTGGACGCTGCATCGCCATGAACTTTACTGGGAAAGCCCTCGTACATTTGACCCCAGCCGATTTCTGCCTGAGAATCGCGAAAAGATTGGCCGTTTCCAGTACCTACCCTTCGGTGCCGGACCACGGGTCTGCATCGGTGCGACTTTTGCACTGCAGGAAGCCGTGATCGCGCTCGCCGTGCTGATGCATCGCTATCGTTTCGATGTCACCCCGGAGACCAAGCCCTGGCCGGTGCAAAAGCTGACAACCCAGCCCGCAGGCGGCTTACCGATGCGCGTCACGCCTCGCCACGGCTGATTGCGCCGCCGATCTGGCGCAGCTGCGCTGGAAAAGCGGGTATCTGCCGTGCAATAAGATCCGCTCGAAGGAAAAGCGGGATGAGGAGAGAGTGTGTCTGCAGATTTCATGCTCGGCATCGACACGGGCGGCACCTACACGGATGCTGTCATCTATAGCGATACATCGGGGCTCATCGCCAAGGCCAAGGCGCTGACATCTCGTCATGACCTTGCTGTTGGTATTGGAGAAGCGCTGGAAAACGTTCTTCAGACCTCCGGCATCACGCCGTCAACTATCGGACTGGTGTCCTTGTCGACAACGCTTGCGACCAATGCATTGGTTGAAGGGCAGGGCGGTCGCGCCGCCCTCGTCATGATTGGCTTTGGACCTGAAGACCTCAAACGTGACGGGCTTTTTGAGGCCCTTGGCTCGGACCCGGTCGTCTTCCTTGCGGGTGGCCACGATGTGCATGGGAATGAGACGCCTCTCGATCTCGACGCCCTGGAGGCGGTGCTCGACGATCTCTCGCAGACAGTGTCTTCCTTTGCTGTTGCGGGTTATTTCGCTGTTCGCAATCCAAGCCATGAGATCAGGGTTCGTGATCTCATTCGTGCCCGGTCAGGCTTGCCGGTCACCTGCAGCCACGAACTATCGTCCAAGCTTGGTGGCCCCCGCCGCGCCTTGACCACGCTTCTCAATGCCCGATTGGTCTCCATGATCGATCGCCTGATCGGTTCGGCCGAGCGCTATCTCAGGAACCGTGGCATCAAGGCCCCTTTGATGGTGGTGCGTGGTGATGGGGCACTGATTTCCTCGGATGAGGCGCGCCTTCGCCCGATCGAAACCATCCTGTCGGGCCCGGCCGCGAGCCTCGTCGGCGCGCGCCATCTGACCGGGCACGCCAATGCGGTCGTGTCCGATATCGGTGGCACGACCACGGATGTGGCCGTGATGGAGGATGGATTGCCGCGGCTTGATCGTGACGGTGCTGTTGTCGGTGGTTACCGCACCATGGTCGAGGCGGTCGCCATGCGGACCTTTGGTCTCGGCGGCGATTCGGAAGTGCGGTTCGATGATCGCGGACTGAAAGGTCGTATCGAACTTGGACCACGCCGACTTGTGCCCTTGAGCCTTGCAGCATCCCTCCATGAGACGTCAGTCCTGCCGCATCTGGAGCGGCAACTGCGCAACGCTCACAACGGTCGATATGACGGCCGATTTGCTGTGCGAACTGGCGTACCGGATTCCCTGGCGGCTGGCCTGCAGGTGCAGGAAGCAAGCCTGTTTGCCCGTCTCGGTGCAGAACCGCTACCGCTGGATCAGTTGATCACGGTTACCCAGCAGGTTGCGACCCTCGACCGCCTCGTTGCCCGCGGCCTCGTACACATTTGCGGCCTCACGCCTTCGGATGCCATGCATGTCTTGGGCCGACAGTCACAGTGGAGCCGCCAGGCAGCTGACTTGGGTCTGCAACTGGCCATCCGCCGCAAGGATGGGTCCGGCAGGCCGATCGCGTCCTCGGCCGAAGACCTGGCTGAAAGAATTGCCGACCGCCTGAGCCGCCAGTCGGTGGAGGTCATTCTGGCATCGACCTTGGCGGAAGACGGTCTATCGGACATTGATCCGGCGAAGTCGATTCTAATCGAGCAGGCGTTGAGCCGCAGCGAAGGCATCACCCGGTTTCGCCTCTCTCTGGATCGCCCCTTGATTGGTCTGGGAGCCTCTGCCGGCGTCTATTATCCGGCGATCGCCGCTATGCTGTCCGCCGAATGCAGTGTTCCAGCCGATGCCGATGTGGCCAATGCGATCGGCGCCGTGGTCGGCCAGGTGCGTTGCAGTGTCTCCTTGCTGGTGACGTCTCCCGAAGAAGGCCTCTATATTCTGTCGGGCGACGGTGCCACGCGGCGTTTTGCCGATGAGGGTCTGGCGCTCGACACAGCGCGAGCCCGAGCCCGCGAACTGGCAATAGAAAGGGCAGAGGCCAGCGGTGCCGTTGATCTTTCTCTATCCTTCTCGGAGCAGATGGAGGCACCGGAGATCGAAGGGCGCAAAAGGCTGATTGAGGCACGCATCTTCGCCACCGCCAGTGGTCGGCCCCGCCATGCACGCGAGAAGTGAATTTCTAAAATAGAAATAATATTTGTCATTTATGCCTGATTGACTATCAATTTGTCATGGGGATGACTGCTGTCACGCAAATATGGAGTGGGAACAGCGATGGTTTACGTCAAGGAAAACGGGCTCTCGATCGACGAGCGGCTTTATGACTTCGTCTGCAAGCATGCCATCCCGGGAACCGGCATTGATTCCAAGGCCTTCTTTGCTGGCCTGTCCGACATCATTCATGATCTCGCACCAAAGAATCGTGCCCTTCTCGCCAAACGTGACGAATTTCAGACTCAGATCGACGCATGGTACCGCGAAAATGGTGCACCGGTTGATCTTGCCGCTTATGAAAGTTTCCTCAGGCAGATCGGCTACCTTCTGCCGGAAGGCGAGGCATTCTCCATAGACACAGGCAATGTCGACGCCGAGATCGCGTCTATTGCCGGTCCACAGCTCGTGGTTCCCGTCATGAACGCCCGCTATGCCTTGAATGCCGCCAATGCGCGGTGGGGTTCGCTCTATGATGCGCTTTACGGCACCGATGCCATTTCGGAAGCGGATGGAGCGGAGAAGGGCAAGGGCTACAATCCCGTGCGCGGCCAGAAGGTCATCGACTGGGCGCGAGACTTCCTCGGCCGGTCCGCCCCGCTGGCAGCTGGCGATTGGTCAAGGGTCGCAGCGCTCTCGGTCGAAGGTGATTCCCTGTCGATTAAGCTTGCGGATGGCTCCATCACCGGCTTGGCTGATCCGGCGCAGTTTGCCGGCTATCGTGGGGAAGGATCCAAGCCTGAAGCCATTCTGCTCCGCAAGAACGGTCTGCATGTCGAGATCATGATCGACACCACGGGCGTAATTGGGCGATCAGACCCAGCGGGCATCAACGATGTCCGACTCGAATCGGCTATCACCACAATCATGGACTGCGAGGACTCCGTCGCCGCTGTTGATGCCGAAGACAAGGTCGTCGTCTACACGAATTGGCTGGGCTTGATGCGCGGCGATCTGACTGAAGAAGTCAGCAAGGCCGGTAAAACCTTCACGCGCGCCCTCAACGATGATGTCGACTATGTCGCCCCAGGTGGAGCGGCAGCGACGCTTCCCGGTCGCTCGCTGATGCTGGTCCGGAATGTCGGCCACCTGATGACCAATCCGGCGATCCTCGACAAGGATGGCAATGAAGTGCCCGAAGGTATCATGGATGCGGCGGTGACCGGCCTCATCGCACTGCACGACATCGGACCTTCTGGCCGGCGGAAAAACTCGCGCGCCGGCTCCATGTATGTCGTCAAACCCAAGATGCATGGCCCCGAAGAGGTTGCCTTCGCCTGCGAGGTCTTCGCGCGCGTCGAAGCCCTTGTTGGCATGGCGCCCAACACGATCAAGATGGGCATCATGGATGAGGAGCGCCGCACCACCGTGAACCTCAAGGAGTGCATCCGCGCTGCCCGCGAGCGTGTCGTCTTCATTAATACCGGCTTCCTCGATCGCACTGGCGATGAAATCCATACGTCGATGGAGGCCGGACCAATGATCCGCAAGGGCGACATGAAGCAGGCAGCCTGGATCGCGGCCTATGAAAACTGGAATGTCGATATCGGGCTGGAATGCGGTTTGTCGGGCCATGCCCAGATCGGCAAGGGCATGTGGGCCATGCCGGATCTGATGGTTGCCATGCTGGAGCAAAAGATCGGTCATCCAAAGGCCGGCGCAAACACGGCTTGGGTCCCGTCGCCGACAGCCGCGACGCTGCACGCGACGCACTATCACAGCATCAACGTTGCAGAGATCCAGCGCGCGTTGATGTCACGTCCACGTGCAGCCCTGTCCGATATCTTGTCCGTACCTGTCGCTGCCAGGCCGAACTGGACGGATGAGGAGATCCAGCGCGAACTCGACAACAATGCCCAGGGTATTCTGGGTTACGTGGTACGCTGGGTCGACCAAGGGATCGGATGTTCCAAGGTGCCGGACATCAACAATGTCGGCTTGATGGAAGACCGTGCGACATTGCGGATTTCGGCTCAACACATCGCCAACTGGCTGCACCATGGAATTGCCTCCGAGGCACAGGTCATCGAAACGATGAAGCGGATGGCGGTGGTGGTCGATGGCCAGAATGCCGGCGATGCCGCCTATAATCCGATGGCCGTTGACTATGATGGATCCATTGCCTTCCAGGCAGCCCTTGAGCTCGTTCTCAACGGGCGCAGTCAGCCAAACGGCTATACGGAGCCTGTCTTGCATCGGCGTCGTCTCCAGCTGAAGGCCGCGCAAGCCGCCTGACCCGCTGTTTCCCCGGAACAGAAAAAGCCGCCGGATCGCTCCGGCGGCTTTGTTTATTGAGCGTCTGGAAACAGCTCTTACTGCTGCACGATGACCTTGGCCATGCGGCCCGGCTTGACCCGGTTGTAAAGATCAATGACGTCCTGGTTCATCAGGCGGATGCAGCCAGACGAAGCTGCCGTGCCGATGGACTTCCATTCTGGCGTTCCATGCAGGCGGAACAGGGTGTCCTGGCCCTCGGCATTGAAGAGGTAGAGTGCGCGTGCACCGAGCGGGTTCGTCAGGCCGGGCTCCATGCCCTTCTCGACATACTTTGCGATTTCGGGTCTGCGCTCTGCCATTTCCTTTGGCGGATGCCAGGTCGGCCATGCCTGCTTCCAGGCGATATACGCTTCACCTTCCCAGGCAAATCCCTGTTTGCCGACGCCGATACCATAACGAACGGCCTTGCCGCGTGGCAGCACGTAATAGAGGAAGCGTTCGCGTGTATTGACGATGATAGTTCCCGCCTTTTCGGCAGTCTTGTATTCGACGATTTGTCGATGATACTTCTTGTCGAGCTTCTCAACGGGAATCGACGGAAGCGCAAAACCAGCGTCCGTGACGCCGCCGTAGGAATCGCTGAAGATTTCCACCTTGGTCGTATCAGCGACTTCTTTGGTGTCGCCTGATGTGGTGGTGCAGCCTGCGAGGCCGAGCGACAGTGCAAGGCCGATCGCGGTTGTAAATGTGCGGAAGCGCATGAGATAAGCTCTTGAGATGTGGCGGGGAGATGGTGCCGTGACCATCGTCGAATATGGTTTATTTTGGATTAATCTCGGTCAAGCAAGTGTCATCTGTCACCGGCGCCTGATGGGGACAGCAAAGTGGCCGGCCATTGCTTTTTTGCAACAAGGTCAGGGCCAAAAGAGACTTAATACATGACGATAGTGTCGATCGGAGTTAACAATCCCCTAATTGACGGGCGACAGTCCGAGCGCGCCATGCTGATTCGCCGGGGCGTTCAGGTGCTTTTGTCCGAGATGGGGCTTGCGCTTCTGCCCGAATTGACGCTCTCGAATGGGCGCCGTGCCGATCTTATCGCGCTGACCGACAAGGGCGAGATCTGGATCATAGAGATCAAGTCCTCAATCGAGGACTTTCGTGTCGACAGGAAGTGGCACGAATATCGAGGCTTTTGCGATCGCTTGTTCTTCGCTACGCATGCGGGTGTGCCAGCATCCATATTTCCCGAAGACTGCGGACTTCTGCTGTCAGATGGGTATGGTGGCCATATCCTGCGCGACGCACCCGAGCACCGCCTTGCGCCGGCCACCCGAAAAGCCGTCACGCTGAATTTTTCGCGGGCGGCAGCGCATCGCCTGATGCAGGCAGAATGGACGGCCCGTACACCTTGAGACTACTTGGGTGCGCGTTTGGCCAGGATGCGCTGCAAGGTACGCCGATGCATGTTCAGGCGGCGTGCCGTCTCGGAGACATTGCGCTCACAGCTTTCATACACGCGCTGGATATGCTCCCAGCGAACCCGATCGGCAGACATCGGATTTTCGGGAATTTCCGCCTTTTCGCCCGGCCGCTGGGTGAGGGCGAGATAGATATCGTCCGCATCCGCCGGCTTTGCGAGATAGTCGAGGGCGCCGAGTTTAACAGCTGTCACGGCCGTGGCGATGTTTCCATATCCGGTCAGCACAATGATACGTGTGTCGCTCCGGCGCTCCCGTATGGCTTCAATGACATCGAGCCCGTTGCCGTCACCGAGCCTGAGGTCGACCACGGCGAAGCTTGGGGGGGCCTCCTTGGCCCTGGCAACGCCTTCAGCGACGGATCCGGCGAGATCTACGACAAATCCCCGGCTTTCCATCGCCCGGGCAAGGCGCCGAAGAAAAGGAGCGTCATCATCAACGATCAGCAAAGTGGGGTTCGGCCCCAGTGCAGAACTGCCGGTAGAGTTCACGGTCTGCGATACGACATCGGTCATGAGTGACAACCTTGGAATTGTTCTAACGTGGTCCTGTGCGAGTATATGGTCCTCACACCCCGGAAGGTAAAGTCATAAAGCCGTATCGACTTCCATGTATTCGCGCGGCCATGTGACGATGACTCGCGCACCGGGTCGCGCCGGGGCACCGTTCTCGAAACGCAGGCTGGCGCCTGATCTCTCCAGGAGCGTTTTGGCGATGAATAGGCCCAAACCCAAACCGCCCGCCCGGGAGTCGCGCTGACGGCTGGTTACGTAGGGTTCGCCGATCCGTTGAAGGACCCCCGCTGAGAAACCATCACCGTCGTCTTCGATCGTCACCCGTACTTCCGAATTGCTGTATTCGGTCGTCACCGTGACCTTCGACTGTGCATAGTCGACGGCGTTTTCGAGCAGGTTGCCAAGGCCGTAAAGGATGGCGGGATTGCGGGCGCCGATCGGTTCATTCGCCCTGTCGCTTTTCTCAATGAGTTCGACAACGATGCCGAACTCTCGGTGCGGCGCGATTACTTCCTCGATCATCGAGGAAAGCGGCAATTGACGCATATGCGCCTCGCCATCCGAGGTCAGGGTCGTCAAACGACGCAGAATGTCCCGGCATCGCTCGCTCTGGCTCCGGAGCAACTGCACGTCCTCCCGATAGCGCTCGTCATTGCCCAACTCCCGCTCCATTTCCTTGGCGACCACGCTGATCGTCGCGAGCGGTGTCCCCAACTCATGGGCAGCTGCGGCAGCGAGTCCATCCAGCTGATGCAGATGCTTTTCCCGCTGGAGAATGAGCTCCGTCGCGGTCAGTGCGTCGGCGAGCAAGGTTGATTCCTGGGAGACGCGATAGGCGTAAAAGGCAGCGAACGCCGTCATCGACACGATTGAGCTCCACATGGCCAGCTGCAGGAGCGGATGAACTTCGAGCGCCTGCCCGTCGAACCAAGGCAGTGAATAGGGCGTGAACGCGAATAGAGTGATGAAGGCGAGCGCGGTGACGAAAAGCGCGATGGACTGCCGACTTGGCTGCGATGCGAACGAGATGATGACCGGAATACAAATCAGCGGCGCGAAGGGATTGCTCAAGCCGCCGGTGATGAACAGGAGCGCCCCCATCTGGAAAAGATCGAGCGCCAGGACAGCAAAGGCTGCAGCCGGTTCAAGACGATAGGTTGCAGGAAAGGCAATCGACAGGAAGGTATTGGCAGCAGCCAGCGCTCCGATCAATACGAAGCAGGCGGTGAGGGGCATGGAAAACTGGAACCAGAACGCCACCAGCACCACCGTCAGCAGCTGCCCGGCGACCGCAACCCAGCGCAATCTGACCAGTGTTTCAAGCCTGAGCCGTCGACTGGACGGGCCAAACTTTGCGGCAAGATCAATGTTCATCGGCAGTGTCCTTCTTCTGTCAGGTGCCGCGCGGCTTCACTCTGTTCGTCGGATCGGCCGATGCCGGATCCTCCGGCCAGGGATGCTTGGGATATCGTCCGCGCATATCCGCCCGGACATCTTTCCAGGAGCCCCTCCAGAAACCCGGTAGATCGCGCGTTGTCTGAATGGGACGGTGCGCCGGCGAGGTCAACTCGAGAAGCAGTGGCAATTTGCCGCCGCCGATCGCAGGATGGACTTTGAGCCCGAACAGTTCCTGCACGCGGATCTGCACCACCGGCTCGTCCCCATCATACCGGATCGGATGGGCTTGTCCGGTTGGTGCAAGGAAATGGGTGGGAACCAGCTTGTCCATGTCACGCTGAAGCCCGTGCGGTACGAGTGAAGCCAGGCCATCCTGCAGCGAACTGCCCGAAATCTCCGAGAATCCGCCGATGCCGGACTGGAACGGCACGAACCATACATCCAGTGCGTCAAGAAGGGCTTCGTCCCGAACATCCGGCCATGGGGCACCCAGCGTGCGATGCAGGAAACCGAGCCTCTGACGAAACTGTTGACTGGTCTTTGAAAACGGCAGGGGCTGGAGACCGAGAAGTTTCACGCCTTCCGCCAATGCGAGCGCCGCCGCTTCCCCCTTGGGTTTCGGCAGAGGCTGTTCTTCAAGCGTGATGGCGCCGATCCGCGTCACGCGTCGCGCCCGAACCTGGCGGCTGTCGCTGTCGAATCCGCTCTCATCTCCGCGCGAGATCAGCTCAGGCATATGTTCGACAATGTCCGTGACCCTGATTTCCGCTGCAGCAAGAACCCGCGCGCGCGCAGCCTTGCCCGTGAGGTCTGCCACAACCAGCATGTCGGCTCCGGCAAGCCGTTCTGTCTCGGAGATTTCTGCACCGCGACCATTGGCGAGCACGAACCGGCCACGTCCGCCCCGCTGGCGTGCGATGCGATCGGGGAAGGCATGCATCAGAAGTATGCCCGCAGAAGCGCTCGGTACTGCGGGATCGCGGTCTTTCCGCGTCTCAACTCCATTGATCAGACGCGCTGCCAGCTGCCGTGCGGCCTTCGCTCGCTCTCCACCTTCGCGTCGGAAACGTCGTAGCCGTTCGTCCAGATCGATGTCATTGCCACCCAGACCCTGCTCGGTCATGAGCACGGCGAGTTCTGCCGCCTGCTGTCCGTCACCTGTGTCAGACGCCGCAAGCACCATGGCTGCCAGCCGGACAGGCAGCCCCATGCCCCGCATCTGTCGTCCCCGCGGTGTCAGATGATGGGCATCGTCCAGCGCGCCGAGCCGGACCAGAAGACTTCTCGCTTCAGATAGACTTGATAACGGCGGTTTGTCGAGCAGAGGGAATGTCTCCAGATCCTGTACGCCCCACTGCGCAAGATCGATGACAAGCCCTGTCAGGTCCGACGCCAGGATCTCTGGCGGCGTATAGGCGGGCAGCGCGGCTGTCTGGCCTTGATGCCATAGCCGGATCGCCGTGCCCGGTTCCGTTCTGCCGGCACGCCCGGCACGTTGATCGGCCGAAGCGCGCGAAACACGAACGGTCTCTAGACGCGTGATCCCCGTCGAAGCTTCGAAAACGGGAAGCCGCTGCAAGCCACTATCGATAACAACCCTGACCCCGTCGATGGTGATCGAGGTCTCGGCAATGGACGTGGCGAGGACGACCTTGCGCCGACCGGGAGGGCAGGGCCGTATGGCTGCGTCCTGCTCGGCCTGGTCGAGATTGCCGTAAAGGGGTGAGATGTCTGTGCCGGCCGGCAAGCGGCCCTCGAGCCTTTCCGCCACACGCCTGATTTCGGCCTGTCCCGGAAGAAAGGCAAGGATTGACCCTTCTTCTTCCTGCAGGGCCTGCAATATGGTTGCAGTCATCACATCTTCGATACGCTCCGTGCCGCTGCGATCGCGGTAGCGAATTTCGACCGGGTGGCTGCGCCCTTCACTGGCAACGATCGGCGGATCTTCAAGAAGCGCGGCGACACGCGCGACGTCGAGCGTCGCCGACATGACCAGGATCCGCAGATCCGGCCTCAGCGCCGCCTGAGCCTCAAGGGCCAGAGCCAAGCCGAGATCGGCATCGAGTGAACGCTCGTGAAATTCGTCGAACAGAATAGCCGCAACACCGGAGAGTTCGGGATCGTCGAGGATCATGCGCACGAACACACCCTCTGTCACCACTTCTATCCGCGTCTTTGCGGAGATCCGATTGTCGAGCCGCATGCGATATCCGACAGTCTCCCCTAGTTTTTCCCCGAGGAGCGATGCCATTCTGGCTGCCGCCGCGCGGGCGGCGAGCCGCCTTGGCTCAAGCAGGATGATCCGGCCGTCATCGCGCCAGGAGGCCGACAGAAGTGAAAGCGGAACAAGCGTGGTCTTGCCGGCACCTGGTGGCGCGGACAGCACAAGGCGGGTCTGCGTCTCCAGATGCGTCTGGATCTCATCCAGTTTGCCGCTGATCGGAAGATCGGGAGAAAAAGCGTCTGCCATTATCAGTTCGTCACCACATTAAGACCGCAAGGGCGTAAGGACCGTAGACTTTTTTCATTGTCGCGATTGGGGCGACCCGCTGGGGGCAGGGGACGGACCCTTGTTGGAAACCATGGCTCGCGTTAGGTGCCAGAGTGCTGGATATGACGGCGACGCACCCGCGCGGGGATCGAGATTTAGCATAATGAAGCGGCCTCCGTATCTGCGCCCTATAGAGTGCATGTCTGAGCCTACTCAAGGGAGCCTCGCCCATGCAAGGAGACCACCGTGAACCCGGCATTCCCGGGACAGGTCGGCTCCGTCAGAAGGTTACAAATGACATCGATGCAGATGTATCTTCAAATAAACTCCATAATTTCAGATGGTTATAAGATTTTATCAAAAATATGAAACTCCACTGTTGACGGTATAGGGCTCGAGCCGTATAAGCCGCTTCACCGAACGAGAGGCGGCGGCGCGGAAGCGGCGACGGACTGGTTCAGAAAGAAATCTTCTAGAAATTGGCTGAATTGCTGATTTGTTGCCCGGCTTTAGGGTTGGGCGGAGCGAGATTTTGTGACGGGTATTTCTCGTCTGTTTTTTGACAATTGAATATGGAAGAAAGAGAAACGTGGGCGGCGGTCTTGTGTGGATCGGGTCGAAAGACCTGGTCTTAGAAGACAAGATGACGGTCACGTTTTGATATGAGAACACCGGGTTTGACCGTTGAGGTTGAACCCTAGTGAGTTCTCGTCGATTCAGAACATACAGTGATTAGTCTAGATTG
>NZ_JBPUGM010000005.1:0-406179 GCF_051549525.1 Rhizobium sp. G187
CGCTTCGGCGAACGAAGCTTTCTGCCGATCACGGCGAGAGATGCCGATGGGAAGGCGTTCGAGGCACTCTCCACCGGTATGTCGCCTGCCCAAAAGACCGAGCTTCGATCCGCCTGGGATTTGTTGCGAGCCGCCCAGAAGCTGGCAGCCTATGAGCGCACCACGGTGGCGCTCAAACGGGCCGAGGCCCTGCGTCAGACACAGTCAAAAGGCTTGTCCCTGAAATGATGGGGCGTACCATCCGCCCGCCAAGGGGCCTTTGCAGATACTTTCGCATTGCCCTAGTCTGCCAAGGTGGGCACAAGCGCCCTTCGAGTGCAAGGAAGGCAGAGCATGGACGAGACGACGCATGACACCAGCCAGTTGGAAATGGTGGTGTTGATGACGCCCGATATGGCGAATTTTTCGGGCAAGGTGCATGGCGGCGCGTTGCTTAACATTCTCGATCGGGTGGCCTATTCCTGTGCCTCTCGTTATTCCCAGCAATATGCGGTGACGCTCTCGGTCGACCAGGTCGTGTTCCGCCAGCCGATCCATGTGGGCGAACTCGTGACCTTTCGCGCCTCGATCAACCAGGCCGGGCGCACCTCGATGGAAATCGGTATCCGGGTCGAAGCCGAAAACATTCGCTCAGGCGAACGCCGGCACACCAATTCCTGTTATTTCACCATGGTCGCGGTCGATGCCGAGGGTCGGCCAACCGCCGTGCCGCCCTATACGCCGGAGACAGAAATGCGAAAGCGCCGCCAGCGTGCCGCAGATATTCGCCGGTTGCTGCGGCTTGAATTCGAGGCGCGCTTCAAGGAAGCCAGCGCGATGGCAGATGAGCGGGTTTGATCTTACCTGCGCCCAGCCGGTGTTTGGGCGCGGGCAGCGATGCCGTCGGTCAGCCCTTGGCGTCCATGCGGGAAAAGGCGGCAAGCACTGTTCGTTCCGACTGCATCAGATAGGCGTCGAGGGCTGCGGCGGCCGCTTGCGGATCGCCTGCCTCCAGCATTGAGAGTATGCCGGCATTGAGTTCGACATAGGGCGCATGCAGGAGCTCCGGATCATGCAGCAGACCGAAACTCAAGCGTAGCTCAGCCGCGATCTGGGCATAGAAGTCACTAAGCCTGCGGCTGTCTGCCAGATCGACGATCGCGGCATGGAAGGCCATGTTGTCGCTGCCGACCACGCCCCAGTCCTTGCGGTCGCGCGCGGCACGCGCACTCTCGACCGCCACACGCATGCGGGCCACCGCCGGGTGGTTGGGATAAGCATTGGCAAGCGCACGACATTCGATCATGCGACGGACACGGTAGATATCGATGATCGAAGCCATGCTCGGCGTTGAGACGAACACGCCGCGGTTCGGCTCATGGCGCAGCAAACCTTCCTTGGTCAACAGCCGGAAAGCCTCGCGCAGCGAGTTGCGTGACACATCCAGACCCGCACTCAGAGCCGCCTCAGACAGGCGCTGGCCAGGCTTCAGTTCGCCGGCGATCAGCTTGTCGCGGATCGCTTCCGCCAATCTCGGCGCGAGCGCCGTCGTTTCCTGTTCCGCCATCATGCCCCAACCGCCGGCTTTGCGGTCTCTCCTCTACGGCGATCTCAAAGCGTCGCCATGCCGATCGCAGTGGTTATCTCGCAGGACGCCCAAGCGAACAAGGGGGCCGGAACGTCGTCCAAAGATTGTTCTGAATGGGGCAAAACCGCCAATTTCAACGCCATGCCGCCTATAGTTTGAGCAACTTAGTAGAACGATTAAATAAAATCGTTCAACGATCTTGACAGAATTGTGAAACGCAACGACGCTGCATTTGCTGATTAACAAATCCTGCCGGGACTACCGGCGCTTGATCGGTCAACCGAAGAGGGAACAATGGAACAGAATTCGACAGCGACTGACGCCGCAGCCGGCGGAATGTCGAACCGCACGCGCCGCGCAGCCCTGGTTGCCGCCATCTTCCTGATGGCGACCTCTGCCATCGGGCCGGGCTTCATCACCCAGACGGCAACTTTCACCACCAAACTCGGTGCCGCTTTCGCCTTTGCAATTCTTGCTTCGATCCTGATCGACTTCGTCGTTCAGTTGAACATCTGGCGGATCGTCACACTGACAAAGATGCGCGCCTCCGACATCGCCAATGCCGCAATCCCTGGAACGGGCTACCTGCTGGCGGCCCTTGTGATCATCGGCGGGCTGTTCTTCAATATCGGTAACATTGGCGGGTCCGGCCTCGGCCTGAACGCCATGCTCGGCATCGATCCCAAATGGGGAGGCGCAATCAGTGCGCTGATTGCCATCGGCATCTTCTCATCGAAAAGCGCGGGCGTTGCCATCGATCGGCTGATCGTGGTTGCCGGCATCGCCATGATCGCTCTGACCCTTTATGTGGCGATTATCTCCGGTCCACCCGTCGGTGACGCCCTTTTCCAGACCTTCCTGCCTTCCACCATCGATTTCGCCACGATCACCACGATCGTCGGGGGCACTGTTGGAGGCTACATCACCTATTCCGGCGCACATCGCCTGCTCGACAAGGGCACGGTCGGCATCGAAAATCTCGGCGCTGTTAACCGCGCAGCACTCACCGGCATCGCCGTCACCGGCCTCATGCGCTACGTTCTCTTCCTCGCCATCCTCGGCGTGGTAGCCTCCGGTGTCGTGATCGACGTCTCGGGCAAGGGTGCAAACCCGGCAGCCCAGGCCTTCCAGGCAGCCGCTGGCGATGTCGGATACCGGATCTTCGGCGCCGTTCTCTGGTTCGCCGCCATCACCTCGGTCATCGGTGCCGCCTATACCTCGGTCTCCTTCATCACCGTGTTCAAGCAGGACATCAGCGAGCGCGGCCGCAACATCGCGACCGTCATCTTCATCGCCGTCTCGCTGTTCTTCTATGTCGTCATCACAACGCCTCCTGCCCAGATGCTCGTCTTCGTTGGTGGCCTGAACGGCTTGATCCTGCCGATCGGCCTGTCCATCTTCATCTACGCGGCTTGGGCGCGGTCCGACCTCATGGGTGGCTATCGCTATCCGCGCTGGCTGCTGGTGCTGGGCGCCCTCACCTGTGCCTTGACCTGGTACATGGGCTACAAGTCGATCGGCCCGATCTTCGCACTGCTGACGGCAACCGGCTGATTTGACAAGGGAGGACGACATGACCGCCATCGACCTGAACAGCGACCTCGGCGAAAGCTACGGTGCATGGACCATGGGTGACGACGAAGCCATGCTTTCGATCGTTTCCAGCGCCAACGTCGCCTGCGGATTTCATGCCGGCGATCCGCTGGGAATCTGGAAGACCGTCAGGGACGCAGCCGCGAAGGGTGTGTCGATCGGTGCACATGTCTCCTATCCCGACCGCGTCGGCTTCGGCCGGCGCGACATGGACGTGACCTCGGCGGAACTGACCGCCGATGTCATCTATCAGATCGGCGCCCTCAAGGGCGTCGCTCAGGCGGCGGGCGTTTCGGTCGGCTACGTCAAGCCACACGGCGCCCTCTACAACCGCATCGCGAATGATGCGAAACAGGGCCAGGCGGTGATCGACGGCATCAAGGCCGTCGATCCCTCGCTGGTGCTGATGGGACTTGCCGGGGCGCCGATCCTCGACCTCGCCCGGAAATCGGGTCTCGCCGTGGTGGCCGAGGCCTTTGCCGACCGCGCCTATACGCCGGACGGCCAGCTCGTTTCCCGCCGCGAGGCGGGAGCCGTGCTGCACGATACCGACCTGATCGCGCGCCGCATGCTGCAGCTTGCCAAGCATGGCACGCTGGAAGCCATTGATGGCTCGACGATCAAGGTGGATGCCCAGTCGATCTGCGTGCATGGCGACAGTCCCGGAGCTGTCGCGATTGCCCGCGAGATCCGCAAAGCCTTCGAAGCCGATGGCATCGCCATCCGCTCGTTCCTGGCCAACTGAGCCGACGGGGAGCACACGAGATGATCGCCATCGACAATCTCCGCCATGTCAATGCGGAACCGGCGCGCCTTGCGCGCGCCCGCTACCGCGAGGGGGCCATCGAGCCGACGGCGGGCATCGCGCCCGGCTTTACCCAGGCAAATATGATCGTGCTGCCGCGCGATTGGGCGTTTGATTTTCTGCTTTACGCACAGCGCAATCCAAAGGCATGCCCCGTCCTCGACGTCTCCGATCCGGGCTCGCACGCCACCCTGCTTGCGCCGGGCGCCGACCTTCGCAGGGACCTGCCGCTTTACCGGATCTGGCGCGACGGCAAGCTGGCCGAAGAGACGGCGGATGCAACGGCCGCGTGGGCCGAGCATCCGGATCTCGTCAGCTTCCTGATCGGCTGCTCGTTTACCTTCGAGACCCCGATGGTCGAAGCCGGTATCGAGATCCGCCACATCACCGACAAGACCAATGTCCCGATGTATCTGACCAGCACGCCCTGCCGCCCGGCGGGTCGCCTGCATGGCAACATGGTCGTGTCGATGCGACCGATCCCCGCCTCCCGCGTTGCAGATGCGGCCACCATTTCCGGCCGCTTCCCGGCGGTACATGGAGCGCCCGTCCATGTCGGCGCGCCCTCGGAGATTGGTATCAAGGATCTGGCAAAGCCGGAATTCGGCGATCCCGTCCGCATCGAGCCCGGCGAAGTGCCAGTGTTCTGGGCCTGTGGCGTGACGCCCCAGGCGGCCGTCATGGCATCGGGGGTCCCGTTTGCCATTACCCATGCGCCGGGCCACATGTTCATCACCGATATTCCCGATTCCGCTTACCACGCCTGAGGTTCCGATGCGTTTCCTGCCCGTCAGCCTGAGTGTGCTGCTCGTCGAACTGAGGGATCTCGATGAGACGCTGGCGCTGTTCGCCTCGCTCGAGAGCGATCCCGTCGATGGCATCGAGGATATGGTGCCGGCTGCGCGCACGCTGATGATCCGCTTTCGCCCCGAAACGCTGAAGGCCGAGCAGCTCGCCGCCGCCATCGCCACACGTGATCTTTCGGCCAAGATTGCTCCCTCGGACAAGATGGTCGAGATCCCCGTCCGCTATGACGGCGAGGATCTGGCCGATGTCGCAGACCTGACCGGCCTCTCGGTTGAAGACGTGATCCGCCGCCACACAGAGAGCATCTTCACCGTCGCCTTTTGCGGCTTTGCGCCTGGTTTCGGCTATCTCGTCGGCGGCGACCCAGCGCTGCAAGTGCCACGCCGTCAAAGCCCGCGCACGAAGATCCCGGCGGGATCCGTCGCGCTCGCTGGCGCATTTTCCGGCGTCTATCCGCAAAACAGTCCCGGCGGTTGGCAGATCATCGGCACCACGCCCTTGAAGATGTGGGACCTCCTACGCGATCCGCCAGCGCTTTTTCAGCCGGGCTACCGTGTCCGCTTTACCGACACGGCAAAGCAGACCCAAACGGCTATCGTCTCTGCCCGTGTCTCCACAACCAAAGAAGACGCACAGGCAACGCCGCCCGATGGCGTCACGATCAAGGTTCTGGCATCGCCTATGCCCGCGCTATTCCAGGATCTCGGCCGCTTCGGTCAGACAGGCCAAGGCGTCTCCTCCTCCGGCGCGCTCGATCAGGGTGCATTCAAGGCCGCAAACCGGGTGGTCGGTAATCCTGTGGAAATGCCAGCACTCGAAATTACGCTCGGCGGCTTCTCCTTCGAGGCCTCTGGCCGCGCCGTCATGGGCCTGACAGGAGCACCCTGCCCGATCACCATTCGCAACGCTGGTGGATGGATGTGGAAGGCCGACACCTATCGGCCGATTTCCCTGGAAGCAGGCGACGTCGTGACCTTGGGCTTTGCTCCGCGTGGCGCCCGCAGCTATCTCGCCTTTCGCGGTGGTCTGCATGTATCCTCCGTATTAGGCAGCGCATCGACCGATACGCTTGCCGTCGTCGGCCCCGAACCAGTTGTCGTCGGCTCGACGCTTCAGGTGAAGTCAGAGCGCAAGGGTCTCGTGCCGGTATCGCTCGACGAAGCTCCGGCCTTTGACCATCCTGCGGTGGACGAGGTGGTGACCCTGGACGTGATCATGGGCCCGCGCAGCGACTGGTTCACGGAATCCGGCTTGGCCACGCTTTCGAGCCAAACCTATCTGGTGACCCCGCAATCCAACCGCGTTGGCATCCGCATCTCGGGCGATGTGGCGCTGGAGCGCAAGGATGCCGCCGAACTGCCGAGCGAAGGCACGGCCACGGGTGCAATCCAGGTTCCGCATAGCGGACAGCCCGTGCTGTTCCTGGCTGATCACCCGTTGACGGGCGGCTACCCTGTCATTGGGACCGTCGCTGAATATCATCTCGACCTTGCCGGGCAGATCCCGGTCAATGCCCGGATCCAATTCCGGCCTATCACGCGCTTTGCCGAGATTGAGCCCGTCCGGGGCTGATCTGCATTCCGCAATACTAGGCCGCAACACGACTGTGAGGAGACATTCGATGAAGAAAGTGCTGATCGCCAATCGCGGCGAGATTGCCGTGCGCATCATCCGCGCCTGCCGCGACCATGGCCTCCAGTCGGTCGCCGTCTACGCCGATCCCGATATCGACGCTGTCTTCGTCAAGCTGGCGGACGAGGCCTATGGCCTCGGTGGCAGCCGTCCGGCGGAAACCTATCTCGATATCGAAAAGCTGATCGCGATTGCCAAGCGTTCCGGCGCCGATGCGGTTCATCCCGGCTATGGCTTTCTCTCGGAACGCGCGGAGTTCGCCCGGGCAGTACAGGACGCAGGCCTCATCTGGATTGGCCCCGATCCGCATGTGATCGAAGCTCTGGGCGACAAGGTCGAGGCGCGTCGGATTGCAACCAGTG
Source organism: Rhizobium sp. G187 (assembly GCF_051549525.1). NCBI lineage: Bacteria > Pseudomonadati > Pseudomonadota > Alphaproteobacteria > Hyphomicrobiales > Rhizobiaceae > Rhizobium > Rhizobium sp. G187. The sequence continues at coordinate 6,767 of NZ_JBPUGM010000005.1, forward strand.
TCGGCGCGCCTCTGGTTGCCGGCAGCGATGGTCCGGTCGAGACGGCAGCCGAAGTGATCGCTTTTGCCGAAAGCCATGGCCTTCCGGTCGCAATCAAGGCTGCCCATGGCGGCGGCGGGCGCGGTCTGAAGGTCGCCTGGAAGATGGAGGAAATCGCCGAACTCTATGAGTCAGCAGTCCGGGAGGCCAAGGCGGCCTTTGGTCGCGGCGAGTGCTTCCTCGAACGTTTCCTCGACCGCCCACGCCATATTGAGGCGCAGGTGCTGGCTGACAAGCACGGTAATGTACTCGTCGTCGGAACCCGCGACTGCTCCTTGCAGCGCCGCAACCAGAAACTGGTCGAAGAGGCGCCTGCCCCCTTCCTGACCGATGCTCAACGCCAATCAATCCATGATGCGGCCAAGCGGATCTGTGCAGCTGCCGGCTATTCCGGCGCGGGCACGGTTGAATTCCTGCTCGGCGTTGACGGCACGATCTCCTTCCTCGAGGTAAACACCCGCCTGCAGGTCGAACACCCCGTCACCGAAGAAACGACCGGCATCGATCTGGTCATTGAACAGTTTCGCATTGCCGCCGGCGAAAAGCTTACCGTCATCACAACCCCCGCCCCCCGCGGACACTCGATCGAGTTTCGCATCAATGCCGAGGACCCCGGCCGCGGCTTCCTGCCGACACCCGGCGCCATCACGGCCTTCGACGCGCCCTCCGGGCCCGGCGTCCGTCTCGATAGCGGCGTGCAATCCGGATCAACCGTGCCCGGCACATTCGATAGCCTGATGGCCAAGCTGATCGTGACGGGCGCCACGCGCGAACAGGCGATTGCCCGTGCCCGCCGGGCGCTGAAGGAATTCAACATCGAGGGCCTCGCCACCGTGCTGCCCTTCCACCGCGCAGTGCTGGAAGCCCAGGACTTCACCGGCGAGGACGGCTTCAAGGTGCACACACGCTGGATCGAAACCGATTTCGCCGACACGCTGGACACCATGGCCCGACCGGAACAGCTGGCCGACACCGCGCTGATCCGTACCCATGTCGAGATCGACGGCAAGCGCCATGCTCTCGGCATCCCGGCATCGCTTCTCGCCGGCCTCGGTGGTTTGGCTGGTCAGGGTACGGCCGCAGCCGCTCCCGCTGAAAAGACCGACGCCTCCGCGATCACAGCCCCAATCGCCGGCACGCTTCAGGCTTTCAAGGTCGAAGATGGTGCAATGGTGCAAGAAGGGGACCTGATAGCGGTGATGGAAGCCATGAAGATGGAGACACAGATCACCGCCGCGCGGGCCGGACAGGTGAAGTTCAAGGCAGAGGCTGGCGCCTATCTACAGCCCGGCCAGGAGATTGCGCGCTACGAGTCCTAAGGACGGGGAGGCTTCAGTCGCCCAGCGAAGCGCCCATCAAACAGCAAAAGGCCCGCTTGAAAGCGGGCCCGTTGCTGGAGGACTTTAAAGCCTTCAGGCTTTATCGACAATTTTCTTTACAGCATCTTTCGCCTGGCCCTTGGCCTGCTGCGCATCGCCCTTGGCTTCCTGTGCAGCGCCCTTGGCCTGCAAGCTGCGGTTATCGGTTGCGTCGCCGACGGCCTGCTTTGCCTTGCCGACCAGTTCGTTTGTCTTGCCGGAAATCTTGTCCGCTGTAGAACCCATTTTCGCTCTCCTTCTTCCGAGTTTGCGTCCCATGCAGCCTTCAAGTCGCTATCCGGTCATTATGCCGGGGAAGTCCATATTCGGCTGCTTGTTGATCGCTTGTGGTTCTACAATGCCTCGCGACGGCTTTCGTTCCGCGCCTGAAGCACACCAAGCGGTGTCAGCGGGCTTTCAGCGCTTGTAGGTCTGCAATCCGGGACGGTAGGTCTTGTCGTCAAGAAACTGCTTCAGGCCCTCGGCGCGGCCATTGCTTTTGTCCAGCAGAAGCATCTGCTCGAGCTTGGCATAGATATAATCGTCCGCCTGTTCCCAGGGCATATTCCGCACCCGTTTGAATGTATCCTTCGCGGCCTTGAGCACCACCGGATTTTTCTCCAGAAGGGTGCCGCAAAGCGCCCTGACCCGGTTCTCGAGGTCGCCGAGCGGCACGGATTCATTGACCAACCCCATCTCCCGCGCTTTCTGACCGCCGAAAGTCTCGCCGGTCATGATGTAATAGAGGGAATCCCGATGGCCCATCACTTCGGCCACCGCGCGCGTGACATTGCCACCCGGCAGGATTCCCCAGTTGATCTCCGAAAGCCCGAAGGTCGCCTCGTCCGCAGCGATGGCGAGATCGCAGGCAACCAGAGGCGTGAAGGCGCCACCAAAGCACCAGCCATTGACCATGGCGATGGTCGGCTTTTCGAAATACATCAGCCGGTTCCACCATCCGCCGGCCTGGCGGCGGCTTTTCAGCACAGCGCCCCGACCCTTGCCGTCATTTTCGCGGAAATACTCCTTAAGATCCATGCCTGCCGAAAAGGACTGGCCTGCGCCGCGGAGAACCAGAACACCGCAGCGCTCGTCGGCTTCCAGTTCATCGAGGATCTCCAGCATCCGGATATTGAGCGCCGGATTCATCGCATTGCGTTTTTCCGGCCGGTTCAGGGTGACAAATGCGATGCCGTTGTCAAACTCGACCAGCACCGGTTCGGGCAGGTTGCTTTCTATATCAGCCATGATTTCACTCCTGCATGCCTGTTTCGACCGGCAGTGCCGGGGGATTTTGGGTAGACGCGTAGGTTTGGCGCAGCAGATTTTTCTGCGCCTTGCCGGATGCCGTCCGTGGGATGGTTTCGACAAAAAGGATGCGGTGCGGCCGCTTGTAGGATGCGAGGCGTTCCGCGCAAAAGGTTAGAATTTCCTCGGCACTCGGTGTCTCAGCGGCGACCGCAACCACAAGCGCCAGACCGCACTCGCCCCATTTGGCATCCGGGACACCAATCACCGCAACATCCTGGACCTTGGCATGGGCCCCGATTACAGCCTCGATTTCTGCCGGAAAGACATTCTCGCCGCCGGTGATATACATGTCCTTCAGCCGGTCCGGCACAAAGATGACGCCGCCTGAATCACGCCGTCCGAGATCGCCGGTGCGAAACCAGCCATCGACGAAAGCCAGCGCGGTCTCTTCCGGCTTGTTCCAGTAGCCCGGCGTGACGGACGGTCCCCGCAGCCAGATTTCACCCACCTCACCATCCTCGACGTCCTCGCCCGTGGCATTGACGATCCTGATTTCCAGGAGAGGTGCGGGATAACCGACGCTACCCGGATGACGTGCGATCGCCTCTCGATCCAGCGGCATATGGATCGCTGTCCCCACCTCGCTCATCCCATAGCCGTTCACGAGCGGAATCCCGTGCTCAAGAAATTCGGCAATCAAGGCAGGCGAGAGCGGCGCGCCACCGATGAAGATTGCCTGCAAGGCCTCAAGCGCCCTCGGGTTCCAGACAGGGCTTGCACGCAAGGTCGCTGCCATCTGGGGGACAGCAAAATAGTGAGTGACACCGAGTTCGGGATCACCGAGGAGCGACAGGGTGCGGTCAGGGTGAAAGCGGTCCGCTATGATCAGGAGCCCGCCCATCATCACCGTCGTTCGGGCAATCGCCACCAGGCCGATCGTGTGGAAAAACGGAAGGTCACAAAGCGTGACCGACGCCTCCGTGATCTCGCCGACCATGGCGAAGTTCACAGCCGAAGCGAAGGCATTGTGCCGCGTGAGCAGCACTCCCTTGGGCTTTCCGGTCGTGCCTGACGTATAGAGCATAATGCAGGTCCTGGCTGCCTCGAATGAAGCTGCCGCAACCGCACCAAGCTTACCCGCCCGAGCAAGAAGCCCGTTTTCACCCTCAACGGTCAGAACCTGCACCTCGTCCCGCACCGCCTCTGCGAGGACGGACGCAAACTCTACGTCATGAATGAATAGGGCCGGGTCGCCGTCCTCAATGATAGGCCGCAACTCAGCGGCTCCCAATCGCCAGTTCAGCGGTATGAACACTAAACCTGCGCGCTGGCAGGCAAGGCAGGTTGCAAGTTGTGCAATGGAATTGCGACCGAGATAGGCGACGTGCGGCGGCGCCACGGATGCCTTGACTTCATTGGAAAGCAAAGCGCCGATCTTGCCGACAAGACGATCTAGCTCTGAAAAGGTAAGACGTTCACCGCTCGCAACCTCAACAACAGCGTCGGCGTCAGGAGACACCTTGGCCCGGTAGACCAACGGGTCATACGTCTCCAGCCCGCAGAATTGCGCAGCGATCCCCTCCACCCCTACGGGCTGGTCCATACGATCTCCTCCCTGCGCCACTCCCAAGCACATCGTAAGTTCGACATACTAAATCAAAAATGATCACAGACAATAGGAGAATTCCCTGATAGAACAGAATATGATCATAGAGAACAAGCGAACATTGTTCTGACCCGCGAAAGAAGGCACATGATACTAAAGAATGACCTGAATCCGGCCAATTATGATGAAGTCTTCGAACTTGGCCGCCGGCTGAGGACGGGGCGCCTTGATGACATTCTCGGCTTTCACATCCGTATGGCGAACGTCGCGATCTATCAGGACTATTCTACGGCGATGGGTGAACTCGGCCTCACGCAGAAGCAATTTGCCGTCCTTGAACTCATTGCAGCCAACCCCGGCGTTGGGCAGATCGACATCGCAAATCAGCTCAGCATGGATCGCGCGACGATGATGGCGCTCGTCAATCGGCTCGAGGCACGCAACCTGATATCGCGCCAGGCTTCAGCCATTGACCGCCGTCGGCAAGAATTGCGCATGACCGGCGACGGCGCAATCTTGCTTGGCCAAGCGCGGGACCTCCAGGAAGCCCATGAGCTTCGCTTCACCAGCCGGTTCACACCTGAAGAGCTGGAGGTTTTCATTGGCTGTCTGAAGAAAATCTATGCAGACATCGTTCCCGGCAACAACGAAACCGACTGAATGCCTGGCCAGATGGGGCAGCCGTCTGAAAAACGACTGCCCCCGCATCTGGCAATAGCCGCTCTCCTCAAAACGGATAGTGCTGGTTCGGATCTTCGATCGTGATCCAGCGCAAGTCCGTGAATTCGGCAATCGCGGCTTTGCCGCCGAATCGGCCGTAGCCACTCCCCTTGACACCTCCAAACGGCATCTGAGGCTCGTCAAAGACCGTCGGACCGTTAATGTGGCAAATCCCGGATTCGATCCGGGCGGCGACGGCCAGCGCGCGACGAATGTCTTTGCTGAAGACGGCGCCGGACAAACCATATTCGGTATCGTTGGCAATCCTGATTGCTTCCTCCTCACCGTCTACGCGGATAATCGGTTTGACCGGCCCGAAGCTTTCCTCGGCATAGAGGCGCATGTCGGGAGAGACGTTGTCGAGCAGCGTTGCCTCGACAACGCTCCCTTCCCGCTTGCCGCCGGCGAGCAGTATCGCACCCTTGCCCAGCGCATCCGCGATAAGCTCGTCCATTTTCTTCGCCGCATCGAGACTGATCAGTGAACCCAGAACCACATGCCCCTTGGGGTCACCAGCCGGCAGCTTCGAAACCTTGGCCGCGAGTTTCGTCACGAATGCATCGGCAATCTTGTGGTCAACGATGATCCGTTCGGTCGACATGCAGATCTGACCCATATTGGCGAAGGCACCAAAAGCTGCGGCATTCACCGCAGCATCGATATCTGCATCATCCAGAATGATGAGCGGCGCCTTCCCGCCAAGTTCAAGCAGCGCTGGTTTCAGGTGACGACCACACAGCTCGCCAATAAGCTTGCCGACACGGGTCGAACCGGTGAAGTTGACCCTCCTTACGGACGGATGCGCGATCAGGGCTTCGACGATCTGTGCTGCGTCTTCCGGCGCATTGGTGATGACACCGACCACGCCGGAGGGAAGCCCGGCTTCAACGAGGCATTGGGCAATCAGACGATGTGTGCCAGGGGACTGTTCGGACGCTTTGAGAATGACGGTGTTTCCGCAAGCGATCGGCATGGCGATCGCCCGCGTTCCCAGAATGATCGGCGCATTCCACGGCGCAATCCCGACGCAAACACCGGCAGACTGACGAATTCCCATCGACAGTGAACCCGGCTTGTTGGACGGAATGACTTCGCCGGAAATCTGCGTGGTCATTGAAGCGGCCTCACGCAGCATGCCGGCAGCCACCATGACGTTGAAACCAGCCCATTGGCCTGTCGCACCGGTCTCTGCCGTCATCAATGCCGAGAACTCGCTCGATTGAGCCTCCATGATGTCGGCAGCCTTCAAAAGGATCTTTCGGCGCTCCCCGGGTCCCGTCTTCGACCACGCTGGAAACGCCGCAGCTGCCGCGTCTACCGCCGCCTTCACATCATCGAGCCCGGCTGTAGACGCCGTTGTTGCGATCTCCTGGGTATAGGGATTGATCCGATCATAGGTCCGGTTCCCGATGGCAGCCTTCTCCGCACCATCGATCAACATTGGAATATGCATTTTCATGGCAATTACTCCTCCAGTATGCCTGATTTAATATCGAGTTCGCTTCAGCCCCGTTGCGAGCTCCAAATCGACGTGTCACGTCAAGAGGGGTGGCCTCTCTGAGCGACTTTCAACCCTCCGAAGAACAGACTTATTCGTGAGTCTAAAAAACGTTCCTGCCTCGCAAGGAATGGCATATCGCTCAATAGGGTAAGCCAACATAGTTCTCCGCCATCGCCGTAGACGCGGCCCTGGATTGGGTCAGATAGTCGAGTTCTGCTTCCTGGATTCTCTGGCTGAAATCTCCGGTATCCGGGAAGCGATGAAGCAGCGTGGTCATCGACCAGGAAAAACGCACTGCTTTCCAGACCCGCCGCAATGCCTTTTCGGAATAGGCATCAAGCCCTGCGTCGGTTTTCTCCAGATAATGCTGGAGCAGGCCTTCGCACAGGTAATGGACATCCGAGACGGCGAGATTGAGACCCTTGGCGCCGGTCGGTGGGACAATATGCGCGGCATCACCGACAAGGAAGAGCCGACCGAACCGCATTGGCTCCGCCACGAAGGAGCGGAGCGGGGCAATCGACTTTTCAAAACTCGGACCAGTTATCAGCGCCTCGGCATGGTGCAGCGGCAGGCGACGGCGAAGCTCATCCCAGAAGCGGTCGTCCGACCACATCTCGACGGTATTGTCGAGTGAACATTGGACGTAGTAGCGACTGCGGGTGTGCGACCGCATCGAACACAGCGCGAAACCACGTGGATGATTGGCATAGATCAGTTCAGGACTAACCGGCGGTACATCGGCCAGGATCCCGAGCCAGCCGAAGGGGTAGACACGCTCGAACGTCCTGATCGCCTCTTCCGGCACTGCTTTTCGGCTCGCACCGTGGAAACCGTCGCACCCAGCAATGAAATCACAATCAATCCGATGGGTTAGGCCGTCTTTGACGTAGGTGACAAAGGGTGCATTCCCATCGAAGCCGTACGGGCTCACATCTTCGGCATCGTAGATCGTGATGTACCCGTCGCGTGCGCGTTGTTCGATCAGATCAAGAGTTACCTCCGTCTGGCCATAGACCACAACCCGCTTCCCGCCTGTCAGGCCGAAGAGATCGATCCGATGATCGCGCCCGTTGAACGCGAGCGAGAAACCATCATGCGGCAAGCCCTCCCGATGCATGCGGGCGCCCACCCCAGCGCGATCGAGCAGTCCGACGGTCCCTTCCTCCAGGACGCCGGCCCGGACGCGTGACAGGATGTGGTCCTTGCCGACGCGGTCAAGGATCACCGTGTCGATGCCAGCATTGCCCAGCAACTGGCCGAGCAGAAGCCCGGATGGACCCGATCCGATGATGACGACTTGGGTGCGCATGGTTCCTCCCAACGGCAGCCGCCGATCACGAAGCCTGGTTCAGAGGCATTTCGAAATTGGCATTGCGCAAATTGTGGGATCAGATGCGGGAATGAACAATGGACGCAGCACGCCAACTATTGCACAAATCGAACATGGACACGACCAGCGCGCGGATGATATCCGCAATCCCGAGTTATGACCTCTACGGCGAGAGCGGATCAGCCGCCGCGCAGTTTTGGGTGCACTGCGAAACAATACCGTCGCGAAGCAGTCTCCACCACTTCGAAATAGGCATGCACCGGCATGTGCATTTCTTCCAGATCCTGTCGATCCTCTCAGGTTCCGGCGACGCGATATTCGGTGATCGAGTTGTGCGTTTCGAACCACCGGCCATGATAACAATACCGCCCGGCGTAGCGCATGGCTTCAGGTTTGCACCGGATATCGACGGGCATGTCTTCACCATTCTCTCAGGCCGACTGCCGGCGCGGCCGGACGAACCCAGTCCGATCGGGAGATTTCTTGCCGAACCCCGCGTTACATGTCTCGATGACACAGCGGCACCTGCGATCCGCTCGACACTCAACACCGTGCTCTCGGAATGGGCTGGCCGCCGAAGCCAGTGGGCGATCATGGTCGAGGCCGGCATCGCTTCAACGCTGGCGCTGACAGCCCGAGCCGCGGCACTGGATGTTCGAGAGGCGCAAGGCGGCGACGAGAATGACCGGCGAATGGAGATCCTCTCCACTCTGGTGCAGCGGGAAGTCCGCAATCACCGTCCGGCGAGCTACTTTGCCTCTGCGCTTGGCATATCGCCCACCCATCTCAACCGGATCGTCAAGGTAAAGACGGGCCTGAGCACCCAGGCGTTTCTCGCGGAGCGCCTGCTCGAAGAGGCCCAGCGTGCGCTTCTGTTCACAGGCGGAAGCGTGCAGGACGTCGCCTTTCGTCTCGGCTTTTCCGATCCCGCCTATTTCTCTCGTTTCTTTTTGCGCCAGACGGGCGTGACACCCCGTGCGTGGCGCCTCCAGGAACAGCCCAAGCTCGGCGCCCGTGAGGAGGGCCTTGGCCTCAATCACGGGTGAAGCGTTTGATCAAAAGCGGACGGATGTCTTTCATGGGACGTTCGACGCCATCGAGGCGCGGGGTCATTCCGGCGGCAAATCCTTCCGCTTCGAACCCGCGAATGAAATCTGCGTCTCCACTGATCACATGGACCGGGACCGCACGCGACGCATTGGGGCCGGTCACGATGCTGGCCGGCTGGTGATCGCCAAGAATGACAAAGACTGTGTCAGAGCCAAAGCGCGCCATGTAACTCCCCAGCGTCTGCAGCGAATAATCAATGGTTTCGATATACTGCCGACGGACCCGCTCAGGATCAGCCCAGACCACCGAGGGCGGATCGCCGCTCGTCGCTTGGGCATCGAAGACAGTGCCGTCGCCGATGGCATCCCAATCGATCAGTCGCGCTACCGGCGTCCAGGGTGCGTGGCTCGAGATGAGCGCGATCTCGGCCATGACGTTCTTGCCCGCCGCTCGCGCCGGCTGACGGGCCAGTCGCTCGAAGGCAGCAAGCGTATACTGGTCCGGCATGGTGATCCAATTGAACGGCTTGCCGCGATAGCCGAGATCGGCGGCGGCCAGAACACGGTCATAGCCGTAATAGGCGGCCTCCGGCCAGGCCATGGTGATGGCCGGCATGATGGCGACGCTCTGCCAACCGGCCTCCGAAAACAGACGATTGAGGCTTGGCTGGCGGCTCATCATCAGGCGATCATAGCGTGCCTGATTGTCGATCCAGAGGCCCGACATCAACGTGCCATGCGCAAGCCAGCTCAGCCCCCCAACTGTCGGAGAGGTCACCCAGGTGCTGGCGGAAAAGAGACCAGCATCGCCGATCGCCTTTTCCACCGCTGCCAGACGCGACTGGATCAGTGGCGCATAACGAGGATCTTCGATAGCACTGCGGCCATAGGATTCGACGAAGATCACCACAATATCGCGGCCCCGCACGCGTCCGAACAGACCATCGCCGGATAGAGGCTCAACGCCTCCATCCAACACCTTCTCGAAAGCCTGCATATCGACGGCCGACCGGATGACGAGATCAATGCGGGCGACGAGATAGCGCACGACGCCGGCATCCGTCCGGGGTAAGCCCATGGCCAGCGATGCACCGGCAAAGGCTGCGAGCACGGCAAAGGCTCCGATCAGCAAACGCCGCGCCCTGCTCTCTGTGGCAGCCATTTCGCGTGCGCTACGCCAGAAAAGCCAGATCACCAGCGCGACGCCGAAAAGCACGACGCAGCCCAGGATGAATGCGGTTCCAGCCCCGATCGAGCCGGACAGAACATTCCAGCCATCCCCCATCAACCGGCTGTCGAGGTAGGGGTTGAACGGGCGCTGAAAGGCCGTCTGCGTCCCCAGATCGGCAATCTTCAGGGCCAGCAGCAGGAAGACGACGACCGCAACGATGGCGCGCACCACGCGGCCCATCCGTCCCGGCACCAGCAGGAGCATGAGGCAGAGCAGCGGCCACTCCAGCGGCAATCGCAAGAAGGCATCCAGGCCCAGGGCATCCGGATGATCCGGGAGCCGGATCGCGATTAAGACAAACACTGAGACCACAAGGCCTGCCAGCAGAGGCTTGACCGACGAGACTGGCCGTCTGACGGCAAAACAATTCGAAGTCATCAAAGTCCGCAGCCTGTGTCGTGACGTAGTGCTATGACTTGATGCAGCAACGTCGTTGAAAGTTCTGGCCCGTGTCCGCCTTCCGTTTCCTGATCCTTCTTTCGGTCCTGGCCATCGTCCTCTTGCTGGCGCTGAGGCTTGATACGACCACGTTGATTGCCGCCCTTTCGAAGGTGTCGACACTGCACATCGCCGGGATTCTTTGTCTCGTCCAGGCTCAGATTGTTCTCTCGGCCCTGCGCTGGCGTTTTACCGCTGACCGCTTGGGCCAAACCATTGCGAGTGGTGAAGCGATCCGCGAATATTATGTCGCCACTTTGCTCAACCAGTCCCTGCCGGGCGGTGTTGCCGGAGATGCGTTGCGCGCTTACCGAATGCGCGCGGAAGGCCCCGGCGGTTGGAAGCAGCCGGCCAAGGCAGTCGTCTTTGAAAGGCTGTCCGGACAGATCGTCTTCTTCGCCTTTGCCGCTCTGGGTCTGTTCGCCTGGCCGAACATCGTCGGCGTGGACGCAAGCGACCATATGGCGATCGTCGGGTTCGCCGTTGTTGTCGGGCTTGGCGCCCTGATGCTCCTCGGATGGAAGATCGCAAAATCCAAAGGGGTGATCGGGCAGCCCGGCATGCTCGCGGACATCCGTAAGGCATTTCTCGATCGCAGTGCCTGGGCCATCCAGATCGCCCTCAGCTTGACGGTGGTCCTGGCCTATGTCGCGGCTTTCTTTATCGCCTCGCATGCCGTAGGCGCCAGACTTCCGTTGATCGCAACGGTCACCATCGTGCCGCTGACGCTGCTCGCCATGCTGATACCATCGGGTCTCGGCGGATGGGGAAGCCGGGAGGCGGCCGCCATGGCGCTGTGGCCTCTGATCGGAGCGACAACGTCCGAGGGTCTCGCAGCAAGCCTTGTCTATGGTGGCCTCTCGCTTGCAGGCGCCCTGCCCGGATTGGCGTTTCTCGGCTGGGGTGGCGCGCAAAAGACCCCGCACGCTTAAGCTACCGCACGGCGGACTAGACGCGACGCCCCCGTCTGCGCTCGCTCCGATCATCGCTCAACGCCCGGCAGAGCAAGCAGAGAACGAATGTCGACCGCGAAGGAATAAACTAGTGCGGCAAGCGCGATTGCGGCGATTGCCGTCGCGACGTCGGAGGATACGAAAGGCACAAGGATCGCGCAGAGTGCTGCGACCTGCACAACGCAGACAAGCTTGCGGCGGAACGATGGCGGCAGGCTACCATTCAATTTTGGAGAAAAACGACCCCACGCCAGGAATCCGTAGCGCATCAACCCGATCAGAACGACCCAGGCTCCCACCTTGTCGAGAAGCAAGGCCGCCAGAGATAGAAGGAGGATCAGGAAGGCATCCACCTCCATGTCGAAGCGTGCACCGAACGACGATTCGACCTCAAAACGGCGCGCCAGATAGCCGTCGATGCCGTCGAGAGCAAACGCAATCAGCACAATGCCAAGCAATGTCCAGAGGGCCACCGGATCGCCAGCAAGCCGCTCACTCGACACGAGCGCACCGGCCGTCAGGCTGACAAGTCCGGCCCGGATCGATGTGACCAGATTGGCCGGACCAAAGCGATCATGCCCATGGCCGGGCAGGGCGCGGAGGACGAGCGCAAAGATGATCGCCAGCGTCACCAGCGTGACAATGATAAAACCCGGCCCAAGCGGAAAAATAGCAAAGGCTGCGACGAGCAGCGCCAGGGTGCATGCTGCGACCAGGGAGAGATTGGTGATGGCGGTGGAGAGCAACAACCCCCGCCCCTCCAATCCAAAGGCACGCTCATCCCACCAATAGCCCAGCCGCTCTGGTCCGCTCGCCATCTGTTCAATCCTCCTGGATGCAAGCTTACTCTGCTGCGACCAGGGTTTCGAGGTCCATCATGTGACCGCCGCGGATTGTCTTTGTCCGGAGGTAGTTCTGGTTCTCGGCCGTCACGCGGCCGACGACCGGCGAGCGTGCTTCCACATCAATGCCACCCGCACGCAGACCGGCGATCTTGGTGGGGTTGTTGGTGTAGACGGCAACCCGACCAATGTTCATCAGCCGCAACATGGCAACAGCCGCCTCGTAGCGTCGGTGATCTTCTGCCAAGCCCAGCTCGGCATCCGCGTCGATCGTATCGAAGCCGAGATGCTGGTAGCCATAGGCGCGCATCTTCGCACCGATCCCCGTGCCACGGCCTTCCTGGTCGAGGTAAAGCAATACGCCGCCACCGGCTTCCTGGAGAAGAGCAAGACCATTGCGCAGCTGGTCACCGCAGTCGCATTTCAGCGAGCCGCAGAGATCGCCCGTGATGCAAGATGAGTGGATGCGGATCGGAACGGTCTTCGTTACGTCAGGTCGACCAACGACGATGGCCACCTGATCCTTCTGCGCGACACCACCGCGGAACACGACGAATTCGGCATGATCCATGCCTTCGAGCGGTACACGGGTTCGGACAACCTCGTCGAAACGCTGGCGCGCCTGATCCGCACCCTTCAGCCGGTCAGCATTCAAGAGGCAGCACGCTGCGAAGCGATCCGGCTGTTCGGTTACATCTGCCACAACCATTGCCGGAAGAAGAAGGGCGATGCGAGCAAGTTCGGCGGTTTGGGCAGCGAGCGCATCGGCAGTCTGCCAGAGACGCGGCGCTTCAACGCCGAGTGAATAGGCCAAACGGGAGGCCTGATCGAAGTTCAGGCCGGCAAGCGGCACCAGAATATCCGCGCTCGACGAAATACCCAGGCGTCCCGCCCGCGGCGCGGTCAACAACAGGGAGTGACGGTTGCCTGCTGCCGCGGCAAATTGATCGAAAACAGTCGGTGCCACGCAATCGAGCGAAAGGGATGCAAGCTTCCGGCTGCCGTCGGACAAGACGACTGGACGGCCAAAGCGCAATTCGGCGACTGCGCGTTCAACTTCGGCTTCCGGCGATACGAATTCGAACATGGACGGGCTCAGGCTGGACATGATGCTTACTCTCCCTACGTCAATGGTTGTCATTACGCCTGAGAACTCCGGCTGGATTGCGTAGAGCCTGTAAATAAATATTGATCGGCCATTCGAAACCAAATGCGCGCTGACGCGCTACGTTCCCGGTTGGATGCTGGAATTGGTGAAGGACCACTGCCTTTGACGGAAAGAACTGACCGAGAGCCCGCTATTCGGCAGGCAACCGCACTCTGGCAAACCGGTCCAGGGGAAGTGCAACTGCAGCATCAGGCGCTCGGTGAACGGCAATCCGGGCAGCTCATGATCCGAAACATGTTCAGCGGTGTCAGCCGGGGCACGGAACGGCTGGTGCTTGAGGGCCTCGTCCCTGAAAGCGAACGTGAACGCATGCGTGGGCCGGGCATGGAGGGCAGTTTCCCCTTCCCGGTCAAATACGGGTATGCCAGCGTCGGACGCATTGAAGACGGTCCGCCCGAACTGCGCGACCGTGCAGTCTTCGTCCTTCATCCGCACCAGGACCTGTTCATTGTGTCGGAGGAGCAGATCAACCTCCTGCCCGATGCGCTTCCCCCGAGACGAGCTGTGCTCGCTGCCAATATGGAGACCGCACTCAACATCATCTGGGATGCCGGTATCCTGCCCGGCGACAGGGTGGTGGTTTTCGGGGCAGGCGTCGTGGGAACCCTTGTTGCCTATCTGTCGAACGGAATTGCCGGGACAGAAACCCTTCTCGTTGATAGCAATCCCGACCGCAGCGCACTGGCAGCAGAACTGGGACTTGCGTTTTCCAATCCCGGTGACCTCAGCGGCGAATTCGACGTATTGATTAATGCCACGGCTTCGGCAAATGCGCTCGAAGCCGCAATCGCCCATGCCGGCATGGAGGCACGCATCGTCGAGGCCAGCTGGTATGGCGACCGTTCCGTCAAGATTCCGCTCGGCGGGGCGTTCCATGCAAGGCGGCTTTCACTCATCAGCTCGCAGGTCGGCACGATCCCCCCAAACAGGGCTTCGCGGTGGAGCTACAAGCGCAGGATGGCCAAGGCGTTGGAACTGCTGGTCGACACCCGCCTCGATGCCCTGATCTCGGGCGAGACAGCTTTTTCTGAACTGGAAGCTGCCTATCCCCGTATCCTGTCATCGCCGGATACGCTCTGCCACCGCATCCGCTATTCGTAAATGACAGACACACGAAAGAGAGACCATGTTCGCAGTCGAAGTGAGAGACCATATCATGATCGCCCACAGCCTTCCCCGCCCAGTCTTCGGGCCGGCACAGGGCATGCACGGGGCAACGTTTGTCGTGGATGCTGCCTTCTTCACCAAGGATGTCGACGAGGATGGACTTGCCGTCGATATCGGGGCTGCGACAACCGTTCTGTCGGAGATCCTGAAGCCCCTCAACTATCAGAATCTCGACGAACATCCGGCGTTTTCCGGCAAAATCAGCACGACCGAGGTCATAGCCAAGCACATCTTCGATCAGCTGGCTTCCGCCGTATCCGACAAAAAGCTTGGCCCGGGTAGCCACCGTATCTGCCGCTTGCGCGTGCTGCTGCACGAATCCCACGCCGCACGCGGCTGGTATGAGGCCGACCTTTGACGCGCAGCCTGGTTTTCGCCTATCCCGGCGATCTCACGTTGAAGACCGGTGGCTATGGCTATGACCGCGCTGTCGTCGCCGGCCTCAAGTCTCTTGGCTGGGACGTACAATTGCTTGCGCTCGGCGACGGCTTTCCAGCCCCTTCGACGGACACGCGCCGTGACGCGGAAGCGCGGCTCTCGGCCCTTTCCGACGGCGCACTGGTCCTGATCGACGGGCTCGCCTTTGGCGTTCTGGATGACTGGGCAATGCGGGAAAGAAGCAGACTAAAGATCGTCGCGCTGGTTCATCACCCGCTGGCACTCGAAACAGGTCTGTCCCCGACCGACCAGGAGCGGTTGACGAATTCGGAGCGCCGAGCGCTTTCAGCCACCCGCCACGTCATCGTAACATCGCAGATGACCGCACGCGAGGTGGCAGATCGGTTTGAGATCGCCGCCGAGCGCATCACGACAGCCATCCCCGGCACGGCCCGCGGCCTGCCCTCGACCGCCTCCGGTCAGCCACCGCACATTGTCTCGATCGGCACGCTGACGCGCCGCAAGGGGCATGATGTGCTCGTTTCGGCGCTGAAAAAGATCGAGGATCTCGACTGGACGGCATCGATCATCGGTAGCCGTCGGCTTGACCCTGAGATCAGCCGCCAGATCGAGGCCCAGATCGCGACGCTCGGTCTGGCCGATCGCATCGCTCTCTGCGGAGAGGTCGACGACACAGCCACGGCACTGGCCGGAGCCGATATTTTTGCGCTCGCCAGCCGCTATGAAGGCTACGGCATGGTCTTTGCTGAGGCCCTAACACAGGGACTGCCAATCGTCGCCTGCCATGCGGGAGCCGTTCCCGAAGTGGTTCCGGCAGATGCGGGCATTCTCGTTCCCGTTGACGATCCCTCAGCATTTGCCGCCGCACTGCGCAGGCTTCTGACTGATGAACCCGGACGGGCAGCCAGAGCCGAGGCCTCCGCGCGTGCCGGGTCAGCGCTCCCCCGCTGGGACGATACCAGCCGGACCATTTCAAACGCATTGGAGACTGTTCGATGAGCGGTTTTGACAAGGACTGGCTGGCGCTGCGCGAACCCGCCGATAAGGCAGCACGGGACGCAGGCCTCCTCAACATGCTTGCGCAGACGCTGCGGGATGGCAATCCTGAAGGGAAGCGGCCACCAAACTTGCTCGACATCGGTTGTGGAACCGGTTCCACCTATCGGACCCTGTCGCCGTTGCTGCCAAAAAATACACATTGGCGTTTGCTCGACTATGATCCGGCGCTTCTTGCAGAAGCATCCGCCAGGATCGGTGAGGGCAGCCCAGTCGAGTTCCGCCAGTTTGACCTCAACAACATTGACGCACTGCCACTCGCAGGGACTGACGTTGTTACGGCATCAGCCCTCTTCGATCTCTGCTCAGCCAACTTCTGCGACCGGTTCGTCGGGGTATTGGCTCCGACCGGTGCGGGTCTTTATGCCGCGCTGAACTATGATGGGCAGATGAAATGGAGTGTCGTCCATCCGCTTGACGCTGCAGTCACGGCAGATTTCAACTGTCATCAGCGGCTGGACAAGGGTTTTGGTGCAGCTCTCGGCCCTGATGCCACACACCATCTTGCGGGCGCGTTGTCGGCGTTTCATTACCGCGTGTTGACGGCGGAAAGCCCGTGGGTGCTCGATGAGCGCTCTGCTCCGCTCCAGCGGGAGCTGCTAGAAGGCATCGCCAATGCCGTCCGGGAGATTGGCGAACTCGTACCGGAGGAGATTGAGGCTTGGCTCACTTTTCGTCTGGAACAGGCGGACGTGCCTGGCAGCTTATGCCGGATCGGCCATCAGGATCTGCTCGCGCTCCCCGGCTGATGACCGGGCGGCAAGCTTCAGCTGACAGTCGAAAAGAATGTCGGAACCCAGGCTGAAGACGCGCGCTGCGGGGCGATGTGCTTCGCTGAGCGCGTCAATCGGCGGCAGACTAATACCGGAAGGACCGGAGCCTATAATAAGCGGGGCGATGGACACATGCAGATGGTCAATGAGACCGGTCTGCATGAAGCGGGCGATCGTGCGAGCACCACCTTCGACCAGGACTTTCTGGAGGCCGCGTTTTTCAAGCGCCTCCAGTATGTCCTGGGGCTCGAGCCCGCTATCGCCGGTGCGAAGACGGATGACGTCCGCTTTATAGGACCGCTGTGGCGCGTTTATGCTCTGTAGCAAGATGACAGGCGCACCGCCATCGTGGAACAGGCGCTCTTCTCCTGTCAGTTCTGCTCTACAATCGACCACGACCCTGACCGGGTTCGGCCCCTTGACCGCACGCACCGACAGTTGCGGATCATCGCAATGTACGGTCCCAACACCGACGATGACGGCTTCGACCAGTGCCCGACAGCGATGCAGGTGGGCGATCCCATCAGGCCCGGAGATATCACGGGCATCTCCCGTCGGCGTCGCGACACGGCCGTCGAGTGACTGGCCAACCTGGGCAAGCACAAAGCGTCCGCTGGCTGCCGCAATGGGTCCATAGAGTGCGATCGCCGGGTCGGCCTCCTCTGACTTATTGGAAAGCGTCATGCCGCTTCGCATGCCCAGAAGACGTGTCCAGACCTGGTCGTTCATCTCGATCTTGCGCATGGGAAATGCCGTCCTGCCTGTCTTTCAGAGTATGCGATACAGCGTCGCGTCACGGCGGACGACATGATGGAAAAGCGCCGCCGCTAGATGCAACGCAAAAAGCCCGAGAAGGATCCAGGCGCTCCATTCGTGTATCGCCGACAACGTGAAGGCTATATCGGGCGTTTTTCCGATCGGGCTCCAAACCTCGAACAAGCCAAACCATTTGAGCGGGAAGCCGTGGGCATTTGTGGCGAGAAAGCCCGACACAGGCATGAGGATCAGGAAAAGATACAAAAGGCCGTGCACACTTTCGGCTGCAATCTTCTCATGGCGCGGCGCTTCAAGACGGACTGCACCACCCGTCAGCCGGATTCCCAATCTTACGAGCATCAGCCAAAGCACGAGAAAGCCGAGGCTCTCATGCACAAGGTAAAAGTCGAGTTTCACATCATCCTTGACGAAGCCGATCATCAGGCCAAGCGGCCAAGTCGCCAGCACGAGGACGGCCACCACCCAATGGGCAAAACGCAAGCCGACAGAATGCCGCTGTCCGGCACCCTGCGGCAAAGTGTTCAGCATGTCCTCCGTCGCGCGCAAGATGCCTCCACATCCTTACAGACCTCAATCCTTGTTCGAAGATAGAGGAAACCCTGCTTTCGGCAATGGAACGACGCCGGATTTGCGTCATCCTGCGTTCACAGACGCGTTAAAGCGTCGGCGGCGCCTTCTGGAAGAAGACATAAGAGCCCTTGGAGACCTTGAAGATATCGCAATTGCGCCGCACCTTGCCACCGTCTTCGAAACGGAAGATGCCAAGCGTGCCGGAGAAACCAGAGGGGTTCATCATGCGTTCGGGCGCAAAGGCCGCATCACCAGCTACATTGACCAGACCGATCGCCATCGCCATGGCATCAAAACCATAGCCTGCCTGCGGGGAAGCCGGCATGCCGTAGCTTGCCATATAGCGCTGACCGATGCGGGCCGCGATGTTCTGGTCATAACGGCAGACGATGGTACCGGTAAGCTTCGCATCGGCAAGATCCGTCGGCGTCAGCGTCGTACTGGCGACGATACGCCTGCCGGGGCGAGGAGGCTTGCCAGCATCCGCTTTCTTGATGATTTCGCCGGGCGACTTCACCGAAGGCATCATCACAACCATATCGACCTTGTTCCAGGCCGCGAGCGCCTTGGCGGGCAACGCGCCACCAGAGAGTTCGACGACTGGCTCTACCGTCGCACCAAAGGCCTTGATCTGCTTGGCAATCAGGTCTGCCTGAAGTTTTTCGGCCGGACTGGACGCCAGGATCATCGCATGGCTTGCGCCTTCCGCCATGGCAAAGGTGGAGGCTTCGACAAGACTGTCGGCAGGACTGGAGCGGAAACCATAAACGCGTTCCGGAAGCGTAGTCTCGTTCGTCTCGAAGGTAACGATAGGTACGTCGCGCCCGACAAGTGCCGTGCGCACGGCCTCGAGTTCCGCTCCCTTTGCAGTCGTGATCAGAAGTGCAGCCCCCTGGCCGGCAAGCGTGCGGGCCGCAGCCTCAACGGCCTCGGGCTTGTCGGCGCTTTCCAGCATGGTGAGCTTTACTAGATCCGTGCCGAGCGAATTGACCGCAAGCGCGGCACCATCACGATATTCACTGTCAGCCTGCCGACCCGGCTGGTCGGCACGGCGCACACCGAGATAACCGATCCGCACTTTGCCCGCACCGAGGGTCTGATTGTAGAAGCCGCCATCGCTCGTGTTGGACTTGGCAGCGCCATTTGCCGCCGCCTTCTCACCCGCCTCGGGCTTCAGATCATCTGTCTGACAGCCGCCGAGCAGCAGAAGCGTGGACAGTGCAGTCGCGCAGCCGAGAACACGGCTGCGTTTTGCTCTTGATCGATCCATGAAGCGCAACTCTTTTCCCCAGTCCCGGCCGGACGTTAAGCACTGGCTCGCGCGGAAGCAAGAGAAGGACCGTCCCATATCTGGGCGGATTCAAAACATGGTAACCATGCGAGCCGTTTAGCACAGCTTGATCGAAGGCCAGACGGAGGGCTTGGCCGATCAGGCGAGTTGCGCCGCGTCCTCGAAGTCGAGACGGGGCAAACGGCCGAAATTACCAGACGGATCGCCATAGCCGATATTGATCAGGAAATTCGACTTGATGCGGGTTCCGGCGAAGAAGGCCTCGTCGACCAGACTGCTGGTGAAGCCCGACAGGGGACCACAATCGAGCCCCATGGCACGCGCCGCCATGATCAGGTACGCACCCTGAAGGGAGGCGTTCCGAAACGCCGTTTCCTGGGCAAGCGTCGGGCTTGACGTGAACCAGGATCGCGCATCGGCATGGGGGAAGAGGAAAGGAAGCTTCTCGTAAAACTCCTCGTCCTGACCAACGATGACGGTCAAAGGCGCTGTCATCGTCTTGTCGATATTGCCCCGTGACAAGGCAGGCTTCAGCTTCTCCTTGCCCTCGGCTGTGCGGATGAAGACAAAACGGGCGGGGCAGCAATTGCCGGACGTAGGGCCTAGCTTCGAGAGATCATAGAGCGTGCGGATCTGCTCGTCGCTCACGGGCCGGTCCTGCCACTTGTTGAACGATCGAGCCGAGGTGAAGAGAAGCTCCTCGATCGAGGGGGTGGCGGTGGCAGTTTCATTGAGCATGGTCATGTCCTGGATTTCAGAAAGTCATAATGTGGGTGAGGATGTCGGCCTCGCTGACGACGTCGGCATATTTGGCGTTCATGTCAAACAGATTGGCTTCGTGGGGCGAGGAATGTCGATCGCCGCAGGCCTCACGCACCACGGTCGTGATGAAACCGTGAGACATGGAATCTACGCAGCTTGCCCGCACACATCCACTGGTCGTCAAACCCGTCAGGATGACGTGATCAACCCCCATTGAGGTCAGCATCGGCGCAAGTGACGTGCCGAAAAAGGCGCTTGGATATTGCTTGGTGACGATGAATTCGTCTTCACGCGGCTCAAGTCCCTTCGGCCATCCGGCCATGGGATTGCCCGCCGTGAAGTTTTCGAGCGGCTTCGCCTTCTGGAAGAAGCGGCCGCCGTCCTTGCCACTCTTGTGCAGGACCATACCGGTCAGGATCACCGGAATATTCTTCGACCGGGCGGCTTCCCGGATGCGAAGCGCGCTCGCCAGTGCCTCATCGACGCCGGCAAAGAGCGCATTGCCCGGCTCGAAATAGGCCTGGACGAAATCCACCATCAGAAGCGCCGGGGATTTTCCGTAGCCGATGCGGTTGCCATAGGCCTTTTCATAATTCGCGGCGAGGTCTGCATCGCTCATATTCAATCCCTTTCCGCAAACTTGCGCTCGAAGGCCCAGACATCCTCGAAGCCGAGCAGCGTGTTGAAGTCCTTGAAGGGATAAAGCGGGACGGCGTCGGTCGTGACGCCATGGTCCAGCAGGTCCTGATAGGCATGACGCACCGCGTGCCCATGGGCAAGGAACCCAAGGGCCGGATAGATGGCGATGCCATAGCCAAGCGCGGTCAGTTCATCCGCGGGCAAAAGCGGTGTGCGCCCGCCATTGACCATGTTGGCCAGAAGCGGCCTGTCGATTTCCTGAGAAATCTGACGCACTTCTTCGGTGCTTTCCGGCGACTCGACGAAGATGATGTCCGCGCCAGCCTCGGCATAGGCCTTGCCGCGCCGGATCGCCTCTTCCAGCCCCAGCCCCGTGCGGGCATCCGTGCGGGCGATGATCAGGAAATCGTCGCTCTTGCGGCTATCGACGGCCACCTCGATCTTGCGCACCATGTCGTCCATCGGCACGACGCGGCGACCCGGCGTGTGGCCACATTTCTTCGGGAACTCCTGGTCCTCGATCTGGATGGCAGAGACACCTGCCTCTTCATAGCCGCGCACCGTGTGGCGAACGTTGAGCAACCCGCCATAGCCGGTATCCGCATCAGCGATTACAGGGGTCTTGGTCATCTTTACGATCTGGGCAATGCGCTCCAGCATATCGCGATAGGTGGCTATGCCCGCGTCAGGAATGCCGAGATAGGAGGCGATAGTTCCGTAGCCGGTGACATAGAGCGCCTTGAAGCCCATGCGGTCGGCGATCAATGCCGAGATCAGGTCATAGACACCGGGCGCGAGGATAAAGTCGCGATCGGCCAGCGCCTGTTTCAGTGCGGGATCCGCCATGCAATCATTCCATTTCGGGTTTGGGATCGAGAAGGGGTGCCAACCGTGCGGCATGTGCCAGAAGTGCCACGTCATCATAGCGCATGGATGTCAGCGTCACGCCAACCGGCATGGCAATCCCCGCCATCGGCACGGGGATGTTGACGCAAGGCACCCGCAGCAGGGTCCAGAAGGCGTTGAAAACAGGATCGCCCGGCTTTCTGCCAAGCGGTGCAATACCCGGCGCGCTCGCGGCAATCACGACATCGAACCGCGACGCGATCTCGTCGAAAATCACCTGCGCCCTGGCCGCGCCATCGAAAGCGCGCACGAGATCGCCAAGCGTGCGGCCTTCGCGGTTTTCGACACGATGGTGGAAGTCATCATGTAAGTCTGTGCCGTAGCGTCGGGCGAGGCTGCGGAAGGCGGCGGCTCCTTCCCGGTGCAGGATTGTACGATGATAGAGGTCGAGATCCTCGAAATCGTTCGGCAGATCGAGAATGGTTACGTTGTGGCCACCATCTCGCAGACGCTGCGCCGCCGTCTCCAGTGCCGCGACAGACCCCGCCTCCAGCTTTTGACGGTAGGGTCCGAATGTGAGCGCGATCTTCAGTGGCGCACCCACCGGCCGCGTCTCACGCAAAGGCTCAACAATACCGTAGACCTCGGCCAAGAGGGCGAGATCTTCGACGGACCGGCCATACCAGCCAACAGTATCGAAGGTCACAGAGTAGATCTTCACCCCTTCCCGGCCGACGAGCCCCGCACTCGGTTTCATGCCGTAGATCCCACAGAAGGATGCGGGGCGAATGGTGGAACCACCGGTCTGGGTGGAGAGGGCAAGTGGCACATGGAAATCGGCGACCGCAGCTGCAGAGCCAGCGGACGAGCCGCCCGGCGTGCGTGCGAGGTCATGTGGATTGGCCGTGGCTGCATCGTTTCCACAGGCGGCAAATTCGGTCGTATCGGTCTTGCCGAGGACGATGGCGCCTTCAAGTCGAAGCAGATCAACCGCCGGCGCATCGGCGGCTGGTCGAAAACCTTTAAAGAGCGGAGAATTATGCGTGGTCGGCAGGTCGACGGTATCAAAGACATCCTTCACAGCGACGGGAAGTCCATGAAGGCGTCCCCGCTTTTCCTTCGGAAGGGCGTCAAGCCGCTCGGCCTCGGCAATCGCAGTCTCGTTCAAGGCAAGCCAGGCACGCACATCGCCATCGCGGGTCCGGATGCGTTCGAGGCAGGTCGAAACAAGATCGACTGCGGTGATGCGGCCATCGGACAGACGTGCCAGCGCCTGGGATGCGGTCAACTTTTCGAGCGCAGTCTCCGTCATGACGTCCTCTGCGCAGGTGCATTGAGATGATGGCTCGTGGCCTGCTGGAACGCGATCCCAGCCTTCAGGCAGAGCGCATCCGCGCCCGGCCGTCCAACGATCTGGATACCGGTCGGCAGGCCGCTCCGGCCAAGGCTCGACGGCAGCATCAAGGCCGGAAATCCCGTATGGTCGAAGATCATCGTGTTACGAGAAATGATCTCCTGAAACGGCACGGCATGGCCATCAACCTCGACCGTCAGCGTGTCGAGCGCGCCTGCTTCACCGCCGAGACCCGGCGTCACCAGTAAATCGATATCGGTCATCGCGTCGAGGAACATGTCCTGTGCCGCCTTCCGCCTCTGCAAGGCTCGACCATAATCCGCCGCCAGGATGGTGATGCCCTGGTTCAGCCTTGCAAGCAGTCCTCGATCAAATAGCTCTGCCCGGGGCAGACGCTCCGATTGATGCGCTGCCAGTTCTGACAAGAGCACGGTCCAGCCGTCGCGGTGGAAGGTCTCGACCGGCAGGACAGGAAGCGGCTTCACGGTGCAGCCGAGCGATTGCAGGACCTCAAGAGCCGCGCGCCAGTTATCGAGCACAGTGGCATCCACCATCTCGGTGAACCAGTTGACAGGCACGCCGATCCTCAAGCCGGTGAGATCAGCTTCGGCAAGCAGTGCCATACAACCGGCAATGAGATCGACATCCGGTGAGGCTGCCATGAATGGCAGAACCCGCGCGATGTCGCGGGCACTGCGTGTCATAGGCCCGACATGGTCGAGCGTCCAGGACAGGGGTGCCACGCCCTTTCGCGACACAAGTTCGCGGCTGGGCTTGAGGCCTGTCGTTCCACACCAGCAGGATGGCACCCTGATCGAGCCACCCGTATCCGTGCCGAGGGCGAAGGGCATCAGCCGCGCGGCAAGCACTGCCCCGGACCCGGTGGAGGAACCACCTGTCCATCGACTGGGATCAAAAGGATTGCCGACCGTACCGAAACGCGGATTGTGCGGTGAACCACAGGCAAATTCCGTGGTCGCCAACATGGCAAAGGGGATGGCACCAGCCTGACGTAGCCGCGCCACCACATCGGCGTCGGTCTGTGCAATTCGGTCGCCGGTAAACCAGGAGCCGGCAGTGGTGAGCGTCCCGTCGACGTCGATGATGTCCTTGACGCCGAAGGGCAGACCCTCAAGGGGGCGTGCCTGGCCGCTTTTCCAGCGGGCAGCGCTTTCTTCAGCCGCCGTCTGCCAGCCGGAGGCAAACCGCAACACAGCGCCTTGCCCCTTGTTGTCGGCCTCGATCCTGCGATGCAGATCGGCAAGCGCTTCGACAGGCGTCAAAGCCCCATCGGCATAAGCAGACAGCAGATCCGTTGCGTCGACGGACGCGACATCACAGACGAGCGGCTGCGGCCTTATCTCCACATGAGACGGCAGGTCGGCGGACATACCCCGCGTCCTAAAAGCTTGGTCTGCCAAAGCTGGATCCGGCAAAGACAGCGGGTCCAGTATCTCGCCAACCGGAAGCGGGGCTATCGCATTCATGCGTGTGTTATTCCGCTGCGATCTGAAGGTTGCTGCGCGACGCCATCAGTGGCTGGATGCGCTGGCCAAACTGATCGAGGCCGACGAGGAAATCGTCGAAGGTCAGCATGATGCCCTTCGTGCCTTCGACAGCTGCGGCCTCATCCAGCATCTTTGCGATGTTTTCATAAGAGCCGACCAGCGTGCCCATGTTGAAGTTGACCGCACCCTCAGGCAGATTGATGTGGCGCGCGGTTGAGTTGTCGGCTGCCGACTGATCCTTGCTCCCCTGATCCGCCATCCAGGCGAGAGCCTCGACATCGGCACCCTCGCGGTAGCTTTCCCATTTTGCCTTCGCCAGTTCATCGGTCTCGTCAGCGATCACCATGAACAGAACATAGGCGCCGACATCGCGGCCGGTCCTGGCCGAGGCTTCAATCAATGGCTTGTTGTTCGGTGCATAGGCGGTCGGCGTGTTGATACCGCTCGCCATAACGAAATTGTAGTCAGCATATTGGGCGGCGAACTCTACGCCGCGCGGGCTCTGACCGGCCGCGACGATGTCGATCTTGTTCGCCGGCATGGGCTGCATCTTGCAGTCCTTCATGGTGAAATGCTTGCCTTCAAAGCTACACTCCCCATTGGACCATAGGTCCTTCATGATCTGAACATATTCGCTCGAATAGTCATAGCGATAGCCGAAATAGGCATCTCCCGGCCACATCCCCATCTGGTCATATTCGGCCATCTGCCAGCCCGAGACGATGTTGACGCCAAAGCGACCCGGCGCCACAGAATCGATGGTCGCGGCCATGCGTGCGACAATCGCCGGCGGCAAGGTGAGAACTGCGGTGGAGGCAAACAGCTTGATCTTGCTGGTGACGGCGGCAAGGCTTGCCATCAGGGTGAAGGATTCAAGATTGTGATCCCAGAACTCGGTTTTACCGCCAAACCCGCGCAGCTTGATCATCGATAGGGCGAAATCCAGCCCGTATTTTTCCGCCTTTTGCACCACCTGCTTGTTGAGTTCGAAGCTCGGCTTGTACTGCGGCGCATTGGTCGAGATGAGCCAGCCATTGTTGCCGATCGGAATGAAGACGCCGATATCCATGAGGAGGTTCCCCTTGTTCTAGTTGGTGGACGCGAATTCAGTATGTACGAACTAATGCAAAATTTCGAAAAGCTGTCCAGAGAGAAAATGACCTAAATTTATGCGTGCTCAATCATTGGGCATGATGCCGCATGGCACGCATCGGACTGCCGCGAAAATGAACGCAGAAATCCCCGCGCCGGCTGAGGCCAGCCACACGCGAGGTCAGTTTTAACTCTTGGGAAGACGAGGGGTCGCGGTCAGTTACCGGCGCGGAGCGTCGTTGTGTAAGTGAAGCGATCGGCCGGCAGAATCTGGAAGGCGTATTCGATCAGGCGCCGGCCGGAGCCGTAATATCGACGCGTGACCTGGAGTGCGAGATCACCGGCCTGACAACCGATCTGCTCTGCAATTTCGGCCGTCAGCGACACCGGCTTGATGTCCTGCTGGATCTCGTGGATCTTCTCGCCGGTATATTCCTCAATCAGGTGAAAGATCGCCGTTTTCGCCACATCGACGTCACGAACGGCAGCCGCAAAGCGCGCATCGACATAGACCTCATTCCAGGAGAAAGCCCTCTGTCGCGCAGCGGTATAGCGGACGCCCCCAATGTGAAAGAAGCGTCGCCCCGGACGGCAACCAAGCTCGACGGCCAGCTTACCCTGTGCCGAGACCTCCTCCTTGAGGGAGATGACGAACTCCGTTTCTGCCGCCACCTCGAAAAGCTCGGACCGAGAATGAGCGATGAAGTGCCGTCGCGAGATATCCGGACCCGCCTCAACACGGGTCCCAACACCCTTCTTTGCTGACAGTCTGCCGCCAGTGCGCATGGTGGCTATGGCCTGGCGCACAGTCTGACGGCTGACGCCGAGCGCCGCTGCAAGTTCATTTTCAGTCGGCAGGAGAGTGCCGACCGGAAACTCTCCTGTCCGGATGCGCGCTTCAAGATGATGGGCAACCTGCAAGTAGAGAGGCGCAGTCGCCAACTCGGGCTTCCAGTCCGCACCCTCTGCTTCAGTATCGGTTATTGTGCCCAATGGTTGCGATGCGGTCATTTTTGTTTCCACCCCTGGCCCCTATCAATCGGTTTTCTGAGAATGACGCAAACAAAATCCGTCTGCACCAGAACTCAACCGACGGATATTGCACCCGGAGACGAAATCAATTAGTACGTACAAATACTAGATATCGATCCCCCGCCAAGGCTCCCCTCCTGATGACTGACATCACGACCGCAGCGCCGCGCCCCGCACGCGCATCCTCACTTTTGCAGACATTGACCGCGGCAACCCTGATCCAGATTGTGGCCACAGCAAGCGTGCTGGCCCTGACAGCAATCGCGCCCACGGTGGCCAGCGACCTTGGGATCGGCGCGCACTGGATCGGCTACCAGATCAGTCTTATATACGCCTCGGGCATGTTCTCATCCGCAGTTGCCGGAACGCTGGTACAGCGCTTCGGACCCATCAAGATCGAGCAGGCGGCACTCATCTGCTTCACGCTCGGATTTGTCGGCATTGCGACAGCCCTGGTGCCCGCAATCATTCTGGCGTCCCTTTTGATCGGGATCGGCTACGGACTGAACAATCCGGCATCCTCGGAGATGCTCAGCCGCATCACACCGCACAACAAGCGCAACATTGTCTTCTCCCTCAAACAATCTGGCGTGCCCTTGGGCGGCATCCTGGCAAGCTTCGCCCTTCCCTTCCTGTCAACCCAGTTCGGCTGGCACGTTGCACTTCTGATCGGCGCAGCCGCACCCTTGGCCATGATGGGTCTGCTTGCCGTCACACATGCCGCCGAACCCGTGGCTGGCCGCAAGCTGCCTTCGCTGCGCAAGGGCGTCGCAGAAGAACAGTCGATCATCTGGAAGAGCCGCAAGCTCAGGGTTTTGAGCGGGATCGGGTTTGCCTACTCCGCCATGCAGCTCTCCGTTTCCGCCTTCGCAGTCGTCGCCTTGGTGCATGATGCAGGCTGGTCGCTTCTTGCAGCCGGTACGGTTGCGGCTGCAACGCAGCTCGGTGGCGCCTTCGGCCGCATTTTCTGGGGCGCGGTTGCTGATCGGATCGGCGGCGGCCTCCTGACTCTTGGCCTGATCGGCCTTCTCAGCGGGTCAGGCTTTGCCGGCCTCTACTGGCTTGCCGATCTGCCGACATGGCTACAGGCGGCGCTGTTCATCGCACTCGGTTGCGTTTCCATCGGTTGGAATGGCGTACTCTTGGCAGAAGTGGCGCATAATGCACCCGAGTCCCGAGTCGGCGCGATCACCGGAGCCGCCCTCGTCTACACCTTTATCGGCGTGATCGTCGGCCCCTCCACCTTCGCAGCCATCTATGCCCTGACCGGTGACTACGGGACCAGCTTCCTCTGCTTTTCTGCCTTCGGATTCGGCGGCATGATCGCCGCCTGGCGCGCTCAGTTGGCGCATCGATAAGCTGCACTTATCTAACAATATGTACATACATATAGTCCTGCATCACGCGTGCGCGATGCAGGACTTTGTCATTTCAGCTGTCGATTGCCTTCGCTCGTGCAGCATTGATTAATTGGCATTCATCAACATCTGCGGGTTTTTCGCAGTTGCCGCTTTTGTGTGCAGCGCAAAAAAATAGGCAAAAGCCGTTGACGCCATTTCGTTTATGTACGTACATTGTGCGTAGCGGACATCGTAAAAGCCGCGCAACAATGCGCCTCCGACAAGGAGGGCCACGAAGGGGAATGTTAACGAATGCGCAAGCTCCTGCTCACCTCCCTCGTCTCCATCGCCGCGATGGCAGCGGCTTCCAGCCCGGGTCAGGCCGACCCTATGGCGGAAGCCCAGGCGATCATTGCCGAACATGAAAAGATGCCGGTCTTCGAGCCCCCAGGCGAAGCCTTTGACGCCAAGTCCTGCATGGCGGGCAAGAAGGTCCTGTCGATCCCGATCTCGATGACAATCCCTTTCAACGTCGAACTGCAGAAGGCGATGGCCAAGGCTGCCGCCGAAGTCGGCTTCACCTACACCACCTGGGACAACCAGCTGAAGAGCGACCAATGGATGCAGGGTGTGTCGCAGGCGATCAGCCAGAAATACGACGTGCTCGATATTGCCGGTGGTTTGAACCCGGAATGGCTCGGTCCCCAGCTGGCAGAGGCGCGGGCGGCCGGCCTGAAGATCACCACCACCCATTTTTACGATGTGACCCAGGAGCAGCATTCGAGCGTCGACTATTCCGGATCCGTCGATTACACCGGCGCCGGCAAGCTTCTAGCAGCCTGGGCCTATGCCAAGACCGAAGGCAAGCCCAACGTGCTGATCATCGGCTCTTCTGACGTCCTGCCATCCATTCCCTTCGTCAAGTCCATCCAGGACCAGCTCAAGGCCCTGTGCCCGGACTGCGTCCAGAAACATCTCGACGTACCGGTCTCCGAATGGGCCACCAAGATACAGCCCGGCGTCCAGTCGGCAGTTCTGGCTGATCCGGGCATCAACTTCATTCTGCCCATCTACGATTCCATGTCGCAATTCGTCATCCCGGCACTGCGCATCACGGGTAGCGAAGGCGCCGTGAAAGTCGCCAGCTATAACGGAACTCCCTTCGTGCTCGACATGGTTCGGGAAGGCCAGGTGCAGATGGACATCGGCGAAAGTCTTGGCTGGTCGGGCTATGCGGCCGTGGACAACATCATGCGCATGCTGTGCGGCCTGCCATCGGTCAAGAAGCTGAACTCGCCGCTGCTGGTCTTCGACGAGCGGAACATCGAGACCGCCGGCGTGCCCGCCACTTTCGACGACGGCTATGGCGACGCCCATCTGGAAGGGTTCCGCAAGCTCTGGAAACTGAACTAGTCCTCATCGACGACAGGAGCCCGCAATGTCCGACAATGCCGTGCTTCAGATGACCGACATCCGCATGCGGTTCGGCAGCCACTACGCGCTCAAGGGCGTATCGCTGTCGATCCGACGCGGCGAGGTGTTCGGGCTCCTTGGCCAGAACGGATCCGGCAAGTCCACAATGATCAAGGTGCTTGCCGGCTTTCACCAGCCTGAAGAAGGCAGCAAGGTCGTGCTTTGGGGACAGGAAATGGCCCTGCCGCTGGACCAGATGGACATCAAGAAGCGAGGGGTCGCCTTCGTCCACCAGCATCTCGGTCTCATTCCGTCGCTGAGCGTGGTCGAGAACATGCGGGTTACGGCACTTGGGCGGAGAAATCCCTGGCTCGTCTCCTGGAAGAAGGAGGCCGAGCATGTGGCAAAACTCTTCGCCGAGTTTGACCTCACGATCGACCCCTTCGCCATCGTAGCCGACCTTCCCCCGGTGGAGCGAGCCTTCGTGGCCATCGTCAGGGCGTTCGATGATCTCAAGTCCTCGGATGCCGGCTATGGAGGTGAAGGCATACTCGTGCTCGACGAGCCGACGCCCTTCCTGCCAGCCGAAGATGTCCAACGCATGTTTGCCCTCATCCGCTCAATTGTGAAAACCGGCGCGTCGGTAGTCATCGTCACCCACGACATCGATGAGGTGCTCGACATCACCGATCGGGTGGCCGTCCTGCGCGACGGCGAACTCGTGAGCGTGCTCGATACCCGCAACGCAGAACGCCAGACCATCCTCGATACCATCGTCGGCAGCCGCATCGACGCCTTTGCCAAGGCGCGGCGAACCGAAGCCCGACCGGCCGCAATTTCCATCCGTCGCGCGACCGACGGGACCAGCCAACCATTTGACCTCGACATCGTCGAAGGCGAGACCGTCGGCGTTACCGGCTTGATCGGCTCAGGCTTCGCAGCCCTGCCTTACCTGCTCTATGGGGCACGCAAGGGTTTCGGACAGCTAACCGTACAGGGAAAGACAATCAACCTCAGCAGTATCACGCCTGCGCGCGCCCAGAGCCTCGGCATCGCTCTTCTACCGGGTGATCGGCTCGGGGCAGCCGGGATCGGGAGCCTTTCCGTCGCTGACAATATCACTTTGCCAGTGCTGGATGCGCATATGCGCCCCTATGGCCTCGATCGCCGAAGCATGGATCGGGAAGCTGCACGCCTTTCGCAGGTCTATGACATCCGCCCGCCGCGTCCGGACATGATGCTTGGCGCATTGTCAGGCGGAAATCAGCAGAAGGTGTTGCTGGCGAAATGGCTGCAGATCAAGCCAAAGTTGCTGATGCTCGATGAACCCACCCAGGGCGTCGACTTCGGCGCGCGCCAGCAAATCTTCAAGGCGCTCGACCGCGCCACTGCGGAGGGCACATCCATCCTTTGCGCTTCCACGGACAATGAACAGCTCGAACAGATCTGCGATCGCGTCATCGTATTCTCGAAGGGCCGACCGGTCGCGGAGCTGAAGGGTGGGGAAATCACCCGCAAGGCCATCACGGAAGCCTGTTTCTACTCGCAAACCCCGCATGCGGAGGCCGCAGAATGACGACCACCAACCTGACAGCAGACGCCGAAGCGCCGGCCCGCCGCCCATCGATTAACCTCAAGCGCGAAGGCGAACGCTTCGCGCTCGTGGCGGCCTGGCTGCTGCTGATCGCCATCTTCGGAATCCTCATGCCGGAATCCTTTCTGAGCTGGCGCAACTTCTCCACCATGTTCGGCTCTCAGGCAGTTCTCGTCGTGCTGACGCTTGCCATCATCCTGCCGCTCACATCAGGCGACTTCGACCTCTCCGGTGCATCGATCCTCACCATGAGCTCGATGCTGATTGCAGTTCTCAACGTCAAGCATGGCTGGCCCATCGGGCCGGTCATTCTCGTGGCGCTGCTATCGGGCGCCGTCATTGGCGCGGTCAATGCGTTCTTCGTCCTCTATTTCCGCATTCACTCCCTGATCGTGACGCTTGGCGTCGGCACCTTTGCCAACGGAATGATCCTTTGGCTCAGCCAGTCACAGACCATTTCCGGCGTCTCCATGACCCTGGTCGAATGGGTGATCATCAACCGGCTCTTCGGCATTCCACTCGCCTTCTTCTACGCACTGATCCTCGCAGCCGTGATCTGGTACGCGCTTGAGTTCACCATTCCAGGCCGCAAGTTGCTCTTCGTCGGTCGCGGTCGTGAAGTGGCGCGCCTTAATGGCATCAATGTCGATCGGGTCCGAGCCATGTCCTTCATTCTCTCAGGCCTCATCGCGGCACTCGCAGGTGTGTTTTATTCCGGCATGACCGGATCGGCCGACCCGCTTTCTGGCCTCAATCTGCTGCTGCCGGCGTTTGCTGCCGCGTTCCTCGGCGCAACGACCATTTCGCCGGGACGCTTCAACTCCTTCGGTGCGATCATCAGCGTCTACTTCCTTGTCACCGGCATCACGGGCCTCACCATGCTCGGCGCCCAGGCCTATGTGCAGAACCTGTTCTATGGCGGCGCCCTGGTCATCGCGGTGTCGCTGAGCCAGTTGGTCCGCAACCGCCAGCCGCAGGACTTCAGCTGATGGACGACGCGACCGCTCAGACCCTGACTGTGAAACACCTAGCCCAAACCTATCTCGGTCGATCAGCGACCGAGGAAGAACTGTCCGCCATGACCCAGGAAATGGCGCGCGATGCACAGTGGATCGCTCCGCATGCCTATGGTCGCGGCGGCGCGCTGTTCATGCTGGAACCCGCAAGCTTCTATGCACTTCTCATTGCGGAGGCAGACCGATGAGCATCCTGGATCCGGCAACGCTTGCCGAGGCGGCCAGCCTCATCCAGTCCGGCAAAGTCTCCTCCTTCGACCTCACCCTTGCCGCACTCGATCGGGCCGAAGAAAGCCAGTCGCGCCTCAACGCCTTTATCACCGTGGATCGGGAGGATGCGCTGATATCCGCCCGTGCCGCCGACCGGGCGCTTGCCGAAGGGCGAGCCGTCGGACCGCTGCACGGCGTGCCGCTCGCCCACAAGGACATGTACGACCATGCCGGCAAGGTCACCGGCTGCGGCTCGAAGATCCGGGAAGGTCACCTGGCCGCGGAAAATGCATCCGTGATTGAGCGGCTGGAGGCTGCCGGCACGTTTACGATCGGTCGGTTGAACATGTCGGAATTCGCCATGGGGCCAACGGGGCACAACCATCATCACGGCCGAGCGATCAACCCGCTCGATTCCGACCGCATCACCGGCGGCTCGTCCAGCGGATCAGGCGCCGCCGTTGGCGGCGGTGTCGTGCTGGCAGCCCTCGGCTCAGATACGGGCGGCTCCATCCGCCTTCCGGCCGCCTGCTGTGGTGTCGTCGGCATCAAGCCGACGCAAGGTCGCGTACCACGGACTGGCGTCATGCCGCTTTCCTTTTCGCAGGATTGTGTTGGCCCGCTAACCCGGACCGTCGATGACGCCTTTACGATCCTCCGGCTGATCAGCGGACCGGACGGGAAAGACCTGACCTGTGTCGACGCTCCACTGAAACCCCTCAGCGAAGACATCTCGGCACTGCGCATCGGTCTGGGCGGGGGGATGTTTGCCGATCGTCTGACCAAAGAGGTCGAGGACGCGATGCAAGAGACCGCACGGGCCCTCGCACCGCATGTCCTCTCGATTGCGGACACATCCATGCCCGACCTCGGAGGGATTGCAGAGCTCGCCAATGTTGTCGCCATGAGCGAGGCTGGAGCCGTTCACTTCGACGGGATGCGCGAGCGGCCAGAGGATTTTGGCCCGCAACTTCGGTCGCGCCTGGCCCAGGCCATCGCTGTGCCGGCACCGATCTATCTCCGTGCTTTGCAGATCCGCGCTCGACTGACGGCCGATTTCCTCGAAATGGCCTTTGCCAACTGCGATGCGATCCTCGTCCCTGCCATGCCCTTCCTCCCGCCGCTCGACAGCGAGGTAAATGTCGGAGCCGGCTCGACCATGACCACGGTGATTTCGGGCATGACGGCATTCACCCGTCCATTTTCATTCCTTGGCTTGCCGGTGGTGACACTGCCAGTCGCAAACTGCGATGGCCTGCCGGTCGCTATACAGGTCGTAGCCCGCCCCTGGCGCGAGGACATTGCAGCCTCGGTCGCACGAAAGCTCGAAACTTTGCTGGCCCTCGGCCGCTTCCATCCCCGCCCATCCATCCGCCCGGCCGCGTGAAAACCGCACCGGCCCAGAGAGGAGACGATCCATGAATGCCATGCCGACAATCGCCGGAGACGAGGCAACTTCCGCAGTCAGCCAAGCCGAGTTTCGCAACGCCATGTCCCGAGTGGGTGCTGCCGTCAACATCGTGACCACTGACGGGCCGGGCGGCAAGGCGGGCTTTGCAGCCTCTGCCGTCTGCAGCGTGACGGATACACCGCCCACCTTGCTTGTCTGCCTCAACCGCTCAAGCTCCGTCTTCGAGACTTTTGAGACGAACAAGATGCTGTGCGTCAACACCCTTGCCGGCAATCACGAGCAGCTATCCGCCCTTTTCGGCGGCAAGACCCCGGTAGAAGAACGTTTTGCCGCCGCAAGCTGGAGACGTGGCGCCACCGGCGCGCCCATCCTTACCGACGCGGTCGTGTCCTTCGACTGCGTCGTCAGCGACAGTGTCGACGTCGGAACCCACAAGGTTCTGTTCTGCAGAGTCCTGGAAATCCATGAAGACGGTAGGGATGAAGCGTTGATCTACTACCAGCGTGGCTATCACCGCGTCGGTCAGATGGCGTCGGCCAGCTAACGCAGACCCGACCAAGTCTCAAGCGGAACTGCGACCTTCATCCCGCCTCCATCCCACCGACGATTGCAGAGATTCGAACAGCCGGGCCGCAGAGAACCTGTGGCCCGGCTTTCGCTGTTCGAGACCGCCCCCGTAATCTGACAAGGTACCTCATCGTAACAATTGCGGTGGCTCTATTGGTTAACAGCGTATAACTTCGAAACAAAAAATTTTATTTAAGTATATTCTCTCAGATTATACGTATTTCATCCATAGTATCGAACCAATATTTCAGATCGACGCTGTATTCTTCGAACAACACTCGGAGAAGAAGCGATGCTCAAGAAGAAAAAGAACATTGTCGCAGCCTCGACCCTTGCCCTCGCAACCTTCTTTGTGCCGGGCGCACAGGCCGCCCCCGCACCGACGGGCGCACTCGTTTTCCACTCCTCCATTGCCCAAGCTCTGCTGCTCGGGCTCAATCCGCTCAGTCCTTCCATCTCGGAAGCTTTCTCGCAACGGATCGCCAAAGGCTGGCAGAACACGCGCCAGATTGTCGAAACCCAGGCATTGCAGATGCAGACGGTCGCCTTGGCTGCGCCCGTCGATGGCGGTGTATTGACCGGCGCGATCGCCGCCAAGTCTCCGACCACACCTCGACGCACCACCCAGGCCGATGGCGTCTTCGGTTCCGTCGCCATTCCCTTCAAAAAGCTCGGCGCACTCAAAAAGGCTGCCTCGACCTTTGGGGAGATTGCCAAGGGCACTGCGCTGAACTGCAAGGGCCGGACCTGTGCCGATTTGGGAACCTTGGTTCATCGCACAAGCGATGGCGGGGCGAAGGTATCGGTGCGCGATACGCTCAATCTCGTCAACGCCGAGGTCAACCGGAAGATCGAGTATCGCAAGGACCTCGATGTGCATGGACGACTGGATCAGTGGTCCTCCCCATCGCAGACGCTGGCCCGAGGAACGGGCGACTGTGAAGACTATGCGCTCCTGAAGATGGCGATGCTGGCCGAGAAGGGCATCGCGCTTGAGGACATGACCGTGGTCATCCTCTACGACAAGAAGCGACACTTCTATCACGCCATCCTCTCGGTGGAGGTCGGTGGCAACAACTATATTCTTGATAACATGCGAAACCAGGTTCTGGCTGACCGTCAGCTGCCGGACTATCAGCCGCTCTTCTCAATTTCAAACGGGCGCGGCTTCCTACACGGCATTCGCAAAGGTGCGGGCAAGGCACTTGCAATGAAGAGCCTCGACAGCATCGCGCCCGGCGAGGGCGGCGACCTCTAATCGGCATCAAAAGCGTCATGACTGCTGAGATTCAGCGTTCCGCTGATTACCGAACGACGTAGCCGATCACCATCGGCTTGCGGTGATTGGGGGCCATGGCCAGATTGATCTGGCCGGTCAGCTGCTTTCCCGCACAGCTTGCGGTAAATCCCGTCGTCACCATCTTGCTCTTCGTCGCAAGGTTTTCGATCGCGTCATCCACCTGCATGTCGAGCACGAAGCGGAAGCCTGCCGAAAGTTGCGCGACATTGCCAAGGGCCAACCGCTGCTTCAACAGTGTAACGAAAGGCTCGTTGAACAGCTGGATCTTCTTGTCGCGCGTGAGCACGATGACCGGCGAGGGACAGGCCTGCACGAGGGCGTTCAGGTTCTCTGTCGAATAGGCGTTTTCGACTGCCGCCAGCCTGCGCCACATCCAGCGAAAGGCAACCACGCGAAGTGTCGATGCAAGATTGCTTCCATCACCCACCTGCGTTGCGGCCTGCTCGACCACGTCAGAGATCGAGTGCCGGGAACCCGATAGCAGCGAGGTCAGCCCGTCCCAGTAGATCGTTTCCAGGCGGATACCACGCCTGGCACCGCCCTTGCCGATAATCGCCCGGAACTTCGGCTCGGCGTCACCTTCCTGAAGTTCTGGAAGCGGCTGGTTCGCCGGTTCCCCCTGATCGATCTGAAACGGGTGCCGCTCGACGATCGACATGGACCTACCGCTCGGTCAGCGCAACGGATTGCGCCTTGTTGATCGGCTTCAACAGATAGCTGAGGATGGTCTTTCGACCCGTCATGATTTCGGCAGACGCGACCATACCCGGGATGATCGGATAGGACATGCCATTCCGCTGCAGCTCCGACCGATCCGTCTTGACCTGCACGATGTAGAAGGTCTCGCCCTTCTCCTTGTCGACGATGCTGTCGGCGGAGACATTGGTCACCTCGCCTTCCAGTCCGCCGAAGATAGAGAAGTCATAGGCCGTGACCTTGACGATCGCCTTTTGACCCCGTCGGACGAATGCGACGTCCCTCGGCGAAATCTTTGCCTCGATCAGCAAGGTATCCGCCGTCGGAACGATCCCTGCAATCACCGTACCCGGATCGACATAGGCGCCGATTGTGTTGACTTCGAGCGTGTTGACGATGCCATCGACCGGCGAACGGATATCGGTCCGGCTCACACGGTCGGAGGCACCGCGAATGGTCTCGTCGATAACGGAAAGCTCGGACAGGGTCAGCGCCTTTTCCGTCAGCGCCTGCTGCTTCAACTGCAGCAGGAGTTCATCCACCTGCAGGCGCGCCTCTTCGACAGCACCGCGCAGGCGCTCCAGGCTTTCCTGATAGACGGTGATCTGGCCGCGCTGGTCGGTCAGCTCGCGCTCCAGCGTGATTACTTCCGTCTGGGCGACCAGGCCCTTCTTGGCAAGCGGGCTCATGAGGTCGTACTGGCGCGTCGCCTGGGTGATGTTCTGCTCAAGCCTTGCGATATTGGCATGCGCCTCGCTAAGCTCGTTCTCGCGCTGGCGCACACGCTCCTTCAGAACACCGGCCTTGTTTTCGTAGGCCGCCTTGTTGGCCGCAAACAGCCGCGCTTCGTTTTCGCAAACGCGGCTCGCGACAGACTTCACCTCATCCGGGCAGAGAAATTCGCCATCATAGGCACCGACCTCCTCCAGCTCCAGGCGGGCGACCTTGGCACCAAGCGCTCTTGCCTTTGCCACAGCTTCGCCGAGCGAAGATTCCGTCGTCGTATTGTTCAGCTGCACGATCAGCTCGCCCTTGCGAACAACCTGCCCGAGTTGCACGGCAATCGTCTGAACGATACCCGCCTCGGAGGACTGCACGATCTGGGTCTTCGAAACCGGAATGACCTTGCCCTCGCCACGCGAGATTTCGTCGATCTCGGCGATCGCCGCCCAGGCCACAAAGATGGCGATGAAGGCGCCAACCAGACCGACAATGATCCGCGCCATGAATGGCGGTGTATCGACAACCGCGCGGCTCACGTCTTGATCCCCTTGTTCTGCATCGCCTCGATGACGGACTTCTTCGGTCCGTCCGCCACAACCCGGCCCTTGTCGAGCACGATCAGACGGTCGCAGAGATCGAGCATTGAGAACCGATGGGTCGCGATCAGCAGCGTCGTGTTGCGATCGAAGGCGGTCGATAGACGGTTGAGCAGATGACGCTCGCTGGCCAGATCCATCGCGCCCGAGGGCTCGTCGAGGAAGACGATCTTCGGCTTGGTCAACAGCAGACGCGCAATCGTCAGCGCCTGTTTCTGGCCGTTCGACAGATTGTTGCCTCGTTCACCGACTGGCATGTCGAAACCACGCGGGTGGCGCGAGACGAACTCCTCCACCCCGGTCATGCGGGCAACCTCGAGCAATTCCTCATCCGTCGCATCGGCCCGGCCGATCAGCAGGTTTTCCTTGACGGTCCCCGAGAACAGGTCGGACGACTGGCCAGCCACGGCAACCGAGGCCCGGACTTCCGACATATGGTACTGCCGAATATCGACGCCATCGATCAGGATACGGCCTTCTGTCGGCACGAAGAGGCCATCGAGCAAGCGGCCAAGCGTCGTCTTGCCAGATCCGATGCGCCCGATGATCCCGACACGTTCGCCCGGCGCCACGGTCAGCGACAACTTGCTGATCACCGGCTGATCGGAACCCGGATATTGGAAGGTCACGTCCTGGAAGGTGAACCCACCATTCTTGATCTCGCGGTTGACGAAACCCACGGTCGACGGACGATCCTCGGGCTGGTCCATCACCTGGTCGAGGATCCTGAGCGACATCGTCGCCTGGCGGAAACGAGCGAGCGTCATGGCAATCTGGCCAAGCGGCGCACCGGCACGTCCGGCCAGCATGACGGTCGCGACGATCGCGCCCATGGCAAGTCTGCCCTCGGAGAACTCGTAGGTTCCGGCAATCACGATCAATACGCCAACCAGTTGCTGCACCAGTGCTGTCAGGTTGATGGCATTGGTCGAGATGTGCTTGATCTCCTCGCTGGTCCGGCTCGAATGCTTCATCAGCTCCTGCCAGCGGCGCAGCATGGTCGCTTCTGCGCGGAGGCTCTTCAGCGTCTCGATCGTCGAGATCGTTTCCACCAGCAACGACTGCCTCTTCGAGGCCTCGTTCGCGGCGGCCGCCATGCGATGGCCGATCTTCGCCTGGGCATGCAGGCCGATTGCAATCGACAGGATCAGCGCCACAGCCGGAATGATCGCCAGCCATCCAGAGATCAGATAGATCACGAGAAGGAAGATGAAGAGAAAAGCCGTGTCGATGGCGAGACCGATGGTGTTCGATGTGAAGAATTCGCGCACGAACTCGTATTGCATCACGCGGTTGGCATACTCCCCCGTCGACAGAGGACGAGAGGCAAGCGTGGTGTTGAGCACCTTGTCGAAGATCATCTGCGACAAGCGCAAGTCAGCGTTACGCCCGGCATGATCGATGAGCGATGACCGGGCTGTCTTCAAGAGGAAGTCGAAGAGATAGGCGACCATGATGCCGATGGCCAGCACCCAGAGCGTCGGGAACGCCTTGTTCGGCAGCACCCGGTCATAGACATTCATGGTGAATAGCGGTGACGCGAGCGCGATGATGTTGATGAAGAGCGCGGCGATTACCACCCGCAGATAGGTGCGCCAGTAAGGCATCAGCGCGCGCAGAAGCCAGTGACGCTTCTCGATCTTCTCCGCTTCACCGAGGAGAGCCTCCTCGCCGTCATTGCGATAGAAAAGCGTGAAGCCGAAGGCGAATTGTGGCTTCAGCGCCGCCAGTTCGGCGCGGCTCAGCCTCAGTGCCTGCGAACCATCTCGCAGATCGAGCGTGTAGACGCCCTCCTCACTCACTTCGAGAAGGGGGAGCGTTCCGCCGTCTTCCAGCGCAACAATCGCAGGACAATCGAAATCACCCTCGCGGATGGCACGCTGGCTGATTTTGACAACCTGCAGGCCAATGCGCTCGGCGACATGTTCCACGTCGTCCGCCTCCAGCGACTCGACGATTTCGTCGGGCAGTCCGGAAAACAGAACAGTGTCGGAGGTGGGCCGCCCGTAGTATGCGGCGACAGCCTTGAAGGATCCACGAAAGCTAAGGCGGGCACGAGTGCCCGCCGGGTCGATCAATGAGTTTAACATTTCATCCTATCGGATGGACGGTTACTGAAGCGGCGCCAGGAGGTCCATCGGAACGCCCGCCTTTTGCCGCGGATCCCGCTTGGTGTAAGCCCCGTCGGGCGTCGCCTTCACGGAAAATTCGTTGCGTGCATAAGCCTCGGACTGACCGACTGGCTTCAGGTTCATCGACTTCAACAGCGAGCCGGATGCAGCCAGGATCTTGTACTCGGCGAAGAGGGCTGCAAAGCGGGCCGTTTCAGCAACGATACCCGTGTTGAAGCGGGTGTTCTGCGCATCGAGCACATCGAGCAGCGAGCGCTGGCCGATCTTGAACTGCTCGCCATAGGACGAGACGAGCTTGGCATTCTGCGACGACTGCGAACCGAGGATCTGCGAAAGTTCGCCACGGCTGCTACGCTCGTTCCAGGCAGAGCGGATCGATTCCTCGATTTCGCGGTGAACCTGGTCGGAGGCGAAGCGCTGCTCGCTGGCACGGCGGATCTGTTCCTGCTCGCGGGCCTGGTCGATGCCGCCACGATAGAGGTTCCAGCGGGCGACAACACGCACCTGCACGTCGTTGGTATTGCCCTGGCTTGAGCCGACATCGTTGCCGACGCTGGCGCGGCCTTCGAGATCGACCGTCGGCGCATAGTTGGAGCGGGCGCCGCGAACGGCAGCATCCGCCGCATCAATGTCAGCGCGAGCTGCGTAAATCCGCGGGTTGTTGGTTTTCGCCGTTGCGATCGCATCCTGCAGCGAGCGCGGAATGTACTTGCCGAGCGACGGCGGCATCTTCGCATTGGTGATCGGCTCACCAACCGTCTTCAGGAAGCGGATCTTTGTCATCTCCAGCTCTTCCTGCGCTTCACGCAGGCGGGCACGGGCAGCATCGAGACGCTCGCGGCCCTGGAGAGCGTCGACATCCGTCAGCGCGCCGCCGGAAATTCCCTGCTTGATATCGCCCAGAATACCGCCGTGGAAATCGACGTTCTGCTTGGCGATGCCGACAATCTTCGACTGCAGGATATATTCGAGATAATCCTGAACCACCTGGAGTGCCACCGTTTCAGACCGGTCCAGAACGCGGAAAGAGGCACTGTCCACGCGCGAGGCCTGCTGGTCCAACTGCGCCCGACGACCACCGCCATCGAGCAGGCGCTGGGTCACGGTCAATCCGACTTCAGCGTTGGAAAAGGTCTCGTAGTCGCTGGTCAGCGTACCCGTGCTATCATTCGACAGACGGCGACGGCCGGCGCTGGCTTCAAGATCGACCGACGGCATGTAGAGGCCGCGCGCCTGGCGCAGTTCGAACTCGACCGCCTCGCGGTTTTCCACCGCCTGCGAGATCTGCGGATTGGTGGTCAGCGCCTTCTGTACCGCTTCCTGCAGCGACATCGCGCTGGCCGGCGTCAGGGACAAGATGGAAAGAGCCGCCGAGGTATACAAGGCCGCGAACAATGTCTTCTTTGTAAACAATTTAGTGCCCCTGCCCAAATCTAATTCAGCGTTCTTATATACCGGTCGCCTCGTGACTGGAAAGTGTTATCCCGGTGTCGAAAAGATGCACCCAATTTTGATCTGTCAAAACTAATTGGAAAAATTCACTCAGACTCGTGAAAATTTGTACCTTCAATTCGAAGCTCAAGCGCCTGCATTGCCTTATCAACCCAAGAATCGCGATTCCTTTTCCTTGGGCCTCCCATTAACCCTGCAAGCGTCTTTGCCATTTCAGCACACAGATGACACCGGTTTCCGACCGCCCTGTCGCCATTTGGCAACACCTTTCCGTCAGCGACAATGAACACGCTCGCTGGGTGATTAAAATCACAAAGCCGATTCTTCGCCGGACCTTGCAAGGACACGGAAGCCTTCCATCTGCGACAAAGAAAAAGGGCCCCGCGAGGGGCCCTTTCCTGGTTTGTTGAGATGGGTCCGATCAGCCGTGGACGTCCGGATTGACCGTGACCGAATGCGTGTCGTCGAACAGGACCTTGACGCTTGTGGTGTGGTTTTCAAGGACCACGACGTCCTTCCAGCCACTGTCGCCCATGTCGACGCTGAGCGTGGTATCGGTGCCGTCGGTGCTCAGTTTCACATGCGATGCAGCATCGGCTTCGTTTCTCTGCTCGCCGAGCAGCGTATCGAGAAGGGCGGACACGTCGAGGACGTCGCCTTCCGAAAGGCTGTAATCGGTGATCACGTCGGCCACGTCGAGCTCATGCAGAGCCGTCTCGTCGAAGACGAAGGTGTCGGCGCCGGCACCGCCGGTCATCACCACCTCGCCCATGCCGCCATGGAGCACGTCGTTGCCATCGGTGCCTGTGACGATCAGCGGATCAGACAGATCCGAACCGAAGATCGTGTCGAAGCCAACTTCCAGGAAGTCGCCTTCCGAGCCATCGAGGAAGGTGAACGAACCTTCCGAGAAGACCGTCTGGCCATCCTCGACACCACCGGTATTGTCGGTGGTGAGCGAAATGCTGGCAACACCATGATCCGAGAGGCTCGAAAGCTCACCCTGATCGCTCACACCATCATTGTCGGCATCAACCCAGACCTGCAGCTTCGAGAAGGCCTGATCATTCGCATCGATCTTGCCATCGCCATTGCTATCGAGCGAAGCGAGAGCCGCCACGCCGCTGGCAAACGTCTCGCCCTTGAAGTCAGGCGTGAAGATTTCCGAGCCATTGTCGATCAGGCCGTTACCATCAACGTCATAGGCAAGAATGCCATCGTCGCTGGTCCAGGCGATCTGGTCCTTGTTGCCATCGGCATTGATGTCGAAGCTGACACCGGTGTCGATTGACGAGAGGGCGAAGCCGTTCTTGTCGAGGTCGAGGATGATCGGGTCGGCCAGGTCGGCAAAATTGGTCGCACCAAGCTTACCGTAGCCGACGCCCTTTAGCGTCATCACATGTTCAAGGTCGAAATCGTTAGACTTCAGATCAATCTTATTGCCACTCAACGTAAGCGTATAGACTCCCGCGTCTGCAGTGGTCGGGTTGATCGATGAGTACACGACGATCGTGTATGTTCCCGCCTTCATCCCACCAATGGCGTTGGCGATGATCGTTTCTATAGCGCCGTCGCTCCCATCTTTTGTCAGATCCGGTGATACGCGGCTTCCCAGGATTTCAATCACGTTTCCGGGCTGAATTTGGTCGGAAAACTTGTTCGGATTCAAGTTCACTTGATTGCCAGAGTCATCGACTGCCCTGAATCCGCTGGATATATTGTTATTGTTGAGAAGCACTCTAACCTTATCAATAGCTGCGTCGAAATTCTTCACGACGGCAAAGCTATCGTGATCATTGCCAACCGTCCCGTGACTGAAAACGATCTCATCCTTTTCAGCATTGTTGCCAAGCGTAATGTCCCACGACTGATCTGCAACGCCGCCATCGATCGAAATACTGAAACCCTCAGACTGATTCTGCAGATTAAGGATATCAGTAGCGGAAGTTAGCTCAATTTTCTCAACCCCAACGATTTGAGCGTCAGTCAGGCTCGCGAAGTTTGCATCCAGATACAACGTATCGGTATCCGCTCCACCATCAATAACGATATCGCTGGCATCCGCGTGCAGCCAGTCTTGTCCATCGCCACCATAGAGGCGATCCTGTCCCTCGTCGCCGTAGATATCGTCATTGCCGCCGTTTCCGAGCAGCACGTCGTTGCCAGCAGCGCCCTTCAGAGTTTCATTAGCGGATCCACCGACTAGAATCTCGGAAGTCGATTTACCTTGTAGCGTGTTGCCGTTCTGCCGATCGATGGTGACCTTCGCAGTATCGGTCGTTGATCCGTCAAACAAAGTATATTCGAAAGAGCCGCCACGGGTCTGATCATCATTAAACTCAACCTTTGAGGACGAGTTGGTAACAACACCGCCAATTGAGTTGGAAACCCCGGAAATCGACAGCGTATCCAAAGTATTGCTGTCTGAGTCGTTAAGAAGCAGCGCCCACTTTGGAACGTCGACCGGGTCTTGGTTCGTGATGACAATATCATCCCCAGCCACCGGCGGCAGATTGTTCGGAACAACCGCAGCCGTCGCAGTGCTGGTGACACTCTCGCCAAAGCCCTGACCATCGGTGTAGACGACCTTAACCGATACCGTCTTTCCGATGTCGGAACTGGTCAGCGTGTAAGTCGCGCTGTTACCTCCCACAGGGGAGCCGTTGCTCATCCACTGGTAAACAATACCCGACGGCGCACCATCGGGATCATCACC
The DNA here is from genome assembly GCF_051549525.1 of Rhizobium sp. G187. Taxonomy (NCBI): domain Bacteria; kingdom Pseudomonadati; phylum Pseudomonadota; class Alphaproteobacteria; order Hyphomicrobiales; family Rhizobiaceae; genus Rhizobium; species Rhizobium sp. G187. The sequence continues at coordinate 50,688 of NZ_JBPUGM010000005.1, forward strand.
GAGCGTCACCTGAAGGACATCGCCGACCTTCGGGGCCGTCGCAGTCTGGGTGACATTGGTTAAAGTGATCAAGGCAGATCCGTCATTCTTCGGGGAAACCGCCAGAGTCACCGTCGCGGTGGCAGCAGGCGAAACATCCTCATTGCCGTCCTCGAGGCTGACCTGGAACGAGCCGGAGGATGTCTCAGTTCCATTGTGAAGGAACTCGACCTTTCCATCGAGCAGTTGCTGCCCGGTGAAGGTATTGGACGCTGTTCCGTTGACCAGGACAGTTCCATTGACCGCACCAGAAACCGTGAAGGTCACGTCAGTCGCCGTATCGTCGACATCCTTGAAGCCAAGATCAGCAGACGTGACGGTAACCTTGCTCCCTTCTTCGACGGACAGCTTGAGATCACCATCGATCGTCGGTGCATCATTGACAGGCGTCACGGTGACTGTGGCCGTGGCCGTTGCTGTGCCACCCTTACCGTCGCTAACACTGTATTCAAAGCTCGCTGTCCCAAAGAAATCGAGGGCGGGGGTGAATACGACGGCCCCGGAAACCAGAGCGACACTTCCGTTCGTTGCGTTCGACACGCCCGTTATCTGAAGCGTATCACCGTCAACATCACTATCGTTGCCCAGAAGCTGGCTCGCGGACAACACAAGAGCCTTGTCCTCGGACGTTGTGAACGTGTCGTCCTCAGCCTCTGGAGAGTCGTTGACCGGATTAATCGTAATGGTGGCCTTGGCAGGAGACGCGTCCTCAAGCTGACCGTCGGTCGCAGCATAGCTAAATGTGACCTTCCCGTTGAAGTTCGCATCCGGCTGGAAATAGACCGAACTGGTCACCGTGTCGCCCAGCTGAACCGCGTGAGTGAGGTCGGCATCGCTATAGAGCGTACCGTTCGTCGGCAAACTCTTGATCACATAGCCCGCAACCGTGCCATCAACGTCAGAACCGGCGCCTGCCAGGCTCACCGTAATCGTTGTGTCTTCATCACCAGAGGCCGAACGATCCGCCGTCGTCGGAGGGTCATTAACCGCCGCCACGTTGATCGTGGCAACAGCCTCCTTAGAGCCACCCTTTCCATCCGAAACGGAATACGTGAAGCTTGCCTTTCCGCTGAACTCGGCTGTTGGCGTGAAAATGATGTTAGAGCCTTCGATCGATATGGTTCCATTCACCGGCGTGCGCACGTAGACGATCGTCAGATTGTCGCCGTCAACGTCGCTATCATTCGCCAGCAACTGGGCCAGCGTGATCACCAGGGGCATGTCCTCGTCAGTCGCCAACACATCGTCCACTGCGACTGGAGCGTCGTTGACCGGAGTTACAGTAATCACGGCAACAGCGGGCGTCTGGTCCACAAGGCCGAGATTGTCCTTCGCCGCAAAGGTGAAGGAGGCAGGGCCGTTATAGTCCGCATTCGGCTTGAAGTAGACCGAACTCGTCACCGTGTCGCCCAGCTGAACCGCGTGCGTCAAGTCGGCATCGCTGTAGAGCGTGCCTGTCACCGGCAGCGACTTGATCACATAGCCTGCAATCGTGCCGTCAACGTCCGAACCGGAAAGATTGACCAAGATCGCTGTATCTTCGTTTCCAGATACAGCCGCATCGGTGGTGGTCGGCTCGACATTCGGCAGTTCCACCTTCACGACGAACTTACCAGCATCGAGCGAGATCGTGTCTCCATCGGCATCAGTTGCCTGGATCAGCGACGAGAAATCGATCGATTTAATGCCAGAACCATCGAATGCCTTCAGGATCGTGAAGCTGCCAGCACCATCGCCGGAAAGCGAGAGCGTGAACACCTTCTCCGTTCCCGCCATCGCCGTCAGCACGTTTCCGGCAACGCTGTAGGTGATCAAGGTGCCGCCGAGCTTAAGCGACTGAGCGGTCAAACCATCGGTATTGGTCTTCAGCGCGAAGGAGATGTCCTCGTCAGCGCCGACCTTGATGAGTTCGTCGAGGTCGAAGTTCACCGAAGCGGAAGCTGATGTGCTGCTCTGCGTCGGAGCAAGGCTATCAAGAACATCACTCATCGCATCGGTCAGGCCTGATGGCGCAGTGACATTCGACGCGCTGCCACCGGGGCCCTCAACCTTGCCGAGAACGACCAAGCCACCCGTGGAGGCATTGATACCAAATGCTTCGATCGTGAAGGCCTGATCTGGCCCGCTCGTATCCGTTTCAATCTTCCCAATTTCGGTGCTGATCGAATCGAGTACGTCATCAATGTCAGGCCGGTTGTCCGTATTGGTGCGGTTTGGCTCGCCATCCGACAGGAAAATCAGCTGGTTGACATCGGCGTTCGGCAGCGTACCCGGTGCGACCGGCATGGTGACGACGGAGTCGAGGTCGACATCGCCGCGACCGTTTCCACTGGTCGAGAACTCGACATAGGCGATCTCCTTGCCCGCATTGGCGTCAAGCCCCTTCACGGTGAGAGCGTAGTTTTCTCCCCACACATTCACGGTCGCGGTCTGCGAGCCACCGCCAACAAAATAGACCGTATAGGTAAATTCGGTCGAACCGCCGCTACGCTCGTTATCGAGTGTGAAGACGGCAGACGAGACAGCAACACCGTTGAAGTTACCGGCATTGTTATAGCCATTGGCAACGCCGAAGTCATTGAACGCACCGAAATCGACGCGCAGGACTTCATTGGCCTCGATATCGGTCCCATAGTCGTTGTTGCCTTGGCGGTCGACACCCCAGCCGTTTGTCAAATCGCCGCTTGCGTCCTGGAGATGCCCATTGGCCGAGGCGGGAGAAATCCAGCCAGAAATCAACGCGATCTGCTGCGTGTTTGTGCCAACGATATAAGCGGTATCGTTGTTTCCAGACTGCTGATTGCCATTGTTGTCGTTGGCGTCGAAAGCGTCGATGACGCGCGAAACCTGAATGCTCTGGCCCGGCACACCTTCGATCCATTCCAGCGCCTGCTGGAGACCGTCTTCGTAATTGGTGTTGCCGTCGTCATTAAGCTCCGCGACGTCCTTCAGCGCCTGCGCAAGGGCTGTCGGCTTTTCCTCGCCGTTGACGATCAGGTCGTAAGTCCCGACGACCGAGCCGCTATCGCCGAATTCGACGATATGGACGCGCACGTCCTTGGCACCAGAGTCAGCCAGCTTGCCCAGGAAATCCTGAACCTGCGCCTTGAGAGAAGCGAGATTTGCATCGAGGCTGCCAGATGTATCGAGTACGAGGACAAAATTGGCAACCTTGGTCGCAACTTCTTCGCCGCCGACCGGTGCTTTGACCGATACTGCCTCGATTTCCGAAGTCACGGACGGAATGTCATCTCTGATATCGATCACCAGCTTGCCGGCATCAAGCGTCGCCGTATCCCCATCACCATCCTTGCCGATGATGAATTGCGACAGGTCGAGCGACGTCAGGTTCTCGGTGTTGTCTCCTACTTGGCCATCAAGCGTCGGATGGTCGATCTGGTCCATCAGCTCGAAGCGGTAGGAACCATCACTATTGACCTTGAGTTCGAAGACGACCCGCTCCGGTGTGCCGGCAACGTAGCCGGTCAGCGTATCACCAGCGACCTTGATCATGACGTCGGCGCCATCCGAGTTCAGTCCGGAGTCAACTGGTTTCGTCGTCGGCATCAAGGACACCGCGCCCGATGCATTGGCACCGTCAGCGCCGAAATTGAACAGTGACAGGAGCGCACCGGCAGTTCCGCTAGCGACTGCAGAGCCCGTCGGCATGACTTCACCCGACTTGTCGGTATCCAGAGCGGCGGTTGGCAGACCGTCCTCATCGACAGCGAGGTTCAGCGGCGTTGCGGCCTGAACCGGAACATCATCATTTACGTTGACAGTCAGGGTTCCAGACGCCTTATCGCCGTCACCGTCCGTCACGGTAAAGCCGATCGTAATCGGGTTATTGGTCTCGCCAGATCCCGTATGCGCAACAGGTGCCTTCAGTTCGAGGCTATAGGAACCGTCAGCCTTGATGATCAGAACGGCCGCCCCATTCGGGTAGTGCGTGCTGGTCGCGGTGAATGTCGTCGTCCCGTCTGCGGACTTGACGCCCTCACCCCATTTGACGCTCTCAGACTTGGCCAAGCCACCTTCCGAGAAGATCACATTGAATGTACCGCCGGAGATCTCGACCGACTTGACGCCATCGGCGCCTGCGGTGAACAGCGAACCGGCGATGCCCGTCGCCTTCAACGCGTTGGCGACACCATCTGCGGGAAGTTCGTTGCCCGCAAAGAGCGTCTGCGCCTCATCATCAAGCGTGGTGGAGGCATTAACCACCGACTGGACCACCGGCATATCATCGTTCACCGCGATCTTCAGGTAGCCCGATGCCTTGTCACCATCGCCGTCGATCACCGTGAAAGCGAATGGCAAGAGCGTCGTATCTTCCAGCGAAGATGAGGAAAAGTTGTGCGCAACCGGCACCTTCAGTTCGAAGCTGTACGAACCGTCAGCATTAATGACCAGCATCGCGGCAACCTTGCCGGAGATATCGCCAACAGCAAAATAGGCTGTATTGCCACTGCCGTCGCGGTTCCCACCTACCCAGCAGATGTCTTCTGTCTTGGCAAAACCGCCGTCGTTGTAGATTACGCGGAAATCGGGACCATCGACCCTCACATAGGTCACGCCATCAGCGCCGCCCGAGAAGAGAGCGCCCTTTTCGCCCGTCACCTTAGCAACGCTCGGGAAGACGTCGCCGAAGCCGCCATAGTTTACGGGCGTAAACAGCGACTGCGCCTCGTCATCCATGATCGTCCGTTCGACCACAAGGAAATTGGCTTCCGGCGTGTCGTCATCAACCGAAACCTTGAGGGTACCGGAGGCGGTATCACCATCACCGTCCGTAACGGTGAAGCCGATCGACAGCGTCTTGTCGTCTTCGAAGGAAGACGACTGGTCATGGACCACAGGTGCCTTCATCTCCAGCGTATAGGAACCATCGGCCTTGATGACCAGCACCGCAGCCACCTGGTCCGAGTCAGCGCCCGTCGCGGTGAATGTCGTATTGCCGTTTGTATCCTTAACCCCAGCATCCCAGGTCGCGGTTTCCGTCGTTGCAAAACCGCCGTCCTTCCAAAGAACAGCAAACGATGCCGCATTGATCGTGATCGATCCGACGCCATCGGAGCCAGCCTTGAACAGCGCGCCGGCAGAGCCGCTTGCCTGACCATAGCTAGGCCACTCATCGTCACGGCCGCCATAGTTCACGGGCGTGAAGCGGGTTTGCGCCTCATCGTCCAGATCACGTGCCCAAACCAGACTGTTGGCGACCGGAACGTCGTCATTGACCAAAATGTTCAGCTTGCCAGAGGCCTTGTCGCCATCACCATCGGTCACAGTGAAGCCGACAGTGATCGTGTTGTCGGTCTCGCCAGATCCCGTATGGGCAACCGGTGCCTTCAGTTCGAGGCTATAGGAACCGTCAGCCTTGATGATCAGAACGGCCGCCCCATTCGGGTAGTGCGTGCTGGTCGCGGTGAATGTCGTCGTCCCGTCGGCAGACTTCTCGCCTGGACCCCACTTGACGGATTCCGAGCTCGCGAAGCCACCTTCGGCGAAGACTACCTTGAATGCGCCATTGGAAATCGAAACGCTCGACACGCCATCGGCACCTGCGGTGAACAGCGAACCGGCGATACCCGTCGTCTTCAGTGCGTTTGTCACGCCGTCGATTGGGTCGTTGTTGCCCGGGAACAAAGTCTGGGCTTCGTCGTCCAGCTTGACCAGATCCGAAACGACCTTCGCAACCGGCGTGTCATCATTGACGAGCACCTTCAGCAGGCCAACGGCAACATCACCGTCACCGTCGCGCACGGCGTAGCCAAAAACGAGTACTTCGTTGTTTTCCGGGAAAATGGAGCCATCATGCGCTACTGGCGCCTTCAACTCGAGCGTATAGGAGCCATCCGCCTTGATGGTCAGGACAGCTGCCCCGTTCGGATAGCCAGCCGATGTCGCGACATAAGTCGTCACGCCGCCTTCACTGCGAACCGCCGGGCCCCACGTGACGCATTCCTGCTTGGCAAAGCCGTCGCTACCTTTGGCGATGACGTCGAAACTGGGAAGTTCGACCGACAGGCCCGCCAAACCGTCGGCACCCATCTTGAACAGCGAACCCGGGCCGCCAGACACGGTTTTCTCATTCGGAACATCCAGGACGCCGCCGGGATTGGTCGGCGTGAATGTCGACTGAGCTTCATCGTCGAGGACCTTGGACGCAACCTCGATGGAGATCACCGGCTCAGGCGTATCGTCATCAACGGTCACATTCAGTGAGCTCGTCGCCTTGTCGCCATCGCCATCGGTGACAGTCACTTCAAAGCTCAGGGTCTTGTCTTCCTCGGTGAAGGAGGAGCTGGTCGAATGAACGACCGGCGCGTTCAGGGTCAGCTTGTAGGAGCCGTCGACACCGATCACCAGCGTTGCGGCGCCATCAGGCGCACCATAATGCGCACTGGTCGCGACCAAGGTCACCGTGCCATCCGCCTGGACCTGACCTTCACCCCAAGTGACGACTTCCTGGCCCGCGAAGCCGAGTGTGTCCTTGAAGATAACGGAGAAGGTCGGAGCTACGACAGAGATTGCCTGGACGCCATCCGCACCTGCCGTGAACAAAGCACCTGCGTTGCCGGAGGCCACCTTGTAGTTCGGATTGGCATCTGTCGCATCTTTGAAGATGTTCGAGCCATCATTGCCGGGGAACACCGACTGTGCCTCGTCGTCGAGTTTTGTGGGGGCGTTGACGATCGGTGTCGCAACCGGAACGTCGTCATTAACGGTCACCACCAGTGTGCCGGAAGCTGTATCGCCATCACCATCCGTGACGGTGAAGCCAACCGAAATCTCGGTGTTGTCTTCACCCGCAGCTGTGTGTGCAACCGGCGCCTTCAGCTCAAGACTGTACGACCCATCCGCCTTGATGATCAGAACGGCTGCGCCATTTGGATAATGCGTGCTTGTCGCTGTAAACGTCGTCGTGCCGTCTTCAGACTTGTCGCCAGCACCCCAGGTGACGGATTCCGACTTGGCAAAACCGCCTTCTGCAAAGATCACATTGAATGCGCCGCCCGTGATCTCGACAGACTTTACGCCATCAGCACCTGCCGTGAACAGCGAACCGGCAACGCCCGTTGCTTTCAGTTCATTGGCGACGTCGTCAGCCGGCGAATTGTTACCCGCAAACAGAGACTGCGCTTCGTCGTCAAGCACGGTCGAGGCCGTCACGTTGCTCGCAACCGGGGCATCGTCATCAATGTCGACGCTGAAATTCGCAGTGGCGCTATCGCCATCGCTGTCGGTCGCCTTGATCTGGAAGTTGATGCGAATGTCGTCTTCGCGGCCCTCGAACGCGTGGTCGAGGTTCTGATAGAGCGTGAAGACGTAAGAACCACTCCCATTGTCGCTAAGCGACACGGAGAAGACCAGCTGCGACTGCGACGGGCCGCCTTCGACCACCTCACCAACATAGCCGTACAGGGTCGTGCCGTCTTCCGACAGCCACATCCGCACAGTTTCGCCGTTGTGGGTCAGTTCGGTAGTGCCCTCGGCATCGAGCTGGGAAACCTCAATAGCGCTGCCGTTTTCGAAGCCTTCGCCCGAACCAATGCCAGTGAAAACGACGGACCGATCCGCAACAGACGTGGAGTCGTTGTTGTCGTCAGCGCCCCAGCCAATGTACAGCTGGCCATTGACAGAGCGGCCGCCGCGAGACTCGTCATCGTATCCGTTGTCGTCCTCAACACCGAGATCGTACCCATTTTTGTAGCTGTCGCCGTCGTTGCCGCCAAGTTGGACAACGTTTTCCTCGTCGAGATTCTTGCTCTCCGGGTCGGCATAGAAGATCGGGCTGTCGTCATTGACGTTCACGGTGAAGGAGGATGTCGCTGTATCGCCGTCTGCATCCTGCGCAGTAAACTGGAACTTGATCGACAGGTCTTCTTCGTCAGCCGGGCTGTCACCACTGATCTTGTGATCGAGATTGCCCTTGAGCGTGAAAGTATATGAACCGGAATCCACGTCCGAGAGGCTTACGGTGAAAACGACTTCCCCGTTAATCTCCTCGCCATCAACCAAAGAAACATTCGCCAGGCGCTTTTCTTCACCCCCATCACTGTAGAGCTTGTAAGCAATCAGTGTCGTGCCATCATCCGCCAGTTTGTAGACGAGTGCTACACCGTCGGAGGTCAGATTCTGGTCCTCCAGAGCGTCAATATCTGCGGCGGTAAAAGCGACGCCACGGTCATTTGCAACACCGGTCAGGCCGCCATCGACCTCTGCATTGCCCTTGTCCGCACCCCAGTTGATCCCAAGCGAACCAGACACTTCAGGATAGGAGAATTCTTCCTTCTCCATCCGGTACTGCTCGTTGTCGCTGCCGCCCTCACCCTGGCCGCCCGTGTCAACGTCGCCATTGCCCCAAGGTGTAAAGTCCTCATCCACGCCTTTGGTGTCAGGCGTGCCGAAGCTGACTGCGTCATCCTTCACGTCGATGTCGAAGGTGCCCGTGACACTATCACCGTCTAAGTCGGTCACGGTATAGGTGAAGCCCAACCGCAGCAGATCTTCGAGATCGGATTCGGAACCGCCTGCGGGTGCATCCGGATGATCAAGCTGTCCGATCAGTTCAAAGGTGAATTCACCCGTCTCGCGATTGTCGATTCGGATTTCGAAGACAACCTGATCTACGCCATCGATCACCACGACGCCTTGCAGCGCCGTAAAGGACAGGTCGGTACCATCAGACGGAGCCGGGAAGGTGCGAATAACGATTGGCAAACCACCGGAAGTCAACGACAGCGCCGTTGCGGAACCATCGCCGCCCTGAGTGGTCTCTGCCACATTGCCTGCACCGACAAAGCCGATGCCCGTGATCGTGCCGAAGTCTGGGCCCGGATTGAAGGGCAGAACACCGCTGAAGCTTTCATTGCCCTCAAGGTTATCGGCGATCACGGCCTCATCAAACTCGAATGCCACCGTCAGGGGGGCATCAATCGACGGCGCACCATCGCCCAAAATCTCACCGTCGAGCTGCTCATCGCCGAAGCTGGTGTCGCCGAGCAGATCAATCAGGCCACGTTCGCCGAAGCCGTCGCCGAAGGGGCTGTCGTTGAAATCGCCGCCATTGCTGGGCGACTGGCCACTGGCCGAATAGGAACCGTCGGGGCCAGCCGCGACGTTGATGTTGCTGTCCTCGAGCGCCGCGAAGAGAACGACCTGCGGCAGTTCGACTTCGCCGATGACGAAAGTCGGGATATTGGCCGCGCCGCCCTGGACGATGATTTCCGTACCGTCGGCGAGGACGAGGACCAGATCGGCACCTTCGACCTTGAACTCAACATTGTCGAGATCAACCGTGGCCGGCAGGGTCACGACATTCTTGGTGTCTGGCACAACCTGCGTCGGGATGGCGGCAGCTGCCGTCTCGGTCGGCACTTCGGTTGGCAGGCGCTCGCTCTTCGGCGCATTCGGCGTTTCAGCCTGGGCGAGCTCGATACCGTCATCGGCCTCGCCGGTGAAACCCAGATGCTGCTCGACCGCCTCGGCGAAGTCTTCACCGGCGGAAGTATTGTCAATGCTGGACAGACGCGGATCTTCGATGGACATGGTAACTCACCCCTTAACAAGTTGACCGCAGTTAAATCTGGGGCCGGGGTAAGCGCAACGCTTTCTTAACCCTGTCGATATAACGGGTTATGCTTCGACAGACCATTATTGAAAAATGGGTTAACTTCAGGCTGAAAAACTGTGCTATTTCGGTATTTTACTCAAATTGTCGCAGCTTTCAGCAGCACTTATGTGGTGCAGTGAGAAACCCTCATCAAAACCCATGGTTTTGAAAGCCACACCCTTCCCGCCCCCTCGCCAAGCCACCGCGCGGAGGTCAGAACACATTACTTGGCAAAGCTTCCGTCGACGATGATCACTCTTCTGGAAAGACCGGATCCAGAATGAAGGGCCCGCCCTGGTAGACGGCCGTCGCATGATTAACGGCCGGGCGAGGCACCGTGGCGTCGATTTCGCTGCGAAAACGCTCGGCATTGTCCTTCGGGCGCCAGCCGAGATAGGAGACGTGGGAATTGTCCCACCAGCGGCTGTCATTGTCCGAGCAGCCCCAGATCACAGGGCAGCCGAGGCGCGGCACCCGAAAGATGCACTGGATCATCGACAGGAAATCGTCGTAGCTCATCCAGGTGGAGAGCATGCGATGGTTCTTCGGCTTCTCCATGCAGCTGCCGATGCGAACCAGCGCCGTTTCCTGACCGAATTTTTCGAAGTACATGCGGGCCAGCGCTTCACCGAAACATTTCGACACGCCATAGAGTCCGTCCGGCCGGAAGGGCATCTCATGGTCAAGATATTCATCCTGACGGTAAAAGCCGATCGTGTGGTTCGAACTGGCAAAGAGAATGCGCGGCATGCCGTTCGCCCGGGCGGCCTCATAGAGATTGTGCAGGCCGAGGATGTTCGCGGACATGATCCTGGAGAACTTGTCCTCCACCGAAATGCCGCCAAGATGAATGATGCCGTCACAGCCTTCGACCAGCCGGTCGACTGCGGCGCGATCGGCAAGGTCGCATTGCATGACGTCTTCATGCGCTGCCCCTGCCCCCAGTTCGGCGATATCCGAGACCCGGATGACCTCCGCCAGACCCTTCAACCGGCTGCGCATCGCACTGCCAAGTCCTCCGGCCGCTCCCGTCAGCAACAGACGCTTCATCCGAACTCCTCCTCAAGATCTCGTCAACTTGTCATACAGGCAACGGATATCCAGTCAAGGGGATGGGTTGAATGCCAGCAGCCATTGCAAACCTGACAGACGAGCTTATGAATATCCGCTTGAACAAGACCGGCAAGGGGGCGACATGGCGCAGCAGGGCAAGATCGAGGCGGGATCGGGGACGCTGACCCAAAGGCTCGGTGACAACTTGCGAAAGGCAATCGCTGCGGGACAGTTTCCGCCCGGCAGCAAGCTGCCGAGCGAAGCACAGCTTTCGGAAGCCCATGGCGTTTCCCGCACCGTCGTGCGCGAGGCGATTGCTGCGCTCAGGGCAGACCGACTGGTCGAAGCGCGCCAGGGAGCAGGCGTATTTGTGCTGCAGCCCGTCGAGGCGCCTCCACCACCGCTGCGCCTCGGAACCATCGATCCGGCCCGAGTATCCTCGATGATCGAGCTTCTTGAGCTGCGGACCGCCGTCGAAGTGGAAGCTGCAGGGCTTGCGGCGTTGCGTCGGTCACCGGCGCAGGAAGAAGTCATTCACGAGCGGCATTTTGCCGTCATGGCCTGTCTTGAGGCCGGTCAGTCGACAACCGAGGCCGACTTTGCTCTGCATCTTGCCATTGCCGAGGCCACCAACAATCCGCGTTTTCGGGAATTCCTGGCGATGATCGGCCGCAATGTCATTCCCCGTGCCGCTTTACGAGATGAAGACAGAGAGGATGACCAGACGGCCTATCTCCGGCTCATAGACGCCGAGCACAGCGAGATCGTTGACGCGATTTCAGCCGGTGACGAGGAGCGCGCCCGCGAGGCGATGCGCCGCCATCTGCGCGGTAGCCAGAGCCGCTACAGGGCGCTTTTGCGCGAGCAACGCCAGCCTGTACGATAACAATTGACAGATTTTGCCGCGACATGTATGACAACTTGGTTCGCATGACCAAGGAGGATTAAGATCATGACGCCGCAAGACATCAAGACCGCGCTCGGCGCCGGGCTGCTTTCCTTTCCGGTCACGCATTTTGATGACGAAGGCCGTTTCGCGGCTGCCAGCTACCAGGAGCATGTTGGCTGGCTCTCCGGCTTCGACGCCCCGGTGCTCTTCGCCGCCGGCGGAACCGGCGAGTTTTTCTCGCTGACGCCGGCCGAAATCCCGACAATCGTCAAGGCTGCCAAAGAGGCCGCCGGTGACACGGCCATTGTTTCCGGCTGCGGCTACGGAACCGATATTGCCGTCGAAATCGCCCGCTCGGTTGAGAAAGCAGGCGCCGACGGTATCCTGCTTCTGCCGCATTACCTGATCGATGCCCCGCAGGAAGGCATGTACCAGCATGTAAAGCGCATCTGCCAGTCGATCGGTATTGGCGTCATGGTCTATAACCGTGACAACTCGGTGCTCAGCGTCGAAACACTACAGCGCCTGTGCGACGAATGCCCCAACCTCGTCGGCTTCAAGGACGGCACGGGTGATATCGGCCTTGTGCGACAGATTACTGCCACCATGGGCGACCGCCTGACCTATCTCGGCGGCATGCCGACGGCCGAACTCTTTGCTGAAGCCTATCTCGGTGCCGGATTCACCACGTATTCCTCCGCCGTGTTCAACTTCGTGCCGGGTCTTGCCGTCGAGTTCTATCAGGCGCTGCGCGCCGGAAACCGCAGCCGCTGCGAAGAGATCCTCAAGGACTTCTTCTATCCGTTCATGGCGATCCGCAGCCGTCGCAAGGGTTACGCCGTTTCAGCCGTCAAGGCCGGTGTACGCTTGCAGGGCTTTGCCGCTGGCAAGGTCCGTCCGCCGCTCGACGACCTGACGCGCGAGGAAGAAGAGATGATGGCGCAGCTCATCGACCGCTGGAAGCGTTGATATGAAGATTGTCGACGTCCGCACCCATCTGCTTGAACACAAGCTCGCCGTTCCATTCCAGAGCGCTTCGATGCGCTTTGACCGGCGGGCACATGTTCTGGTGGAGATCGAGTGTGACAATGGTCTGATTGGCTGGGGGGAATGCCTCGGCCCCGCCCGGCCCAACGCGGCAGTCGTTGCCGCCTACCGCAACTGGCTGATTGGTATGAACCCGCTCGAGACCGAAAAGGTCTGGGCGGTTCTTTACAATGCGCTCCGAGACCAGGGACAGCGTGGTCTGACCCTGACCGCCCTTTCTGGCATCGATATCGCGCTTTGGGACATCAAGGGCAAGCATTTCGGTGCGCCTGTGTCGATCCTGCTCGGCGGCCGTTTCCGCGATAGCGTCCGGGCCTATGCGACGGGCAGCTTCAAGCGTGACGGTGTCGACCGGGTCGCGGATAATGCAACCGACATCGCGCTCTATCGCGCGCAAGGCTTTCACGCCTCGAAGATCAAAGTTGGCTTCGGTGTCGAGGAAGATCTCCGCGTGATCAAGGCAGCCCGTGAGGCTGCCGGCCCCGACATGCGGCTGATGGCCGACGGCAATCACGGCTACGGCGTGCTTGAAGCAATCGAATTTGGCCGCCGCGCTGCCGACTACGGTCTGGACTGGTTCGAGGAACCGGTCGTGCCCGAGCAACTTGCAGCCTATCGCGAAGTCCGGGCTAAACAGCCGATCCCTGTTGCGGGTGGCGAGACCTGGCATAGTCGCTGGGGCATGAAGGAGCCGATAGAGACCCGCTGCGTCGACATTGTCCAGCCGGATCTGGCGGGCGTCGGCGGATTTACCGAGGCAAAGCGCGTCGCCGATCTCGCGGCCCTTCACGGCGTGCGTGTCGTTCCGCACGTCTGGGGCACGGCCGTCCACATCGCCGCTGCCCTGCAGTTCATCGCGGCCATGGTGCCGGACCCTGTCAGGGTCAATCCGATCGAGCCGATCCTCGAATTCGATCGCACCGATAATCCCTTCCGTCAGGCCGTGGTCACGCGCCCGCTCGAACATGAAAACGGCGTGGTCGCCATTCCCAATGGTCCGGGGCTCGGCATCGACATCAATCGCGATGCGCTGTCTGAATTCAGGATGAGGGACGAGCCATGAGCCTGCATCGTCCTACAAGCGGCTACAAGCCGGCGGTCCGCTTGCCAAAGGGCGCAATCGATACCCAGATGCATGCCTATCTGCCGGGTTATCCGGCGATCGAAGGCGGCCCGCCCCTTCCTGTCGGCGATCTGCCGACGCCGGAACAGTATCGTCGCTTCATGCAATGGATCGGCATCGACCGGGTGATCGTTACCCAAGGCAATGCGCATCAGTTTGACAATACCAATCTTCTCGCCTGCCTGCACGACTTCGGCGACATCGCCTGGGGCATCGCCGCTGTCGATAGACAGACGAGCGAAGAGGAACTGGATGCACTGTCTGCCGCCCGCGTCGTCGGTGCCCGCGTCATGGATCTTCCGGGTGGCGCAGCCGGCCTAGACAAGCTTGAGGAGATCGACGCGATCGCTCAAAGCCGCGGCTGGATGGTCGCAGTCCAGTTCGACGGCAGCAATATTCTTGAGCATGAAGAGAAGCTGTCCGCGATCCGCTCGCGTTGGGTTCTCGATCATCACGGCAAGTTCTTCTGTGGCGTGACGCCGGATAGCCCTCAGGTGGCTGCCGCCAAACGGCTGATCGACCGTGGAAATTGCTGGTTCAAATTCGCTGGAGCCTACGAGTCGTCAAAGACCGGTGGGCCAGATTTCGCCGATGTCGCCGCTGTTGCCCGCAGCCTTGCCGCCCATGCGCCCGAAAGGATCGTCTGGGGCAGCAACTGGCCGCACAATCTGGCCCGCAGCCAGGCGGATTATCCGGACGACGCTGCACTCACGGACACCGTATTGAGCTGGTTTTCGGGCGAGGAGGCCCGACACCTCGCGCTCATCGACAATCCGGAAGAACTGTTCGGTCTGAAGGCTGGAGGCAAGCTCTAGCCGACCGGTCAAAACCGCGGGAACGGGAGGTTCCGGCGGCACAACAAGGAGGAGGAAGGCAATGAAGAAAACTGCACTGTTCGGGCTCGCAATGAGCCTGTCGCTGGCCGGAGGCGCCGCGTTTGCCCAGGAAATCACCCTGCGTTCGGCCGACATTCACCCGGATGGCTATCCGACCGTCGACGCGGTGAAGTTCATGGGTGAGCTTGTCTCGCAAAAGACGAATGGCCGCATCACCATTCAGGTGATGAACAACGCCACGCTCGGCACCGAAAAGGACACCATCGAGCAGACCCGTTTCGGCGTGATCGACATGAACCGCGTCAACAGCGCGCCCTTCAACAATCTCGTGCCGGAAACCGTCGTCTTCGGTCTGCCCTTCCTGTTCCGGGACACCGATCACATGCACAAGGTTGTCGATGGTGAGATTGGCGATGAAGTACTTGCTGCCTTCGAACCTCATGGTCTGGTTGGGCTCGCATTCTACGATTCCGGCGCGCGCTCCTTCTATTCGACCAAAAAGCCGATCGAAAAACTGGCAGACCTCTCTGGCATGAAGGTTCGCGTCCAGCAGTCGGATCTGTGGATCGCGATGATGGAAGCCTTTGGTGCCAACCCAACCCCGATGCCTTTTGGCGAAGTCTACTCCTCGCTGGAAACAGGCGTCGTCGATGCCGCCGAGAACAACTGGCCCTCTTATGAATCCTCGCGCCACTTCGAAGTCGCGAAGAATTACACGCTCACCGAACACTCGCTGACGCCGGAAATCCTCGCCATCTCGAAGATCACCTGGGACAAGCTGACGCCGGAAGACCAGAAGGTCCTCCGCGAAGCCGCCAAGGAATCGGTCGGCAAGATGCGCGAACTCTGGCAGGCCCGCGAGAAAGCATCGGAAGAGAAAATCCGCGCTTCTGGGGCTAACATCATCAAGGTCGACAAGGCCGAGTTCTCCGCCGCCATGCAGCCAGTCTACGACAAGTTCATCACCGATCCGAAGATGAAGGAACTGGTCGAGCGTGTCCGCGCCGTCAAATGACCTGACGGGCCGACCGCATGTCGATTGCGGCCGGCCCGTTTCGCCGGTGTTTGAATTTCGGAGGTTCCATGTTGCCCTTTCTGCGCGCGATACGGCCGGCGCTCGAGCGTCTCAGCCAGTTTTGTCTCTATCTGTCGGCAACCGGCCTGGTCGTCATGACCTTGATCATCGGTTGGCAGATCTTCGGCCGCTATGTGCTCAATGATACGCCGAGCTGGTCCGAACCGCTGTCCCTGCAATTGATGGCCTGGTTCATCCTGCTGGGATCAGCCGTCGGTGTTCGCGAAAGTGTGCATCTCGGTCTTGATTTCATCCGGCATGGTGCATCGGAGCCGATCCAGAAGCTGATGGATCTCACCAGTCTCGGCCTGATTGTCCTGTTCGGTGCAGCCATGAGCTATTACGGCGTGCTGCTTGCTGCGGGCACTTGGACGGCCACGATACCTGTTCTCGGGTGGCCTGGCGGCATGGATTTCGTGCCTCTTGTCGTCGGTGGCGCCGTCATTGCGATCTTCGCCCTGGAACGGTTCGTCAACGTAGCACTCGGCGAAGAAGCTGCAGCCTCTATCGTAGTTCAGGAGGCAGCGTGATGGCCTATACCATTCTCTTCGGCAGCTTCACCCTCCTCATGATGATCGGCATGCCGATCGCTTTCTGCCTCGGCATCTCCTCGCTTGCCACGGTGATCTATCTCGGTCTGCCGCCAATCGTCGTCTTCCAGCAGATGAATTCGGGGATGAACGTCTTCGCGATGATGGCGATCCCCTTCTTTATCTTTGCTGGTGACCTGATGGTGCGCGGCGGCATCGCGACGCGACTCATTCGGTTTGCGGCCGGTCTCGTCGGTCACCTTCGCGGTGGCCTCGGTCAGGTCAATATCGTCGCCTCCACCTTCTTCGGCGGCATTTCCGGCTCGGCCGTGGCCGATGCCTCCGCCGTCGGTGGCCTGATGATCCCGCAGATGGCAGCCCGTGGCTACGATCGGGGTTATGCGGTCAATGTCACCGTCAATGCCGCGATCATCGCCCTCCTCATTCCGCCGTCGCACAATATGATCCTTTATTCGATCGCGGCCGGCGGTAATGTCTCGGTTGCCGATCTCTTCACCGCCGGCATCATTCCCGGCATGCTTCTGGCTGCGGCACTGATGGTGACCGCTTATATCGTCGCCGTCCGGCGCGGCTATCCCTCGGAGCCCTTTCCCGGCTTCGCCAAGGTCGGCTATTACCTGCTCGCGGCCCTCCCCGGCATCCTGTTGATCGGTATCATCTTCGGTGGCGTTCGTTCGGGTATATTCACGGCCACGGAAAGCTCCTGCATTGCCGTTCTCTATGCCCTCCTCGTTGCACTCTTCGTCTATCGCGAGCTCAATTGGGAAGGTTTCCTGGAGGCCGTGCTTGGTGCGGTGCGCACAACGGCGATGGTGCTCCTGGTCATCGGCACCGCCGCCGCCTTCGGCTGGCTGATGGCTTTTCTTCAGGTCCAGCAATTGCTGGTCGCAGCCATCTCCGCCGTCTCCGACAATCCCATCATCGTTCTCCTGATGATCAACGTCATCCTGCTGATCCTCGGCACCTTCATGGACATGGCACCGATGGTGATCATCTCCACGCCGATCTTTCTCCCGGTCGTCAAGGCGTTCGGCATCGACCCTGTGCATTTCGGCGTGATCATGATCTTGAATGCCGGGATCGGCCTCAATACGCCGCCGGTCGGCACGGTTCTCTTCGTCGGTTGCGCAGTTGGCAAAATCACCATCCGAGAAGCGATGAAGACGATCTGGCCCTTCTTCGGCGCCAGTATCGCCGTTCTGATGGCCGTGACCTTCATTCCCGGTCTTTCCCTCTGGCTCCCCAGTCTGTTCAAGTAGCCACAAAGGGCACATACAATCATCAGACACGAAAGAAAGGCGGCTTACGGGTCGCCTTTTTGCATGTATCGCCAAGCAGGTTGCAAAGACCAAGCTCTCACTTTGGTCAAAAGCTCCATCAGACTGATAGATTTTCGACGTTTCGGGCAAACACAGCCCTGCTTAGACTGAGCCGTAGATCCCTCCTGCAACCGGTGGACCATGACAGCGCCAGCGCCTTCAGAAAAAGCTCTCGTTCCCTTCGTCAGCGTCGAAAACATGATGCGGCTCGTGCACCATATCGGGCTCGAAACCCTGCTTTGCGAACTGACCGATGTCATAGAGGCTGATTTCCGGCGCTGGGCTCTCTTCGACAAGACGCCTCGGGTTGCTTCCCATTCCCGCGAAGGCGTGATTGAGCTGATGCCAACCTCAGATGGCGAAATCTACTCGTTCAAATATGTGAACGGCCACCCCAAGAACATGGCCCACGGTCTGCAGACCGTCACAGCCTTTGGTCTGCTTGCCGAAGTGTCGACCGGATATCCGGTTCTCCTCACCGAAATGACGCTACTGACGGCGCTGCGAACGGCAGCAACCTCCGCCATGGCCGCCCGCCACCTGGCGCCTGAGGGCTCCACCACCATGGCGATGATCGGAAACGGTGCCCAGGCAGAGTTCCAGGCGATCGCAATGAAGGCGGTACTCGGCATCACCACGGTGCGCCTTTTCGATATAGACCGCCGGGCCAGTGAAAAGACCAAACGGAACCTTGAGGGACGAGGCCTTGACGTCGTGATCTGCGACAATGCCCAGGCCGCGATCGAAGGCGCCCAGATCATCACAACATGCACGGCCGACAAGCAGTATGCGACGATCCTGACCGACAACATGGTCGGCGCCGGCGTGCACATCAATGCCATCGGTGGTGATTGTCCCGGAAAGACCGAGCTGCATCCGGATATCCTGCGCCGCGCCTCGACCTTTGTCGAATATCCGCCGCAGACAAGGATCGAAGGGGAAATCCAGCAGATGGAGCCGGATTATCCGGTGACCGAACTCTGGCAAGTTGTAAACGGGGAAGCCACTGGCCGATCCGGCCAGACGCAGATCACGCTGTTCGACAGCGTCGGTTTCGCCATCGAAGATTTTTCCGCCTTGCGCTTTGTCCGCGAACGGATCCGCGGCACAAAACTCTTCCAGGAGATCGACCTGATCGCCGATCCCGACGACCCACGCGATCTCTTTGGCATGTTGCAGCGCTCACTGGATTGAGCGCATCGCCCCGGCTTCAAGAGCCCAGCACCTCTTCCGCGTCGTCTCGCGACATGTCCAGCACGCGTCGGATCAGGTCGAAACCATAACCCTGCCGCGCAAACGACGCCATTTCGCGGTTCACCTGTTTTTCATCGGCAGGAACCCGTCGAAATGGTCCGAACGCCTTCTTGCGGGCATAGACCACCGCCGGCCGCAGATCATCCTGTTCGGCGAGGATCTCCGTGATGATTACCGCCTCTACCCCCTTTTCCGAAAGCTTGCGGGCAACCGCACGTTTCGACTTACCGCCACGGGCCGCCGAGCCCGCGCGGATCTCGGCATAGGCACGATCATCCAGCGCGCTCATCGACCGCCCAAAGGCGATTGCCGCCTCTGCCAGAGCCGCTATCTGCGCCTCCGTGATGTCCTCGAACTTGCTCTTTGCCTTGCGACGAATAGCGTCCGCCAATTCTTTCTCAGTCATCATCCGGCGCGCCAGCCGATAGGCCGCTGAATTCCGCACCCATGTCAGCATCCGGGCTGTCGGTACCTCATCGGAGGTGGGAATATCGTCCATGTCCGTCTTTTTCATCCAGCCAATCGCAGCGTCATCGTTCTTGAAATCGTTGACAGCCGTCAACGCCGGTAAACATCCATCTCAATCCTTGTGGCGTTCGAGCGCCTGCAACATTGCCAGAATACTGAAGGCCGAGCGCTCTGCCTTGCGCGTCAGATCACGAAGATAACCGCCAGGCGACCGAATTTCTTCCGCACGTTCAAGCATCAAGGCAATCACGATCGCCGCCGCCTGTTCCCCCATCGCCTTCTTCGCCTTCGCCCAGGCATCCGGGGAGACCCCGAGCATGGAACGAACCAGATCCGCCGCATTCAGCAGATCCTGCCAGCCGCGCATTCCGCCCGGGCAATAGTCACCGATCTGCGGGCAAACCTTGCGCAATCGGTCGAGACTGACCGCCACCCGCCTTTCCTGGCGTTCCGCCCCCTCCTGCCTTGAGGTCTCGGCTTCCGCCTCTTTCTTTGACTCTTTGCCGCCTAATTCAAATGGTAGGTCTGTGTTTGAATTCTGATAGTGGCGCTCGCTGTGATGGTCATTGGCGCTCATTTCTTCTTCGGAAAGACTTGAAAGGTAAGCATTTTCCACCTCAAGGCGAAACGTTGCCAAGCGGTCGCGAAGTGTTCGGAGTGCGTCTGGCTGGGCCTTGCGCGGAAGCGCTGCGAAGGACATCGATTGAAATGTCAGAAGCATGCCTTCCCAATCGCCCGTACGGGCCTCTTCCAGGGCCGCCGTGATGATCTTCGATATGTCGCGCAGGTGCAGCGTCACCTCTGTGCGGAGCTGGCGCAGTGCCTTGGCTTCGGCACGCACAGTCTCAGCCAGCGCATGGATCTCCGTCGCTTTCAACGCAAGCGGTGCCAGATCAAAGCCAAAGGCCTCTTCCACGTCCCCATGATCGCCGCGCAGGCAGTAGCGTTTGCCATTGGCGCTGTCGCGACGGAAGAGCAAGCCGGCGTCAACCAAAGCTGCAAGATGACGGCGAATAGTGGCCGGCGCCATACCACGGGCGCGGATCGACAATTCGCGGTTCGAGGGGAACACGATGATCGGCTTGCTGCCGTCGAGCGTGCGTTCCGTGGTGAAACTCACAAGCGCTTCCAGAAGCCCGATTGCACGGTCACTCAGGTCGAAATGCTCGCGCGCCTCGGTAAGCGCCCGCAGCAGCTGCCACTTGTCGGCCGTGCCTGTGTCATTGCCGCCGTCGCCAGCGCGCAGTTTTCCCTGCCGTTCCGCGACCATGGTCTGACGGGCAAAAAGCCGCGCAGACATCCGGCCGCCGCCGAAAGGCGTCGTTCCCAGTCTCTCGATCATGATTTCCCCTTTTGAAGAGGCAAGAGGAGCCCTTGGAAACGCCTGTTCAGACGTACGAAATCACACTCGGATCGGCATCGGATGCCGCCGACTCTTGACTTTGACTGTCGGAAGTGATTCTCTCAGATTGCTACATAGGAGAGGGGCTTCCGGAACGTGACGTTTTGGGGGCCTTTTTTCTTGTCTCCGCGCTTCCTTTCCGTGGTTTCGCGTTGTCTGATGCCATCCGGGTTCATCCCTTGATCCCAATGGCAACCGGTCGAATCAGACGGCCGCCCTTCCGAGCGGCATCCTCATCTCAGTGTTTCGTCTTGACATGCGCGGCATAGGCGCTGCGCAAAAGCTCAGACAGCTGGTCCAAAAACGCCGGGTCAGCATCCTTGGCAAAATCGATTTTCACCGTGCGGCCCTGTCGCCTGTATTCAGCAAAGCTGCGGCCATCCTCGGCCGTCAGCCGGAGCGGCTCGTTGATTGTCCTGGCCGCTGCAACCGGCTGTGCCAGACGGCCAAACAACAGTTCGAAACGCCGGTCGCTGTCTGCAGTCCGAAAACTCTCCTGGGTGATCTCGTCGCTCGCCAGCTGCATGGCCGCCTTCGCGGACAGGAGTTCCACCATCTTCATCCAGCGATCGCGACCCGCTTTCGGGGCAGGGCCGATCGCACGAATGACCATGTCCGGCAGACCGTCCGCGACCTGGATCAGGCGAGACAGCTCAGACTTCTGCACCGCCAACGCATCGCCGATCAGCTTGCGGTCGAAACCGCGCGTCGCAAGCGTCTTGGCAAACAGCGCCCGTTCGATGAACGACAGATTGCGGCGTTCGGCATTTTCCTTGCCCTGGGCCACCACCAGTTCATCATCACTCAGCGTGCGCACCAGCGCCTTGACCTCCACGCCGAGCGCCTGAGCAGCGCGCAGACGACGGTGGCCATAGGCGACCTGGAAACGCCCTTCGTGCTCGGGATGCGGGCGGACGAGGATTGGGACCTGCTGTCCGCTTTCACGGATACTCTCGATCAGCTCGGCAAACTGCGGATCGTCCACATCGCCATTGCTGAGCCGATCCTGGACAAAGGATGCCTCGATACGCTCTGTCGACAGCGAAATGACCCGCTCGCCTTCCTCCAGGGCCTGGCGCAGCTGTCGCGCTTCCTCGGCTTCGCGGGCGATGGACGACAGCGACAGACCCATGGCTTTCACGGCGCCTGACGCCGCGCGCGCCGGACCATTTGCAGGCTCGGCCGGGCGCTGATCGGGCTGGCTTTCACGAGAGCCAGCCTGCTCGCCGGCGACAGTCTCTGCCGGTTGCATCTTGGCTTCCGGCGCAAGCGGCGAGGAATCCCCGAACAACGCCTTGATGGAGTTCTTGCGGTCGCGTCCTGCCATCACGTGCGCCTCCATGCGGCGTGAATAAGCGCCTCGATCTCACCATTGACGGAATCGAGCGATTCCATCGCCCGGTCATACGTGCCGCGGGAAAAGTTCTCGCGGCCTACCTCGTAAAGCGTCTGCTTGGTCAGGCCCGCATCCGACACTGCCGTCGACTTCAACATCGGCGCAGTCAGAACACGGTTGCCGAACAGCGAACGCAGAAAACCGACGATTTGCGTCTGCGGACCATCATGCGGCTCGAAACGCGTCACCAGATACCGCAAGAAATCGAAATTCAGCTGGCCACCCGCCTCTCGCACCACGGAAAGAAGATCCGATGTCATGAACAGAAACTGGCTCATCGAGGCAACGTCGAGCATTTGCGGATGCACCGTCACGACAACCGATGTGGAGGCACACAGTGCCGACAGTGTGAGATAGCCAAGCTGTGGCGGGCAGTCGATAACGACCACGTCATAGTCGTCAGCCACAGAGGCGAGTGCCGCCTGGACGCGAGTAAAGAACAGCGAATGCGTGTCGCCCGCCTTGCGCTCGGACAGCGCCCGCGGTGTCGCGTGTTCGAATTCCTGCAGTTCGAGATTGCCGGGAACGAGATCGAGACCGTGGAAATAGGTCTTGCGGATGATCTCCTTCAGCGGCTTTGCCTCGCCGTCATACCGGATCGCGCCGTAAATCGTGTCATTGCCCTGCAGATCGAGTTCCGGCTGGTAACCGAAAAGCGCTGACAGCGATGCCTGCGGATCGAGATCGACGGCAAGGACGCGGTGTCCCGTCATCGCCAGATACTGGGCGAGATGCACCGACGATGTCGTCTTGCCGGAACCACCCTTGAAGTTGGTCACGGAAATGACCTGCAAATGCTCGCCGCGAGCCGGATCACGCCACTTCACATAGGACCGCGCCTTGGCGTCGTTCCCCTTGAGCCGCGCCTGCTCCGCCAGGAAATGGCGCAGCGCATCGATGTCTGAAAGCGAATAGTAGCGCCGCCCGCCGGCACCGACGTCAGGCTGCGGTCCCTCTCCCGCCAGAGACAGTTGCCGCAGGTAACCGTCGGATACACCGATCAAACGTGCGGCTTCGCCAGAGGTAAAGGAACGCAATGTCTTCTGGGCGGTCGGCGGGAAAAGCCGCTCGCGCATAGCCTTCAGCTGGGCAGAGAGCGCCTGGGCGTCTTCGGCAATCGTCTCGTCTGCTGGACGCAAGGGACCGATCTCCTCGATGGCTGCTCTGATCGATGGCTGACCCATCCTGAACTCCAAATTCTGGCCGGTATCGCTCAGATCAAACGCCTTCATGGCGCCAACTGATCGACACAGGCAAACTACACGCACCCTTCCTGATTCTCACCGCGATGAACATACGCAATGGTGCCGAATTAACAGGAAGGCTTCTCAGTAACGGCAAGAGGCACAATTTATGGCCAATCTCCGTAACAGCGTGTGGCACGACCCGATTCGGGTCAAGCGATTTTTCGTTAACAAAACCTTAACGCCGGGGTCGTTCAATATTAGGGATTGTCAGCCTATGCAGCATTCCGAGGTCCGGTACCGACGCGTGGGCGCACCATCCCTGCCGTTGCACCTGTGCAACAATGGGACAGGTTCAGTTCTCGGTCGAAAGATCGGCGGGGAGGACTTGCTCCGGCGCGGCGTCCGGGACCTCCTGATGGGTAAAGCCTTCCAGGTCCGAAAGCTCATTGGCATCCCGCCCGATCTCTACATTGCTTGCGCTGTAGAGCACACACAAGCGCGCATTTGACATCAGGGCATGCAAGTGGATGCGCTCATAACCATGCGAAGCGTCGACACCAAAGGTGATCAGTGCTGTGCGCACATCATGACCTGCCTCAACCGCTGAAGCCGCGTCCGAACGATAATAGCGGAATACATCCTTCTGCACCGGAACACCGTGGGCAAGACATAACTGATGCAGCTTCTTCGACAGGTGGTAATCAAAGGGTCCGGTCTGATCTGCCATGGCGAGCGTGACACCAAACTCGCGCGAATTCTGTCCCGGCGCGGTCGTGCCGTTGTCGATCGCTACCAGCGATGCAATCTCGGGCGTCAGTGCAGCCGAGGCTCCGACGCCCACTTCCTCGCCAATGGTGAAGAGCCAGTACGTGTCGACCGGCGTCTCGATGTTCTGCCGCTGCATCGCTTCAAGGGCCGCCAGCATGATCGCGACCCCCGCCTTGTCATCGAGATGGCGTGAGACGATGAAGCCGTTTTCAAGGAACTCGGGTTGTGGGTCGACCGCAACGATGTCCCCGACATCAATGCCAAGCTGGGTCAGATCATTGTGGTCGCGGCTAAGCGCATCGACTCGCAATTCGACATGGCGCCACCCCGTTGGCTGGCTGTCGACTTCGTCATTGAACGTATGCCCCGACGCCTTGAGCGGCAGGATGGTACCGCGGTAGGTGCCCTTGGCGGACAAGATTGACACGCGTGCGCCCTCGGCAAACCGCGCTGACCAATGGCCGATCGGCACGAGTTCCAGTCGTCCATTCTCCTTGAGCGCCTTTACCTGCGCGCCCAGCGTATCCAGATGAGAAACGATCCCCCGCGCCGGTCGCCGGGCCTTGCCACGTCGAAGCGCTCGTATCGCACCCCGCCGGGTCAGCTTCACCTCAAGCCCCAAACGTGCCAGCTCCTGCGCCGTATGCCGGACCGCCTCGTCTGTAAAACCGGTCGGGCTGGCGATCGCCAGAAGGGCCTGGAGCTGTCGCGTAAGGTAATCAGGGTCAATCGTCATGGCGTCGGTCATAACGGGTATGTCGAGCCCTGGTGCAGAAGGTCAAGTTTTTATGGGTCATTTTGGCCGGGGTGTCGGCGACAATTGAGCCAGACGTTTGGGCGGGGCGAACTCACCAGCGGGTCTTGATCCGCAAAAACCACACCGGCGACGAGACACACTGCCCGGCAGCAGCCACAAGGTTCTGGCGGTCCAGCACGATTTCCCGTATGCACGCAGAAATTGCCTGATCTGACCCGAAGCTGAGCTGATCCGAATGATTGTAAAGAGAGCCTGCGATATCGCGATTGCGATGATAGCGGGAATTATCCTCGCCATACCGATGGCCCTGATTGCCGCGATGGTACGGATCACATCCCAAGGACCCGCGCTCTACTGGTCGCAACGTGTTGGTCGCGAAAATCAGCTGTTCTGGATGCCCAAGTTTCGGACCATGCGGATAGACACCCCCGTCGTCGCCACGCATCTCCTTGTGGACCCGCAACGACACCTCACACCCATTGGAAGTTTCCTGCGCAAAACAAGCCTGGATGAGCTCCCACAACTCTGGTGTATCCTGAAAGGCGACATGAGTTTTGTCGGGCCTCGGCCTGCGCTCTTCAATCAAGAAGACCTGATCGCGGCGCGCACGGCTAAAGGCGTACATGTGCTGTTGCCGGGGCTGACGGGCTGGGCCCAAGTGAATGGCCGAGACGAACTTTCCATCCCCGAGAAGGTTGAACTGGATGCCGAGTACCTTCGCCGACAAAGCACTTTTTTTGATTTGCGCATTTTGGTCATGACAGCCATTAAGGTGGCTGGCTCTGCCAATGTCCAACATTAGCAAGTAAAGCCGCATGATCATGTTCGTTTCGGATTGGACCAACCAGCCCCTGGTCAAGCGTCTCAGGGAATGTGTGATAAGAATGCCTCGCTTCTGGAAGCGGGTTTTTCTGATTGCGCTCGACATCGCAAGCCTGATCTTCGCCCTTTGGGCAAGCTATGCCATACGACTGTCCGTCTGGACGCCAGAGGTCACTGGAGAACGACTGCTTCTGGCCGCATTCGCGCCCGTCGTCGCTATCCCTGTCTTCATCCGGCTGGGCCTCTACCGGTCGGTGATCCGCTACCTTCCGGAGGCAGCGATCTGGACCATTCTAAAGGCGATGCTGATTGCGACGATGAGCTGGGTCATCATCATCTTCCTTGTGGAGATGGCAGGCCAAGGCATCGTGCCGCGATCCGTTCCCTTCCTCTATTTCGTTTTAGGAACCTTGCTGATCGGTGGACTGCGCTTTGCCGCAAAATGGCTGCTGGTTTCCGGCACGGGCCTGCGTCGCAACGAAGAGCCGGTATTCATATACGGCGCGGGTCCCGCTGCAGCCCAACTCGGTCGCGCGCTGAGAGGCCATGGAAATCGCTACGTCATGGGCCTCATCGATGACGATCCGGCGAGCCAGGGTCGCGATATCGGCGGCTACCGCGTCTTTTCCTCGAGCGACCTGCCATTTCTGATCGAACGCTATGGCATCAAGGAAATCATCCTCAGCATGTCGGCGATCCCTGTGGCCAAGCGGCCGGCGGTACTGACGCGCCTCA
Source organism: Rhizobium sp. G187 (assembly GCF_051549525.1). NCBI lineage: Bacteria > Pseudomonadati > Pseudomonadota > Alphaproteobacteria > Hyphomicrobiales > Rhizobiaceae > Rhizobium > Rhizobium sp. G187. The sequence goes on from NZ_JBPUGM010000005.1 coordinate 77,025, forward strand.
CGGAATTAGGCGTGAAGATACGAAGTCTTCCAGATATCTCCGATCTCGTCGACGGACGTTACATTGTAAGCCAGATTCGCGAAATCGAGATCGATGAATTGCTGGGGCGGTCTTGTGTCCCGGCCGATACGACCTTGCTCGACAAGGCGATCTCCGGCAAGGTCGTCATGGTCACAGGAGCCGGGGGCTCCATAGGCTCGGAACTCTGTCGCCTGATTGTCCGGCGAAAACCGAAGACGCTGATCCTTTTTGAAGCGAGCGAATACGCACTCTACAAAATCGAGCAGGAATTGCTGGCGGTCAGCCCTCAGCATATTGTCCCGGTCTTGGGTTCCGTGACCGATGCGAAAACCGTTGAGCGCGCCATTCGAACCCATGGCGTGGAGGTCTTGTATCACGCTGCGGCGCACAAGCATGTTCCACTGGTGGAAGCCAATATTCTGGAAGGCATTCGCAACAATGTCTTCGGTACATTGACTGTGGCCAAAATCGCTGCTGCCCAAAATGTCGAGAGTTTCGTGCTCATCTCATCCGACAAGGCAGTCCGGCCAACCAATGTCATGGGTGCAACAAAGCGTTGGGCGGAACTCGTTGTGCGCCAGATGGCAATCGAGGCTCAGACGAGGCCTGAAAAACAAGTCTTTTGCGCCGTCCGTTTCGGCAATGTCATCGGCTCGAACGGCTCGGTGGTGCCATTGTTCAAGCAGCAGATCGCCAAGGGTGGGCCCGTCACGGTGACAGATCCAGACATGACGCGCTATTTCATGGCGATCCCCGAGGCGGCCGAACTGATTGTCCAGGCGGGCGCCTTGTCTGTCGGGGGCGATGTCTTCCTGCTCGACATGGGCGATCCGGTGCGCATCGGCGATCTGGCGGAAAACATGATACGATTGGCCGGATTTCAGGTGCGCAACAGCAAATCGCCCGATAGCGGCATCGCCATCGAAGTGATCGGCAAGAGGCCGGGAGAAAAACTCTTCGAGGAACTCTTCTACGACCACAACAACTCCCGGCCGACCAGTCATCCGAAAATCATGCGCGCCGATGCGATGGCTGGCGCCAGTTGCGACATCGACGAGTGGTTGAGAGACCTAGAAGAGGCCGTCGAAGCAGAAGACGAAGCGCGGGCAAGGGATCTTCTGTTTGCTCTGATTTCGGCCGAGGATCCGCCAAAGCAGGTCGTTGAGCATGGCTGACCAATATGCCGGGACAAGCCTTCGATGGGTATGACACTTGTAACAGGTGCATCGGGGTTTGTGGGCTCACACCTCATGGCAGAGCTCGCACGGCGTGGCTTGGTCGTGCGAGGGGTCAGTCGAACACCAAGTCCGGATTTGGTGCCCGTGCCGTCCTACGGACCTCAGATGGATTGGCGCGCGCACCTGCGAGACATCGAGACTGTCGTGCATCTTGCAGCACGTGTCCACGTCATGCGCGAAACAGCCAAGGATCCCCTAGCACTCTTTCGCCAATCCAATGTCGGAGCGGCAGTCAATCTTGCTCGACAGGCAGCTGCGGCCGGCGTCAAACGCTTCGTGTTCGTCAGCTCCATCAAGGTGAATGGAGAGCGGACCGAGCCGGGCAAACCCTTCACCGCGGCGGATATGCCGAACCCTCAAGACCCCTATGGGTTCTCCAAGGCGGAAGCGGAAGCAGCCCTGATTGCGCTTGGACGCGAGACGGGCATGGAAATTACCATCGTCCGTCCGCCGCTCGTGTATGGTCCGGGCGTTCGGGGTAATTTTCGCACTCTCATGACATGGGCCAGAAGCGGCGCACCCTCGATATTCGCGGGAGTCAAGAACAAGCGATCTTTCATTGACGTGGCGAACCTTTGTGATCTCTTGATCACCACAACCACACATCCGATGGCCGCGAACAAAGTCCTTCTGGCGAGCGATGGACACGATCTTTCAACCCATGAACTCCTCTCGAACCTGATGGCTGCAAGCGGTCGTCCAGGATGGAGCCTGCCAATCCCTGTCTCTGTTCTGCAGATTCTCGGCACTGTCTCCGGCCGAAAAGCTGCAGTTCGACGCCTCACAGAAAACCTCCAGGTCGACATTGCATCGACTTGCCACTTGTTGGATTGGCACCCTGCAGAACCCAACCTGTCAATCCTGTTCGACGAGGCGGAACGATAACGCCCACGGCCGCATCCGCCCGTTGCTGTCAACGCTCAATGAGAAGATCTCCGATCCTCGTAGGACGCCCTCCTCCACCATCCGCTCCTTCTCGGAGGGATTAGCCACCAGACGCAGGTCGCGACCATCGTGGAGCGGCCAGGAGACGACGAGCACATCGTTTTTCAAACTGAAGCGCGCGGCCGGCGCATCCATCAGGCCGATCAGGGGCACGACCAGACGCAGTCGCCGATCAAGGAGGTCCCGGTAGAAAGACACCCAGGCCTCGTTTGCCGACTGGCCCGGCGTGAACCAGTCCAGCTTGCCAATGTTGAAGGTGTCGTCCGACGTCGGATCAAGCATGTTTTCCGCCTCGAAACCCGGCTTGCCGATGAGTTCCTCCTTTCGGCCCTCCTTCACCTGCCGGTTAAGCTCCGCATGGAAATCGGAGAAATAAGGGAAAGGTCGGCGCGAGCGCCATTCCTCGCCCATGAACAGCATCGGCACCTGCGGCGCCAGGAGATAGAGTGCGACGGCAAAGCGCAGGGCCTGGGGTTCGAGGTCCGCCATGATCCGGTCTCCGCGAGCGCGGTTGCCGATCTGGTCGTGGTTATGGATGAAGGAGATAAAGGCGGTTGGCGGCAGATGGGCGCTGGGGCTGCCACGGCGCTTGCCCTTGTGCGGCATGATCTCGCCCTGAAAGACAAACCCCTCGGCCAGCGCCTTGCCGAGTGTGGAGGCTCCGCCTTCGTAGTCGGCAAAATAGCCCGTGGTCTCGCCGGTGGTCAGGGCATGCAGGGCGTGATGAATATCGTCGTTCCATTGGGCCGTATAGGTTTTTGGCCTCCCCTCCACGTCACGCTCCAGAAGAGTCGCATCGTTGCGCTCGTTTTCGACGATGAGGTGAACATGACGCCTCGGGAAAGCCTGCCGGATTCTTTGCGCCAATTCGTCGAGGAAATGTACCGGACTATCATCATGGATAGCATGCACTGCATCGAACCGCAGGCCATCGAAACGGTAGTCACCAAGCCAGTAAAGGGCATTTTCAATCAGGTATTGCCGAACGAAATGATTGCCTTCGTCATCAAGGTTGATGCCGTCGCCCCAGGGTGAACTGTGCTTGTCGGTGAACAGGGGCGCGTGTGCCGGCAAGTAGTTTCCGTCAGGGCCAAAGTGGTTGTAGACGACGTCGAGAAACACCGAGATCCCGCGCAAATGCGCTTCGTCGATCAACCGCATCAGGTCTTCCGGGCGACCATAGCTGCAATCCGGCGCATAGGGGAGCACACCGTCATAGCCCCAGTTCCACCGACCGGGAAACTCGTTGATCGGCATCAGCTGGATTGCGGTGATCCCGAGGCTTTCGAGGTGATCGAGCTTGTCCAGCATACCGAGAAAGGTGCCTTTTTCTGAAAAGGCGCCGACATGCAATTCGTAGATGACGGTTTCCTCCCAGGGGCGTCCGCTCCAAGCTTCCGCTTTCCAATCGAACCGACCAAGATCGACGACCTCGCTCGGACCGTGCACATCCTCCGGCTGGTAACGGGAGGCTGGGTCCGGAACGGCAAGACCGTCCGCCAGACGAAAGCGATAGCGGCAACCGGGTTTTGCCCCTTCCAGATGCACGCGGTGCCAACCCTCCCTGTCACCCTCCATGAGAACGGGATCCAAACCCTCGCATTCGAGATGAACCTGGGGGCTCAGCGGCGCCCAGATTTTAAAGAGAATGCCGGTGTCGGTAATGCTTGGGCCAAATAAGTGTGATGTCAAAGCCATGCCTCTGCGCTCGGGAAGAACGCCGGGCTAACCGGTTCGCGCAGAAAAAGTTTCCTCGCCTCACCGCAAAGTTGCGCAGCTAACCCTGTTTGCAGTCACAGGATCAGGATCGCCCTGATATCATTGACATTGGTCAGTGTCGGACCGGTCACCACGAGATCACCGATGGCAGCGAAGGCTGTGTAGCTATCGTGATGGCTGAGTGCCATGCGCGGATCGATCCCCGCTGCCCGCATGCGGGCAAGGGTATCAGGCGTAACAATCGCACCCGCTGAATCCTCTACACCGTCAATGCCGTCGCTGTCGCCCGCGAGCGCAAAGATCCCGTCCCGACCTTTCAACGCAAGGGCCAATGACAGCAGGAACTCACTGTTGCGACCACCCTTGCCGAACGGGCCCTTGCCCATGGTAACCGTCGTTTCGCCGCCAGACAAAAGCACGGCCGGGGCCGAAACCGGCAGACCATGCAAGCATGCGGAGGTCGCAATGCCTGCCATAAGCGTGCCAGCTTCCCTCGCTTCACCTTCCAGCGCATCCCCGAGGATGAGAGGTGTGAAACCGAGGCTTCGGGCCGTCTTGGCCGCCGCCTCCAGCGCTTGTCGTGGCGATGCGATGATGCGGAGCTCGGCATTCGCTGCCGTCTTCGGCGTTTCCTCGCCGGAATCAATCACGGCCCGCGCGGCAGCAGGAAGATCAAGTTCATAGCGCGCTATGATTTCTCTGACATCCGCGATCGTGGTTGGATCGGGCACGGTCGGACCCGAAGCGATCTCAGACGGATCATCGCCCGGAACATCCGAGATCATCAACGAAACGATCCGGGCGGGATACGCGGCCTCAGCCAGCCGTCCGCCCTTGATCAGCGACAAGTGCTTGCGAACAGCATTCATCTCCGCAATCGTGGCCCCGCTCGAAAGAAGAGCCCGATTGACTGCACGCTTGTCATCCAGCGCCATGGCGCCTGCCGGCGCGACCATCAGCGCCGACCCACCACCGGATATCAGTGCGATAACCAGGTCATCAGGCCCGAGACCCGACACCGCCTCCAGGATCCGCGACGCAGCTTTTGCACTGTTTTCGTCCGGGACGGGATGTGCGGCTTCGATGATCTCAATCTGTCCTGCCGACACGGCATGGTCGTAACGCGTCACCACAACGCCCGACAGCGCGACATCCGGCCAGGCATCAACCAGCGCGGCAGCCATGGCAGCGGATGCCTTTCCGGCACCGACGACGACACAGCGGCCCTTTGGCTTTTCCGGCAGATGTTGCTCCAGAACGCGGTGCGGATCCGCACTCCCTACGGCAGCATCGAAGATCGCCCGTAGCGCATTCCGCGCCCCCTGTTCTGTCCAGCCATCCGTCTGCAACACGCATCCCCGCCTTTGCCAACCACCCATAGCCTAACGACCGGCGCTGATCCTGCAAGGGCAGGATACTCAAACAAAAAACCACGGCCCCATGGGGACCGTGGTTGCAGCCGTCAGCCAATCATACGCCGTGTCGGACGATCACATCGCCGGCATGACGGTGATCGACTTGATCGGCATATCGACGCCCGCAATGGTGCCGGCCTTCGTGGCGGCACCCGTTTCGAGATTGACGGTGTATAGTGCGTTGTCGGCGACCAGCCATGCGGTGTTCTTGCCCTCGCCCGTTGCCTGGATGTCGAAGGCATAGGTCTTCGCCATCGTCTCGATGCCAAGCTTGCCGATCGCCTTCAGCGTGCCGTCATTCGGCTTGGTCTGCTGGATAAGCGCCCCGATCGTAGCGTCGATGTTGTACATCGCAGTCTTTTCCGGCTTGCCAGTTGAGTTGGTATAAGCGGCCGCAACGATGTTCGGCATCTCGCCCTTGTGCATGTCGCCCTCTTCGAAGGCGAGGCTGCCGTCGACGGTCACTGCGCCTGTGTCCGGATGGACGCGGTGATTGGTCGTGCCGGTCATAAAACGCAGGCGGTCCGCAGCCGGATTGAAGTTGACCACAACCGGCGCGTCACCGATCGTCAGCGGAATGTCCATCTTGGCGACTTCGGTTGCGGCACCCGTCTTTGCGTCGATGCGGACAATCACGCTGCCGGCGGTGACGCCGACGATGCTCTTATCGGCCGGGCGGAGGTCGAGGCCCACGAGACGATCAACACCGGTGATCTCAACGCTGGTTGCTGCGTCCGGCTTGTCTGTGTCGAACATCACGAGGGTCTTGTCACCGGCCAGTCCCAGAACCTGGGCAGCCTGTGCGCCAGTTGCGGCAAGCATGGTGGCGGCGAGCAGTGTAGAGATGCGGATAGCGGTCATGATGGTCTCCCGAATGAATGAGCGGGGACACCGGATCGGTGCCTCCTGACAACCAGACACATGGGCGACCCAGTTTGGATGCAGTCGGAACCAAAAAAATTTTGCATCCAAAATTCGTTTTCGCGTGTCCTCTCATTTGAAGGAGAGCGAGATGCAGGTGATGCTCGATATGCGACAGATGACAGTGATCCAGCCAAGGCCCAGTTGCCAAACCCAAGGTTTCGCCTACTTTCGCTCGGAGGCAGCGAGGGGAGATGGAATGGAGGATAGCCAACAGGCGCTGGAACAGGCGCTTCATGCCTGCGCCGCCGGCGACCGCCGCGGTCTGGAGCGGATCTATACGAGCGAGTCCGCCCGCATGGTGACCATCGCCGAGCGCATTCTGCGCCGCCACGACCTTGCAGAAGAGATCGTCCAGGAAGCCTTCGTCCAAATCTGGAACAAGGCCTTTCAGTACCAACCCGATCGTGGTTCTGCCCGCGGCTGGATCTATGCTGTCGTCCGCAGCCGCGCCCTGAACGCGCTAAGGGATGGACGACGCGAGGATCTCACGGAAACGGAAAGCTTGGATCGCCTGCAGGACGAAGGCGCCGAGACCCTCTATTCCGATCTCTTCGATGATCTTGATACCAAGAGCCGGTTGCGTTCCTGCCTTTTGCGGCTCGATGAACTGCGACGCCGTACAGTGATGATGGCCTATGTCTCCGGCTATAGCCACGGCGAGATCGCGGGGCGGCTCAAGCTGCCACTCGGGACGACCAAAGCCTGGATCCGTCGATCACTCACCGCCTTGAGGGAGTGCATGGCATGAGCACCTGGCAAAGCCTGAGCGAACGCGCTGATGCCTTCGTGCTTGGCCTGATGGACGATAGTGAGCGCGAACAGGCCGAACGTGACATTGACACCGATCACGCCTTCGCCCGGGAAGTCGGCGCAGCACGTGATCGCTTTCTCGAGCTTGACCTGGCCGGCCCGGCCGCATCCGTCCCGGCCGATCTGTGGCCCCGCATCGAGCAGCGACTGGGCGTGACCAACGCCGACAAGCCTGTGGACGCGGCAACAAGCCCTGCCCCGTCTCGGCCGGAGCCGATGAATGACAACTGGACGCACCACTGGCGCAGCATTGCGCTTTCGGCCATTGCCGCCTCCTTGTTGCTCGTCGCGTCGCTCACTTATACCGTGCTGTCATCCCCGGAACCCCAGGTGATCGCTGTCCTGATGAATGCCGAGGGCCAGCCCGTGGTGATGATCGAGGACTTCGGCAACGACAGCGCCAAGGTTGTGCCGCTGATGGACGTTTCCGTTCCGGCAGACCGTTCGCTACAAGTCTGGACACTGCCTTCAGCGGATCTCGGACCAGTGTCGCTCGGCGTGCTTGATGGATGGAATACGGTGACCCTTGACGGACCGGCATTGCCTTCGCCGCAGGAGACGCAACTGTACGAGATCACCATAGAACCCGCCGGCGGCTCCCCGACCGGGCGGCCGACAGGACCAATCCTGGGCAAGGGTTTCGCCAGCATTCCAAGGTAACGCATACGATGCTACCAGAATTGGGGAGCCGGTTGTCAGACAAGGTCTGGCGGCCACGATTGACATTAAGGTCAAAACATCCCAGCCATGTTGGCTAGTTGGAGAACTCAATGGCACGCCGTCAAGAAGGTCAAACACGCCTGGATGAGGCCGCTCGCGCAGGCTGGCTCTATTATGTTGCCGGTCGCACGCAAGACGAGATCGCGCAAAGCCTCGGCGTGTCGCGTCAGACGGCGCAGCGGCTCGTGTCGCTCGCTGTGGCGGAAAAACTCATCAAGGTCCGACTTGATCATCCGATCGCAGAGTGCCTTGAATATGCGGAAAGGGTGAAGGAACGCTACGGTCTGAAATCCGTGGAAGTCGTGCCAAGTGATCCGGGATCGTCCTCAAGCACGATCGGCGTTGCCGAAACCGGCGCGGCTGAGCTTGAGCGCTGGCTGAAGCGGCCTGAGCCTCTGGTCGTCGCCATGGGAACTGGCCGAACACTCCGCGCCGTGATCGACCAGCTCTCGCCGATGGAATGCCCGCAACACAAGATCGTATCGCTCACGGGCAATATCAGTCCGGACGGCTCGGCTGCCTATTTCAACGTCATCTTCTCGATGGCCGATGCGGTGAAGGCGCCGCATTTCCCAATGCCTCTTCCCGTCATCGTCTCTTCGCGTGAGGAGCGCGATCTTCTACATCGCCAACCCCTGGTCGCACCAACGATCGAACTCGGGCATCGATCCGATGTCGCCTTCGTCGGTGTCGGCGAAATGACCATGGAGGCACCGCTTTTGCTGGACGGCTTCCTCGATCGCGAGGAGATGCGGCAGTTGCTGGATATCGGCGCCGTCGGCGAGATCTGCGGCTGGGTTTTCGATGCCGAAGGTCATCTGCTGGATCATCCGGTCAATGATCGTGTGGCCAGTCTGTCGCTGCCGCCACGCGACCGGGCCACTGTCATCGGGCTCGCTCAAGGTGCCCGCAAGCACACCGCGATCCGCGCCGCGCTTCGCGGTGGACACGTCAACGGCCTGATCACGGACGAAATCACAGCGCGCTTTTTGCTGCAATCGTAATCAGTCCACAAATTTTCCTGCATATAAATCAGCCTGTTCACTGAATTCAGGGGGGTAACCCGTCGCTCACCCCATTGACAGATTGCGCCGTGTTGGTGAGTAATTGCCCATGAGCTTAGCGAATGCTCAAGAAATCCTTCTGGGAGGAAGACATGAAATTGAAGTCTGTACTGCTGGGCGCATGCTCGGCACTGGTTCTTGCCGGCATGGCATCGGCCGAAACCCTCACCATCGCGACGGTCAACAACGGCGACATGATCCGAATGCAGGGTCTGACGTCGGAATTCACCACAGCCAATCCCGACATTCAGGTCGAGTGGGTGACGCTGGAAGAAAACGTCCTGCGCGAACGCGTCACGACGGACATCGCCACCAAGGGTGGCCAGTACGACATCATGACCATCGGCACCTATGAAGTTCCGATCTGGGCAAAGCAGGGCTGGCTCGTTGCTCTCGACAATCTCGGCGCCGACTACGACGTGGACGACCTTCTGCCGGCCATCCGCTCGGGTCTCACCGGCGAAGACGGCAAGCTCTATGCCGCTCCGTTCTACGGCGAATCCTCGTTCATCATGTACCGCAAGGATCTGATTGAGAAGGCTGGGCTCACCATGCCCGACGCCCCGACCTGGGAATTCGTGGCGGACGCCGCTCGCAAGATGACCGACCGCGCCAATGACATCAACGGCATCTGCCTTCGCGGCAAGGCCGGCTGGGGCGAAAACATGGCCTTCCTGACGGCCACGTCCAACGCCTTCGGTGCACGCTGGTTCGACGAAAAGTGGCAGCCGCAGTTCGACCAGCCGGAATGGAAGAACACACTCGACTTCTACGTCAAGCTGATGAACGATGCTGGCCCGCAGGGCGCATCCTCAAACGGCTTCAACGAGAACCTCGCGCTGTTCCAGCAGGGCAAGTGCGGCATGTGGATCGACGCCACGGTTGCTGCATCCTTCGTGACCAACCCGAAGGACTCCACCGTTGCTGACAAGGTCGGCTTCGCACTGGCTCCCGATACCGGTCTTGGGAAGCGTGGCAACTGGCTCTGGGCCTGGAACCTCGCGATCCCGGCCGGCTCGCAGAAGACCGCATCGGCTGAGAAGTTCATCTCCTGGGCAACCAGCAAGGCCTATGCCGAGCTCGTCGCTTCGAAGGAAGGCTGGGCCAACGTTCCTCCGGGCACCCGTACGTCTCTCTATGAGAACGCCGAGTACCAGAAGGCTGCACCCTTCGCCAAGATGACGCTTGACTCGATCAATGCGGCTGACCCGAAGAGCCCGACCGTCAAGCCCGTTCCCTATGTTGGCGTCCAGTTCGTCGCCATCCCGGAATTCCAGGGTCTTGGCACCACGGTTGGCCAGCTCTTCTCGGCGGCACTTGCCGGTCAGATGTCGGTCGACGACGCCTTGGCACAGGCTCAGGAAGTCTCGGTTCGTGAAATGACCCGCGGCGGTTACATCAAATAAGATCCTCCCGAAGATGCCGTCCGGGCCTTGCAGGTTCGGGCGGCACTCTTGACGGAAGACAGCGGGTTCGATGGCCCCGCCCGGCTCCGCCGAAAATTGCCCCGTCTGGATAGACGAGCCTGAGCGCCCGACGTCGGAGTGCCAGCCTCTGCAAGAGATCAAAACCCATGGCTACGCAAAACACCCGGACGCTTGCCCGTCTGATGATGGCACCTTCCGTCGGCCTTCTCCTCGTTTGGATGATCGTGCCGCTCGCAATGACGCTCTGGTTCTCATTCCAGAACTATAACCTGCTCAATCCGGCCAATGTCAGCTTCGCCGGCCTGTTCAATTACAAGTATTTCTACACCGATCCGGCCTTCTTCCAGTCGATCTGGAACACGCTCCTGATCGTCGGTGGCGTCCTGCTGATCACGATTGTCGGCGGCATTGCGATTGCGCTTCTACTCGACCAGCCGATGTTCGGTCAGGGTATCGTCCGCATCATGATCATCTCGCCTTTCTTCGTCATGCCACCGGTGGCGGCGCTGGTGTGGAAGAACATGATCATGCATCCGGGCTATGGTGTGCTCGCCGACATCAACCGCTTTTTCGGCTTCCAGCCTGTCGACTGGTTCGCGCAATATCCGCTGTTTTCGATCATCATCATCGTCGTCTGGCAGTGGCTGCCGTTCGCAACGCTGATCCTTCTGACCGCGCTTCAATCGCTCGACGGCGAGCAGAAGGAAGCCGCGGAGATGGATGGCGCAGGCTTTATCAACCAGTTCATCTATCTGACACTTCCGCATCTCGCCCGCGCGATCACGGTCGTCGTTCTCATTCAGACGATCTTCCTGCTCGGCGTCTACGCGGAAATTCTCGTCACCACCAATGGCGGTCCCGGCTACGCCTCCACAAACCTGGTTTTCCTGATCTACCGGACAGCCCTTCTCGGCTACGACGTCGGCGGCGCATCGGCCGGCGGCATCATCGCCATCATCCTCGCCAACATCGTCGCCTTCTTCCTGATGCGCGCGGTCGGCAAGAACCTGGACCGCTGAGGAGACAAGACCATGGCAAGAGCCATCACCGCCCGCAAGAAGATCGCCTTCACCGCGCTGGCCTGGACCATCGCAATGATCATCTTCTTCCCGATCCTCTACACGATCATCACCTCGCTGAAGACCGAAACCGAGGCGATCCAGGGCTTCAACCTGGTGCCGTCCTTCACGCTCGAAAACTACGTGACGGTTCAGACGCAGCGCGACTACTTCAAGCCCTTCATGAATTCGGTCGTCATCTCAGTCGGCTCGACCATCCTGGCGCTGCTGATTGCCATTCCAGCCGCCTGGGCCATGGCTTTCTCGCCGACACGGAAGACCAAGGACATCCTGATGTGGATGCTCTCCACCAAGATGATGCCGGCGGTCGCAGTGCTTGTGCCGATCTATCTGATCTTCCGCGATTTCGGCCTGCTCGACACCCGGATCGGGCTCACCATCATGTTGATGATGATCAACCTGCCGATCGTGGTCTGGATGCTCTACACCTACTTCCGCGAAATCCCGGGCGAGATCCTTGAAGCCGCCCGCATGGATGGCGCCTCGCTTCTCAACGAAATCGTCTATGTCCTGACCCCGATGGCGGTCCCGGGCATCGCCTCCACCATGCTGCTCAATGTCATCCTGGCATGGAACGAGGCCTTCTGGACGATCCGCCTCACCACGACGAATGCGGCCCCGCTCACCGCCTTCATCGCCTCTTTCTCCAGCCCACAGGGTCTCTTCTGGGCCAAGCTTTCGGCAGCCTCGACGCTCGCCATTGCCCCGATCGTCATCCTCGGCTGGTTCAGCCAGAAACAACTCGTCCGCGGCCTCACCTTTGGCGCTGTGAAGTAAGGAATAAGAAGATGGGTAGCATCACACTTCAAAACGTGTCGAAGACCTTTGGCGAAGTCTCGGTCATTCCCTCGATCGATCTCGAGATCAACAATGGCGAATTCGCCGTCTTCGTCGGCCCTTCAGGTTGCGGCAAATCCACCCTCTTGCGCCTGATTGCGGGTCTCGAAGACGTCTCCGGCGGCAAGATCCTGATCGACGGCAAGGATGCGACCGAGAAGGCACCGTCGCAGCGCGGGCTGGCCATGGTCTTCCAGTCCTATGCACTTTACCCGCATATGAGCGTGCGCTCGAACATCGGCTTCCCGCTGAAAATGGCGAAGATGGACAAGGCCGAGATCGACCGCAAGGTCAATGAAGCGGCCCACATCCTCAACCTCACCGACTATCTCGATCGCAAGCCGCGCAACCTTTCGGGCGGTCAGCGTCAGCGTGTTGCCATCGGCCGCGCGATCGTTCGCTCGCCGGAATGCTTCCTCTTCGACGAACCGCTGTCGAACCTTGATGCGGCGCTGCGCGTCAATATGCGTCTCGAGATTTCGGAACTGCATCAGAAGCTCAAGGCCACCTCGATCTACGTCACCCATGACCAGGTCGAAGCGATGACAATGGCCGATAAGATCGTCGTGCTCAACAAGGGTCGCATCGAACAGGTCGGCTCGCCGCTCGACCTCTATCGCAATCCGCGCAACCTCTTCGTCGCCGGCTTCATCGGCTCGCCGAAGATGAACCTGATCTCCGGACCCAAGGCTCTGGAGAAGGGTGCGCATACGATCGGCATTCGTCCCGAACACATGACGCTGTCAACCACTGAAGGCGCCTGGAAGGGAAAGGTCACAGTCGCCGAACATCTGGGCTCCGACACCTTCCTTCATATCCAGACGGAAGATCACGGCACAATCACCGCGCGTGTCAGCGGCGAAATGCCGGTTCGCCATGGCGATACCGTCTACGCGACACCGGAGGAAAGCCGCCTCCATCGCTTCAACGACAAGGGTCTTGCACAATGACCGGCAGACTTTCCGGAAAATCGGCACTCATTACCGGCTCCGCCAGGGGCATCGGTCGCAGTTTCGCCGAAGCCTATGTGCGCGAGGGCGCAACTGTCGCCATCGCCGACATCGACTTTGCACGGGCAGAGAAGACCGCTGCGGAGATCGGTCCCCAGGCTTACGCTGTAGCGCTCGATGTGACCGATCAGGCGTCGATCGACGCAGCCATTGCAGCCGTTGAGGCGCGCACCGGCGGGATCGACATTCTGATCAACAACGCCGCCCTGTTCGATCTCGCACCAATCGTCGAGATCACGCGCCAAAGCTATGACCGGCTGTTTTCCATCAATGTCGCAGGCTCGCTCTTCATGCTCCAGGCGGCGGCGAAATCGATGATCGCCCGCGGCAAGGGCGGCAAGATCATCAACATGGCGAGCCAGGCAGGCCGGCGCGGCGAGGCTCTTGTCGCGGTGTATTGCGCCACAAAGGCCGCGATCATTTCACTCACCCAATCGGCCGGGCTCGACCTGATCAAGCATGGCATCAACGTCAATGCGATCGCTCCTGGCGTCGTTGACGGCGAACATTGGGACGGCGTCGACGCGCTGTTTGCCAAGTATGAAAACCGGCCACTCGGCGAGAAGAAAAAGCTCGTCGGCGAAGCGGTGCCCTTCGGCCGCATGGGCCGGGCGGAAGATCTGACGGGCATGGCGATTTTCCTCGCCAGCACGGATGCCGATTACATCGTTGCCCAGACCTACAATGTCGACGGCGGAAACTGGATGAGCTGACGGGAACCGACAGGAGCCCAGAGCCAAGGAATGCGACCATGACCACTAAACTCTCGCTCGCCAACATCCCCGCCATCACAACGGCGGCCATACCGGCCTATGCCCGGAGCCAGATCAGCGCCGGCATCCTGCATTTCGGCGTGGGCAACTTCCACCGCGCCCATATGGCCGTTTACCTGCATGAACTGTTCAACGAGGGTCTCGACCACGACTGGGGCATTATCGGTGCCGGGGTCATGCCCTCAGACCAGAAAATGCGCGACACATTGAAGGCGCAGGACTTCCTCACCACCGTGGTGGAACAGGATACGACCCGCTCTGCTGCCACCGTAACCGGTCCGATGGTCGACGTCATCACGGCGCCAGACTTCGACCAGATCATCGAGACCCTGGCCAATCCGGCAATTCGCATCGTCTCGATGACCATCACGGAAGGTGGCTATTTCATCGATCCGGCAACCGGCAAGTTCGATCCGAACCATCCGGCGATCGTGGCCGATGCTGCTGACCCGGCTCATCCGAAAACCGTCTTCGGGTTGATCATCGCAGGACTCAGGCTGCGCCGGGAACGGGGCGTTGCTCCCTTTACCGTCATGTGTTGCGACAACATTCCCGGAAACGGCGAAGTGACCGAGGCCACCGTCTGCGGCCTCGCAAAGCTCTCGGATGCGGATTTCGCCCATTGGATCCACGAGAATGTCGCCTTCCCGAATGCCATGGTCGACCGCATCACACCGGCGACTGGCCCGCGTGAAATCGCCATCACCCGAGATACCTACGGCATCGACGACGGCTGGCCCGTCTTCTGCGAGGAATTCAAGCAATGGGTGCTGGAAGACAAGTTCCCGCTTGGCCGCCCGGCCCTTGAAAAGGTCGGAGTCACCTTCGTGCCGGACGTGGCTCCTTATGAGCTGATGAAGCTGCGCATCCTCAATGGCGGCCACGCTGCGATTGCCTATCCGGCAGCATTGATGGACATTCACTTTGTCCACGAAGCCATGGAAAACGACCTGATCCGGGCCTTTCTGGCCAAGCTGGAAAAAGACGAGATCATCCCCGTCGTTCCACCTGTACCGGACACCAGCCTGAACGACTATTTCGATCTCATCGAGCGCCGTTTCTCCAATCCGAAGATCGGGGACACGATCCCGCGTCTCGCCCAGGACGGTTCCAACCGCCAGCCGAAGTTCATCCTGCCCTCGACGGCAGACCGGCTTGCCAAGGGCCTTGACGTACAGGGACTGGCGCTCGTCTCGGCGCTGTGGTGCCGCTACTTCGAAGGAACGAGCGATAGCGGCAAGGCAATCGTGTTCAATGACAGCAGCGCCGAACGCCTTCATGCGGCTGCACTCGCATCGCGCGAAGAGCCCAATGCCTTCCTCGCGCTTGATGACATTTTCGGTGCAGTCGGCACACATCCGCAATTCATCAAGCGCTTCACAGAGGCCCTGACCTCCTTGCGCAGTGCGGGAACTGCCGCCACATTGCGCCGCTATCTTGAGGGGGGCCTCGGGGGATAAGTGGGCGGTGCGATGAACGGTTCGACCAAAACTCTGGTGATATTCGATTGCGACGGCGTTCTCGTCGACAGCGAACCGATTGCGCTGGAGGTTTTGATCGAGGCGCTCAGGGAAAAAGGCGTCAACATCGATCAGGAAGGCGCCTCCGAGCGTTTTCTCGGGCGAAGCCTCGCGCATCTCGCCCAATCGGTCGAAGCGGAGTTCGGTGTCGAGATCGATGCCGAATTCCTCTCTCAAATGCGTGAGGCGCTCTACCGCCGCTTCCGAACCGACCTCAAGCCGCTTCCGGGCATACCGCATGTCATGCAGGCGCTCAGAGACGGCGGACTGTCCTGGTGCGTCGCGTCATCCAGCCAGAAGGAACGGGTCGAGCTGTCTCTGACCGTGACCGGCCTGATCGACTATTTCGCACCCGACATCTTCAGCGCCACCATGGTCAAGAACGGCAAACCTGCGCCGGACCTGTTCCTCCATGCTGCGGCTGAGATGGGTTTCCCGCCGGAGAATTGCATCGTTGTCGAAGATAGCCCCGCCGGCATTCAGGCCGCCCGGGCGGCCGGCATGCGCGTCTGCGCCTTTACCGGTGGATCGCATACTATCGATCCCGCCTACCGTGCCTCTATGGCATCGCTGACGCCCGACGCGTCCTTCGACCGTATGGAACACCTGGTCGACTTCGTCTGTCCGCGAGGACCGGACTGATCCATGCCGATTTACCCTTTTGTCATCCCCGCATTTGTCGGTGATCCTCAACGTCAGGCCGTTTGCCGGTTTGACGCAACCGCTGGCATGCTCCACTTTACGCAATGCCAACAAGAACCGAGCCGGGACGGAAACAAGCCAATATGCGCGACCATGTGATTGCGGTGGATGTCGGGACGGGCAGCGCACGCGCCGGCGTCGTCGATCGCAGCGGACGTCTGCTTGCCCGCAGCGAACATGCAATCATCATGCATGTCGAGGGAGAGGACATAGCCGAGCAGTCGTCGGAGCAGATTTGGGCAGCAGTCTGCATTGCCGTAAAGGGCGCGCTGGAGGCGACCGGGCTTTCTGCTGCGCGGATTGCCGGCATTGGCTTCGATGCCACGTGCTCGCTGGTCCTGCGCGATACCCTGGGCGCTCCCCTGGCACTGACCGCCAAAGATGGGCAGGCCTTCGATACGATCGTCTGGCTCGATCACCGCGCAATCGCGGAAGCGGAGGAGTGCACACACACAGGGCACGCCGTCATCCAGCATTCAGGCGGCACGCTGTCCCCCGAAATGCAGATCCCGAAGCTCTTGTGGCTGAAGCGTCAGCGCCCGGATCTCTGGGCACGCCTTGGCTCGGCCTTCGATCTCGCCGATTTTCTCACCTGGCGTGCCACGGGTTCAAATGCCCGTTCGCTGTCGACCCTCACCTCGAAATGGGGCTACCTGCACGGCACCAGCAGTCCCTGGCCCACAGACTTTCTGGGCGTCATTGGCCTGTCGGATCTGACGACGCGTGCGGCCCTGCCCGATACCGGCGTCCCCGTCGGTCAGGCGATTGGCAGGCTCGGCGCAGACGCGGCACGGGATCTCGGGCTCGATGCCGGCATTCCCGTTGGTGCCGGGATGGTCGATGCCTATGCCGGCGCGCTCGGCGTGCTCGGCCGTCATGCGGCAGACGGAGCCGAGGCGCTCTCCGGTCGCTACGCACTGATCGGCGGAACGTCCAGCTGCGTTGTCTCCTTTGCGCCGAAGCCTCTGTTTCGCCACAGCGTCTGGGGGCCTTACAACGAGGCCGTTTTTGCCGGCTCGTGGCTCACCGAAGCGGGGCAATCGGCGACAGGCGCCCTGCTCAACCATATTCTCGGCATGCATGCAGCCGGCGGCGAGCCAAGCGTTGCGCGCCACCGCGCCGTGATTGAACGTGTCCAAGCGATGCTGGCCGCACATGGCCCGGGATTTGCCGACGAAATCAATATCCTGCCGGACTTCCACGGCAACCGTTCGCCCTTCGCCGATCCTAAACTGACCGGCATGATGACAGGCCTGACGCTCGACCAGAGCTTCGATGGCCTCTGCCGAATCTATTGGCGCGCCTGCGTCGCCATAGCGCTTGGCCTGCGCCAGGTGCTTGAGACCATGCATGCCGGAGAGACAGGTCCGGTCCGCCTCCACCTGACCGGTGGCCATGTCAAAAACGCCTTGCTGAATGAACTCTATGGCGACGTCGCTGGCTGTGAGGTCTCGATCCCCCAGACTGACGATGCAGTCCTCGTCGGGACAGCCATCAACGCAGCGACTGCGGCCGGCCTTTACACGTCACTCGCCGACGCCGGCCGCGCCATGGCCCCGACATCTGTCAGCCGGCCGCCGAATTTGTCCACAAGGAAGGACCAATACGACCGGGACTATCGCCGGTTTCTCGCGATGCAGGAATTGCGTGCGACGCTGGCCACGATCTGAAACGGCGAACGCGCGACCTATACGAAAATACTCTCAAAAATTGAAGGCGCGAACCGTCGGTAACGCAAGCCCAAACATTCCACTTGACGAAGTTCAGATGGCCGTATTTTAATCAGGCTTAGATTTTAGGCACTCAATACGCCGTCGAATCCACCACCCACATTTTCTGGGCAACAGCGCCCCATAACGCCCCGTTCGCGGGATCGCGTTATGGGTCTTTTCGTGTTTGGAGTTTCAATGCCTCATCCGGCGAAGATCGGCATCCTCTATTCCTCCACCGGGCCCTATGGCGCGATGGGCCGGGATGCGCGCGAAGCAGCAGAGTTCGCCTTTCATCTCTATGCCTCTTCGGGGGGCGCGAATGTCGAGCCGGTCTTTTTCGACCCGCATGCCGAGCTCAGCGCCTATCTTGAAGGTGCACGGAGCCTGATCCGGGATCATGGATGCCGCCATATCGTGGGCACGATCACATCGGCTGCGCGCAAGGAAGTTATCCCGCTCGTTGAAAAGCATGACGGCCTCCTCTGGTACATGTGCCCCTACGAAGGCTTCGAGGCGAATGAGAACGTGCTCTATATCGGTGGCTGCCCGAACCAGCACCTGATCCCGCTCTTCCAGCATCTCTTCCCTCGCCATGGCAAGCGCCCCTACCTCGTCGGCGCCAACTATGTCTGGGGTTGGGAAATGAACCGCCTCGCGCGCGAACTGGTGCAGAACGAGGGTGGCACAATCCTCGGCGAACGCTACCTGCCGCTGGAGGAAACCGCCGTCGAACGTCTCGTTGCGGATATTGCCGAAAAGCGACCGAGCTTCATTCTCAACAATCTCATCGGCCCTTCGAGCTATGCCTTCCTCAAGGCCATGGCGGAACTTGCGGCGCGTGATCCATATTTCCAGCCAGACAGCTGCCCGATTGCCAGCTGCGACCTGCAGGAATGTGAACTCGTCGAAATTCAGGCGGGCGCCGCTGTCGGACAGCTCTGCGCAGCCTCTTATTTCGATAGCCTGGCCACCCCGGAAAACCGTGAATTCAAGACGCAGCTTGCCGACTGGCGCGGCGAGGTCCGGCAGGTTTCAAGCGTCTTTGCCAGTGCGTTCACAGCGGTCAGTCTGTGCATTGCGGCGATTGAAGCCGTCGGGGACGATACACCCGTAGACGTCCGCGCGAAGATCCTTGATCGGACATGGCCGACCCTGTTTGGCGATATGCGCGTCGATCCAGCCACCAATCACGCAGCCCTTCCTTTCCTGCTGGGTAAGGTGAACCCCGCCAATGGTTTCGACGTGATTGCCACGCGACCGCCGATCGCCGCAGATCCCTATCTGGCCGGCGTGAAACCACACTCCCTTCCGAAGCTGAGGGTCGTTTGATGATGACGGCGACACCCAATTTCAACGGATGGCGCGCAGCTGTCCTCTCCGAAGAAGACGGCAATGTGGAGCGCCTCAAACGCCAGCTCGTGCTCCTCGGCATGCAGGTCGATGTGCAGTGGGAGCCCCTCGCCCCCACCGAACTACCGGAAATCGTCATCGTCGATGCCGACCGGGGATGGGACGCCCTCCTGCCCTGGAGCATCGAGGCGCCGCAACGCCCCGTCGCTGCCCTGCTTGGCTCGGAAGCGCCGGGTCGTATTGCCTGGGCAATCCGCCATGGGGCAAGCGCGATCATCCCGAAACCGGTCGCGTCTGCCACCGTCTTTCCAGCGCTTGTACTCGCCGTATCCATTCACACCGAACGCCTGGCCGGACAGGCGAAGATTGCCCATCTTGAAGAGCGCCTCCGATTGCGGCCGGTCGTCTTTGCCGCCATCGCCCGGCTGCAAAGCGAGCGAAAGGTGACGGAAGAGCAGGCCTTTGCCGCCCTGCGGTCGACGGCGATGAAACGCCGGTTGCCGATGGAACAGATCGCGGCCGCCTTCCTCGGCGGCGTGGATCCCCTGTGGGAGGTAGGCTGATGCGCGTGCTGAAGGAAATCAGCCGTCGACCACTTGCCCTTTTCGGCCTCGTGGTCATCGTGCTTGTGTGCCTGCTTGCGCTGTTTGCGCCCTGGATCGCGCCTTACAGCCCCGACAACCAGATGTTCGACGGCCTTACCTTGGAAGGTGCACCCATTCCGCCGAGTGCCCAATTCCTGCTGGGTACCGATACGCTGGGTCGCGATCTCCTCTCCCGCCTGCTTTACGGCGCCCGGACCTCGCTCATCATCGGCCTTGCAGCCAATGGCGTTGCCGTGACCATCGGCCTTTTTATCGGGGTAACCGCCGGTTATCTGCGCGGCTGGATCGGCACGCTGCTCATGCGCTTCACCGATCTGATGATGGCCTTTCCCGCATTGCTACTCGCCATCGTGCTTGCCGCGATCCTGAAGCCGAGTCTGCTGATCGTCGCCATGGTCATTGCGCTGGTGAACTGGGTTCAGGTCGCCCGCATCGTCTATACCGAGACGCGGGCGCTTGCCGAACGCGATTTCATCCTTGCCGAGCGCGCGCTCGGGGCTGGGCATAGTCGCATCCTGTTCCTGCATGTGCTGCCGCATCTCTTTCCGACAGCGATTGTCTGGGGCACGCTTGGCGTTGCCACCACGGTTCTGCTCGAGGCCACCCTCTCCTTCCTCGGCGTCGGGGTTCAGCCGCCGGATGCCTCCTGGGGCAATATCATCTTCGAAAGCCAGAGTTACTTCCAGGCGGCCCCCTGGCTGGTCTTCATTCCAGGCGCGATCATCCTGATCACCTCGCTCTCCTTCAACCTCGTCGGCGATGCCTTGCGTGACATCTTCGATCCCATGCAGCGGGGACGTGGCTGATGGCGTTCCTCATCCTCAAACGGCTCGCTCAATCTGCCCTGATCCTTCTCGGTGTCGCGGCCATCACATTCCTGCTCCTCTATGCGCTTCCAGCCGATCCGGCACGCATGATCGCAGGGCGCAGCGCGACCGCACAAACGGTTGCCAATATCCGGCACGAACTGGGGCTTGATCAGCCAATCCTCTTCCAGTTTCTCCACTATCTGACCAATCTGGTTCAGGGCGATCTCGGGCGCTCCTATGCCCAGAAAACCGAAGTCTGGACGCTCATTGCCGCCCGCCTGCCCGCGACGCTGACCCTGATGGCAGCAGGCATTCTGACGGAAGTGGTCATCGGACTTGCGCTCGGCATGATTGCTGCCGTCAAGCGCGGCGGATTTCTCGATCAGCTGGTCATGACCTCCGCCTTTGTCGGCGTGTCGTCACCCCAATTCGTCGTGGCGCTGCTGCTGCTCTATGTCTTTGCCGTCTCGCTGGGCTGGTTTCCGATGAGTGGCTATGGAACGGCCGCCCATGTTGTCCTGCCCGCCCTTACCCTCGGCCTGCTTGGTGCAGGCTGGTATGCCCGCATGGTCCGCTCGGCCATGATCGACGTGCTCAATCAGGACTATATCCGCACCGCCCGCGCCAAGGGACTGTCGAGCACCCGGGTCATTCTGCGCCATGCCCTGCCGAACGCCATGCTGCCCGTCATCGCCATGATTGGCATCGATATCGGCCAGTTCATGGGCGGCGTGGTGGTGGTCGAGGCGGTCTATGGCTGGCCGGGCATCGGCCAGCTCGCCTGGCAGGCCATCCAGCAGGTCGACATCCCGATCATCATGGGCGTCACCCTCGTTTCTGCGCTCGCCATCATCATCGGCAACATCATTGCCGACATGCTGGCGCCCGCCATCGATCCGCGCATCCGTCTTCAATAAGCAAAGGGGAATCAACAATGCTGAAGAACTGGCTCAGGACAACCACGGCAGCAGCGACGCTGTTTGCCGCACCCTATATGGCGCTGGCGCAGGACGCCCCCGCCCAGGGTGGCGATATCGTCGTCACCTACAAGGACGACATCACCACGCTCGATCCGGCAATCGGCTATGACTGGGTCAACTGGTCGATGATCAAGAGCCTCTATTCTCGCCTGATGGACTACAAGCCCGGTACAGCCGAGCTTGAACCCTCACTGGCTGAAAGCTTTGACGTTTCGGCCGATGGCCTCACCTACACCTTCAAGCTCCGACCCGGCGTCAAGTTCTCCAATGGCCGCGAGGTTGTGGCAGCAGACGTGAAATATTCGATCGAGCGCGCGGTCAACCCGAAGACGCAAGGCCCGGGCGCCGGCTTCTTCGGCGCGATCCAGGGCTTCGACGCGCTCACCGGCGGCACGTCCGAAGTGCTGAGCGGCATCGAGACGCCGGATGCCTCCACCGTCATCTTCAAGCTCTCGCGTCCCGACGCGACCTTCCTGCATGTGCTGGCCA
This sequence comes from Rhizobium sp. G187, assembly GCF_051549525.1. Lineage (NCBI taxonomy): Bacteria > Pseudomonadati > Pseudomonadota > Alphaproteobacteria > Hyphomicrobiales > Rhizobiaceae > Rhizobium > Rhizobium sp. G187. The sequence goes on from NZ_JBPUGM010000005.1 coordinate 99,174, forward strand.
TCAACTTCGCCTCTGTCGTGCCGAAGGAAGCCGTCGAGGCCGCCAATGGGGATTTCGGCAAGAAGCCGGTCGGCTCTGGCACCTTCGTGCTGAAGGACTGGACCATTGGCCAGAAGCTCGTTTTCGAGCGCAACAAGGACTACTACGTCAAGGACGTACCGCATATCGACTCCTTCAGCGTCGAGGTCGGACAGGAGCCGCTGGTCGCGCTGCTTCGCCTCCAGAAGGGCGAAGTCGACATTGCCGGTGACGGCATCCCTCCGGCCAAGTTCCTTGAGGTGAAGAACTCGCCGGAAGGCGCTGAGATGATCGTCGATGGCGAACAGCTGCACACTGGCTACATCACGCTCAACACCAAGGTAAAACCCTTTGACAACGTGAAGGTGCGCCAGGCCATCAACATGGCCGTCAACAAGGAGCGCATCACCCGCATCCTCAACGGCCGCGCAACCGCTGCCAACCAGCCCTTGCCGCCGCTGATGCCCGGCTATGACAAGGCATTCACCGGCTACGCCTATGATGTCGAAAAGGCCAAGGCCCTGCTGGCCGAAGCCGGCTATCCGGACGGTTTCGAAACGGTCCTCTTCTCGACCAACACCGATCCGCAGCCGCGTATCGCACAGGCCGTTCAGCAGGATCTCGCCGCCATCGGCGTGAAGGCGGAAGTGCGCGCCCTTGCCCAGGGCAATGTCATTGCAGCGGGCGGCACGGAAGGCGAAGCGCCGATGATCTGGTCTGGCGGCATGGCCTGGATCGCCGACTTCCCGGATCCGTCCAACTTCTACGGGCCGATCCTCGGCTGCGGCGGCGCGGTCCAGGGCGGCTGGAACTGGTCCTGGTACTGCAACGAAGCGCTCGACAAGCGCGCTGTCGAAGCTGACTCCATGTCGGATCCGGCCAAGGTCACGGAGCGCCAGGCCGCCTGGAGCAAGATCTTCACCGACGTCATGGCCGACGCCCCCTGGGTTCCGGTTATCAACGAGCGTCGCGTCGTTGCCAAGTCGACCCGCATGGGCGGTGAGGACAACATCTACATCGATCCGACCCGCGTCATCAATTACGACGCGATCTTCGTCAAGCAGTAAGCAGGCTCAAGTCGGGCACGCCTTTAACGGCGTGCCCGCATCTCACATCGTCAGATCGGAAGGGGACCAGCATGTGCGTCGCGTGCACCTATACCATCCATAAGGCCCAGCATAATTTCGGCTGGAACAAGGATTTTCCACCCGCACTTACGGCCAAGCCGGGTGAAACCATTCTGTTCGAATGCCTCGATTCCTCCGGCGGTCAGCTTGGCCCGGATGCGACACTCGACACGCTCGCCAATCTCGACTTCGGCAAGATCAATCCGGTCTCAGGCCCCGTCTATGTGGAAGGCGCAGAACCCGGCGATGCGCTGAAGGTCACCATCCGCAAATTCCATCCGAGCGGCCATGGCTGGACCGCGAATATTCCCGGCTTTGGCCTTTTGGCTGACCAGTTCGAAGATCCGGCCCTGCATGTCTGGAAGTATGATGCCGTCTCCATGACACCTGCTGCCTTCGGCCCCGGCGGTCGGGTGCCACTCAAGCCCTTTACCGGCACGATTGGCGTGGCACCGGCCGAACCCGGCCTGCACTCCGTCGTTCCACCCCGGCGCGTCGGCGGCAATATGGATATCCGCGACCTCAGTGCAGGCGTCACGCTTTACCTGCCGGTCGAAGTAACGGGCGCCCTCTTCTCTGTCGGTGACACCCACGCCGCGCAGGGTGATGGCGAAGTCTGCGGCACAGCCATCGAAAGCCAGATGAATGTCGAACTGACACTCGATCTGGTGAAGGGCGCCAATCTCAAATCGCCGCGCTTCACCACCACCGAACCGGTCACACGCCATCTCGACGGTGCCGGCTACGAGGTGACGACAGGGATCGGCCCGGACCTGATGACTGGCGCCCGCGAAGCCGTCATGCGCATGATCGACCTTCTGACGGCCGAGCACGGCATGAATCCGGTTGATGCCTATATGCTCTGCTCGGTTTGCGGTGACCTGCGCATCAGCGAAATCGTCGACATGCCCAACTGGGTCGTCTCCTTCTATTTCCCGCGTCTGGTGCTGGCTTGACCCCTCCCACGTCAAACAATCGGCCTTTGCTGCAGGTGAAGGGTCTATGCGTCGACGCGCGCACGCCGGATGGCCTGCGGCGCGTGCTCGACGATGTCACCTTCGACCTCCGCCACGGTGAAACCCTTTGCCTTGCGGGCGAGTCCGGCTCTGGCAAATCGGTGACGTCGCTTGCGATCATGGGGCTCCTGCAGAAAGCGAGCCTCAAGGTCGCTTCGGGAGACATCCTGCTCGATGGCACGAACCTGCTGACGCTCTCGTCCACCCGCATGCGCCAGATGCGGGGTGGCGATGTAGCGATGATCTTTCAGGAACCGATGACATCCCTGAACCCGGTGATGACCATCGGTGCGCAACTGATCGAGACGGTCCGGGAACACCAGAAGGCATCCGAGGAGGGCGCTGAAGCCACCGCGCGGCGCATGCTCGACGCCGTGCATATCAACGATGCCGCGCGTCGATTGAAGCAGTATCCGCATGAGCTCTCCGGTGGCATGCGTCAGCGCGTGATGATCGCCATGGCACTTTGCTGCCGACCGAAGGTGCTGATCGCCGATGAGCCGACGACCGCCCTCGATGTGACCGTGCAGGCCCAGATCCTCGATCTCATCCGCGACCTGCGGGCAGAGTTCAACACCTCTGTACTGATGATTACCCACGATATGGGCGTGGTGGCGGAAATGGCCGACCGCGTGGCCGTGATGCGTCACGGCCGTATCGTCGAGCAGAATGACGCCATCCCCCTCTTCGAAGCCCCGCGCGACGCCTATACGCGCGCGCTGCTTGCCGCCGTCCCGCGTCTTGGCGCTCATGCCGGCACGGACGTACCGCCGCGGGTCTCGGATGCCCCCCTTGCGGTGAAGGCGGGGCCCGCACTGGAGGTGAGTGGCCTTACCGTGACCTACGGAAAGAAGCAGGGCTTGTTTGCCCGCGGTCCGGAGCCCAAGCCGACCGTCGAGGATATCGCCTTCGTCATTCCAGCCGGCCAGACACTCGGGCTGGTGGGCGAATCCGGCTCAGGCAAGTCGACTACGGGAAAAGCCGTACTCGGGCTCGTGCCCTTCGGCGGCTCCGTGAAGATCGCCGGCCAGGACATCTCCCATCTTTCGCACCGGCAGATGCGGCCCGTGCGCCGACTGGCCCAGATGATCTTCCAGGATCCCTATGCCTCGCTCGACCCCCGCATGAGCGTGGGCGCGGCCATCGCAGAACCGCTGGTGATCCACGGTGTAGGCAACCCCTCCGAACGCGACCACCGTGTGGCGACCCTGCTCAGGCGGGTCGGCCTGACGCCGGATGCCGCCAAACGCTACCCGCATGAGTTCTCCGGCGGCCAGCGCCAGCGGATCTGCATCGCCCGCGCGCTGACGCTGGAACCCAAGCTGATCGTGGCAGACGAAAGCGTCGCAGCACTCGACGTATCCGTGAAAGCCCAGGTGCTCGATCTGATGCTTGAATTGCAGGAACAGATGGGCCTCGCCTATCTCTTCGTCTCGCATGACATGGCGGTGATCGAGAAGATGTCGCATCAGGTGGCGGTCATGCAGGGTGGGCGGATCGTGGAATTCGGCACCCGGCGCGAGGTCTTCGAGAACCCGCAGCACGCCTATACTCAAGGGCTCATGGCGGCCGTACCGATCCCGGATCCAAGGCACTACCGCCGGCTTGCCTCGTAAGGATTCGGGCAAAGACCATTCGCGATTGCCGTACTGGGAGACAACAAGGCAATGCCGGCCCCTGTGGGACCGGCATCTTTCCTGATCAGAAAGCAGCCACCTTACGCATACAACGGCAGGCCATAACGTTCCAAAATTTCGGCGATCTTCGCATCCTGCGCGGGGTCGGGCAGCAAGGCCGGCTGGCGGCTGGCACCAACGCTGGGGTCCTGCATGTAGAGCGCACGCTTGACCATGGCCGGGGCAAAGCCCAGCGCATAGAGATCCGTGCGGAAGGCGGTGAAGATGTCCTGCTGGCGCTCGGCCTCCGCCAGATCACCAGAATTGACCCCGTTCAGGATGCCGGCCAACACCTTCGGCAGGGCATTACCCAGGCCTGAAATGCAGCCTGCCGCGCCATTCTGCAGCGCCCAGAGGACCAAATGGTCAGGGCCCGAATAGACATCGAAACCAGGCATGTCGCGAGCGACGGCCAGATAGGCTTCGAGCGTTTCCTTGGCCCCGCCGGAATCCTTGATACCGGCGATATTTCCGTGCGACGCGAGCTTTCGCGCCGTGTCGGGCTCAATATGGTTCTGAGTGCGCGCCGGAATGTCGTAGAGGTAGATCGGCGTCTGGACCGCATCCGCGACCGTCGAGAAATGCCGGATCAGGCCGTCCTGCGTGCAGGCGATGAAGAAGGGCGTGATCACCGCAATCGCGGTTACCCCGATCCGGTCGAATTCGCGGGCAAGTTTCACCGTCTCGAAGGTCGCCGGCATGCCGGCATTGACGATCACGTCGACGCGGCCACCGACCTCATCCACCACAGCCTCGGCCAAAGACACCTTTTCCTCAAAGGTCAGCGCCGAAAAATCGCCATTGGTGCCGGCACACATGATGTTGTTGCCGGCCTCCACCTGGCGGCGAACCTGCGCGCGGGTGGCTTCGTAGTTGATTGTCTCGTCCTCGTTGAAACAGGTGACGAGCGCGACGAAGGCCTTTTTCGACATGGTGGTCTTTCTCCAGTGTGTGGGCGCGCTTACGATGCGCTTCTGAGCCGGGCAGCGCGGTGTCGCGCCTGCACATCCGGATCGGGATCGAGGCCGGCGGCGAGCAGTGCCTGCGTATAGGCCTGGCGTGGGGTTTCGAAGATCTCCCGGACAGTGCCCAGTTCGACGATTTCGCCCTGTTGCATGACCATGACATGGTCGGCGAAATCACGAACCACCGGCAGGTCATGGGCAATGAAAATGAAGGCAATGCCCATTTCCTGGCGCAGCTTATCGAGAAGCGCTATGACCTGGGCCTGGACCGACACATCCAGCGCCGAAACGGCCTCGTCGCAGATGATCAGTTGCGGCTCGAGCGCGAGCGCCCGGGCAATAGCGATGCGCTGACGCTGGCCGCCGGAAAACTGGTGCGGATAACGGCCCATATGCTCCGGCCCAAGACCAACCTGGGTCAGGAGCTCGGCCACCCGCGCGCGCCACTTCGCCTTTGGCAGGATATCCGGATGGATGACCCAGGCCTCAGAGATCAGCTGATAGACGGTCATGCGCGGGTTGAGCGACTGGGTGGGGTCCTGGAAGACCATTTGCAGGTCCCGGCGCAGCTTGTAGAGTTCAGCCGGCGAAAGTGCAAAGAGATCACGTCCCTTCCAGAAAGCCTGGCCGGAATCCGGCTCATCGAGGCGCAGCAGAATGCGGGCGAGCGTCGACTTGCCCGAGCCGCTTTCGCCAACGACGGCCAGTGTTTCGCCAGCCAGCAGATCGAATGAGACACCTTTCAGGGCGGCAAACGCGCCGTAGTTCTTGCGCACGTCCCTGACGCTGAGCACCGGTTCAGCGCCCCGCAGAGGTTCGTGCATAGCGCCCTTGCCGGGAGCGGCGGCAATCAGCTTTTTCGTATAGGGATGCTGCGGGTTCTTGTAGACCTCGCGCACGGTACCAGCCTCGACCAGGACACCCTTTTCCATCACCACGACACGGTCCGCAATCTCGGCAACGACACCGAGATCATGCGTGATGATGAGGACCGCCATGCCGGTTTCCTGCTGCAACTCTTTCAGGAGCGCCAGAACTTCCGCCTGAACCGTGACGTCAAGCGCCGTGGTCGGTTCGTCGGCAATCAGGAGATCGGGCCGCAGCGCCAGCGCCATGGCGATCATGACGCGCTGACGCTGGCCGCCAGAAAATTCATGCGGATACTTATCCAGTGCATGTGCGGGATCGGGAATTCCGACGCGCCCGAGAAGCCGCAAGGCCTCGGCCTGTGCCTTCGTACTATCCGTGCCATGCGTGGTCAGGGCTTCGCGGATCTGCCAACCGACGGTGTAAACCGGATTGAGATGGCTGAGCGGATCCTGGAAGATCATCGCCACGCGTCGGCCATTGATCTCACGGCGTCTCGCGGTGGACATGGTCAGGAGATCGACGCCATCGAGCAGGATCTCACCCGAACTGATGCGGCCCGGCGGCATGTCGATCAGGTTCATGATCGCAGCCGACGACACCGACTTGCCGGAGCCACTCTCGCCAAGGATGGCGAGCGTCTCACCACGGTCGAGATGATAGGAGATGTCGCGCACCGCCTTTACCACGCCAACGGCGGTATGGAACTCGACCGAGAGGTTCCTGACCTCGAGGAGATGGTCAGCCATTCTTGGCCCCTTTCATTTCGAGGCGCCAGCGCTGCACTGGGTCGAGTGCGATGCGCATCCAGTTCGACAGGAGGTTCAGCGACATGGTCGTGAGGATGATCGCGAGCCCCGGCCAGAAGGACAGCCACCAGGCATTGGTCAGATACTGACGTCCCTGGCTGATCATCAGGCCCCAGGTGATTTCCGGCGGCTGGATACCGATTCCGAGGAACGACAAGGCGCTTTCGGCCAGCATGACATAGGCAAAGTCGAGCGTTGCGAGCGTGGTGAGGGTCGGGAGGACCACCGGCAGGATGTGCCGGAACAGGATGCGCTTGCTGGACGCGCCCATGACGCGGGCGGCCTGGACGAACATGCGTTCACGGATTTCCAGAACCTCCGCGCGGGTGGTTCTGAGATAGACCGGAATGCGGGTGATCGCCAGAACCAGCATGAGGTTCAGGATGGACGAGCCGAGAATATAGAGAACGATGACGGCGATCAGTAGCGACGGGAAGGACATGATCACGTCCGCAAGGCGCATGATCGTCTGGTTGACGCGCGGCGACGAGAAGCCGGCGATCAGGCCGAGCACGGTTCCAACCACGGAGGAGATCAGCACCGCGCCGGCGGCGACCATGATCGTGTTCTGGGTTGCGACGATGATGCGGGCGAGCAGCGGGCGGCCGAGCGCGTCGGCGCCCATCCACCAGACCCATGCCTTTTCGAAATCGAAGGGCGCCATGTTGCGGCCACGCAGGTTCTGCTTGGTCGCAAGATCACCCAACCAGCTTGGTCCGATCACGGCCAGAGCGAGGATGACCAGGAGAAAGAATGCCGCACAGAGAGCGAATTTGTCGGCCAGCAGCATGCGGAACATGCGCAGGTAAAAGGGCGGCTCCTCAGTGAGGACGGCGGTGGAATTTTCCAGAGTCATGGTTCCCTCCTCAATGCCGGATACGGGGATCGAGAAGCGCGTAGGCAAGGTCGATCAACAGGTTCATCAGGAAGATCGCCAGCGCCGTGACCAGGATCGCTGCCAGAACGACATTGAAGTCGCGCTGCAGGATGGAATCGATCATCAGCTTGCCGACGCCGGGAAAACCGAAAATCGTCTCGATGATCACGGCACCGTTCAACAGGCTTGCAGCCTGATCACCGATCACGGTGATGACCGGCAGCATGGCGTTGCGCAGCGCATGGATGAAGATGATCGGCGTCGACTTCACGCCCTTGGCGCGGGCCGTCTTCACATAGGCAGAGGACAGGGCCGTGATCATCGACCCGCGCACAACCTGGACGATGATGCCGAAGGGCCGGACGAACAGGACGCCGATTGGCAGGATCCAGTGCCAGATCGATCCCGTGCCGGAGGTTGGCAGCCAGGCAAGGTTGACGGAAAAAAGCACGATTGCGACGATTGCCAGCCAGAAGTCGGGAACCGAGGCGCCGACCAGGGAAACGATCGATGAGAAACGGTCGAAGAAGCCACCGGCACGAAAGGCGGCCAGGGAACCGACGACGATCGCGGCGCCCGTGACCAAGGTCATCGTGATCACGGCCAGCCAAAGGGTCCAGACAAAGGCTTCGAGAACGACGTCGAGGGCCGGCCGCGCCTTGCGCAGCGATTCCCCGAGATCGCCAGTGACCACATCGCCAACATAACGGCCGAACTGCACCATCAGCGGATCGTTCAGACCGTGGAGTTCGCGGAACTGGTTCTTCATCTCCTCCGAAGCCTCGACCGGCAGGAAGAGAGCTGCCGGATCACCGGTCAGGCGGGAGAGGAAAAAGACCATGACGATCAGTCCGATCAGCGAGATCAGACTGGCCACGGCACGTTTTCGGATGAAGCTCAGCATGGCACCCTCGAAAGAAACGGTGCGGCGGGATCATCCCGCCGCATGACTTGGCATCGGATCAGGCGGCGGCGCGCCGCCTGTCACTTACTTGATCTTGATACCCGACAGCTGAAGCATGGAATTCGTCGCCATCGTAGGCTTGAAGTCCAGACGTTCGGAGACGCGCGAGAAGCCGACCATGTGGAAGAGAAGCACATCTGCGACCACGTGGTCATGCAGATAGGCGATCACTTCGGACCAGAGCTTGGCACGTTCCTCGCCGACGGCGGCAGAGGCGCGCTTGATCAGGTCGTCGACCTTGGGATCGGAGAAGCCGGACTGGGTGCCTTCGGTCGCATATTTGAAGAACATCGAGAAGGACGGATCACCCTTGGAATTGTCGTGCATGGCAGCGACGATCTGGGGCCCGCGACCTTCCGCGAAGGGCTTCGAGTAGTACTGTTCGTGCTCGGCGACTTCGACGAACTTCAGCTCGACCTTGAGGCCCACTTCCTGCAGCTGCTGCTGGATGGCTTCCATGATCTCGGTGACGTTCGGGAAGTTGGCCGAGCGCGCGATGATGGTGATCGGCGTATCCACCTTCACGCCATCAGCCTTGGCTTCTTCGATCAGCTTCTTTGCGCCTTCCGGATCATAAGGGAAAACCTTGACATCAGGGTTCCAGCCGAGGGTTGGCGGGGGAACGATGGCGGTAGCGAGCAATGCACTGTCGGGAACCAGCGTGCCGAGGAAGGCCTGGCGATCGATGGCAAGGTTCAGTGCACGACGGATGCGGACGTCGTTCAGCGGCTCGATGTTGTGGTCGATACGCAGATAGACGGTTTCGCTGTCCAGATAGGAGAAATCCGTTGCCGGATTGGTGGCCTCAAGCTGCGAGATCGACGGAGACAGATCGGCTTCGCCGGCAGCAACCATGGCCGCACGAACCGAAGGATCGGCGCGGAACAGGTAGGTCGCCTCGGTGACTTCCGGCTTCTCACCCCAGTAATCGTCACGGCTGGACAGAACGATCTGCTGGCCGGGCGTCCAGTTGGTCAGTTTGTAAGGGCCGGTACCAACCGGTTCGCGGATGAATTCCAGAGGCGTTTCTTCCGGAACCATGGTCACGAGTGTCATCAGCAGCGGCAGGATCGGCTGAACGGGATCGACCTTGAAGTCGACCGTATTGTCGTCGACGATCGCCGGCGTGACGGTCATGCCGCCGAAATAGCGACGGGATTCGCAGGTGTTCTTGTCGCTCATGATGCGTTCGAAGCTGTGCTTCACGTCTTTCGCATCAAAAGTCGTGCCATCGGAAAACTTGACGCCCTGACGCAGGTGGAAACGCCAGCTGCCATCGGCATTCTGTTCCCATTTTTCCGCCAGGCGGGGCATAACGCCCTTGTCGCCCTGTACGTCGAGTTCCGTCAGCGTCTCGCTGACATTGCCCATGATGATGCGGCCGATATTCGAGCGCGTGGCCATGCAAGGCTCGAGCAGATCGGCCTCTTCAGCCAGAACAACCTTGATTGGTCCAGATCCGGCATAGGCCGGCGACAAGGCCGTACCCATGACCAAAGCACAAAGCAGAGCAGTCTTTCTCATGTTCATTCTCCTCCCAGATTAATTCAGTGCGAAGTCTTCATGCCTTGCGAGCGCGCAGCGATGAGCGCCGCAATGCAGATCAGTCCGGCGCCGACGACCGTGGTCAACGCAATGGTTTCGTTGAACAGCGCAAGCCCACCCAGCGCCACGAGCGGCAGCCGCAGGAAGTCCACTGGCGCCACGACGCTTGCCGGCGCCAGCGACATGGCATGCGTCATCAGCCCCATGCAGCTTGTGCCGATCACGCCCTGAAGGGCGAGAAGCACGAGTTCGCGATTTCCCGGCATGGTCCAGAAAGGCAAGGCGAGAACGAGCGATATCGGCACCGTCAGGATCAGGTTCCAGGCCACCAGCGTCGAGGTCGCATCACCACGCGACATCGACTTGAGGATCAACTGGATGCCGGCCTGTAGCAGCGCGCCGACAAATGCCAGCGCAACGGCGAGCGTCAGCCCCGTCGCGGACAGCCCGACGATCGTGATCGCACCGCCAAAACCAATCATCGCAGCCGCAATCATCCGAAGCCCCGGCCGCTCGCCGAGCAGGATCGCCGCGCCGAGGACCACAAAAATCGGCGACATGAAGGCGATCGCCGTCACATCCGCGAGCGGCCCCATGCTGAAGGCCGCAAAGAAGGCGACCATGGCAAAAAGCTTGAACAGAGCCCGCACCGCATGCTGCCTCATCGAATGGGTCGACTGCAGCATTGAGGGGCGAATAGCGAGCCACGGCAGCAGCACGACCACGCCGAACAGGGCGCGAAAGAAAGCGATCACGAAAGGATGCACGGCGCCATCCAGGACACGAACGATCACGGCGTCGGATGCGGCAAGGGCCGCCGCCCCCGTGGCAAACAAGACTGCCGCGCTCACTCGCTCGCGCCTTCCCTGCTCCTGCATGAAATCCTCCCGGTGACGGCCTCCCCGTCAACATGACCAAACCATCCAACTTCCACCAATCTTTGTCAAATCATTTCGGAATGTAAAATTATCTTCTCGGTAATAAATTTATTTTCTTCATTTTTTTCCGCCACTTAAATGATTCAGAAAATCGATCAACACGATTTTACAACATAAATAAACTTGACAACTTTGCCGAAAAGCGGATTTTGCAACGATGAGAGGAGTGCCCAATGACCCCCGATGAGATCGCACGCCGCATGACCGGCACGCTGGACGCCGTCAGCGCGGACCGGCTTGAAGCTTTCTTGCCCTCACCGATGATCCAGAACCATGCATCCTTCCTGCACATGCAGGATGATGGCAGCCTGATCTGCGCTTGGTTCGGCGGATCGCTCGAAGGAAAGTCCGATATTTCCATCTATGCGTCGACACTAGTGGAGGGTGCATCTGCCTGGGGACCGGCACAACGGCTCAGCTTCGACCCTGACCACTCCGAACAGAACCCAGTACTGTTCAAGGCCCCGGATGGCCGCCTCATGCTGTTTCATACGTCACAACCTTCCGGGAACCAGGATGAATGCCGGATCCGCATGGCCGAGGTAACCGTCGACCCACAAGACGCAACCCGGCTCTCGTCCTCGGAAGGCGTCTATCTCGAACTGCCGCGTGGCTGCTTCGTTCGGGCGCCGCTGTCCATCCGCGCTGATGGCGCATGGATGCTGCCGATTTTTCGCTGCATCCAGCGCCCTGGCCAGAAATGGAACGGAAGCCACGACACGGCAGCCGTCGGTGTGAGCGAGGATGGCGGCAAAAGCTGGCGTCTCGAGGACATCGACCAGTCGACGGGCTGCGTACACATGTCACCCGTCAATCTTGGATCGGGGAGATCCGCAGCATTCTTCCGCCGTCGCCAGGCCGACTTCGTCTATCGGACGGAAAGTGCCGACGAGGGCCGGAGCTGGAGCGCACCATCCGCCACCGATCTGCCCAACAACAATTCGTCGATCGCGGCAATCGGCCTCAATGACGGCCGGATCGCCGTCATCTGCAATCCCGTGAATGCCGAGGCCTCCCTGGATCGCCGCGCTTCGCTCTATGACGAACTGGGCGAAGACGACGACAGGCCGGATGCAGATCCGACGGGCGGATGCGTGCCCGTCTGGGGCGTGCCGCGCGCGCCGGTATCCGTCTGCCTGTCATCGGATGGCGGCGTGACCTTCCCGCACAGGATCCTCATTGAGGACGGCCCAGGCACCTGCCTGTCCAATGATTCCACCGACGGACGCAATTTGGAAATGTCCTATCCCTGGCTCCTTGCCGGACACGATGGGAGCCTCCACCTCGCCTATACCTATCACCGACGCGCGATCAAATATGTCCGGCTGGCTCCTGGCTGGGATCGCCTCGAAAGCGGAGAATGACATGAGCGGCACTATCGGAATCACCATGGGCGACCCCTGCGGCGTCGGACCTGAAATCTCCGTCAAGGCGCTCGCCGAAATGTCGGAGACGGACCGAGCGGCAACCCGCATCTATGGCAATCTTGCCACGCTGAATGCGGCGCGCGACGCTCTCGGCCTGTCCATCGAGCTGACGCCCTTTGTCGTCGACATTCCGGTCGAAGGCGCACCCCTGCCCTGGGGAACCTTGAGCCCTGTTGCCGGTGATGCGGCCTTTCGCTTCATCGAAAAGGCCGTGCGCGATGCCGAGGCCGGTACAATCGGCTGCATCGTGACCGCGCCGATCAACAAGGAAGCGCTGAATGCAGCCGGCCACCACTATGACGGCCATACCGGCATGTTGCGCAGCCTCACGGGATCGAAGGCAGCTTATATGCTGCTCGCCTCCGAGCGTCTGAAGGTCATCCACGTCTCCACCCATGTCTCGCTGCAGGAAGCAATCCGCCGGGCAACCACGGAGCGCGTGCTGGCAACCATCCGAGCCGGCAACGATCACCTGAAGCGCATCGGCTACGACAAGCCGCGCATTGCGATCGCCGGCATCAATCCGCATTGTGGTGAAAACGGCCTTTTCGGCACCGAGGATGACGACCAGATCGCGCCGGCCGTGGCCGCTGCACGGGCCGAAGGCATCGATGCCTACGGCCCGATCTCGGCCGACACCGTGTTTCACCGCGCCTATTCCGGCGCCTTCGACCTCGTCGTCGCCCAGTATCACGATCAGGGGCATATCCCGATCAAGCTCGTCGCCTTCGACACGGCAGTCAATGTCTCGGTCGAACTGCCGATTGACCGCACCTCGGTCGACCACGGCACAGCCTTCGACATTGCCGGCAAGGGGATCGCCAATCACGGCAACATGAATTCCGCCATCGCCTATGCCCGCAAGCTCGTGGCCGGCCGCGCACATCAAGGATAACCCCGATGACGACAGCAACCATCACTCTGCATCAGCCGCGCCGCTTAATTGTGGGCGCCGGCACGATCGGGCAGGTCGGCGGCCTGGTCGGCGCCACCAAATCCGCTCTGGTCATCGCCACCCCGATTACCGCCCGTTTTATCGAGCGCCTGCAGCTTCCCGGCAAAGTGGAGGTCTTCGACGCCATTCCCGGTGAACCGGATATCGCGACGCTGGAGGCTGCCCTGGATGTTGCACGGCGCGTGAGGCCAGAGGTCGTGGTTGGCCTTGGCGGCGGCTCCGTGCTCGACGTCGCCAAGCTGGTCGCAGTGCTCTGGGATTCTGAGCAGGGCCTGGCCGATGTCGCCGGTCCGAACAAGGTCGCCGGCCGCAACACCCGCCTCGTTCAGGTGGCAACCACTGCTGGCACAGGCTCGGAGGCGGGGATCCGCTCGCTGATTACTGATCCCGTCAAAGGCGCAAAGATTGCTGTTGAGAGTCCACACATGATTGCGGATATCGCCGTCCTTGATCCGGAACTCACCTTCACCGTACCGCCGGCCGTCACGGCTGCGACCGGCGTCGACGCCATGGCACACTGCGTCGAAGCCTTCACCAACAAGCGCGCCCATCCGATGATCGACGGCTTCGCCCGCATGGGTTTTCGCTTGGTCGGACAATACCTCGCCCGCGCAGTAAAGGATGGCAGCGACACCGAAGCCCGTGAAGGCATGATGCTCGCCTCATACTATGGCGGCATCTGCCTCGGGCCAGTCAATACGGCTGCTGGTCATGCGATCGCCTATCCGCTCGGTACGCGTCTCGGCCTACCGCATGGCCTTGCCAATGCAATTGTCTTTCCGCATGTACTGGGCTTCAACCAGCCGGTGGCACCGCAGAAGACAGCTGAAGTTGCAGAGGCCCTGGGCATTGCCAACACGGCGCCAGCCGCACTTGTCGACAGTGCATGCAAATTCTGCAGCGACCTGAATATTGAAATGTCCCTGTCTCGCCACGGCGCAAGCGCGAGCGACCTAGAAGCTTATGCCGCGGAGGCGCACGCAAATCGCCGGCTGATGGACAACAACCCGGCAGACATGACGGTCGAAGACGTTCTGGCGATCTACAAGGCAGCTTTCTGACGAAAGCGACCTCCAACAATCCGACGGCATCGCAGAGGGGCCGGAAGGCCCCTTTTCAATGACATCGCCTTGCTGGGGATCACTGCGTCGGCAGGGCAGCGAGTGATGCGCTTGCCTGGAAGAGGCGAGCTCGGGAGCCCGTCAGGTGGGCAAACATCAATTCTTTCGCTCGCGCGCCCTCGCCTGCGGCAATCGCCTGAGCGATTGCCTCGTGTTCTGCAAAGACACGTGACAGGCCTGCACTGTCGCGCTTCACCGAAACGCCATGAAACCGCATGCCCACAGCAATATGGTCCTTCAAGGCTTCCATCGCCGTGGAGAAGTAACTGTTCTGCGCTGCCCGGGCGATTGCCAAATGAAACTGAAAGTCGGCATCCTCCCGATGCGCCTGGCGATTGGTGGCATCGCGCATCAGCTCCAGCGCATCGCGGATCGCCGCCATCGTTGAGGGATTATGCCGCGACGCCGCAGCCTCGGCCGCAGCAGGCTCCATAGTCAGGCGAAACTCGTAGCAGTTCAAAAGGTCGGCCACATTTTCGAGCTGACCAAAACCAAGCGGCTGCTTCATGCCGACCGATCGCACGAAGCTGCCGGCACCCCGGCGGGAATAGATCAATCCCTGGTCCCGCAATCGCTTTAACGCCTCGCGAATGATCGGGCGCGACACTTCGAATTCAATCGCCAGATCATGCTCCGTCGGCAGACGCTCATCCGGTTGATAGGCACCTGACTTGATTGCCCGGTGCATGCGCTCAAACACCAGGTCGGCCAGACTTCTCCGTGCAGTTCCGCTTTCCAGCCCCATGTTCAGCCCATGTCTCCTTGCAGTCTCGCAGCGAGCGTGACCAGCGTCTCCGGCGCTCCGAATCCCCCGGACTTGGCGATGATACATTGCCCGCCGGCATAGGCCAGACCGAGCCCCGGCAGGCATTCGCCGAGAAGACGAAACCGGGTGATGCCCATTTCAGACAGGACGGCTTCCGCCGTTGCTCCTCCGCACAAAAGCAGGGTTCTCGCTGACGCCGTTAGAACCGGATGTACACCTGATGCCAGATTGGCGGACACTTGAAGCGAGGAAACGTCCTCAGCACCAACAGTTGCCTGAATGAGAACCAGCGGGCGATCCCCGGCAGGCTCATCCGGAACAACGCCATTGGGCGCCGCACGATGATCAATATCTGGCTCAGCGTCTCGCAGTGATGCAATTTGCACTAAGGTGATTGGATCGCGCGAACCGATCACGAACACGGCCCTTCCTTTCGGCAGTTCGGCCAAGTCAGGATCATGGCGCTCGCTCATCTGCTCGGCGAGCGCTTCTGCAAGCCCCCTCGCTCCGACCAGCAGATCAACCCCTTCGGAATCTGCAATTTGCAGCGCAAGTCGCATCTCATCGGCTGACGCAATATCGGGGATGCTGCATCGTTCGGCATGATCACCGAGCCTCGAGGCAACATTGATCGGCTGCTCCACGCCAAAACCAGCGACATGTCCTGCGCGCACGACACGACCAAACTCCGGAATAGCCGGTGCAACAAGTGCCGCACGGTACGGGATCGGATCCAGCTCCGCCGCAACATGTCCTTTCAGACGGGAATCGACCTTCTTGAACACGCGCGTGCCCGCCGGCAAAGCGCCAATCGCTTGACTGGCGAGCGCCCTGGCCGAGACGGCGTCGAGTTCACGCGAGCCGAGGTTGATTGTCAGCACCTCAGGCTCCTCTGCAACAGCACCCGCAATGGCAGCCACGTTCAGAGCCACCTCCGTCCGCAATCCGCGCCCGGCAAAGGGGGCGCCCGTATCCAGAGCGCCGGTCAAATCGTCGGCAATGATGGCCAGCAAACTCAAAGTCCTCCCGATGTTGTTATCTTTATGGAGGATTTTTCCGTTCTTTTCCAGCGCTCTCTCACGTCTGCATGACAAATATCCCAGTCAACCAGACAAGTCTCTCATTTGGAAGTTGACCTTCTCTTGATGCGGCGCAGACGCTGGCACAGGAATTACTAATTCAGCAGCACTAGCCATGTTGTGCCGCCCCAAAGGATCATCTAGTAAATATTTTCCAAGGTTTACTGGCGCATCCCTCGATCGGGACCGCGCGACAGGGGAATGGGCCGCATGGTCACCATCAAGGAAATAGCCAAAGCCGTCGGGGTCTCATCCGGCACGGTCTCGCGCGTGCTGAATTACGACCAGACGCTCTCCGTCTCGGAGGCAAAACGTCAAGCCATTATCGAGACGGCGGAGGCACTGAACTATGCGACACCGCGGGCTCGGCGAAATGCGGTGCAGCCGCCGCTTTCGATTTCCATGCCGAGCCACGCGGATGTGGTGGCGAATGTCGCCCTCATTCATTTCCTCGCTCCTGGCGAAGAACTGGTGGACCCCTATTATGTCGGCGTGCGGCTTGGCATCGAGGCGCGTTGCCGTGAATACAAGCTTGAGATCACCCGCGTCTTCAATCCCGAAGTGCCGGTTGACCTGGCACTTTTGGCCGGCGTTTCGGCCGCCATTGTGGTTGGCCATCGATCCAAGGCCGAGATAGATGCCATGGCGAGGGTTTGTCCGCACCTTGTCATCGCTGACTACAATCCGCGCATGCCGCAATTCGATTGCGTGCGTGCCGATCTCGGCGAGGCGACGGTCACCATTCTCGATGCGCTTGAACGGGCCGGATATGGACGCCTTGGCTTTGTCGGCGGTTACGAACTGATGGACAATGACGCGCTGATGCAGGGTGAACAGCGCTGCAAGGCCTTTATCGAGTGGCACGAGGCGCGTGGTCGCTACAATGCCGAGCTGCTTGCGCTCGGACAAAGCGAACGCTTCGGGCAGAACCTTCGCCTGGAAACCGGCTACCAGCAGGCCAAGTCGCTGCTGGCCCTTTCGGAGCGGCCGGATGCGATCCTCGCCGCCAACGACAACATGGCGATCGGCACCTACAGGGCGATCCGGGAGGCGGGGCTCTCCATTCCGGAAGACATCGCGGTTGTCGCCTTCAACGACATTCCGGTGGCACAATTTCTGACCCCGCCGCTGTCGACCATGCGCATTCCCGGCGAACTGATCGGGGAAGTCGCCGTCGACCTCATGGTCGAGCGCCTCAATGGCCGCGATTATTCAAAACATGTGACGCTTGCCACAGAGATGATCTGGCGGGGCAGCGCCCGCAAACCGGACTGACCTTTGCGTCCCGGACGCCACTTTTGCGTGTAAATTCCGCCACCTACCGCAGCGCACAAAATATTTAGTAAAAATTTTCTTGGCACCCTCCCGGTTTTCGGAAATAGTGACGTCAAGGCAGGGGATGAGGCTGCCGCATACGACATCACAAGGGAGGAGAAGACCATGGATTACACTCAGCTGCTCAGGCGCTCGGTGACATCGGCGCTGGCCGGTGCAGCCTTTTTGACCAGCACTGCCGCCTTCGCCGGCGAAGTCACCATCTGGTGCTGGGACCCGAATTTCAACGTCGCGATCATGAAGGATGCCGCGGCTCTTTACACAGCCAAACACCCGGAAACGACGTTCAACATCGTCGACTTCGCCAAGACTGACGTCGAGCAGAAGCTGCAGACCGGCCTTGCGTCCGGCATGACAGATTCGCTGCCGGATATCGTGCTGATCGAGGATTACGGCGCGCAGAAATATCTGCAGTCCTTCCCGGGTTCGTTTGCCGCTCTGACCGACAAGATCGATTATTCCGGCTTTGCCAAATACAAGGTCGACGTGATGACGCTTGAGGGCGAGACCTACGGCGTGCCCTTCGATTCCGGCGTCACCGGCCTCTATTATCGCAAGGACTATCTTGAGCAGGCTGGCTACAAGGCCTCCGACATGGAGAACCTGACCTGGGACCGCTTCATCGAGATCGGCAAGGATGTGAAGGCCAAGACCGGTCACGAAATGATGGCCCTCGACGCCAATGACGGCGGCCTTGTCCGCATCATGATGCAATCCGGTGGCCAGTGGTACTTCAATGAAGACGGCAGCCTGAACATCACCGGTAACGCGGCATTGAAGGCCGCACTCGAGACCCAGGCCCGCATCGTCAACGAAGGCGTGGCCAAGCCGACCAGCGGCTGGAACGATGGCATCAATGCACTGACCTCGGGCGATATCGCCTCCGTCCTGATGGGTGTGTGGATCACCGGCACTGTGAAATCCCAGGCCGATCAAGCCGGCAAGTGGGCGCTGACGGCCATTCCGAAGCTCAACATTGAGGGTGCGACGGCTGCGTCGAACCTCGGCGGTTCGAGCTGGTATGTGCTGGAAGCGTCCGCCGAAAAGGACGAAGCCATCGACTTCCTCAATGAAATCTACGCCAAGGATCTCGACTTCTACCAGAAGATCCTGACCGAACGCGGCGCCGTCGGTTCGCTGCTCGCGGCCCGCACGGGCGAGGCCTACAAGAAGCCCGACGACTTCTTCGGTGGGCAGACGGTCTGGCAGAATTTCGCCGACTGGCTCGTCCAGGTGCCGCCGGTCAACTATGGCATCTTCACCAACGAACTCGACACTGCCGTCACTGCGAACTTCCCGGCGCTGGTCAAGGGCGCCCCGATCGACGACGTGCTGAAGGCAATCGAGGACCAGGCCGCCGGCCAGATCCAGTAACCCGATCCACAGGGGCCAGGGCTTAAAGGCTGAGGGCCCCTGTCCTCCCGGAGGCGTGCGGCGAAAGCGCCGCGCGTCTTCCCGCTGGAACAGAGATTTCCCAGACCAGGATTGGGCTGAAGACGCGCATGAACATAACTACCAGACCCAGACCCAGATCCAGATCGAGCCTGAGCCGCTACTACGACGTGAACGGCTGGCTATTTGTCGCGCCCGCCGTCACCTTGATCGCGACCTTCATGCTTTACCCGATCATCCGCTCGCTGGTCTTATCCTTCTATTCCGGGCGCGGGATGATGCTCAAGTTTTCCGGCTCGGGCAATCTCACGCGCCTGTGGAACGACCCTGTCTTCTGGACGGCGCTCCAGAATACGGTGATCTTCTTCATCGTGCAGGTGCCTATCATGATCACCATGGCGCTGATCCTGGCCGCCATGCTGAACAATCCGAAGCTGCGCTATTCCGGCCTGTTCCGCACGATGATCTTCCTGCCCTGCGTTTCCTCGCTGGTGGCCTATTCCATCCTGTTCAAGAGCATGTTTTCGCTCGACGGCGTCGTGAACAACGTACTTTTGGCGGTCGGCATCATCGGGGAACCGATCGGCTGGCTGACAGACCCCTTCTGGGCCAAGGTCCTGATCATCATCGCCATCACCTGGCGCTGGACCGGCTACAACATGATCTTCTATCTGGCAGCACTCCAGAATATTGACCGCTCGATCTATGAGGCGGCGAAAATCGACGGCGTGCCGTCCTGGGGGCGCTTCGCCTTCCTGACCATTCCGATGCTGAAACCGGTGATCCTGTTCACCACGATCACTTCGACGATCGGCACCCTGCAACTCTTCGACGAGGTCTACAACCTGACCGAAGGCAAGGGCGGGCCGGCGGACGCAACGCTGACGCTGTCGCTTTATATCTACAACCTGACCTTCCGCTACATGCCGAGCTTCGGTTATGCGGCAACCGTCTCCTATGTGATTGTGCTGATGGTGGCGGTTCTCTCCTTCCTGCAATTCTATGCCGCGAGGGAGCGCGCATGATGATCACGCTTCGCCGCCATCTGCCTGACATCGTGCAATATGTCGTCCTGTCGCTCGCAGCATTTCTATCTGTCTTCCCCTTCATCTGGATGGTGATCGGGGCGACCAACACGACAAGCCAGATCGTGAGAGGCAAGGTGACCATCGGCACCGCGCTCTTCGACAACATTGCCTCTTTCTTCGCGCAGGTGGATGTGCCGCTGGTGTTCTGGAATTCGCTGAAGATCGCGCTCGTCGGCACAGCGCTTACGCTGCTTGTGTCCTCGCTTGCTGGCTACGGGTTCGAGATGTTCCGCTCGAAACTGCGGGACCGCGTCTACACCGTCATCCTTCTGACCCTGATGGTGCCTTTTGCAGCCCTGATGATCCCGCTCTTCATGATGATGGGCAAGGCAGGGCTGATCAACACCCATGTCGCGATCATGCTGCCGATGCTCGCCTCGGCCTTCATCATCTTCTACTTCCGGCAGGCCTCTAAGGCGTTTCCGACCGAGCTTCGCGACGCCGCCAAAGTCGACGGGCTGAAGGAGTGGCAAATCTTCTTCTATATCTATGTACCGGTGATGCGCTCCACCTATGCGGCGGCCTTCGTCATCGTCTTCATGCTCAATTGGAACAACTACCTCTGGCCGCTGATCGTGCTGCAGTCGAATGACATGAAGACGATCACGCTCGTCGTCTCCTCGCTCGCCTCGGCCTATGCGCCTGAATACGGCACCGTGATGATCGGCACCATCCTTGCCACACTTCCCACACTTCTCGTCTTCTTCGCCATGCAACGCCAGTTCGTGCAGGGCATGCTCGGCTCCGTGAAATAGGACTTTGAAATGCGCATTATCGAGACTTTCAACAAAGACTGGACCTTCCGTACCGGGTTTGAGCCGGATTTCACCTCGGCTTCTCAGCCGGGCGAGACCGTCCAGCTGCCCCATACGGCGGTCGAGCTGCCCTATAACTATTTTGACGAGAAAAGCTATCAGAAGGCCTTTACCTATCAGAAGGTGATCGCCTGGGAGCCGCGCTTCGAGGGCAAAGACGTTTCGCTGGTATTCGATGCCGCCATGGCGGACAGCGTGGTCTATCTCAACGGCATCGAGATCACCGCGCACAAGGATGGCTACACGCCGTTCGAGGCACGGCTGACGCCGCATCTGAAGGCCGGCGATAACCTGCTGACGGTGAAAATCGACGGTTCGGAAAATCCCGAGATCCCGCCTTTCGGTGGCGTGATCGACTATCTCACCTATGCCGGGATCTATCGCGACGTCTGGCTCAAACTCACCGCGCCAGTTTCGATCAAGAACGTCAAGATCGAGACGCCGGATGTGCTGGCTGAAACCAAGCAGGTCGCGGCGAAGGTCTGGATTTCCAATCCGACCGATCAGGCACTCTCCGGCAAGGTGACGGCTGTTCTGAAAGATGGCGCGGGTCAGGAAATCGCTCGGACCGAGGCCGTTGTGTCTGGCGCAGAGGTATTACTCGGCTTTTCCGGGCTTCAGGGCATTACCCTCTGGGACGTCGACAATCCGGCACTCTACCGCCTCACGGTCTGGCTGGAGACGCCTGCGGGCAAGGATGAACTGACCAGCCGCTTCGGCTTCCGCTCGGCCGAATACACCATCGATGGTTTCAAACTGAATGGCAAACCCGTCAAGCTGCGGGGCCTCAACCGCCACCAGGCCTGGCCGCATCTGGGTTATGCCATGGGCCGGCGCGGCCAGGAAAAGGATGCCGACATCCTGAAATTCGATCTCGCCTGCAACATTGCCCGCACCTCGCATTATCCGCAATCGAAATACTTCCTCGACCGTTGCGACGAGATCGGTCTCCTTGTCTTCGAAGAGATCCCTGGCTGGCAGCATATCGGCGGCGATGCCTGGAAGGCGGAGAGCGTTCAGAACGTGCGCCGCATGATCGAGCGCGACTGGAACCATCCCTCTGTTATCATCTGGGGCGTGCGTATCAACGAGAGCCAGGACACCCATGACTTCTATGTCGAGACGAACGCCATGGCACGTTCGCTCGATACGACGCGCCAGACCGGCGGTGTTCGCTACATCACCGAGAGCGAGCTGCTCGAAGACGTTTACACGATGAATGACTTCATTCTCGGCATGGAGGAACTGCCGGGCCACAATCGCGAGCGCCTGGTGCTGCGCGATCAGCGCGAGGTGACCGGGCTCGACCGCAAGGTGCCCTACATGATCACCGAATATGGCGGGCACATGTATCCGACCAAGCGCTTCGATCAGGAGCAGCGGCAGGCGGAGCATGTCAGTCGGCATCTGGCGATCCTGAATGCGGCCGCTGGCGATCCTTCGATCTCAGGCTCCACCGGCTGGTGCATGTTCGACTACAACACGCACAAGGATTTCGGCTCCGGCGACCGCATCTGCTATCACGGCGTGACCGACATGTATCGCGAGCCGAAATTCGCCGGTTATGCCTATGCCTCGCAGGGCGATCCGAAGGATGGCATCGTTTTGCAGCCGGTCAGTTTCTGGGCGCGTGGCGAGCGCAATATCGGTGGCGTGCTGCCGCTGATCGTGCTCACCAATTGCGATTATGTCGAAATCCGCATGGGCCATATCGTCAAGCGGATCGAGCCCGATACCAACACCTATCCCCATCTGCCGCATCCGCCCTGCATTCTCGATCACAGCATGGTGACGCCGGAGGAATTCGGCGAATGGGGCATGACCTGGCGGGATGGTGAACTCGTCGGTTTTATCAATGGCGAGGAAGTGGTTCGCCGCCATCTGCCGGCCGATCCGCTGCCAACGACACTCGAAATCGCGGCTGACGACACAGAACTCAGGGCGGGCGAAAAGGACACGGTTCGCGTCATCCTGCGTGCGCTCGATCAGGGCGGGAATGTCATGGGCTTCTTTGATGATCCGGTCGAGGTTACGCTCGAAGGCCCTGGCCGTATCGTCGGTCCTTCGCTTCTCTCCTTCAAGGGCGGGGCCGTTGGCCTTTACATCGAGGCAGGCAATGATGCGGGCAGCTTGACGCTATCTGCGACCTGCCGTCCTTTCGGGACGCAGCGCCTCACCTTTAACGTCACCTGAGCGAGGACAAGATGGCAGAGGTTCGGCTTACCGATATCCGCAAGTCCTACGGCTCGCTTGAGGTCATCAAGGGGGTAAACCTTGAGGTGCGCTCCGGCGAATTCGTCGTCTTCGTCGGTCCATCCGGCTGCGGCAAGTCGACGTTGCTGCGCATGATTGCGGGGCTTGAGGACATTTCGTCAGGCACGCTCGATATCGGCGGCAATGTGATGAACGATGTCGATCCGTCCAAACGCGGGATCGCCATGGTCTTCCAGACCTATGCGCTTTATCCGCATATGACCGTACGCGAGAACATGGGCTTTGCCCTGCGCTTTGCCGGCATGGCGAAGGATGAGATCGAGACCCGCGTCAATGCGGCGGCGAAAATCCTCGAACTCGACGCGTTGATGGATCGAAAGCCCAAGGCGCTTTCCGGCGGTCAGCGGCAGCGCGTGGCGATCGGCCGGGCCATCGTTCGCCAGCCGGATGTCTTCCTGTTCGACGAGCCGCTGTCGAACCTCGATGCGGAGCTGCGCGTGCATATGCGCGTCGAGATCGCCCGGCTGCATAAGGAGCTCAACGCCACCATCGTCTACGTCACGCATGACCAGGTGGAGGCGATGACGCTGGCCGACAAGATCGTCGTGCTGCGAGGCGGTCGCGTAGAACAGATCGGCGCACCGCTCGACCTCTATGACGACCCGGACAACATGTTCGTCGCTGGTTTCATCGGTTCTCCGAGAATGAATTTCCTGCCGGCAAAAGTGATCGCGCACCCAGGACCCGGCCAATTGACAGTAGCCTTGACAGCGCGGCCGGATACAGAGCTCACCCTATCCTCTCAGGCTGTGCCGAAGGTCGGCGAGGCGGTCACGCTCGGTATACGCCCGGAGCATTTCCTGCCGGAGGGCCATGGAGATGCGCAGCTGATCGCACATGTCGACGTGGTCGAACACCTCGGCAATACCAGTTATGTCTATAGCCACACCGTGCCCGGCGAGCAGATCATCATCGAGCAGGAAGAGCGCCGGCATGGCGAAAGGTTGGGTGGAAAAATCGCTGTCGGCATTTCCGGCGCCTCGAGCTTCCTCTTCGATCACGAGGGACGTCGTATCCGATAAACCGGGCTGGCGTTGTCAGGCCCGGCGGCGCATCATCAGGATCAAGAACGGTGCACCGATCAGAGCAGAAACGAGACCTGCGGGGATTTCGTAAGGGAAGACCGATACGCGACCGATCCAGTCGGCCAGCATCATCAGTCCGCCGCCGATGACGAGGCCACCGAGAAGCTGGGTCCGCGCCTGCCGCAATCCAAGCTCACGGGCCAGATGCGGGGCCATCAGACCGATGAAGGTCAGCGGGCCAACGCAGAGTGTCGCCGCCGCCGTGAGACAGCCGGACAGCAGGAGCAGCGTCAGGCGCGCAGCTTTGATGTCGATACCGAGTGCCTTTGCTGCACTGGGACCAAGCGGCAGGATGTCGAGCCATCGGTGGACGAGGAGTGCAACGCTCACCAGTACAACGCCGATTACGGTGACGACACTCGCAGTCTCCATGCCGACGGCATAGGTGGAACCGCTCATCCAGCGCAGCAGGAAAATCGTGCGCGGATCGCCCGTCGCACCGATTGCCCCGCCAATCGCATCGGCCATGGCCGAGAGGGCAATGCCGGCTAGCAGGACGCGTTCGGGTGCCAGCCCCGATTTCAGCGCAAAGAGGAAAACGACGGCCAGTACGGCAGCAGCCCCCAGGGTCGAGTAGACGAGCTGGAAGCCGATGCCCGGTTCCGTGGTGAAGAAGATGGCAAGCGTAACGCCGAGCGTCGCGCCTGCGCTGACGCCGAGCACTTCCGGGCTTGCCATCTCGTTTCCGGTCAAACGCTGCAAAATGATGCCCGCAGTTGCCAGCAAGGCACCTGCAATGCAGGCGGCAAGGATACGGGGGAAGCGCAGCGGAAGGATCTGAGACCACAGATCGGTTTGCAGCAGCGACCAGCCGCCGAGCGGATTGCGTCCGACCAGCACGGCGAAAAACAGGATTGTCATGCCCAAAGCCATGGCAAGCAGCAGGCCATACCGCGCCGACAATAACGGCGCCAGCGGCGCCGCTTTTTGCTCGGCAATCCTGTGCCGTGTCTTCAACCTGGGCAGAAGCAACAGAAGCAGCGGCGACCCGAAGATCGCGGTAAAAGCGCCGGTCGGCAGCATTTGCGGCCATAATCCTGTCAGCTGCATCAGCAAATTGTCGGCAAAGAACAGCAGCGCCGCCCCGATCAGCGTCGACCACAGGAGGAGTGCGCCCGGTCGTCTCGCGCCGGACAGCCGGGCGATGACGGGTGCAACGAGACCGATGAAGCCGATGACGCCGACGGCACTTGTGACGAGCGCTGCGAGCAGAACGGCCAGCGCAATTGCGACCAGGCGCAAGCGCTCAGGCTTCAGACCAACGGCGCGCGCGCCTTCCTCTCCAAGATCCAGCAGCGTCAGCGGTCGCACGAGAAGCGCGCTCAAACCGCCGATTGCGGCGAGCTTCCAGCCAAGTGCGATGGGGGTATCCCAGCTCTGCTGCGAAAGGGACCCCGCGCCCCAGATCGAGAGGCTCGTCAGATAGCGCTCATTCAGAAGCATCAGTACGGCGGAGAGACCGCCGCACCACAGGCTGATGACCAGACCGGAAATCACCAGCGTCAAGGGTGAAAAACCGCGGCGGGCACCGAGGAGGAAAACGAGAATGGCGGCGAGAGCCGAGCCGGAGAGCGCGACCAGATCGCGACCGAAACCGATTAGCGCCGGAAACCAGAGTGTCGCCACAACCAGCGCCAGATTGGCACCGGCGGAAATGCCAAGTGTGGTTGGCGAGGCCAGCGGATTGCGCAGGACCTGCTGGAACAGACTGCCGGCGAGCGCCAGGGCCGCGCCGCAAAGAAGCGCCGTTGCCATACGGGGAAGCGTCGACTGTTCGAGCACGACGAAGGCAATCACCCGATCCGGTGCGTCGGCGGAGAGGTTGAGGACCGGGGCGATCTGCATCCAGCCAAGGAGCAGACCGAGACCGAAGAGGGCAAGGGTCACCAGAAGTGGGCCAGGGTCGACACGGGTCACGACAGTGTCTCCTCCAGGTGGGCCGAGAGAATGCGCGCGAAGCGCATGGCGTCATTCAGCATGCCGAACATCAGTGAACCGGGGAGCACCGCAAACTGCCCGGGTCGAGCGAAGGGCAAGGCGTGCCACAAGCCACTGCGATCGAGGCTTTGCCCGATATCTTCGGCGAAGGGTTCGAGTGCAATCAGTTTTGCGCGCGGGTCTGTTACGCGGGCCAACCGCTCGAGCGGCACGGTTTCGAAACCCCAGAAGCTGCTGGTCCGGGGCCAGGCGTTTTTGATCCCGATGCGATCAAGCACATTGGTGAACAGGCCTGGGGCGGAATAAACCTGCACATGGCGCTGATCCATGAAGGTCGCAAGAACCAGTGGCGGGACATCGAGCGCAGCAAGCCGCGCACGGCAACCGGCAAACAGGGCCTCGGCACCATCGACCAAGGCTTCCGCTTCCTGGACCCTGCCCAGAGCCTTGCCGAGCTGTCTTGTCACCGCGACGGCCTTGGGCAGGACGTCTCCACCATCCGCCGCGTAGGCCCCGAGCGTCAGGACGGGTGCAATCTGCTCCAGCCTCGCTGTGAGCATGCCGCCAAAGGGGGTATTGAGAATCAGGTCTGGCTTTAGAGCAGAGACGATCTCGAAATTGACCTCCCAGGACGAGCCAATATCCGCAATATCAGGCGCAAGCGCTGGCTCGACCACCCATTTGTCCCAGTCGGCCATGGAGGCGATCCCGACCGGGGTGACGCCAAGACCGATTGCTGTGGAGGCAAGCCCATAGTCGAGGCAGACAATCCGTGGTGAAGACGTGCCCGCCCACGAGAAACCGGGCGCCGCAAGGCAGGCAGCAAGGCCCAGAAGGGCCTGCCGGCGATTGAGGTTCGGGATCACACGCGACACGTTTGGCATGTCAGCGGACATAGGCAATCGGCACGTTTCCATGCGGATTCGGCGTCACATCCATGTCGATGCCATAGATCATCCGTAAGCGCTCGGGATCGAGGATCTCGGCCGGCACGCCACTGGCGACGACCCGGCCCTGGCTCAGCGCGTGGATGTGGTCCGAAAAGCGGGCCGCCATGTTGATGTCGTGCAGGACGATCACAACACTCAAGCCCCGTTCGCGGGACAACCTTCGGATCAACGACAGGAGTTCTATCTGGTGGGCAATGTCGAGTGCTGAAGTCGGCTCATCCAGCAGCAGGCAATCTGTGTCCTGGGCCATCAGCATGGCAATCCAGGCACGCTGGCGCTCGCCACCGGACAGCGTATCGACCGTCCGATCGGCCAGGGCCTCGATATGGGTCATGGCGATTGCCTCATCGACCTTACGCCGGTCGAGATCGGAAAAACGACCAAGGGCGCCGTGCCAGGGATAACGCCCGCAGGCGACGAGTTCGCGCACAAGCATGCCCGCACCCGCGCCAAAATCCTGCGGCAGATACCCAACCTTGCGGGAAAAATCCCGCGCCGCAATGGCACCGATCGGCTCGCCGCGAAGTCTGACCTCACCGCGGCTCTTCTCGATCTGGCGGGCGAGGATCTTGAGAAGCGTCGACTTGCCGGACCCGTTGTGACCGATCAGGCTGGTGATGGCACCAGCGCCAAAATCGAGCGAGACGTCGTCAAGGATGCGACGCCCATCGACGATAAAGTCTATGTGCTCCGCCCTCAGAACCGGAGCCTCTGCCCCGACCGAAGCACCACCAACACTCATTGCGCACCCATCTCCGAGACACCCGTTGAGCTTCGCCTACTAAATATGATAGAACCATTCAACAATATTCCGCTTGAACCGGTCCATCCTCCCCCAAGGCCATGAATTTCCTTCCGCAGATGTCCAGCCGGATCGATGGCTTTTCGATCCAACGCAACTTCCACCGGCACTATTGGGACGGCATGGTCGTCGACCTGTGGGATGTCGATTGCGCCTCCGAGGCCGGCGGCACCTATGCCAGCAATCATCCGCGACTGTTTGCCGTTCTGGAAACGCGTCACGCGACAGCGGCAAGTTTTTCCATGGTGGAACATGGACGGCGGCCAATCACCGCCTGTGAAGAGCGCGCAGTCAGTTTCATCCCAGCCGGACTCGAACTGCGCACCGAGCTTTCGGGTGTCAGCTTTCTGCGCCATCTCGACCTGCATTTCGACATTGACAGCCTGACGCGTCGATTCGGAGATGCCCTGCCTCAAGGCCGGCTCGATGCGCCGCGATTTACCCTGAAAGAGGAGAGGCTGCTTCTGCTTGCGGATCTGATTGCACGCGAATGCGCCTCACCCGATCCGCTACACCAACTGTATGGCGAGGGTCTGACGCTGGCGCTTCTGACCGACATGCTGAAGATCGCCCCCACCCATGCGCGCGAAAGGTCGCGGCTAGCCTCCTGGCAGCTGCGCAAGGTGACCGACTTCATTGCGGACAATTGCCACCGGGCAATCCGGCTGGACGAATTGTCCGATATGACCGGCCTGTCACAATCGCATTTCAGTCATGCCTTCAAGGCGAGCACCGGCACCGCGCCGCACCAGTTCCAGCTTCGCGCCCGGATCGAGCGGGTGAAAGTGCTTCTCGCACGCAAAGACCTGTCGCTGACAGCCGTTGCAGCCGAAACCGGTTTTGCCGATCCCGCCCACTTCTCCCGATCGTTTCGCAAAGTCACAGGCCTCTCCCCATCCGCCTGGCGGCGGGAGAGGCTGCGATAAGAGGTTTACTTACGCAGAATGACCCAGATGGCATGGATGATGCCGGGCAGATAGCCGAACAGGGTCAGCAGGATATTCAGCCAAAAATGCAGGCCAATGCCGACCTGCAGGAAGACGCCGACGGGTGGCAGAAGGATGGCAAGAAGAATGCGAAGGACGTCCATGGAAACTCCGGTTCGGTGGTACTTCGCCGTCTAAACGCAGAACTGTGGCATTCGTTCATTCGATTAGATCGATAATTCGAAAGTTGCCGGGCCGGGACAGCCACGCACTCCTGAAGGCCGGTTTGATCGTCCTGGTGCGGCTGCCAAGGCTGGATGAGGTTTGAGGCAGGCTGCCGGGGCGTGGGGAGGACCCGGTGGCAGGCGCGTTGATGCCAGGGAAGCCGCGTGTCGCAACGCCCTCATGCTGAGGCTCACGCGGATGGCGCGGGCCTCGAAGCATCCCTCTGGCTTGGTATGCGGGTGGCTTGGTGCAGCGGTGGCCTCGTGCTTCTGATGTCGCATTCGCTCCCACCTCAGCATGAGGAGGAAGCGGTGGTGTTCAATCTGTCAAAAAACCCAAGCTTCGCCGCCGGTCGGGATCGCTCCCTCCGGGGATGGCATTGCTTGTCTCGGGTGAAACCCGAGGATCGGACGAGGCGCCAGAAGCAGCCTGTCTAAGTATAAGTATGTGGCTCCTTCCGGCGCCCCGTTCGGCGTCTTGTCCTGCTCGCATGCGTCTCTCTGGCAAGGCGGCGACGGTCTTCGGGGTGATCCCCAAAGATGGACCGGGCGCGGGTCCGGCATCCGCATCACCTTGGAGATGACACGTCCGCCTGGCCGGTGGCCCGGGAGGTTCCCGCCGGATGGTGCACCATTCCGACCGGGACCCTCGCCCGGGGGATGCATTTGGATCATTGGCGATCCCCTCGCATCCCCGCCGTTTGTTTCGCCCCGCCGTCAGGTCTTGTTCGCGACAGCGTTGGCGCCTTGTTTGTGTGCCTCTGAGGCACGCCCTTCCGATCAGAGTATCCGGGTTCTGAGGCATCCGACCCCATCACCCTCGTCCAGCTCCTCGTCCGGGGGGAGACCGTTGCAAGCGGGCCGGGGTTTTATGCCTGCGACAGCACATCGCCCCGGCGCCGATCCCGCCTCGCCTGACATCGCATCGTCAGGTGTATCCGAGGGCGGGACGGGGGTGAGTGTAATGCGGGGAAAATGGGCGGGGATGAAAAACAGGGTGCGGCTCTGATTTTGTTGGAGGTTTTCCGAAACTCATCCCCGGGCCACTCCGGGAATTGAGGGGCTTTTCGCGGCCTCCCTCTTCTCCCCAGCGGGGAGGAGATGGCGCGGTAGCGCCGGATGAGGGGACGGCATAGCCGCGCACAGAGCAGACACAAGGAACAATCGCCCTGCCGTCTCGCCTTGGCACTTCGCGTCCCCCCTCATCCCCAGTGCAACAAGTTGCACCTTAAGTCCTGCGGACCATCTTCTACCCGCTTGGGAGAAGATGGAGCGCGCCGCCTCCCACCCTTGCGATGGCACCATCGCCCTTTGCACATCAAGCCAAGAGTTGACAGGGACGGTTTATGTAATGTTATTACATAAACCGTCCCGAAGCGCCTTGTCGGCCTTCACCCTCATCGGAGATCCCACCATGAAGAGAAAACTGCCCGTCACCGTCCTTTCGGGCTTCCTGGGCGCTGGCAAGACGACGCTGCTCAACCACGTGCTGGCCAATCGCGAGGGCATGCGCGTTGCCGTGATCGTCAACGACATGAGCGAAGTGAACATCGATGCTGCGCTGGTGCGCGATGGCGGGGCCAATCTGTCGCGGACAGAGGAACAGCTGGTCGAAATGACCAATGGCTGTATCTGCTGCACGCTGCGGGACGATCTTTTGCAGGAGGTGCGGACGCTCGCTGCGGACGGTCGCTTTGACTATCTGCTGATCGAATCCACCGGCATTGCCGAGCCCCTTCCCGTAGCAGCCACCTTCGATTTTCGCGATGAAGACGGCCGGAGCCTTTCAGATGTCGCGCGGCTCGACACGATGGTGACTGTGGTTGACGCCGCCAATCTGCTCAAAGACTATGGTTCGGCCGATTTTCTGGCAGATCGCGGCGAAGCGGCGGGCGATGGCGACAATCGCACGCTTGTCGACCTCCTCGTCGAGCAAATCGAGTTTGCTGATGTGGTGATCCTGAACAAGGTGGGCAGCGCCTCGCCCGAGGAGCTTTCCGCCGCACGCACCATTGTCGCTGCGCTCAATCCCGATGCGCGGCTGATCGAGACGGATTTCGGCAAAGTCGAGTTGAAGGCAGTGCTCGATACCGGACGCTTCGACTTCGCCAAGGCCGAGACCCATCCGCTCTGGTACAAAGAACTGTACGGCTTCAAGGACCATGTGCCGGAAACCGAAGAATATGGCATCCGCTCTTTCGTCTATCGGGAAAATCGGCCCTTCGATCCAAGCCGGTTCCAGGCCTTCATCGATCGATCCTGGCCGGGCGTCGTCAGGGCAAAGGGGTTCTTCTGGCTCGCCACGCGACCGCATCATGTCGGCGAGATCAGCCAGGCCGGCGCATTGGTGCGAACCGGCCGGATGGGTCTCTGGTGGGCCTCGGTGCCGCGGGAGCGCTGGCCGCAGGAGCAGAGCTTCCACGAGATGATGCAGCCCTATCTGCATCCGGTCTGGGGTGACCGCCGGCAAGAGATCGTCTTCATTGGCGCCGATCCAATGGACGAGACGGCAATTCGGGCGGAACTCGACGCCTGCCTGCTCGATGCCCAGGACTTCACGCCTGACGCCTGGCGCAACCTGCCGGATCCCTTTGCCAGTTGGACGCAGACAGCTGCCTGAGGCGTCAGCATCCGTTTGAACCGTCATTGCATGCCGCGCCGGTGAGCCCGGCATGCCTATCCGCACTCGCCAGCATAGCCTTCGTCGTCGGGATCACCGGCGGGAGCATTTCCTTGCCCATCAAAACGCCCGCGCGACGGCAAGGCCCACGCCATTCACGGGGCCAAACACTCGTCGCATATGCCGCAACCATCATCATCCATAGAAGATGGGGCGCAGGACTTCTGGCAGCAGGGACAGGTGATCACATCATCACGCTTTCCATGGTGCGGCTCGGGCGGCAGGATCTCGATGCAGCGATCGGGCAAGCTTTCAGACATGTCGGGAAGACGTTGATCCATGATGATCCTCCGATGACCACGTCATCCAGAGATAGGAAGTCCCAGATCCATCGCAAGGGACCCATCTCGACAGCACTCTGCCGCCGCCTCGCCAAATTGTGGAACCCTTCCGCGCCGACGGGGTTTCCTTTTCTCAGCAACCAAAGGAGGAACCACAATGGACCACAGCAATCATGTCCGGCTCAACGCCACGGAACTCACGCCTGCCATTCTTGAGGGTGCGACCGTCTACGGCGCCGACGACCACAAGGTTGGCAAGGTCGACCATGTCCATGGAGCAGGTGCTGGCAGCCAGGCCATCATTGATGTCGGCGGCTTTCTCGGAATTGGTGCAAAGCCGGTGGCTGTTGCACTGACCGATCTTGAGTTCATGCGCGATGAGGACGGAGACGTCCATGCCGTGACATCCTGGACCAAGGATCAGCTCAAGGACATGCCCGAGCATCGCCATTAAGGATCCGACTGAGTGTTCAGCACGAGCCCGGCCATCCAGCCGGGCTTTTTTTTTCGTCCGTGCAGATCTTGGATTGCACAGCAGACACTGATATGTTCCCTTTTTGTTTTCATCGCCACGGTCGGCCGAATGCCATGAACATCGCGATCCAGACGCCGCTTCGCAAAATCATCCACGTCGACATGGATGCATTTTATGCATCGGTCGAACAGCGTGACAATCCGGAGCTTCGCGGCAAGCCACTGGCTGTTGGAGGCTCTGCGGCGCGCGGCGTGGTGGCGGCTGCGAGCTATGAAGCGCGTCGCTTCGGTGTGCACTCGGCAATGCCATCCGTGACGGCCGCGCGCAAATGTCCCGAGCTGATTTTCGTGCCGCCACGGTTTGACGTCTACAAGGCTGTCTCGCAGCAGATCCGGGAGATTTTTGCCGAATATACAGCGCTGATCGAACCGCTATCCCTCGACGAGGCCTATCTCGACGTCACGGAAAACCACAAAGGCATGGAGATCGCCACCGAGATTGCGCTCGAAATCCGGGCCAAGATCAAGGTGGTCACCGGGCTGAACGCCTCTGCCGGCATTTCTTACAACAAGTTCCTGGCGAAGATGGCGAGCGATCTCAACAAACCCAATGGTCAGGCGGTGATCACACCGAAAAACGGTCCCGCTTTTGTTGAAGCGCTGCCCGTCAAGAAATTCCATGGTGTGGGGCCTGCCACAGCAGAGCGCATGAAGCGGCATGGCATTGAGACGGGCGCCGACCTGAAGGCGAAATCGCTCCAGTTTCTCACCGAGCATTTCGGCAAATCGGGTCCCTATTTCTACGGCATTGCCCGGGGCATCGACCACCGGCAGGTGCGCCCTGACCGGATACGGAAATCCGTGGGCGCCGAAGACACATTCGCAGTGGACATCGACAGTCTCGACCTTGGACGACGCGAACTGAAGCCCCTGGCTGAAAAGGTCTGGCGATACTGCGAAGCGCATGGCATCCGGGGAAAGACGGTCACGATCAAGGTCAAGTATTCGGACTTCACCCAGGCGACACGTAGCCGAACGAGCACGCAGCCCTTTTCAGGCCTTGCTGACATTGTCGATACAGCAGAAGAACTTCTAGAAAGCGTTCATCCGTTCAAACGACCAGTGAGGCTGCTGGGCGTCACACTCTCGTCGCTTATCAGCGAGGGTGCCGAGATAGAGCCGCAGCTGGGCTTCGACCTGTAATTGCGCCTGGAATTGGCATTACAGGACCCGGCAGGAACAATGGGCTCCGCCGAGAAACGTTTTTGGCCGACATAAGGTACGTGACCTCTGAATTTGCAGGGTATTCTTGCTGGTCCGCGCAGGTCGGAGGTGGCAGGCAAGGACCCTCTCCTCAGCCAGCGCTTTATTCCCATCCACATGAATTTATTGCTTTATATTCGAGATCGCCGCACTTCGGCAGGCTTCGTAACCCTTTGACGTCATGTTCGTCCGAACCTCATTTGACGAATTGGTGACAAAACTGGAAGCGCGCTGAAAGGTCTCTCACTTGGCTGACATGGTCAGCACCTAAACCGATCGTCGACAGCACCGGCTTTTCTTTCCGATCCGGCTGCGCCCACGCGTCGACAAGGTTCCATTTCATGAAAATCGTTCAGATCACCGACACGCATTTCAGCCCGACCAAACCGCATTTTAATGGGAACTGGGAGCCGATCTGCCGCTGGATCCGAGAGGTCGAACCTGACCTCGTCGTCCATACCGGCGACCTGACCATCGACGGCGCGGACAAGGAAGAGGACATCGCCTTCTCGATGGCGATGATGACTGAACTCGACGTGCCCGTGCTTTTGGTTCCCGGCAATCACGATGTCGGCCATATGCCTGGCTCGCACCAGCCGGTCAACGATGTCCGTCTGGACCGCTGGCGCCGCCTTGCCGGTTCTGATCGTTTTGCCAAGGACATGGGCGACTGGCGCATCATCGGCCTGAACAGCCTGCTGGTCGGCTCCGGCCATGCCGAGGAAAGGAGGCAGCTCGACTGGCTGATCGAGACGCTGGAAGGCCGCGCCGGTCGCCGCGTCGCCATGTTTGCCCATAAGCCGCTCTTCGTCGATGACCCGGCCGAAGGCGATACCGGCTACTGGGGCGCACAGCCCGCAGAACGTCAGGAGCTTCTCGATCTGATGGCGGCCCATGACGTGGCGCTTTATGGAAGCGGCCACCTGCATTGGGCCTGGCAGGGTGCAGTGGGTGCCACCAAGCTGGTCTGGGCACCGCCGACCTCCTTCATCATCGACAAGCTTGAGCGCGAAATGCCCGGCGAACGCGTGGTTGGTGCCGCACTCCATCACCTGACCGATACAGTCACCAGCGAGATCGTCGCGGTTCCCGGCATGATCGCGCATGTGTTTGACGACGTGGTCGACCAGGTCTATCCGCGCCATGGGTCCACGGCCCCGGTGGAGGCTGCCGAATGAGCGCCTTCAGCCTTCGCGACATCAGCAAGTCCTTCGCTGGCAACAGCATCCTGAAGGGTGTCAGCCTCGCGGCCGAGCCGGGCGAGTTCATCGCCCTGGTCGGCCCGTCCGGCTGCGGCAAGAGCACGCTTTTGCGCATTGTCGCCGGCCTTGACCATGCTGACGGCGGCGAGATCATCATTGGTGGCGAGGACGTCTCGGCCCTGGCGGCCAGTGATCGCAACATCGCCATGGTGTTCCAGTCCTACGCGCTTTATCCGCATCTGACCGCCGGGCAGAACATTGCCGTTCCGCTCGCCATGCGCCGCCTGTCAACGGCCGGGCGCCTGCCGCTTGTCGGCAGCATGCTCTCCGGTCAGCGGCAGATCCGCGCCGATATCCAGCGCCAGGTGCGGGAGATGGCGGCCTCTTTGAAGATCGGTCATCTTCTCGACCGCAAGCCGGGACAGATGTCGGGTGGCCAGCGCCAGCGGGTGGCCCTTGCCCGCGCCATGGTGCGCCAGCCGCGCGTCTTCCTGATGGATGAGCCGCTGTCGAACCTCGACGCCAATCTGCGCGTCCATGCCCGTGGCGAGATCGTCGATCTGCACCGCAAGGCCGGCGTGCCGACGCTCTATGTCACCCATGACCAGTCGGAAGCGCTGTCGATGGCCGACCGCGTTGCCGTGATGATCGGCGGACGCCTGCTGCAGCTCGACAGCCCGCGCACGATCTATGACGATCCTGTTCATCTCGAAGTCGCAAAGTTTCTCGGCCAGCCGCGCATCAATATCCTGTCGACCGTGGTCGACGACCAGGGTCTTGTGCAGGCTGGCGATATCCGCCTTTCGACCCGCCTTGAGCTCACATCCGGGACGCCGGTCTCGGTCGCCTTCCGTCCGGAATTCGTGCGCCTTGCACCGTCCGGCGAAGGCGGTCTGCCGGCCCGGATCGAACGGCTCGAATTCCTCGGCTCGGAAGTCGTGGTCTTCACCCGGCTTGCGGCGATGGACGGCATCGTCGTGGCCAAGATCACGCCCGCCGACGCGATTGGCCTTGCCATTGGCGGCCGCATCGATCTGCGGCTCGATCCGGCTGCCATTCTGCTGTTTGACGCAGACGGCGACCGGCTTGCCGCCAGCATTGCCATGGTCGCAGCCAGAGAGCCGGAGGTGGTGAATGGCTAGTCTCGCCCTTGAGCCCCATCACACGAACGTTGCCAACACGGCAGCGCAGGCGGGCAGACGCCGGGAAGCCCGCATCGCCATGCTGCTTTCCGCCCCTGCCCTGCTGCTTCTCCTCCTCTTCATCATCCTGCCGACCATCGCCGTGATCTTTCTCGGCTTCACCGATTTCGAGCTT
Source organism: Rhizobium sp. G187 (assembly GCF_051549525.1). Classification (NCBI taxonomy): domain Bacteria; kingdom Pseudomonadati; phylum Pseudomonadota; class Alphaproteobacteria; order Hyphomicrobiales; family Rhizobiaceae; genus Rhizobium; species Rhizobium sp. G187. The sequence continues at coordinate 135,370 of NZ_JBPUGM010000005.1, forward strand.
GGCTATTCAAGCTTCCGGTTCGTCGGGTTCGAGAACTATGCCGACCTCATCAACGACCGGACGTTCAGGAAATCGCTATGGAACACCACGGTCTATGCGGCGATCGTGGCGCCGGTCTCGATGGCGCTTGGACTGGCAATCGCGCTGCTGATCGAATCCGAAGGCTGGGGCAAAAGCCTGTTTCGCACCGCCTACTTCCTGCCGGTGGCCTCGCTTCTCGTCGCCATGGCAACGGTGTGGCAATATCTCTTCCACCCGACCATCGGCCCGATCAATGCAGCGCTTGCCATGATCGGCATTGACGGCCCCAACTGGCTCGGCGCCTCGAGCACCGTCCTCACCAGCCTGTCGATCATCGGCATCTGGCAGGCAACCGGCTTCAACATGGTGCTGTTCCTCGCCGGTCTCTCCGCCATTCCGCGTGAACTCTATCAGGCAGCCGAAGTTGACGGCGCACGCTCGGCGCTCTCGCGCTTCCGCCTCGTCACTTGGCCGATGCTTGGCCCGACGACACTGTTCGTCACAACGATCAGCATCATCAATGCGGTGAAAGTGTTCGAGACCGTCAAGACCCTGACCGAGGGCGGCCCCAACAAGGCGTCCGAAGTCCTGCTCTTCACCATCTATCAGGAGGGTTTTGTCTTCCTGAAGGTTGGCTACGCCTCGGCCATGACGGTGATCTTCCTCGCGATCCTGGTGTCGCTGATGTTCCTCCAATACCGCGTCATGGACCGGAAGGTGCACTACGCATGATGATGACCGCCCGTTTCACGCCCGGCCGCATCCTGCGCCTTGCTCTCCTGACGTTTGGGGCGATCCTTTTCCTCGCGCCCTATATTTTCATGATCTCGACAGCCGGCAAGGCACAGAGCGAGATCTTCTCCTCCTCGCTCAACCTCATCCCTGAGACCTGGTCCTATGCGGAAAACTTCGCCAAGGCCCTTGGCCGGGTGCCGGTGGGCGGCCTGCTCTTCAACGGGGTGATCGTCTGCGGCCTGATCCTCGTCGTGCAGGTGCTGGTGGCCATTCCTTGCGCCTATGCCATGGCCAAGCTGTCCTTCCGCGCCGCACGGCTGATGATGGCGCTGGTCATGCTCGGCCTGCTCGTGCCGATCCATGCGACGGCGCTGCCGCTTTACGTCGCCTTTGACCGGCTGTCGGTGCTCAATAGCTATTTTGCCCTGGTCGCGCCGTTCTCGATCTCGGTCTTCGGCATCTTCCTGTTTCTGCAGTTTTTCCGGGGCATTCCGGACGACCTGATCCATGCGGCACGCCTCGACGGCATGTCCGAGGCCGGCATCGTTGCCCGCGTTGTGGTGCCGAATGCCTGGCCGGCGATCACCGCCTTTTCGATCTTCTCGGTGGTTGCCCATTGGAACGATCTGTTCTGGCCGCTGATCGTCGTCACCAACCAGACTTATGCCACGCCGCCGCTCGGCCTTCTGTCCTTCCGTGCGGCCGAAGCCGGAGACGACTACGGCGCGCTGATGGCGGCCACCCTCATCATCACCCTTCCCCTCGTCATGGCCTTCCTGCTGGCGCAGAAACGCTTCGTTGAGGGCATTACCATGACCGGTCTCAAAGGCTGACCCGGTCGCAACCCAGGAGAACTGCGATGACTTATCTGAAGACGGCTCTGGCCGCCGCAGCGGTGACGCTGGCGGTAAGCCTGCCTGCCCATGCCGAGACGACGCTCAACGTCCACTATCCCATGCCCGGCTTCTTCAAGGACGTGATGGACACGATCTCGAAGAAGTTCATGGAAGAGAACCCGGACATCAAGATCACCTTCGCCAATCCTTCGGCGACCTATGAAGAAGGCATCCAGACCATCATGCGTCAGGCCGGCACGGCCGAAATGCCTGACATCACCTTTATCGGCCTCAACCGTCTGCGCATGGTCAATGAGCGCGACATCCCCGTCGATCTCGGCCCCTTCATGGCCAAGGACGGCAATATGGCCGAGCAGGGCTTTTCGGAAAACATCCTGAAACTCGCCCAGGTCAAGGGCAAGCAGGTTGGCCTGGCCTTCGCCACCTCCAACCCGATCATGTATTACAATGCCGATCTCGTGCGCAAAGCCGGCGGCGACCCGGACCAGCCGCCGAAGACCTGGGACGAGGTGATCGCGCTTTCGGCGAAGATCAAGGCCCTTGGCGACGGCAATGAAGGCATCGACTTCCGCTGGCAGGGCGATGACTGGATGTTCTCCGCTCTCCTCTTCGGTGCCGGTGGCCAGATGCTGAGCGACGACGAAGCGACGGTTGCCTTTAACGGTCCCGAAGGTCAAAAGGCCTTTGAACTGGTTGACCGCATGGTCAAGGAAGGCGGCCTTCCAGTCTTCACCAAGCAGGCCGGCGAACAGGCCTTTGTTGCCGGCAAGGTTGGCTTTGCCTTCCAGACCACCGGCGCATTGCGCAACACCATCAAGAATGTCGGCGACAAGTTCGAGCTGCGCACCGCCCATATTCCGCTGATCGATCCGGAAAACGGCAAGCTGCCGACCGGCGGCAATGCGGCCGTCATGCTGACCCGCGATGCCGAGAAGCAGGACGCCGCCTGGAAGTTCATCAAGTTCGCCTCGGGCCCCTTCGGTGCCTCGGTCGTCGTTCCCGGCACGGGCTATGTTCCGAACAATGAACTTGCCGCCCAGTCGCCGGACTATCTCGGCAATTTCTACAAGGAGAACCCGCTGTTCCGCGCCGGCCTTGAGCAGATGCCGCTGATGCAGCCTTGGTATGCCTTCCCCGGTTCGAACGGCGTCAAGGTCACCCAGACCATCGTCGAGAACCTGTCGCGCGTGGTCGAGCAGTCGGCCGAGCCGAAGGAAGCGCTGGATGACGCAGCCGCCGAAGTCGAAGGCCTGCTGCCGCGCAGCTAAACCTGATGCTTGATCAGGACTGAAGAGGCTGACGCGTCGCTTTCAGAAGCGGCGCGTCATGCCGTTTGGGGGGCCGCGCAATCAACCGGCTTGGTCGATCCGCCGGACCGTACCACCGACATTCAGCTTGTAGCCGAGCGTAAGGTGCCGGGGTGCCGCAGCGTTTTCCGCAATGTCGAGCAGCAGGGAAGCCGCTGTCGCCCCCATGCTGGCATCCGTCGTCTCGATGGTCGTCAAGGGCGGATGGACGAGACGGCCGATGGCAATGCCATCAAAGCCTGCGACAGACACATGCTCCGGGACCGAAAGCCCCTCACGCCGGAGGGCGGCGATGACGCCGAGCGCCAGAAGATCGTTCGAGGCGATGATCGCTGTCGGACGATGTAGAGACATGGCCTGGGTCAGATCGAGGTCGTCATATCCGGTGGTAAACGACACCTGCAAGGCGTCGAGCATCGGCAGCCCCGCCGCCTCCATCGCGTCCCGATATCCGGCATAGCGCAGCCGTGCCCGGTCGGAACTGGCAAAGCTGCCGGAGACGAACAGGATGCGAGAATGGCCGTGTTCGACCATATGCAGGGTGACATCGCGTCCGGCCAAGCGGTTGTCGATGGTGACGGCGGCTGGAAAGCGGGCATTGGGGAGATTGTTGAGAAGAACCGTCGGCGGCAGCGTCGCCGGCAGAGTGGATTGGCTCTTCATCGGGTCGCAAACTGTCAGGATCAACCCACTTGGCTTTTCGGCCAGCAGGTAGTCGACGGCATCGGCCTCACGCGACGGATCATAGTCCGACTGGGCGATCAGCACACCATAGCCGGAGACGCGCATGCGGTTCTGGATGCCTGCCAGGGAGGCGGCGAAGACGGGATTGGTGATGCTCGGGATGAGCACGCCGATGGCCGGACGGCGGCGTCCGGCAGGCAGGTTCCGGTCAAGCTTGTGATAGCACAGATCCGACGCTGCCTTGCGCACACGCCGCACCATGCCTTCGCTGACCGGTCCGCTGCGGTTCAGCACGCGACTGACAGTTGCCATGGAGCAGCCGGCGCGCGAGGCAATTTCTTCTAGTGTCGACATGCCGGGCTCGCCATTGTCAGGCGCGACTGGAATGACGGCATGACGTCCGTCTTCAGTGTCGTCACAGAACTGCTCCCAGTTGTTGGACCAGGGCTTCGGATATTCACATGCCCTCGCAAAGCGGCCCGTATCATGCGGCCTACACATCCTGGTGCAAACTGTCCGCCTTAGAGCAAGACAGCGTGACCACCATGTGACATCCGCATTGCGGTCGCGCCTCTGCCATGCCGTTCGGGCGTCTTGGCACCTGTCGGCCCTCGAACGGAGCCGGGTGGCAGACAGATATGCGGGCCAGAGTCAGATGTTCAGCAAAGCTTCGGTGGCCCGCGCCCCGGTTCCCGCCAGCACCGCCTCCGCATGCGCCATCATTAGCGGGCCAACACCCTTGGCATCATCGAATACAACGGGCTCCGTGAGGTAATATCCGGGCGAGCCGTCACGATAGCGACCTTCGAAACCACCCAAGCCGGCGACATGAACGATGCCGCCAAGGCGGACAGCGCCGCCTGGCTCCTGTTCCAGCTTGAGGTCACGGATCGCATGCAGTGCCCTGCGCCCGGCCGCAGCAAGACACCGAGCATCCGAACCAGGCGCAAGACCCAACCGGGCTGCGCGCATCAGGGCAAAGGCAAACATTGCAGACGCCGAGGTTTCTTCATAGTTCCCGTCAAGATCCGGCGCATCAAGAACCTGCATCCACAGGCCGTTGTCCGTCTGGCGCGCGACGATCGCGTCGAGCAGGGAGGCAAGACGCAGACGGAGCGTGGCTGTCCCCTCGTCCATCGGCAAAAGCGCCAGCGCATCGACCATCGCCATGGCGAGCCAACCCACGGCGCGCGCCCAGACAGCGGGCGACTTGCCGGTGAGGGGATCGGCCCAGCGCTGCGCACGCGCATCATCATACCCATGCACATACAGACCACCGGGGGCCGACGTCAGCGCGAGTGCGGTCGCGAACTGCTGCAAGGCATCGGTCACCAAGCCGGGCTTGCCTCTGACCTGTCCATATTCGATCTGGAACGGTAGTCCCATATAGAGCCCATCCAGCCAGACTTGATGCGGATAGCGCTGCTTGTGCCAGTAATTGCCGGCGGGGATTCGCGGATGGGTCTGCAATTGAGAATAGAGCCGGTCGGCGGCGCGCAGATAGCGCTCCTCCCCCGTATCGCGGTGAAGCGCAAAAAGCGCGCGGCCGGAGAGAATGTGGTCGATATTGTATTCGAGCGGGTCGTAGCCGAGCAGTGCGCCGTCCTGGCCGATCTGGCGGTCGGCCAGACGATGCAGATGTGCCATCCAACGGGGCTCGCCTGTCGTTGCCGAGAGAAGCTCCAATCCGCGATAGATACAGCCGTCCTCATAGCACCAGCTTGCTCCCTTGTAGGGCTGATAGCCTTCGGCGAAGCGGTCGAAATAGTCGGGAAGGGTCATTGTGAGGTCTCACGCGGGGGATCAAGGGAAATGGTGGCATCGCTGATCAGGCTTGGATCGTCGCAGGTGATTTCGGCGCATTCGGCGAGAATGGCCTCGTGGCGCATCGGCCGGACGTAATCCGCCATGATCGGCGGTATCGGGCGGGCATCTGGGTCATGCGACAGGATGGCCAGATTCGAGATATGGACATTGCGGATCGGCGCCTCGGGCAGGCCGAGGAAGACGCCGGCTGCATGGGCAAGACCGCGGATCTCCACATGGTCCACAGTGATGCCGTCGATCAGCGGCGTGCCCGGGCCGAACGGCTGGGGCGCGCGGCTCTGCACCCAACCCGCATGACCATCGACATCGCAATGATAATGGGCATTGGCAGAAAGCGCCGTTTCGACCCCGTCGAGCAGCACGCGGCGCATGGTGATGTTGGCGATGATCCCACCCCGGCCACGCCGGGTTTTCAGCCGCAAACCGCGGTCAGTGCCGCGCATCTCGCAATCCTCGACGGTGACGTCATGCACACCACCCGACATTTCCGAACCGATGACGAGGCCGCCATGGCCCCGCTCCATCAGGCAGTGGCGGACGTGGATGCCGCGGGTTTCCGCAACATGATCGCCCTCACCGCTGTCGCCGCGCTTGCCCGCCTTGACGGCGATACAGTCGTCACCCACCGAAAAGCGGGTTCCGGCAATGAGGACGTCAAGGCAGGATTCCGGATTGAAACCGTCGGTATTCGGGCTGTCATGCGGGGCGAGGATATGCAGACCCGCAGCCGTCAGGCGCTCGCAGCCCTGGGGATGGATGGTCCAGGACGGGGCATTGCGGATGGTGAAGCCGAGAAGCGTCACATCACGGCTGGAGATGAGATGCAGCCCGCGCGGACGACGAGCGCCTTCCCGCGTCTCTTTGGGCCAGGCCCACCAATCGCCTTCTGCCCCCGAACCGTCGAGCAGCCCCCTGCCTTCGATTGTCAGACGATCGACATTGATGGCATGAACAGGCGCTGCAAAACAGGCCGCGGGCAGACCTTCCCAACTGCCAAGCATGCGGCCGGCCTCGTCACGCGCCGGCAGGATCGGCCAGCCGATGCGCGTGGACGGCGCGCGCAAGATCGCGCCCTCGGCGAGATTCAGGGTCATGTCGCTTTTCAAGACGGTGGGATAAGCCGTCCAGACACCCGGAGGCACGAGAAGCGTGCCGCCTGTGGGCACCGCTTCGATGGCGCGGCCAAGGGCCTCGGCATTACCCCAGGCCGTGTCGGCATCGTCCAGTTCGACATCAGGGAGAAGGCCAAAGTCAACGGCGTTAACGAGGCCAGCGCAGGGGCGTGTCGAAAAGGCCAGAGCCTCAAAACCCTCCACTTCAAATTGGTAGGTCGTCTCAGGGATCAGATCATGCAGCAGCAGAACGGCCGTTTCGACCCGGTCCTCCCTTGTGCGCGCAGCACCGCCGCCGTCGAGGGACCTCAGGCGATACGCCAGCGGCTCCGGCAGGTGGTAACGCGCATCGGGGACCGGCAGGCATAGCGCTGCCGTTCGCGCGGATAGCGCGAGGATGGAAGGTCGGGTCATGATCTCGTCTCCGGGCTCACGCCCGCATGGAATGAAGTGCCCGCCGCGCATTCCGCGGCGGGCGGTGTCAGTGTCAGTCGAACTTCGCCAGGACGTCGTTCACTGTGTCGATGATCTGCTGGGCACCATCTTCGGCGCTGATCTGGCCATAGGCATATTCCTCCAGCGTATCGATGAAGGCGGCCCGAATTTCCGGATGCTCATTGAAGGGCGAAACGAGCGGGCCGGAGGCTGCCATGACGATGGCATTGGCAGCACGGACTTCCGGCTCACCGCTCTCACCAAGACGGGCGGCTGCAGCCTTGGACGCGGGAAGACCGCGCGAGGTGCCAAGCGCATCGACACCCTCCGGCTCGTTCAGCAGGCAGTTGAGGATCTGGGCGGCGGCTTCCGGGTTCTTCGAATTGCGCGAGATCGAGAAGACCATGGACGGCTTGCGATAGACCCCATCCGTGACGGAATCGGCGAATTTCAGCATGGGAGACGGCGCAAGAACCTGGCCCTCTTTCAGTGGGTCGGCATATTTCGAATAGGTCGAATCCCACTCATAGGATCCGGCAATCTTGCCTTCAGACCAGGCCGGCTTCTCGAACAGGTTGACGTTGCCGTCTGCTGCCTCTTCCTTCTGCGAGCGAATGGCCTTGGCCTCGACCAGTTTGCCGAGGAAAGAAATGCCGGCCGCCAGCTCTTCCGGGGTCCAGGCCACGCGGTTGGTGGCGGGATCGACGAGATCCTTGCCGGTCTTTTGTACAATGGCCAGCGTCACAACCAGTTGCGCCGTCTCCTTGACGGCGTTGAAGGTGTAGTAGTCCTCGCCAAGTTTCTGCTTGATCGTGGCCGTCGCCTCGAAGAACTCTTCCCAGGTCTTCGGGATAGCGACACCGGCCTTTTCGAAGGTCGTCTGGTTGAAGAAAAAGACGCGACCGGTGGTGGAGACGGACACGCCTTGAAGGACACCGTTCATCGAGCCCGCCTTGAGATCCGTCTCGGTCCAGTTGGAGAGGTCCAGCGCGGTCAGCTTGGTGAGATCGGCGAAGCCTTCCCCATTGCGCGAGAACAGCGGCAGCCAGGGCCAGTTGACCTGCATGATATCCGCTTCGGTGCGACCTGCCATCTGGGTGGTGAGCTTTTCCAGATACCCGTCGAAGCCGGTGAACTCGCCCTTCACGGTGTGACCGTGTTTGGCACCGCAGGCCTCGATGGCCTTTTGGGTGGCAACGTGACGGCTTTCGCCGCCCCACCACGACATGCGCAGTTCTGCCGACTGGGCAGGCGTTGCCACGATTAGCGCGCCATAGGCCACACCGGCCAGGGCTGTCAGGGTCTTCTTCAATGTCATTGTCGTTCCTCCTTGGGTTAGGGCCGCACGCTGCCTCCTCACAGCGAGACGTTGCGGCCGTCGGTTTTGTCGAAGATGTGGATGTGATCGAAATCAGGGCGGAGCCGCACAGTCCCGGCGCCGCCAAGCGCCTCGTAGTCCGCAGCGCCGACAACAGCGACCAGCTTTCGGCCGTCCAGCTCCGCATGGAGATAGACTTCATGGCCCATGAACTCGGCATTGGTCAGCCGCGCATCAAACCCCTCCCCGTCAGAGACCAGCGAGAGATGTTGCGGCCGGATACCGACGACCGCGTCCTTCGGGCGCGCGGAGAGCCGTGCAGACAGCCCACCGCCAAGCGGCAAGCTCTGGTTGCCGATGGCAAACCTGTCGCCATCGATGGTCGCGTCAACCAGGTTCATCTCCGGGCTGCCGATGAAGCCTGCAACGAAGAGATTGGCCGGATGATTGTAAAGCTCCTTCGGGGTCGCCACCTGCATGATGTGCCCGGACTGCATGACGCAGATCCGGTCCCCCATGGTCATCGCCTCGGTCTGGTCGTGGGTGACGTAGATGACCGTTGACGACAGGCCACCGGCCTTCAACTGGCGATGCAGGTCGGTGATGCGCACCCGCATCGAGGCTCTGAGCTTGGCGTCGAGATTGGAGAGCGGCTCGTCGAAGAGAAAGACGCCGGGCTGCTTGATCAGCGCCCGGCCGAGCGCCACGCGCTGGGCCTGACCACCCGATAGCTGCTTTGGCAAGCGGTCGAGCAGCGGCTCGATTTCCAGCATCTTGGCAACGCGGTCGATCGCCTCGGCGATCTCCGGCTTGGACTTGCCGGCGATCTTCAGGCCGAAGGCCAGATTGTTGCGGACCTTCATGTGCGGATAGAGCGCATAGTTCTGGAAGACCATGGCGATCGAACGCTTGCCCGGCGGCAGGTCGTTGACGCGTCGGTCGCCGATCAGGATTTCGCCGCCGGAGATTTCCTCCAGCCCCGCCACCATGCGCAGCGTTGTCGACTTGGCGCAGCCGGAGGGGCCGACCAGCACCATGAACTCGCCGTCCTCGATGTCGAGGTTGATCCCATGCACGGCCTTGAAGGCGTTGCCATAGGTCTTTTCGAGATTTTTCAACTGTACTCTTGCCATGCTCAGCCCTTGATCCCGCCGGACGAGATCCCTTCAATGAAGTATCGTTGCGCCGCGAAAAAGACGACGAGCGCGGGGGTAATGGTGAGGACCGACATTGCCAGGATGCGGTTCCACTCGAAGGCCTCTGTCGTATCGATCGACAGTTTCAGGGCCAGGCTCACTGGGTATTTGTCGACCGATGACAGGTAGATCAGCGGTCCGAGGAAGTCGTTCATCGTCCACATGAACTGGAACAGGCATACGGAGATGAGAGCCGGCGCCAGCATCGGCACCACGATGTAGAGGAGCGTCTGCAGCGAATTGGCTCCGTCCACGCGCGCCGCCTCCTCCATGTCCGGTGGCAGCGAACGCAGGAACTGCACCAGCATGAAGACGAAGAAGGCGTCACCGGCAAAGGCTGAGGGCACCCAGAGCGGCAGGAAGGTGTCGAGCCAGCCGAGATCGCGGAACAACATGTATTGCGGAATGCGGGTAACGACATTCGGCAGGAGCAGGATCGCGATGACAGAGCCGAAGAACAGCTTCTTCAACGGGAAATCGAAGCGGGCAAAGGCATAGGCCGCAAGCGTGCAGGAGATCGCCGTGCCGATGACCTTCGGCATGATGATCAGGAAGGAATTCCAGAAGAACCGGCCGAACGTATAGGGTGTCGAGGTCTCCCAGCCCTTTACATAGCCATCCACCGTCGGCTGCTGTGGCCAGAAACCTGCACCGGAGAAGATCTCTGAATTGGTCTTGAAGCTCGCGCCAACCAGCCAGATCAGCGGATAGAGCATGACGAAGCCGACGACCAGCAGCAGCGTGTAGCGCAGGGTGGTCGATGCAAGGGCGAGACGGCGGCGGCGCGCGGCCTGCAGATCATTGAGGGTTGCAAGGTCTGTCATGGCTCAGTTCCGCTTGTCGCCGGCGTAATAGACCCACTTCTTCGACGACCAGAACGCGACGAGGGTCAATACGGTGATGATGACGAAGAGCACCCAGGCAATGGCCGAGGCATAGCCCATGTTGAACTTCTTGAAGGCCTCGTCATAGATGTAGAGAGGCAGGAGATAGGTGGATTTGAGCGGCCCGCCCTGGGTGATGATGTAGGGACCGTTGAACTCCTGGAAGGCCTGGACCATCTGCATGATCAGGTTGAAGAAGATCACCGGCGTCAGGAGCGGCAGGGTGATGAAGAAGAAGGTGCGGATCTTGCCGGCGCCATCGATGGCTGCCGCCTCATAAAGCGACTTGTCGATCGATTGCAGAGCCGCCAGGAAGATCACCATGGCCGAGCCGAACTGCCAGCAGCGCAGAAGCGTGATGGTGAAAAGCGCATTGGTCGGATCGCCGAACCAGTCCACAGGATCAAGTCCGACGGTCACGAGCGCCATATTGGCCAGGCCTTCTGTCGCAAAGATATAGCGCCACAGGACGGCGATCGCGATCGATCCGCCGAGGATCGATGGCACGTAGAAAGCCGTGCGGAAGAAACCGATGAAGCTCAGCCGATAGTTGAGGATCGCCGCAATGAAGAGCGCGAAGGCGAGTTTCAGCGGCACGGTCAGGAAGACATAGATCAACGTGACATTCAGCGACTTCAGGAATGTCCGGTCGCGGGTCAGCAGGCGCTCGTAATTCGCGAGACCCGTCCAGCGCGCCTCGTTCATCAGGTCGTAGCTGGTGAAGCTCAGATAAAAGGAAACCACGAACGGGATCGCCGTGAACACCATCAAGCCGATGATATAAGGCGCCAGATAGGCGTAACCCATAAGCCGGTTACTCTTCATGCCAGCACCCCAAGCATGCCTGTCGAGACAATTTCTTCAGATACACTTTCGTACAAGTTCGACTCCCATATCGACGCAGTCGTTCCAACCCATTCAGGCTGACCTTCCTGCGATCCGATCTCCTCCCTGAAAATCGGCTGGCAAATTTGGTTTGCGCCGTGACATTCCTCCAATTCCTCGCCAGAATACATTGACGAACGGGAGGAAAAAGATGGACAAAATCGAAGGTGGAATTCTTTCCGCCATTCCGCCTGCCGCCCTGTCGCTGACGCTGACCCGTGCGGCAATCCGGATGGAGCATTCGCACACCTGGCAGATCGACAAGACCAACCCGGTTGAAGACCTCGTCATCTGTCTCGAAGGACGTGGGCATTATCATGTCGCCGGGCAGCCACGCATGATGGAACCGGGTGACGCAATGCTCATCCGGCGTAACGAGCGCTTCCTTGGATGGAACGAGCAGACGGAAATCTATCTGGGTGTGGCCCAGCATTTCAGTCTCGACATATATGGGCGTCACAACCTTCTGGCGCAGATGGATCTGAACCCGAAGGTGCATTTGAGCCGCTGGTCGCTGCTTGAGCCCCTGGTGCGTCACTATCGCCAGAGCGCGCCGCCCTCCTCGGTGACGCTCGCCCAGCATCACCTTTTCATGGTGCTGTTGATTGCCTATGTGGAAGACGCGTTCCTGGGGTGGCGGGATCAGGCCACCTTCCAGCCGGAAGGGTCTGACGCGATCAACCTTGCGGTCATGAAGGCTGCATCCATGATTTCGGCGCATCCCCTCGACCCGGAGATTGCAACGAAGGCGGTCGAGAACTCGCCTTATAACCAGGATTATTTCCTGCGCGAATTCCAGAAGCGGATCGGGCGCACGCCGCGGAAGTTCCAGGAGTTCAAGCGTATGGAAAGGGCGATGCACTTTCTCGAGGCAGGTCTGCCTGTTGCGTCGGCTGCTGCGGAAGTGGGCTATGCCGACCCCTATTACTTTTCGCGGATGTTCAAGCGCACCATCGGCATCAGCCCACGTGAACATATCGCCAAGGTGCGAGAAAGCCGGCATGGCGGCCTGATGAAACTCGACGAAGCGGAACAGCAGATGCATCTCGCAGCCGCCACCGCCCGGGCCCCGTGATCGGGCCCGGACGGGAAATGCAGCGGGATTAGCGCGCCAGCCAACCGCCATCGACGTTGAGGACGGCGCCATGCACATAGTCGGACGCAGGCGCAGCAAGGAAGACGGCAGCACCTGCAATATCCTCGGCCCGCCCCCAGCGACCCGCCGGAATTCGGTCGAGGATCGACTTGTTCCGGTCCGCATCGGCGCGCAACGCTTCGGTATTGTTCGTCTCGATATAGCCCGGCGCAATCGCATTGACGTTGATGCCGCGTGCTGCCCATTCATTGGCAAGCAGCTTGGTCAGCCCGGCAACGCCATGCTTCGAGGCCGTGTAAGAGGGAACGCGAATGCCGCCCTGGAAGGAGAGAAGCGAGGCAATATTGATGATCTTGCCCGGTTTTCCGACGGCAAAGAGCGCACGGGCAAAAGCCTGACTGGTAAAGAACACCGCCTTGAGATTGACGTCCATGACGTCATCCCAATCGGCCTCGGTGAAATCCGTGGCGTCCGCGCGGCGAATGATACCGGCATTGTTGACCAGGATGTCGATATTCTCACCGTCGAAGATGTTAGCTGCGGCCATGGGATCGCTGAAGTCGATGGCCAGCGCCTGCGCCTTGCCGCCCGCCTCCGCAATCATGGCAAGCGTTTCGTCCGGCGCCCGACGGGCGGCACAGATGACTTCCGCACCGGCTGCCGCCAGACCGACGGCAATCGCCTGGCCAAGGCCGGTATTGGCGCCGGTCACCAGCGCCTTGCGACCGTGAAGGGAAAAGACGGCGCTCATCTCAGTGCCGCCGGCTGGACAAATTCCATGTCCGTATAGTCGACATTGTCACCGGCCATCGCCCAGATGAAGGTGTAAGTGCCGATGCCCGCGCCCGAATGGACCGACCACGGCGGCGAGATGGCGCCTTCCTCATTGGCGATGAAGAGATGACGGGTTTCCTGCGGCTCGCCCATCAGGTGCAGCACCCGCGACGTCTCTTCCATGCCAAAATAGAGATAGGCTTCCATACGCCGGTCATGCACATGGGCCGGCATGGTGTTCCAGACCGAGCCGTCCTCAAGGGTCGTGTAACCGAGCACCAGCTGGCAGCTTTCCATGACGAGCGGATGGATGAACTGGTTGATCGTGCGCTTGTTGGAGGTCTCGACTGCGCCGAGCTTTACTTCCTTGCTGTCGGCAAGCGTCACGAGGCGCGCAGGAAGGCTGCGATGTGCAGGGCAAGAGGTGATGTAGAAGCGGCCGTTTCCGCCAAAGGTGACAGGTCCGGACCCGGCGCCGAGATAAAGCACGTCGCCACGGTTCAGCGTGTAGGTCTCGCCGCCCGCCGAGACGGTTCCTGTGTCACCGATATTGACCACGCCCATTTCGCGACGGTCGAGGAAAGACGGCGTCTTCGTCTCTTCCACCTTGTCGAGCGTCAACTGGGCACCAGCCGGCACCGCGCCGCCCATGACGAAGCGATCATAATGCGTATAGATCAGCCGGATCTCGCCACTCTTGAACATGTTCTCGGCCAGAAAATGCCGGCGCAAGCCCGCGGTATCCAGCGTTTTTGCGTGTTCCGGGTGAACGGCTTGCCTGGTCTCAACGGATAGCATCTGACTCCTCCTCATCAACTTGTAATACGAGTTAGCCTTTATTGTATGATAGGCGCAGGAGGTCAAGTCTTCCCGACCGGCGACCGTCAGAAAGCAACATCGAACTGGCAGGCAGCGAAAGTGAGAGGAACGGTTAGGGCTCAAGCCCCGCACACCGGGCGGTGTTGCGGATATGGGCTTCCATTTCGCGGCGGGCGAGCGGGCCATCATTTGCTCGGAGTGCCGCGATGATACGGCGATGCTCGGCAATCGACTGGCGCATGCGCTCCGGGTCCGTGATCGGGATTGGTTGGCGCTGCGTTTCCGTCACCTGGTCGCGCACTGTTTGATAAAGCGCTTTCAGCATGGCGTTGGAGCAGGCAGAGACGATGAGCCCATGAAATTCAAGATCAGCATCGACATTGGCCAGCAGGTCCTGGCTCGCCCAGCACTCTTCCATGGTTTTCGTGGCTTGCTCCATCTTGTCGAGCTCCAGCTTCGTCAGTCGACCGGCGGCAAGCCCGGCGATCTCGCCTTCGAGCATGATACGGGTCTGGAAGACGTCAAAGACCGAATAGCTGTCAGAGTAGCGCCAAGGCGCCATATGGCCTGAAGTGCCGGGCGCGGCGCGTGACGGCTCGGCAACGAAGGTCCCCCGACCGGCCTCCGTCTTCAGGAGACCCAGCGTTTCAAGCGTCAGCAGCGCTTCGCGCAGCGAGGCGCGGCTGATGCCGAACTTCAGGGAGAACTCCCGCTGGGAGGGGATTTTTTCGCCGGGCTTCAACTGGCCGGACTGGATCATGCCCTGGATCTCGCGCGCCACAGACTGCGGTAGAAGCGTCTTGTTGAACATGCGATCCCTTTTCTCGCCTCTTGCCAGAGGTCCAATCTATTTTTTCCAACACCATCTTGCCAAGCGGAAAGCAGCATGCTTGTTTGGTCTAACTGGTCTGACCAGTTAGACCAATGTAGATTGAGTCATGTTCAAAAAACAAGGGGAACTCTCATGACACGCGCATTCACACTCAAAGCGACGCTTCTTGCCGGCCTGATGACCGCTCTCGGTTCGGCGGGCGCCCAGGCCGCCGACTTCACTGTCGGCGCGAATATCGGCAATGTGCCGTGGGAATTCGAAGATGCTAGCGGCAAGGTCACCGGCTTCGAAGTCGATCTCGTCAACGAGATCGCCAAGCGCCTCGGCAAGACGGTGGAATTCGTCAACACGCCATTCAACGGCCTTTTCCCGGCGGTGCAGTCCGGCCGCATCAATATGGCGATCTCGTCGATCACCATCACCGAGAAGCGCCTGGAATCGGTGACCTTCGCCCAGCCCTATTATGACAGCGATCAGTCGCTCACCGTTACCGCCGCCTCCGGAATCACGGGCCTCAAGGACATGGGCGAAAAGGTCGTCGGCGTCGACACCGGCTCGACCGGCGACATGTGGGCCGAAGCCAACAAGGGCGAATACAAGCTTGGCGAAATCCGTCGCTTCGAAGGCCTGCAGCCGGCCATGCTCGATCTCGTCGCCGGCCGCGTCGACGGCTACATCTCCGACATCCCGGCGCTTCTCTACTACGTCAAGGACAAGCCGGAACTGAAGGTGGTCGAGCGCATTCCGACCGGCGAGAAATACTCGATCATGTTCAACAAGAACGACCCGCTCGCAACCGAAGTGAACGCCGTGATCACCACGCTGAAGCAGGAAGGCTTCATCGCCAAGCTGCACGAAACCTGGTTCGGCGCCAAGGCGGAAGACACGACCTCGACCGTTACCGTCCTCGATATGCCCAAGGGCAAGTAACCTGTGATGCATCCGGCGGGACGCCCATGTTCCGCCGGTTCACCAAGGGAGCCGATGCGGCATGACACTTCTCAATACCTTCTTCAATCTGCAGGTTCTTGCCGACAGCCTGCCCGCGCTTCTGTGGGGTCTGGTCGTGACGCTGCAGATCGGCGTGACCAGCATTGTCGTGGGTCTCGCCGGCGGGCTGTTTCTGGCGGTTTCCAGGCTCTATGCGCCCGGCTTCTTCAAGCTGCTGATCCGCGTTTACATCGACATCTTCCGCTCGATCCCGCTGCTCGTGCTCTTGATCGTCGTTTATTACGCGCTGCCCTTCGTCGGCATCCGCCTCTCGCCTTTCCTGTCTGCGGTGACGGCACTGTCGCTGGTCTCGGCGGCCTATACGGCTGAAATCTTCCGGGCCGGCATCGAGGCGATCCCGCATGGCCAGTTCGAGGCCTCGGCAGCACTTGGACTGTCCAACCGGCATACGATGATCGACGTGATCCTGCCCCAGGCGATCCGCATCGTCATTCCGCCGCTCACCAACAACTGCATCAACGTGATGAAGGATACGGCGCTCGCCTCCGTCGTTGCCATGCCGGATCTCCTCAAGCAGGCGACGCAGGCGCAGGCGCTTGCGGCCAACCCGACGCCGCTGATCGGGGCAGCGCTGATCTATATCGCCTTGCTCTGGCCGATGGTCGCCGTCGTCTCGCGTCTTGAGAAACACTTCAGCCGGGGGAAACGCTGATGACCACCCCTCTCATATCCATTCGCGGGCTGACCAAGGCCTATGGTACCTTCACCGTGCTGCATGGCATCGATCTCGACATTGCCGAAGGCGAAGTGGTCTGCGTGATCGGCCCGTCGGGCTCCGGCAAATCGACGCTGATCCGCTGCATCAATCACCTCGAAGCCTTCGCGCCGGAAAGCCGGATCACCGTGGACGGCATTCGCGTCGAGCCCGGTCCGGCGCTTGCCAAGGTCAGGGCCGAAGTCGGCATGGTCTTCCAGTCCTTCAACCTCTTCCCGCATATGACAGTCCTGAAGAACGTCATGCTCGCACCGATGCGGGTGCGCGGCACCCCAGAGGCAGACGCCGAACGCAAGGCGCGCGAACTGCTCGCCCGTGTCGGCATCTCGGAACAGGCGGAAAAGTTTCCCGGTCAGCTTTCCGGTGGCCAGCAGCAGCGCGTGGCGATCGCCCGGGCGCTTGCCATGGAGCCGCGTGTCCTGCTCTTCGACGAACCGACCTCGGCGCTCGACCCGGAAATGGTCGGCGAAGTGCTCGACGTGATGCGCAAGCTTGCAGGCACCGGCGTCACCATGATCGTCGTCACTCACGAAATGGGCTTTGCCCGGCAGGTCGCAGACCGGGTGATCTTCATGGACGGCGGACGGCTGGTCGAAAGCGGCAAGCCTGAGGAGATCTTCGACACACCCAAGCATGAGCGGACGCGCGGGTTTCTCCGCGCTGTCCTCAATCACTGAATAAGAAAAATACAATCGGAGGACCACAAGGATGGCCACAACCTCGCCGCTCAATCTCGAATTCGTCCGCAGCCAGTTTCCCGGCCTCGATCGCGGCTGGACCTTTTTCGACAATGCCGGCGGATCGCAGATCCTGAAAGGTGCCGTGGAGCGGATCAATACCTTCCTCTACGAGAAGAATGTCCAGATCGGCGGCTCCTACGAAGTATCACAGGCAGCAGCAGCCGCACTCTATGAGGCCCGCACCGCCGCGATGCATCTGGTGAATGCCGGGCGCCCCGAAGAAATCGTGTTCGGCAACTCGACCACGGCACTGCTGCAGAACCTTGCCCGCGCCATGCATAGCCAGCTATCCGAAGGCGATGAGATCATCATCACCGTCTCGGATCATGAGTCCAATATCGGCCCCTGGGACCGGTTGCAGGAACGCGGGATTGTTCTGAAGATCTGGCCGCTCAACAAGGATAGCCTGACCCTCGACCTTGCCGATCTCGCCCCGCTGATGAGTGACCGCACCAAGCTGGTCTGCGTTACCCATTGCTCGAACATTCTCGGTTCGATCAACCCGATCCGCACGATTGCAGATTTCGTTCATGCCCGCGGCGCGAAGATCTGCGTCGATGCGGTTGCCTATGCGCCGCACCGCGCGGTCGATGTGCAGGCCTTCGACGTCGATTACTACGTCTTCAGCCTCTACAAGACCTATGGTCCGCATTATGCGCTGATGTACGGCAAATACGACCTCTTGCTCGAACTCGACACGCTCTACCACTATTTCTATGGTCGCGACAAAGTGCCGGGTAAGCTGGAGCCGGGCAATCCCAACTATGAGCTTGCCTATTCGACCTGTGGCATTGTCGACTATCTGGTGACGCTCGGCGAGCAGGCCGGCGAAACCGGGACGACCCGGCAGAAAATCGAAGCGGCCTATGGCGCGATCACGACGCAGGAAGATGCCCTGACCGAACGGCTTCTTGCCTATCTGCGCTCGCGCAATGACTGCACGATCGTCGGGCAATCCGTAAACCGAGAAAGCCATCGGGTGCCGACCATCGCCTTCCGCTTCGACGGACGCGAAGCCGGCGAATTGTGCAAGGCGATGGATGCCGAGAAGATTGCCATGCGTTTCGGCGATTTTCACTCGCGCCGACTTGCCGAATATCTCGGGCTGACCGACCATGGCGGCATGCTGCGCGTTTCGATGGTGCATTACAATACCATTGAGGAAGTGGACCGCTTTACCGCAGCACTGGACCGGATCCTCTCCGGCGAGGCTGGGCTTGCCAAAGCCAGCTGAAGACGACGACCTGTAAAGCAAGGAGACTGGCATGCGCTTCGATACGGTAATCCGACATGGGACGGTGGTGACGGCAAGCGACACCTTCGTCAGCGACGTCGGCATCAAGGATGGCCGGATCGCAGCACTCGCCGCAGAACTCACGGATGCGGACGAGGTGATCGATGCGACCGGCCTTTTCGTGCTGCCGGGCGGTATCGACAGCCATGTGCATCTCGACCAACCCTCCGGCGACGGCATCGTCATGGCCGATGACTTCGACAGCGGCACGCGCTCAGCCGCGATCGGCGGCAACAGCACGGTTCTCGCCTTTTGCATGCAGGAGAAGGGCCAGTCGCTGCGCGACGCCTTGAAGGTCTATCACGCCAAGGCGGAGGGGAAGTGTCATGTCGACGTGTCTTTCCACCTCGTCATCACGGATCCAACGGCAGAAGTTCTCGGCCAGGAACTGCCGGCCCTCGTTGAGGATGGCTACACATCGCTCAAGGTCTTCATGACCTATGAGGGCCTGCGCCTGCGCGACGACGAGATCCTCGCGACGCTCGACACGGCACGCCGCACCGGTGCGCTGGTCATGGTCCACTGCGAAAACGAGGATGCGATCCGCTACCTGATCGGACGGCACGAGGAAGAGGGCAAACTCGCGCCGAAATACCATGCCACGACCCGGCCGGTTGCCGCAGAACGCGAGGCAACACACCGCGCATTGTCGCTTGCCGAAATCGTCGATGTGCCCATCGTCATCGTCCACGTCTCCAACCGCGAGGCGATGGAGGAAATCCGAAGAGCCCGTCAGCGTGGCCAGAAGATCGCCGGCGAAACCTGTCCGCAATATCTGATGCTGACCGCCGACGACCTCGATCTCGACGGCATGGACGGGGCGAAATTCGTCTGCTCCCCTCCGCCCCGCGACAAACCGAGCCAGGATGCCTGCTGGGAGGGGCTCGAACAGGGCGTTTTCGATCTCTTTTCCTCTGACCATTGCCCCTTTCGGTTCGACGATCCGGAAGGCAAGCTCAACGAGAAGGGAAAGCGGCATTTCCGCTGGATCCCGAACGGCATTCCTGGTGTAGCAACCCGCCTGCCGATCCTCTTTTCCGAAGGGGTGATGAAAGGCCGGATTGATATCAACCGCTTTGTCGCGCTGACATCGACCAATCACGCCAAGCTTTACGGCATGTATCCGCAAAAGGGCACGATCGCGATCGGGGCAGATGCCGATATCGCGCTCTGGGACCCGAAGAAGCAGGTGACGCTCACCAACGACATGCTGCAGCATGGGGCTGACTACACGCCCTATGAGGGACTGGATATCAAAGGCTGGCCCGTCCATCTCATGGTGCGTGGAAAGACCGTCGTCCACGGGCAAGAACTGGTCGGT
The DNA here is from genome assembly GCF_051549525.1 of Rhizobium sp. G187. Lineage (NCBI taxonomy): Bacteria > Pseudomonadati > Pseudomonadota > Alphaproteobacteria > Hyphomicrobiales > Rhizobiaceae > Rhizobium > Rhizobium sp. G187. Next base: position 155,233 of record NZ_JBPUGM010000005.1, read on the forward strand.
GGTGACCCAGTCGGCCTCTACCAGGCACGTGGCCGCTCGGGGCTGGTTGCCCCTCCAAAGTAAAACGGGGGCTTGTTCAGCGGTGATTACCGCGCCGCCCAATCATCAGCCCTGTGAATCGGTCGCCCCGGTTAGATTCAAAACTCTCGTTGGACGAAAAGACCCGAATATTCGAGTCTCGTCCCATGAATGCAGAGCCCGACCACCAGATTTATATCGAACGCATCGACCCGGCCAAGAACATGGCCCGCTTCTATGCCATGGAGATTTCGACGTCACTGTTTGGCGGCATCTGCCTCACGCGGATCTGGGGGCGGATTGGCCGGCGCGGACAGACGAAGATGCATCTCTTCGAGCAGGAAGCCGAGGCCGTGGACCTCTTCCGCGATCTCATCCGGCGCAAACATGCCCGTGGCTACCGGCCGCCAGTGCGTTGAAGGCACCCAGAAGACACCATCTTTCATGCCTCCGATGCCCCGTCGCCGCTGCTGTCCGTGGCCATGGGATCGGCAACCCACAGGCCAAAGTCGAGACGACCCGCGCACGAAATCCCGGCGCGGGCTTCTTGTGGGTAGCGTGCGACGAGCAGCGCATTTCCCGGTCATCTGAAACCAGGATCGAGGCTTCAGACCGCGATCAGTACTTCCACGCCGCGGCGCTCGAATTCGCGGGCGACCCTGTCGGGAATGCCGTCATCCGTGATCAGCGATTGGATGACATCGAGAGATCCGAGACGGGTGAAGGACGAACGTCCGATCTTGGAGGAATCCGCCACGAGATAGACATGGGCGGCGGCCTTGATCATGGCTTCCTTCAACTGCAGATCCGCAAAGCTCGGATAGGTAAGTCCGGCCTCCAGATCCACGCCCGCCGTCGCAAGAAACAGCTTTCCGGCAAAGATATTGCTGAAATATTCGACCGATTTGTCACCGGAGAGCGACAGTGTCGGCGATTTGAACTGACCGCCGGGCATGTGCACGGCAAACGTCGGCACTGCCCCCAGAATGATCGCGATGTTCAGTGCGTTCGTGATCAGGGTCAGATTGCGGCGATTGGTCAGCCGCATGGCGATTTCGGTCGTCGTGGTGCCGGCATCGAGGATCAGCGTTTCGCCATCCTTGACCAGACCAGCTGCAAGCGCGCCGATCTTGCGCTTCTTGTCCATGTTCTCCTGATGATGGAGCGTCATGGTGCCGGTCTGCGGTGCCACCGAATTCAGGTAGGCACCGCCATGTTCGCGGGTGATGAAGCCCTCGTTTTCCAGCCGCTCGAGATCCTGACGGATCGTCGCTTCCGACACATGGAAAGCCGAAGCCAGTTCCCGGACGCGGGCCGAGCCCTCTTCCTGCAACCATTCCAGAATTCTGCGCCGCCGTGGTTCGGACAGGAGCCCGATCATGGAGTCGGAAGATTCAGTCTCTGTCTTCGCTTCCATCTGACGGTCCAAACCTCGAATTTCGCAAGCAAACGATACTGATCGATTTAAGCTGACCCTTCGCTTACAACAAGTGCCTGCCGGTTGAAATCCTCAAGCCGCCTGCTGCTGCAACACCACACGCGCCTGCAGCTTCTGCTGCACTTGGTCGACGACTACGGCGGCGATGATGACAAGCCCCTTGATGACAGTCTGCCAGAAGGACGAGACGCCCATCATGATCAGGCCGTCGGCAAGAATGCCGATGACGAAGGCGCCGACGATCGTGCCGCCGATGCGACCACGTCCACCCGACATCGAGGTTCCGCCCAACACGGCTGCCGCGATGGCATTAAGCTCGAAGGTCTCACCGGTCGCGGGATGGCTGGCCTGCAGCTGGGAGGCGATGATCAGGCCGACCAAAGCCGCACAGAAGCCGGAAAACATATAGACGAAAAGCTTGATGCGATCGACGTTAACACCGGAGAGAGCTGCACCGCGTTCATTGCCGCCCACGGCATAGATATGCCGGCCAAGTGGCGTCCGGGTTGCGAAATAGGCTGCGAGCAAAGCGACGACAACCATGATCCAGACGGACAACGGGAAACCGAGCAGGGTTCCGGAACCGATCAGCCTGAAGGTATCGGAGCCGTAGTCTGCATTGCCTGCGAGGTTCGGGAAGGTCCGGCCATCGGAGAAGAGAAGGGCCGCACCGCGCGCAACATAGAGCGTTCCGAGTGTTGCGATGAACGGCGCCACGTTGAGTTTGGTAATCAGCAAGCCGTTGACGAGGCCGATGATGACACCGACGATCGCAACAATCAGGCAGATCTCCAGCGTGTTGAACTGCAGGCTGTAGCCGATCTGCAAGTCGATCCCGTAAAGCACGAGGTAACCCGCCACCATCGCGCAGAGGCCGACAATCGAACCCACAGAGAGGTCGATGCCGCCTGAAACGATGACGAATGTCATGCCAATGGCGAGCAGTGCATTGAGGGCCACATGCTTGGAAATGATCAGCATGTTGGCGCCGCTGAGGAAGTTCGGTGCAGCAATGGCGAAGAAGGCGAAGACCAGGATCAGCGCGACGAAGGTGCGCATACGCAGCAGCAGCAGAAGCGCGGAAGCTTGGGAGGAGGTGCCGGCCGACTTGGGCGTGGACATGGTGGCGGAGCTGCTCATTGGTGTTCGACCCTGTTCAAATTGGGCGTTGCTGCGGAAATCACGTCCGAAGCGGCGGCTCCGGCCGGAAAGTCTCCGGTCAGCCTGCCATTCGCCATCACGAGAATACGGTCGGAGAGGGCAAGCACCTCCTCCAGATCCGAGGTTACGAAGAGAATGCCCAGACCATCGGAAGCGAGCTTGCGCATGGTCCGGAAAATTTCGGCCTTGGCACCGATATCGATGCCGCGAGACGGCTCGTCCATCAACAGGATGCGCGGCTTCGTCATCAGCGCCTTGCCGATGACCACCTTCTGCTGGTTGCCGCCGGACAGGCTGGAGACTGGATGTTCAAGGCTGGCAATCTTGATCGCCATGCGCTTGACGAATTCCACGGCCTTTGCCGCTTCCGCCTTGAGGCTGAGATGAAAGCCCTTGGTGAAATCGCCGAGCGACGACAGCGTGAGGTTCTCGCGGATCGACATGATCTGGACGAGACCGTCGCGCTTGCGGTCCTCAGGGATCAGAGCCAGACCGCGCCGGATCCGGCCCGACACGCTCTTTTCCCGAACCAGGTCGCCCTGAATGTAAAGCTGTCCCGAGGATGCGGGATGCTGGGCCATGATGCATTCGAGCAATTCCGAACGCCCTGCCCCCATCAATCCATAGAGGCCAACGATTTCGCCCGCCCGCACGGATAGCGACATGTGGTCTACGAGATAGCCACCGGCGGGACGCGGCAGGCAGACATTGTCGACACGGAAGACTTCGGGGCCGAGATCATGCTGCTCGGTTTTCGGAAATTCCTTCGATGCGCTGCCGATCATGTTGGCCACGATCCACGGGATATCGACGCCCTGCATGGAGCGCGCGCCGGTGATCACGCCGTCACGCAGAACGGTGATGTAGTCGCCGATCCGGATCAGCTCCTCAAGCCGGTGCGAGATGTAGACGATGCCGACGCCCTGCCGCTTGAGATCGCCGATCACCCGGAAAAGCACTTCGACTTCTGTTGCGGACAGGGCGGAAGTTGGTTCGTCGAGGATCAGGATCCGGGCGTTTTCCGCCAGCGCCTTGGCGATCTCTATGATCTGCTGCTGCCCGATCCTGAGATTGCCGAGCGGAGTGTCCGGATCGATATCCTGCTCCAGCCGCTTCATCAGCGCACGGGCGGCAGCCGACTGCCCTGCCCGGTCGATATGAACGCCGCCGATCGTTTTCTCGTGACCGACGAAGATGTTTTCGGCGACCGTCAGGTTCGGGAAAAGATTGAGTTCCTGGAAGACGATGCCAACCCCGTGGCGCGCCGCATCGGCACGGTCGGCAAAAGTCACCGGCTTGCCGTCAAGCGTGATCGTGCCGCCGTTCAGCTGCTCGACACCGGCAATCACCTTCATCAAGGTGGATTTGCCGGCACCGTTTTCCCCGACGAGGACGTTGACGGCACCGAGGCGCAGATCGAAATCGACGTTTTTCAGCGCCTGCGTACCGGGATAAACCTTGGAGCCATTGCGGATCGTCAGGCCGACGGGATGTTCTTCGCTCATGGCACGACCTCGATGGAGACCGGCGTCACCAGCGGCTTTTCCTTGGCCGAACGCAGGACGACGGCGCCGAGGAAGCGAACGACCTTGCCCTTCAGCGCGACATCGGCAGGCGGCAACGCCGCGATAGCACGATCGTTCAGCGCACGGCCAAGCTTCGCGTATTCGATCTGGTCGCGGAAGGTCGAAAAATCATAAAGGGGGGTCGCATCGCGCAGCGCGGTTCCCTTGACCACGGGACCAAGCTGCAGCGTGGCATCGGCTGCGCCGTCGCCATCAATATCGATCTCGGCAATCGCTGCCTTCGTGGCGCGGTTCTCCGCAACAACGACCCCTTGTCCCTTAAGGGCAAAATTCCAGCCGCCACCGGCACCGCCGACGCGCACGCCATGCGACTGGCCTGCGGTATCGATACCTGCCTTCAGCGCCTCCCGGAGCACGGCAAGATCGACGGCTTTTTCCGAGAGTGCGGGCACGAGCTTCGGCGCGAAGCTTTCGTCAACAAGCTTGACCAGCGGATCCTCTGCCACCCCATCGGCGCTCTCGATCTTCACCAGCTTGCAGCCCGAAAGGCACAACAAGGCGAGCATGCTCGCGGTGAGCAAGACGGATTTCTTCATCGAAGGACCATTTCTTTCAACAGAACGAACCACCCGGAGCGCGAGCACTCCAGGTGGCGACTTGGCGTTCTCAGGGCTTCAGCGCGAAGGTCTCGAGCTTGGACGCATTTTCCCCGTTGATCAGGATGCAATCCATCAGCTGCTTTTCATCGACGCCGGTCGAGCCGGTCTTGATGAACTTGTCGGCCTGCTCGACGGCAAGCTGCGCCTGCTGGTAGGCCGGCTGCAGGACGGTTGCCTTGATGCCGCCCTTTGCGATGGAATCGCGGACATCGTTGGAGCCGTCGAAGCCGACGACGATGACGTCCTTGCGGCCGGCTGCTTCAAGCGCCGCATAGGCGCCCATGGCCATCGTGTCATTGCCGGAAATGACGCCCTTGATGTCCGGATGCGCCTGCAGCATCGATTCCATCACGGTATAGGCTTCCGTCTGCGACCAGTTCGCCGTTTGGCGGGCCACGGACTTCATGCCGGAATACTGGTCGATCACATCGTGATAACCCTGCGAGCGGATGCCGGCATTGGTGTCGGATTCCTTGCCGACGAGTTCGGCATAATTGCCTTCCTCACCCATCAGCTTGACGAATTCCTCGGCGCCGAGCTGTGCGCCCTGGTAGTTGTTCGAAACGATCTGCGACACGGCAACGCCGGTCGCCGTGATTTCGCGGTCGATCAGGAAGGACGGAATGCCCTTGTCCTTGGCCTTCTGCACAGCGGCGACGGAAGCATCCGCACCGGCGTTGTCGAGGATGATCGCCTTGACGCCCGCAGCGATGGCGCTGTCGAACAGCTCGTTCTGCTTGTTGGCATCGTCATCATGCACGAGGATCATTGTCTCGTAGCCCAGTTCCTTTGCCTTGGCCGCGGCACCGTCCGCCTCCGCCTTGAAGAACGGATTGTCGTGGCTCGGCGTGATGATGGCGATCGTATCCGCAGCCATAGCGAAGCCAGGCACAAAGCCGGACAGGCTTAGGGCGCAAACGGATACCAGCAAACGTCTTGAAATTTTCATGAGAACCTCCCTTTCTCGCAAGCCACAAGTCGTGACCTGTCCAATTCCTATCGAATGATTTCGAATTCTGTCAATCTGTTTTTGTTTTATGATGCAAACTGTCGATTTCTTTCGCCCCATGCTGCAAACGCGCGCAAAATCAGATGATTCATATCGCAATGCAGCAATTCAGCCCGCAAAATTGAAAAAACCCTTGCCGAGATTTATAAGATATGGAAGATATCGAAATCAAACAAAAGCATTCGAAAGACAACTATTGCAGCCCAGGGCTAAAAGCCGCCATTTGCGGCCGAAGCCCTCTGATGGGGGTTCGCGTGGTCTTTTGCAGTCGACAACGGAGGAGTGATCTATGACGACACAGCGTTTTGGCGCCGGCATCTGGCATTTTGCAACCTATGTGGATCGGTATGCGACCGACGGCTATGGCGCACCGCGCAGCGTCATCGACGCGATCGATCTTGCCGGACAGGTCAAGGACCTCTCCGTCGTCGACATCAACTACCCCTTCTTCGGCGGCGACTTCTCCAATGCCCAGATCAAGGAAGCGCTCGACCGTAACAAGCTCGGCGTCATCGGCATCACGCCGGAAATCTATACCCGCGAATTCTCGAAGGGCTCCTTCACCAACCCCGACGCGGGCGTTCGCCGCCGCACCCATGAACTGGTGACGGAAGCCTGCGACCAGGTCCGCTATTTCGGCGCCGACTACGTCAAGCTCTGGCCCGGCCAGGACGGTTGGGACTACCCCTTCCAGGTTGACCACGGCACCCTGTGGAAGCATTCACTCGACGGCGTGGGACAGCTTGCAGCCGAAAACCCGGACCTCAAATTCGTCATCGAATACAAGCCGCGCGAACCGCGCGTGCGCATGAGCTTCGGCTCTGTGGCCCGCACGCTGCTCGGCATAGAAAAGATCGGCCTGCCCAATATCGGCATCCTTCTCGATTTCGGCCATGCGATCATGGGTGGCGAATCCGCCGCCGACAGCGCGCAGCTCGCCATCGACTACGGTCGTCTCTTCGGCATGGACGTGAACGACAACTACCGCAGCTGGGACGACGATCTGGTTGCCGGCAGCCTGCATCCGATCGAGATCTTCGAATTCTTCTATGTGCTGCGCAAGAATGGCTGGGATGGCGTCTGGCAGCTCGACCAGTTCCCGTTCCGCGAGGACAGCATCGCAACGGCGAACCACGCAATCGACTTCCTCAAGGCCGCATCGAAGGGGCTGGATGCGCTCGATATCGATGCGCTCAAGGAGGCCCAGAGCCGGCATGATGCCATCGCCGCATTGCGGATTGCTCAGAAGGCACTGTTCGGCGCCATGTGAGCGCCGGTTGCGGAAGGGTTCGGCCCTGACTGAAAGGCTTATTGAATGCTGAAGAACGATACGGTTCAAACCATACGGGACAAGGCGCTGTGGATGCGCCGACGGGCCTTCAGGATGGTCCATGAGGCCCAGCTCGGGCATCCGGGCGGCGATTTCTCCGCCATCGACATCATCGCGACCCTCTATTTCGGCGTGATGCGTTTCGATCCGGCAAAGCCCGACCTCGAAGGGCGGGACCGGTTCATCATGTCGAAGGGGCATGCAACGGGAGCGCTTTATACGGCGCTCTGTGCCGCAGGCTACTATCCCGAGGATTGGCTTTCGACCTACATGCAGCCGAACTCGAAGCTGAACGGCCATCCGAACCGCAACTATCTTCCGGGTGTCGAGACGAATACCGGACCGCTCGGGCACGGCATGCCGGTCGCGCTGGGGATCGCCATCGCCGGCCAGATTTCCGGCAGCGATCACCGCACCTTCGTTCTGACCGGCGACGGCGAGTTGCAGGAAGGATCGAACTGGGAAGCTGCGATGACGGCCGGGCATCGCAAGCTCGAAAACCTGACGCTGATCGTTGACCGCAACCGCTTGCAGCAGGGCATGGGAACCGAAGAGACCAACGGTCTCGATCCGCTGGACGACAAGTTCCGCGCCTTCGGCTGGGAAGCCGTTATGGTCGACGGCCATGATGTCGGCGGGCTGCTCGATATCCTGTCGGAACCGCGCACGGGCAAGTCGAAGCCGCTTTGCGTCATCGCCAACACTGTCAAGGGCAAGGGTGTGTCCTTCATGGAAAACAAGGCATCCTGGCACCATGGCGTGCCGAATGCCGAACAGTTTGCAATTGCTATGGAGGAACTGGTCTGATGGCTGCTCCCGCCGCAAAACAAGATGGCTTCCATGATTGCCGCGACGCATGGGCGCGCACGCTGGAAGAGCTTGCCGCCGACAATCCTGATATCGTGGCCGTGGTCAACGATTCCGTCGGCTCGTCGAAACTTGGTGGCTTCCAGAAGAAGTTCCCCGACCGGCTGGTCAATGTCGGTATTGCAGAACAGACCATGGTCGGCGTCGGTGCCGGCCTTGCCAATGGCGGCAAGATTCCGTTCGTTTCGGCAGCGTCCTGTTTCCTCACCGGCCGCGCGCTGGAACAGGTCAAGGCCGACATTGCCTATGCTCGCTTCAACGTAAAGCTCGTCGGCCAGTCCTCGGGCGTCGCCTATGGTGAACTTGGTCCGACGCATCACTCGATCGAGGACTTTGCCTGGCTGCGACCGCTCGACGCAATCACCGTGATTGCGCCGGCCGATGCCTGGGAGACGGCCGAGGCCGTCAAATGGGCCGCGGCCCATGACGGTCCGGTCTATCTCCGCCTGAGCCGCATGCCGGTTCCCGATCTGGACATCGCGAACCGCGTCTTCCGGCCGGGCAAGGCGGAAGTCGTGCGGGAGGGCCAGGACGTGACCCTGATCGCCAGCGGCACCACCGTGCATCTGGCCGCCCGTGCCGCCAATGCCCTGCAAGCCGAAGGTGTCTCCGCTCGCGTCCTCAACATGGCGACGCTCAACCCGCTGGACGAGGCGGCGCTGTCCGCCGCAGCAAGCGAGACGGGCGCCATCGTGACGGTCGAGGAAGCCAATATTCGTGGCGGCCTTGGCGGTGCTGTCGCCGAATTCACCGCGGGTCACCTGCCCGTTCCGGTCGAGCGGGTCGGTTTCCCGGGCTTCGTTGTGACCGGCTCGGTTGACTGGCTGTTCGAACACTACGGCATTAGCGAAACCGGCATCGCGTCCGCTGCGCGCCGCGCCATTGCACGCAAAAGACCATGAAGCAGCCGCTCGTCATCGCCATTGACCAGGGCACGACCAATACCAAGGCCGTGCTTGTTGACGGGCAGGGCCACGTCGTTGCCAAGGCCTCCATACCGCTCCGGTCGACCTATCCGAAGCCCGGCTGGGCCGAGCAGGCGGCAGACGATATCTGGACCAGCGTCCAGGCTGTCATCGCGGATGTCGCAGCTCAGAGCCCGGTCGAGATTTCCGGCATCGCCATCAGCAACCAGCGCGAAACACTGGTTGTCTGGGATGCCCAAACTGGCAAGGCCATAACACCCGCCATTCTGTGGCAATGCCGCCGCACGGCATCCGCCTGCCAGGCACTGATCGAAGCTGGACAAAACGCGCGCGTGGAGAGCACGACCGGGCTTTCGATCAACGCCCTCTTTCCAGCCTCCAAGCTGGGATGGGTTATGGAATATGTCGAAGCGGCAGGCAAGCTTGCGGAACAGGGGCGCTTGCGGGCGGGCACCGTCGACAGCTGGCTGCTGTTCAGGCTGACCGGTGGAGCCGTCTTTGCGACGGATCACTCCAACGCGTCGCGCACGCAATTGTTCGACACGGCCAAGCTGGCCTGGAGCGAGGATCTCTGCCGGCTGTTCTGTGTCCCGGTCGCGGCACTTCCGCAGCCCCTGCCGTCTAACAGTGTTTTCGGTCAGACGCAGGAAGGCACAACCGCCCTTCCCGGCGGCGTTCCGATCCTGGCAATGATGGGTGACAGCCATGCCGCGCTGTACGGGCATGGCGTCCGCGCTCCCGGCCTCGTCAAGGCGACCTATGGCACGGGATCGTCGCTAATGACGCTCTCCGGTGAGCGCGTCCTGTCCGGCCACGGGCTTTCCAGCACGATTGCATGGTCGGACGATAGCGGCACTGCCTATGCCCTGGAGGGCAACATCACGGTATCGGCCCAGGCCATCGCCTTTGCCGCGACCATGCTCGGACTATCGGGGCCGCAAGCCTTGTCCGATCTTGCCGAGACCGTTCCGGACAGCGGCAATGTCACCTTCGTTCCCGCTCTGGCAGGCCTCGGCGCACCGCACTGGAACGACGAGGCGACGGGTACGATTGCCGGCATGACGCTGGCCTCGACGCCGGCGCATGTGGCCCGCGCCACGATGGAAGCAGTCGTGCTGCAGATTGCCGATGTTTTCCGGGCAATGGAGCAGGATACGGGCCAGCCTCTGGCCGGTCTTCTGGCTGACGGCGGCGCCTCGATGAATGATTTCCTGATGCAGCTTCAGGCCGATATCCTCGATCGCCCCGTCATGCGTGGCGATCAGGCGGAAGTGGGTGCCCTCGGTGCCGCCTCCATGGCGCTTCGCACCCTCGGCGTGATGCTTGACGAAACCAGCCATGCGCAGAACTTTGCGCCGGGCTCGATGGAGGATCAGAAGCGCCGGGATGTGCTTCACCGGTGGCAGCAGGCCATCGCACGAGTGAAAGCCTCAGTCGCAGATTAGTAGCATATGATGGATAGGGGGAGATGCGGTCAGCAACCGGCATCTCCCCGTCGCCCTCGAAATCAGGCGGCAGCCGCCTTCTCTTCCCGTTTCGCTTGAATATAGAGCGTCAGATCCGCGATCGTGATCAGCGGCAGCTTGTGCTTTTCACAAAAGACCTCCAGTTGCGGCAGACGGGCCATGGTGCCGTCGTCATTGGCCACTTCGCAGATGACACCCGATGCCTTCAGACCCGCAAGCCGCGCGAGATCGACGGCAGCTTCGGTATGGCCCGAACGGCCACGGACACCCTCCGGATGGGCGCGCAGAGGAAAGATATGACCAGGCCGGGCAAAATCCTCTCCGACCGTCTTTTCATCCAGCAGCGCACGCACGGTCGCGGCCCTGTCTGCAGCAGATATTCCAGTCGTCGTGCCATGGATATAGTCGACTGAGACGGTAAACGCGGTCTTCAAAAATTCGGTGTTGCGCGGCACCATCAAGGGAATATCGAGCGCATCCAGCCGATCCCCCTCCATCGCAACGCAGATCAGTCCGCGCGCATGGTTCATCATGAAGGCGATGGCCTCGGGGGTGATTGCCTCGGATGCGATGATCACATCGCCCTCGTTTTCCCTGTCCTCGTCGTCCACGACAACGATCATTCCACCGCGCGCAAGCGCAGAGATCGCCTCTTCAATTTTCGAAACAGTCATTTCATGCCTTTCAAGGGTGCTCCGCTTTCGCGGCAAACCACGACCCTGCGGTCGCCATTCATCCCTTGGGCGAACAAAGCCCACGCCATCTCCTTGCGGAGGGCGTCGCAGACTATGTCCTCTTCCATCCGGACTTTAACCGTCGGCTCCGGCATCGCACCGGATCTGCTGCCTTTCACCGAAATGAAAGCGCTCGCGGGCTCCCGGCAAAGCCGGATACCGCCGGTGGGGAATTACACCCCGCCCTGAGAACAGGAGAATGATACTATCTGTTTTGGTGGAGATGCAAGCCAGATAGCGACTTGCGCAGCATGAGCGGCCGACAGGTGCAGCCAGGCCCTGGACAATCAAAGGCCTGACTTCAGGCCGCTGCGCTGGTGCCGATGGTGCTTCTCCATTCGGCTGCGGATTGCCCATACACACTCCGGAACACGCGGGAAAAATGCGACGCGTTGACGAAGCCCACGGCAACCGCGATTTCGATCAGGGGCGCCTTGGTCCGCGCGAGCAAATGGCGTGCCCGCTCGAGGCGTATCCGCCGATACACAGCCGATGGCGTGCTCTTGGCCTTCTCGACGAAAAGCCGTTCCAACTGACGCCGCGACAGACCGACAGCGGACGCCATTTTCGAAATCGGCAGCATCTCTTCGATATTCTGCTCCATCATCAGAATGACCGCCCGCAGGCGCGTGTCGTCATAATCCGTCGACAGCGGCCGGCGCGGCTGGATATCCAGATGGGTGCGCGCCTTGTCGATCTGCAGGACTTCAAGCGCATTGCGCTCCGCAGACGGGCCGATATGCCGACGGACAATATGCGCCGCCATGTCTGCGGCACTGCTTCCGCCAGCGCAGGAGCCGCGTGACCGGTCAAGCTGGAAGATCCTGTCTGCTCGGACAGCGAGATCAGGAAAGCGTTCGCGAAACGCATCATAATGCAGCCAGCTCACACAGGTCTCGTGCTTAGCCATCAGACCTGCCTCAGCGAGGATGAAAGTGCCCGTACAGACCCCGATCAACCGAACCTTCTTGGCCGCCGCGCGGCGGAGATAGGCAAGCGTTTCCTCATCAACGGGGTTTTCGCAATTGAGCAGCCCGCCCACGACGACGATGTAGTCAAACTGGGTCGGATCGACGAGGCCCGACGTCGGCGCGACCTGGATACCGCAGCTTGAACCAATGAGATTGCCCTTGCTGCTCAGCACATGCCAATCAGCAAAGCGCCGTCCCGACTTATCCGTGTCATCGCTTGCAAGCCTGAGCGTATCAACGAACAGGGAAAAGGCGGAGAGCGTGAACGACCGGGCAAGCACGAATCCGATGTTCAACCGCCCGCTGACCGTGGCCATCATCGTGGATTTCATGCGTTTGTTCTCCTGACCACTCGTCTATTACGAAGCCATATCGATCATAGAACAGCACGGTTACGGACAGGAAGCCTTCTTCCTTCATTTTATCTGGAAGCCATGGTGCGGATTCGAGACCCACAGTGCCTCACCATACCACTCGCTCCTGAAGAGGCTGGCTTGGCGGATTGTCGCAAACAGGCGCCAGCCACACAGCAGTCCCAACAACGGACCCATGCCGAAGCATTGAACCGCCGAACAGCAAAACCCGGATGCCCATGCAAGGCGCGGGACCTTTAAGATCCAAGGAGTTATGATTGGGTGAAAACGCCTTAGGTCATCCGAGGATATCCAACTCAGATATTTTCCCGCGTATAGATCTCGAAGGGCGTGATCTTCGTCAGGCTACCGACATCCTGAGGGTTCGATGCAGCCTCTATCATCCCACCGATCGCGCAATCCGCCATCTGACGAAGGGGATGAGCAATCGCGACCGTCATAGTGCCATCCAGCAGGGCTGCGCGCGTGACGTCCATGAGTTCGTAGCCGACAACGACCAGAGTGCCGCTTCTGCCCTGCGCGCGCAGTGCCGATAATGCGCCGCTGATACCGCCGCCCGCGACATAGAGGCCGGCAAGGTCGGAGTGCTCGCGCAGCAGCTTTTCCGTCATTTCTTGCGATACGGCGGAGGATTCAAACGTGGACAATGGCTCTAGCAAGGTGAATTCGGTGGCATACTCCCTGAAATAGCTCCGGAAGCCGGTTTCGTTCATCTCCTGATTTCGGTAGCGCGGATTTCCGAGCAGAATGCCAATCTTGCCTGGCGCCTTGCAAACATTCGCGATCGCCCAGGCCGCCTGCCTTCCAACTTTCCAGTTGTCGAGGCCGACATAAGGAAATTGACCGGTCGCCGAAAGCTGGGTGATAAAGGCAAAAACGGGCACGCCGTCATCCGTGATCCGATCCAGCGCCTCGGTCACGACCGGATGAACTGCCGCTGTGACGCAAATGGCCTGGCAGTCCCGAGACAGTTCCAGGGCACGGCTGGCCGTATTTTGCGGCGAAAGATCCTCCAGAAATTCGATACGGAGTTCGACATCGGCATCGGTCACAGCTCTCGCGGCATCGCGCAGCGCGGCCGCGGTCATCTGGTAAAAGGGACGATGCGGCTGCAGCAGCAGTACGCCGAACCGGTATTTTGGCCTGCTTGCCAGATTGCGATTCTGGATCGCACCCAAGCCGTAAAAGCCGATCTCACCGGCAGCGCGCTCCACCTTCTCCCGCATGGCCGGCCGAACGCCATCCTGCCCGGCAAGCACCCGGTTTACCGTCGCGACGGACACCCCCGCCTTCTCGGCCAGATCGCGGATCGTTGGTCGCATCATCATCGGTCACCTGAGACAAAAAATATCATTAGAGAGTGATTGCTGATATAAAAGAGACAACATTTGAGGAGCATTGAGTCAAGGCTTGATTTGATGTCGCTCAATTCGGCATGTTGTCTGTCAAGGAAGAGGGACTGCCGCAAAGCCACGGATTGGCCGGCAGTTCGGGAGGATCAGGCGAGCAAAGCGCGGTGCCACGCCGGTTACGGCGAGGCGTCATCGCGTCTCTATTTGATCCCCGCTGTCATCCCTCTCTTCAACGAATGAACGTGCGGGACGGTCCTTCCGTCCAAGGAGAGATCAAGTGGACGATCTGCAATACGGCAAACGAAACAAGCGCGGCGACTGGGCGCCAAATGCACCGATCGAGACTGCGCCCTTCTGGGCCTGGCCGCCGAAATTCCTGTCAGTGCTCAAGTGGATCCCGGAATACCTGTTTCCGTGGAACGCCTTCCACATGGCAACCACGCTCGCCTATTGGTACTTAGTCATCCCTGATCGCGAGGTCTTGGCAACCTTGAGCTGGGGATGGGCCTTGTGGCTTTATGCCGTCAATGCATCCGCCATCTTTGTGTTCTACGGCGCGATTGAGCTCATTTACTACGTGAAGCGCAAGCAGGGCACTCGGTTCAAGTACAATGCCAAGTTTCCTAGTGAACAGCCGTCGGATGTCTTCTGGTTCAAGAGCCAGAACATCGACAATTTTCTCAGATCCTTCTTCATATCGATCCCACTCTGGACGGTCGTCGAAGTGCTCTTTCTCTGGGTCTTTGCCAATGGCTGGGTTCCGTGGCTGAACTGGGCCGATCATCCCGTCTATCTTTGCGTTCTGGTGCTGCTCTGCCCTGCCATCCATGAGGTCCATTTCTTCTGCATTCACTGGCTGATGCATCAGGAGCCGATCTACAAGTGGGTCCATTCGGTCCATCACAATTCGGTCAACCCGTCTCCGTGGTCCTCTCTGTCGATGCATCCGATCGAAGGATTTTTGTATCACGCCGTCGCGTTCTGGCACCTGATCATCCCGTCGAACCCGATTGTCGCTCTCTTTCAGCTACACTCGGCAGGCTTCGGCGCCGTGAACGGACATATCGGCTTCGACAAGCTGGAGATTACCGAGAATACGCCGCTCAATAGTCATGCCTATGCGCACTACCTGCACCATAAGTATTTCGAGGTGAACTATGGCGGAGATGGCCTGATCCCACTCGATAAGCTGTTCGGCACCTGGCACGACGGCACCAGAGAGGGCGATGCCAGGATGGAGGCGCGCTTCGAGAAGAAGAAGGCACGCATGAACGCCAAGAACTCGCAAACAAGCTGACAGACATTTGGTGCGCCTCGTCGAGGAGGACACGGCGCACCAGCAGACCGGCCCGGAGGGCAATCACCAATCGTTTTTTTAAAGTCCGCCGAGGGGGCGGACGAGGAGGAGGACACCCAATGACCATGCTGAAATCCATCGCCAAGCTCGCAACCGCGGCTGCCATGCTCGCCATCGGCGTTACGGCGGCTTCCGCCGCCAACATCGCAGTTGTCGGCGGCAAGAACGACGACGCCTTCTGGAACAAGATCAAGAAGGGCGTCGACGATGCCCAGTTGGTGGTAGCGGCCAATGGCGGCTCCGTGAACTATTTGCGACTACAGACCTACGACAACTTCGCGCCTGACGTGGTCCAGCTCATCCAGACCGCAATCTCGATGAAGGTCGATGGCCTGGTCATCCCGAACTGGGTTCCAGAATCCGAAGACCCCGTCATCAAGCAGGCCGTTGAAGCTGGGATCAAGGTCATCCTGATGAATGCCGGTAGCGCCGAAAAGGCGAAAGAACTCGGTGCCATCAACTATGTCGGTTCCGACGAATACATTGCCGGCGTTGCCGGCGGCGAATATTTCGGACAGCACGGTCAGAAGAATGTCGTCTGTGTGAACACCCTGCCGGGAACCGCAAACATCGAGTCCCGCTGCAAGGGCATTGCCGATGGCATCGCAAAGTCGGGCGGCAAATCCACCTCACTCCCGCTTCCTTCCTCAAGCTTCGGCGATCCGAACGCAGTGGCAGAAGCCATCAAGGCGACGCTGCTTCAAGACCCGACGATCGACGGTCTGGCAACTATCAGCGCTGGTGACGCCGATAGTGCAGCAATCGGCATTCAGCAAGCCGACCGGATTGGCAAGGTTCACCTGGGATCTTTCGATTTCAGCGAATCCACGCTCGCGCGTATTAAAAACAAGGAACAAGCTTTCGCCATCGACCAGCAACCGTATCTGCAATCCTTGCTCTCGGTCACCTTGCTCGCGGCCCACATCGATTTCGGCACCGACCTTCCGACCCGCCCGGTCCTGACAGGACCAGGCATTGTCGATGCGTCGAACATCGACGCCACACTCGCAGGCGTACAGAAGGGCGCTCGTTAATTGAGCCCCGGTGCCAGCCGTTTCGCTTGGAGCGGCTGGCACATTACGCGCATGGCAGGGCCCCTTGGGCTTGCCAAAGCACCTGCCGTTGAAAGGGAAAACCGTGCGACACATTCATTTTTCCGGCCTTTTGCGCCGACCCGAAGCTGGTGCATTTCTAGGCCTCGTCTTCGTTCTCGTCTTCTTCACGATCTTCGGATCGTCCCAATTTCTCGCACCGGCCGGCGCATCAAGCTGGCTTAACGTTGCGGCCAATCTGGGTGTTATTGCCATCCCGATCGGCCTGCTGATGATCGCGGGCGAACTGGACGTGTCCATCGGCTCCATGATCCCGGCAGGCTCGATGACGGTCGCGATCATCTCAGGCCATTTCGACCTGCCGATCTGGGTCGGAATCGGCGGCGCGCTGGGTCTCGGCGTCGTGGTGGGCCTGATCAACGGTCTGCTGGTCGTCAGAACCGCCGTACCTTCGCTGATTGTGACACTGGGTACGCTGTTTGCAGTTGCAGGTCTTACTCTTGGCCTTTCGGTGATGTTCACCGGCTCAACCAGCGTGGCGCTTGCAACTGATGGCGTGGCCAAGCTGATCTTCGGCTCGTTCATCAACAACACGTTCCAGGTGATGATCCTGTGGTGGCTGGCACTGACCGCCGCCTACATCTTTGTCGTCCACTTCTCCCCTTGGGGCAATTGGATCTTCGCGATGGGCGGCGACCGGATCAGCGCCCGCAATGCCGGCATCCCAACTGACAAGCTCACCATTGCGCTTTTCATCGTCTCATCCGTGAGTGCCGCCTTTGTCGGCATGTGCCAGGCCATGCTGTTCAACTCAGCCCAGGTTTCGGCCGGCAGCGCCTTCATCTTCAACTCGATCATTTCCGTGGTCGTTGGTGGTGTACTCCTGACAGGTGGCTTTGGCTCGATCATCGGCATTTTCCTCGGCACGATCACCTTCGCCGTCGTCAACCAGGGCATCTACTTCACAACCTTCGACCGGAACCTTTCGAGCCTGATCATCGGCATCATGCTGCTCGCGGCCGTTTTGATGAACAATACCTTCCGCCAGATGGCGCTCTCCTACAGTAGCAAGAAGAAGTGAGGTCCCGTGCCATGACCGCAGCCATCATGAAGCTGACCAACATCTGCAAGTCCTTCGGTCCGATTGACGTGCTCAACGATATCTCGCTGGAAATCCGCGCCGGAGAAGTTCTCTGTCTTCTCGGAGACAATGGCGCCGGAAAGTCGACGCTGATCAAGACCCTATCGGGCGTCTACACGCCGAACTCCGGCACCATGGAAATGGACGGTCTGCCTGTCGCGTTTCGCAATCCGCGTGAAGCCAGCGAGCGTGGGATCGCGACCGTACACCAGTTCGGCGGCACGTTCCCACTGATGTCGATCGGGCGTTCGTTCTTTGTGGGCGTTGAGCCGACCAAAGGATGGGGCCCATTCAAGATCTTCGATCGCAAGAAGGCGAACGAAATCGCCGTAAAGGCGGTCCGCGATTTCGGCATCACGCGGATCGATGACGGAGACCGGCTTGTCGGCGGGCTTTCAGGCGGGGAGCGGCAGTCGCTTGCGATTGCGCGTGCCGTCCACTTCGGCGCCCGCGTGCTGATCCTCGACGAACCGACCGCAGCGCTCGGCGTAAAGCAGGCGACACATGTGCTTCGGATCGTCCACGAGGCCAAACGCCGGGGTCTTGCAGTCGTTTTCATTACCCATCAGGTCACCCATGCCATGGCCGTCGGGGACCATTTTGCGGTGCTCATCCGGGGCGCGATCGCGGCCGATTTCAAACGCGGCGAAAAGACCCGTGAGGAGATCACCGATCTGATGGCCGGGGGAGAAACCATGGCCGATCTGGAAGCGGCCATCGACGGCAGCCGGAATGAAGCCGAGAGCGCGACGCCACAGGCCGCAGCGTAAATCAACCGCATATCGGGTGCCCGACCGTGTGGCGCTGCAACCTCAGCCAAGAACGCCTCAGTCAACCCGACCATACGAACAGAGACAAGGGAACGAAAATGGGGACCTGGACCCGCGTTTGCGCAACAGACGAGATCGAGCAGGAGGATCTGATCCGGTTCGATCATCAAGGACGCACCTTCATTGTCGTCCGCAGCCCGGAGGACGCATTCTACTGCACCGATGGAATCTGCACGCATGAACACGTGCATCTGGGTGACGGACTGGTCATGGACCACACCGTCGAATGCCCCAAGCACAATGCCACCTTCGACTATCGCACCGGCGAGGCCAAACGTGCGCCGGCCTGCATCAACCTGAAAACCTGGCCGGTGAAGGTCCAGGACAACGACGTATTCATCGAGATTTGACCTCATGACCCAGTTTTCACTCGCAGCCTGCGCCGAAATGATCTGGCGCGACAGACCCATCGAATGGCGTGCCAGCCGCCTCAAGGAGCAGGGCTTCGGCGTTGGCCTGTGGAACTGGCCGGATCATGATCTTGCAAAGCTCGAAAAGACCGGCGCGACCTTTACCATCATGAATGGCTACCTCACAGGTCGCCTGACGGACGACGAAGGAGCAAACGAACTCCTGCGGACTGCCCGTGAGACGGCGCAAATCGGCAAGCGGCTCGGCGTACAGCGTCTCAACCTGCATGGCACAGGCCTTGGCGACGGCGGCCTGCCGGTTCAGCCCATCGAGGTTGTCACGGGCGCCATGTGGCTTAAGGCACGCGATACGCTACACCGGATCGTGGAGATGGCGGAGGAAGAGGGTGTCGTCTTCACGCTGGAGAACCTCAATCTGCCTGTTGATCATCCGGGCGTGCCCTTTGGTCGGGCCGAAGACACTTTGGCGCTTGTCTCGGGCATCAATCACCCAAGGCTGCGGCTCAACCTCGACCTTTATCACGCACAGATCGGCGAAGGAAATCTGATCGAACTTTGCCGGAAGTGCCTGCCCTTCATCGGCGAGATCCAGGTTGCAGACGTACCCGGACGCTGTGAGCCCGGCACAGGCGAATTGAACTGGCACGGCATCGCCAAGGCACTGAAAGCGATGGGCTATCAAGGGCCGGTTGGCATGGAGGCATTTGCGTCAGGCGATGCGGACGAGGCACTCGAAGCCTTCCGCAACGCCTTCACTGTTTGACCCAGCACTGAGGAGCCGACCATGGTTCACCGGAACAGCCGTCCGACCGTATCCGATATTCGTGGCATGAAGGCGCGTGGCGAAAAGATTTCCATGCTTTACGTCACGACCCTGGAACAGGCGGCAGCGGCCGACGCTGCGGGCATCCACATGCTTTCCATCGAAGGGCGCTTCTTCAGCCCCGAGATGCGCGAGGCCGCTGGCCGATGCTTCGTGCAGGTTGGCCTCCCCTATGGCGGCTGGGGAACTTTCGAGGGGCGACACCTCGCCACCGCCGAGGACTATCTGCGTGCTGCATACCACTTTACCGCCATGGGCGGCGACTGCTTCTACTGTGCTGCAGCCTATGACATCCAGAAGGTGCTTTGCGACAACCACGTGCCGATCGTCGCCCATGTCGGTCTCATTCCCTCCTACATCACCTGGACCGGCTTTCGCGCGGTCGGCAAGACGGCGACCGAGGCACTGAATGTCTGGAAGCATGTGAAGCATCTCGAATCTCTCGGCTGCTTCGGCGCGGAACTCGAAGTGGTGCCTGACCGGATCGGCGCACTGATTTCGCAGAACACCTCGATGATCATGCTCGGCATGGGTGCCGGCCCCGGTGCAGATGCGCAATATCTGTTCGCAGAAGATGTGCTCGGCCATACCGATGGCCACAAGCCACGCCATGCGAAGACCTATCGGAACTTTTCTGCCGAGTTCGAACGCCTCCAGCAGGAGCGGATTGCCGCGTTCAAGGAGTTTGTGGCCGACGTCAATTCCGGCGCCTATCCGGAAGCGCAGCACAACGTCTCCATCTCCGACGCCGAATTCGAAGCTTTCAAGGCTGGCTTCAACCAATAACTCTCAAACCAAGGATATCAAAATGCTGAATGTAGGCCTCCTCGGTGCCGGCCGGATTGCCGGCGTCCACGCCACAGCCATCTCCACCAATCCCGGCAGCCGCCTGGTTGCCATTTCCGATATCAATCAGGCTGCCGCTGAAAAACTCGCTGCGCAATATGGCGCCGAAGCACGCTCCACGGATGCCGTGCTTAGCGATCCCGCCATTGACGCCGTCCTGATCGCCACATCGACCGACACGCATTCGGATCTGATCGAACGGGCAACCGCCGCCGGCAAAGCCGTTCTCTGCGAAAAGCCGGTGGATCTCAGCCTCGCACGGGCTCGCGCCTGTGAGAAGGCGGCGGCCCAGACCGGCCGCCCCGTCATGATCGGCTTCAATCGCAGGTTCGATCCGAATTTCGCCGCCGTGAAGGCTGCAGCCGACAGGGGTGAGATCGGCAAGACCGAACTTCTGTCGATCACGTCCTTCGATCCGGCCCCGCCACCGGTTGCCTATATCAAGGTGTCCGGCGGCCTCTTCCGCGACATGATGATCCACGACTTCGACATGGCCAATTTCATCATGGGCGCCACTCCCCATTCCGTATCGGCCGTCGGCAGTTCGATCGTCGATCCTGAAATCGGTGCAGCCGGCGATGTGGACACGGCTGTCGTTACTCTCTCTTATCCGGATGGTCGGATTGCCGTGATCAAGAACAGCCGGCGTGCCGTCTATGGCTACGACCAGCGGCTTGAACTTCTGGGTTCGGAGGGGCTGCTTCAGGCACAGAACATGCTTGAGAACACTGTCGTGAAGTCGACGACTTCAGGTGTAACAGGTGCGAAACCGACCTACTTCTTTCTTGAGCGCTACATGCCCGCCTATGCGGCCGAATGGGCGGCCTTCGTCGCCGCCGTCACTGATGGCGCAGCCTTGCCTGTCACACTCCAGGATGGCGTGGCAGCGCTCGCCATGGCCGAAGCGGCTGCGCAGTTGCTGGCGAATGGCCATCCGGTTACACTCGAAAGCGTCCTCGCCTGACACAACGCACTGGCGGGCGGCAAACCCGCTCGCCCCTCCTCCGAGGTCACGATCATGAAGCATGTCATCATTGGCGCAGGCGAAGCGGGCCTGCGCGCGGCCATCGCCTTGCGCGGTGCCGGAGAGCAGCACATCCTCCTGCTGAACGGAGAAACGCTCGCCCCTTACGAGCGACCTGCCCTCTCGAAACCGACCAATGATCACGGATATCATCGACCGATCGACGTCGATGTCTCCGGTATCGATGCGCGGATCGGCACCCTTGTCGTCGACATCAATCCTGCGGCGCGCTCGATCCGATGCGACGACGGGGCCGACATCTTCTATGACAGGCTGCTTCTGGCAACCGGCGCCCGCGCCCGCAAGCAGGCGATGCCGGACATGACACAGGCATTGACGCTCCGCACCGCTTCGGATGCCAAGGCCATTTACGCCAAGGCCGAGCTTGGCGGAAACGCGGTGATCATCGGAGCCGGCCTCATCGGCCTTGAGATGGCCGCCGAACTCATCTCTCGGGGCCTGACAGTTACCGTCGTTGAGGCTGGCCCACGCGCCTTGGGACGTGCTGTTCCCGCCTTGCTCGCCGGGATGATTGTCGAACGGCATGGGGAGGCTGGGGTGCGGTTTCTATTCAACCAATCGGTTCAGGCAATTGGACCCAAGACCGTGACGCTCGGCGATGGCACCGTCCTGCCGTCCGACCTCACCATCGTGGCAATTGGCGTCGAGCCGAATGTCGAACTGGCATCGGGCGCCGGTATTTCCTGCCAGAACGGCATTCTCACCGACCAGCAGCTGAAGACATCGGAGGACGGTATCTATGCGGCCGGCGACTGTGCCGCCATCAACCATCCACGCTATGGCACCATGCGGTTCGAGACGTGGCGCAATGCCGTTGATCAAGGCAGCTTTGCCGCGGCGGCCATGTTGGGAAGCACCGAAGCCTTCACAGCACTGCCCTGGTTCTGGTCCGACCAATATAACCTCGGGCTCCAGGGTGTCGGCCTCCACAAGCCGGAGCGCACAACGATCCGGCGCGACCTTACTGATGGCGGGGTCTTGCTGTTCGAACTGGATCAAGACGGTATACTTCAGGCAGCGCACGGCCTTGCCAAAGGCAACCTCGTTGCCAAAGACATCCGCCTGGCTGAAAAACTGATCGAGAGAAACGCCGTCATCGCGCCGGAAAATCTCGCAGATCAAGGCTATGCGCTGAAATCCGCACTGAAATCGAGCGCACAGGTATGAGGCAGCACGGATCCACCGCTTAAAGCAAATGAAAGGGTTCGGCCGCAACTATAGCGCCTCCGACAAACCGAGCTTGCTCTCCCGGCGGCACCCTGGATCCGAACCGTGCTCAACCCGCTTTCCATCGTCTTCAAGAAGCGCCTCGACCTGGCGCTCAACACCTCGTCAGAGTTTCGTGCGCGGATCGTCGAGTTCCCCGGCCTCTGGATGAAGGCCGCGGGGCTTGCGGCGCTAAGGCAGGATCTGAAATCCGTGGCGTCCCGTGCCGTTCCAGGCGGCGATCTGGACTATGGCGTTTTCTCCGAGCATGAAGACGCGCTGAACCGCACCATCATAACCCTCGTCTACCGCGTCTCCGATGGCATGCCGGTCGCCTTCAACGCGCTTCCGGTCATTTCCCTTTCCCTCTATGGAAAGCCGACCGACGTGCTGCATCTCGGTCTCGTGATGATCGATCCCGCCGTGCGCAGCCAGGGCCTGTCCTGGGTGCTATACGGCCTCACCTGCTTTCTGCTCTTCCTGCGCAATCAGCTGCGGCCCTTGTGGATTTCCAATGTCACGCAGGTCCCGGCCGTCGCAGGCATGGTGGCAGAGACATTTTCCGATGTCTTTCCCTCGCCGACCCAAGGGGCGCGGCGGGCGCTTCGCAAGCAATTGATCGCAACCGAGATCATGGGCTCGCACCGGCATGTCTTCGGCGTCGGTCCGGATGCCGGCTTCGACCCGGACCGCTTCGTCATCACGAATGCCTATACGGGCGGTTCCGACAATCTAAAGAAGACGTTCGACGCCGCGCCGAAACACCGCAAGCCAGAATATAACGACTTCTGCGCAGCGGAACTCGACTATGAGCGCGGCGACGATCTTCTGCAGATCGGCCAGATCGATCTCGAGGCCGCCCAGCGCTATCTGCTCGAAAGCGTGCCGCGCAATGCACTCGGCCGCCTTTCCGTCGCCGCCCTGATCGTCACCGTGCAACGCCTTGTTCTGCCTGTCATCCACTGGATGGACAGCGATCGCCAATGGGGCATCTTGAGGCCTTCCAAACGATGAGTGATTTCTCTTACCGTACCTTCACCAACCGCAATATCGGCTTCATCAGCGAGGCCGAGCAAGAGCGGCTTCACGATGCCACCATTTTCGTCTGCGGCACCGGCGGCATGGGCGGTGCGGCCATACAGGCGCTGGTGCGCGCTGGCATTGGCCAATTGATCCTGGCGGATATCGACCAGTTTGAGGTGTCGAACCTCAATCGTCAGGTTTTCTGTTTCGCTCACACGATCGACCAGCCGAAAGCGGAGGCGACGCGTGACGTCTGCCTGACGATCAATCCCGAACTCAAGGTGACAATCTTTGGACCCGAATGGACGGCGCATGTGGATGCCCTCGTCTCCGAGGCTGACGTGGTAATCAACGGCACGGATGATCTGGGCGCCAGCCTGCTTCTCTATCGTACCGCCCGCAGCCACGGCAAAACGGTGATCGACGCCTATGCCTCGCCCCTACCCTCGGTCTATGTCACCCGCCCGACCGACCCCATGCCCGAAGAGCGGCTCGGATATCCGACGATCGGCACTGCCTGGAATGCCCTCAGCCCGGACCAGCGCGCCCAGGCTTTCCTCTCAGAGGCCGAGCACGTGATGGTCCATTCGTCTTCGCGCCATCATGTCGATCTCGCCCTTGCGGGCGAAGTGGTCGCCGGCAAACGCAGCCGCATGTCCTTTGCCCCCATGGTCATCTCGACCGGCATGCTGATGGCCTATGAAGCAATTAACGCGGTGCTCGGAAAGCCCCACGGGGCGGATTTCCGTGGCTGGTTCTTCAATCCGCATGCCGGCCGGGTCGAGCGTCCCCGCAATGCATTGATTGCGGCCATGCTGCGCCCTCTGGTCCGGCGCTTCCTGACGCGGCTTGCGGCATCATGAACCTCCCGCCGACAATCGCCGATACCTTCATTTCGCTTGCGGCCTTTCTCGGCCTGATCGTGC
The DNA here is from genome assembly GCF_051549525.1 of Rhizobium sp. G187. NCBI lineage: Bacteria > Pseudomonadati > Pseudomonadota > Alphaproteobacteria > Hyphomicrobiales > Rhizobiaceae > Rhizobium > Rhizobium sp. G187. The sequence continues at coordinate 179,684 of NZ_JBPUGM010000005.1, forward strand.
TGATCCGCGCGATACGCTCCTTCGACGCCGGCAGCCCACAGACACGCCGCTTCCTGTTCGGCCTTCGGGTTCTTGCCGTCTTGATGGTCAGCCGCGTCCTGGCCTGGTGGACGGGCTTTTTCGTCTTTGAAGCGGCAACGATCATTGCCGCCGGCCTGGTTCCATTGGCAGCCGTTCTCGTTGCCGAAGCCCTGATGCGCCGCCATGCACCACCCCTGACCAAGTGGATCGCCGGTGGCGGGGCAGCGAGTTTCGCCGTGCTTGCCTTCCTCCCCGACGCGCTCTTCGGTCCATGGCTGTTGATCGGGCTCTTCCTCTACCAGTTGCTGACTCTCGCCCTTGCAGGCCACATGGCCGTTACGCGGGATCGCAAGAGCCTGTCGCGAGCCGAAAACCAGGCTGTCGACCGGATAGCCCTGTCTTTGCTCCTTATTCTGCCGCTCTTGATTACCGACTTTCGCTCCACCCATGTGGACTTTCCCGTGCGGCTTGGCGGCGTGGCGATCCTCTTTCTCTGCTGGCTGCTGATCAGCCTTGGCCAACGCACGGTCAGCCACCGCGACACCGTGGTCTCGTTTGTCATTCTGACGTCAGTTTCGCTCATTGCGGCACTCGCCATTGTGCTGGAGACGGCATTCGACACGGCCGCGCTGATGCGCACGGCAAGCATTGTCACTTCTGCCGCCCTGGTCGCTGTAATCTGGAAGGACAGTCTCAGCCTGCGCATGGAACAGCGGCGCCAGAGCCTCATTCGCCACCTTGCCGAAGACCGCATCGACGACACCATGGGCTTTCTCAAGGAATTGCAGATCCATCCCATGGTGGAGGGCGCCCTGCTGCTGGAAGAGACGGATCTCGCCGACCTCGATCTGGCCAGCCTCAAGACGCTTCTCTCCGGCCGGCCGCTGCTGCGCGCCTCGGAAACTTCGGCACTATCCGAAGCGGAAATCGAGCAGTTGGCCTGGCTCTTCGAAAAATACGAGGCGACACATGTCATGCTCGTCTCCAAGAAACCGTTCAGGCTGGTTGCACTCAACATGCCCTCAGTCTCCGCCACGCCCGGCGCAGAAACGGAATTGAAAGTCGTCCAGCGCATGGCCTTGTTAATCTCGGAGCGGACCCATGATCGACATCCGTGAGGGTGACATCAACGCCTTTTTCGCTGCGCCCTTTGCCGCATATGGCAAAGCTTCGCCCTATATCTCTCCGATGTTGAGCGATCTTCGGCGCTTCCTCTCGGCCAAGACCAACCCGCTCTTCGAGACTGCCGACGATTTCGCCATCTTCACCGCGCATGAAAACGGGGCGGTCCGCGGTCGTATTACCGCCCATGTCCATCGCGCCTCGAACCAGCGGTTCGGCCTCAGCCGCTGCTATTTCGGTTACTTTGATTGTGTCGATGATGAACGAGTAGCCGCAAGCCTGCTTGAGCGCGTGGAAGACTGGGGCCGAAGCCGCGGTTTTTCCGAGATCATCGGCAATTTCAATCTGACGGCCATGCAGCAGATCGGCATCACGACCGGCGGTTTCGAGCATGCTCCCTACACGGACCAGATCTGGGGACCACCCCATTTGCCGAAGCTTCTGGAAAGCCGCGGCTACAGCCCATCCTTTCCTATGACCACTTTCGAGATCGATCTGCGCACAGCCCCTCTCGACGGCATTCTGAAGAGTTCCGCGATGCAGGCGCTGCTCGCTGACGGCTTTGCCTTTTCGCCGATCCAGCGCTCCACACTCGATCGTCGCCTGGAAGACTCGCGGCTGATCCTCAACGAGAGCTTCATCGACAACCCGATGTTCGTGCCGGTCAGCCGGGCAGAATATGAGTTTCAGGCCAAGGAGATGAAATGGATCATGGATCCCCGCATCTCCGCCGTCGCCGAAAAGGACGGGGCTCCGGCAGGCGCGGTTATTGCCATCCCTGATGTGAACCCGATGCTGAAGGCCATGGGATCGCGCATCGGACTTTCCGCGCCGTGGCATCTGATCAAACATCGGCTGAAACGACGCCGGGCGGTCGTCATCTTTCAGGGTGTCAAACCTGCTTTTCAGGGTCGAGGGCTTAATCCCCTGATGCTCGCCCATGTGCTTGGCCAGATGAAATCCGCTGGATATCAGACTGTCGGCGGCACCTGGATTGCCGACTCCAATGCCGCAAGCCTTCGTCAGGCTGAGAAGGCCGGTGCTCGACCACTTCATAGACTTCATCTCTTTGGCAAGACCCTATGACCCAGCTCGATCTCTCCACGTTCCAGACACTTGCCGCCGAGGCCAATCGCGCGCCGTCCGTCCACAATACCCAGCCGGCTCGCTTTGCCATGGACGAGACTGGTCGGCTTCTCGTACTGGCAGACCTCTCTCGCCATCTCGCCGTTGGAGATCCAACCGGACGCGACATGGGTCTGTCCTGCGGTACGGCGCTTGAAGGCATGGTAATGGCACTGGCTAATCGTGGTCTCGGCGCGAGCGTCGAGGACTGCTGGGCTCAGGATCTCGAAGTCCGTGCCGGCTACCGACTGGCGGCACGCCTCACGCTTGGCGGTGAGGCGAAGGCCTCAGACCTCTCCGCCTATGCGGAAAAGCGCTTCACCTGGCGCGGGGCATTTTCCCCCACTACCGCCGAGATCCGGATGGCGCTCGATGGGTGGGTAGCGCAGCAGGATGACGTGATCTCCGCTTCCGGCCCGGAGGCGCTGTCCTTTGTCGCAACCCTCAATGACGAGACGAGCCTTGGCATCATGAGGGACCGCGCCTTCCGCGACGAACTCGTCAGCTGGATGCGGCTTTCGCCGGGACACCCGAACTACGCGACGGATGGGCCCAACCTTGAGGCCCTGCATATGGACCGGCTGGAAGGCGCACTCGCCGGCAAGGTGCTGGCGTCTCCGCTGTTCGACATTGCGGATCGTTTGAGGCTTGGCAAAGCGATGGTCTCCGAAGCGGCAAAGACCCTCAGTGCGACGGCATGTCTTTTGTTTCACCGCCCATTTGACGAAAGCCCGGTCACGACGGGCCGGGCCTTCTACCGGTTCTGGCTGGGCTTTTCCCGGCTTCGTCTTGCGGGCTGGCCGATGGCATCACTGGCTGACATGCCTGAGGCCGCAGAGGCGATGGGCCAACGGTTTGCCGTGCCATCCGGTCATCGCCTGATCAATGTGCTGCGCGTCGGTCCCACACCTGCCGGCATGGCGAAATATCGCCTGCCAGCGCCAGAGCTCGTGCTCATGGACTGAAGGGGCCGGCCTTCGCCGACCCCTCATCAAGCGTCAAGCCGCCTCTTCGGATTTCGCTCGCTCTGACAGCATCTTCTGCGCACTGACAAAGTCCACCTTGCCGGAGCCGAGTACAGGCACCGTGCCGACCTGGACCTCGGCTGGCACCATCATGTCCATAGCCCCCTTTTCCTTCGCAAAGCGCAGGAATGCGGCGCGCGTCGCGTCGGGCTGATCCGTCAGCAGAACCAGACGTTCTCCTTTGCGGGCATCGGGAAGCGAGACGACAACGGAGAGTTTTCCGGACCAAAGTTCGCCAGCCAGGGCCTCGACGGCCGCCAGCGAGACCATTTCCCCGCCAATCTTGGCGAAACGCTTGGCGCGGCCCCGGATGGTGATGAAACCTTCGTCATCGACCGTGACGATGTCGCCCGTGTCATGCCAGCCATCCGGGGTCGGCTCCAGCACGCCGGGGTTTTCGGCCCGAAGATAACCCGCCATGACATTGGCGCCGCGCACAAACAGGCGCCCGCCGTCATCGACACCCGGCACGGCGTCCAGTCGGTATTCCATGCCTGGCATGATCTTTCCGACGCTGCCGGCCTTGTTGAACATTGGCGTGTTAAGCGCGATGACCGGTGCGGCTTCCGTCACACCATAGCCTTCGAGAATGCGCACGCCGAACTTTTCCATGTAGAGCGCGCGGGTCGTGGCACGCACCGGTTCGGCTCCGGCGAAGCAATAGCGGATGGAGCGGAAATCATAGGGATGCGCCGTCCGGGCATAGCCGTTGAGGAAGGTATCCGTACCAAAGATGATAGTGGCATTGGAGGAATAGATCAGCTCCGGGATGATCCGGTAGTGCAGTGGCGACGGATAGAAATAGACCGGCACGCCGGAGACCAGCGGTAGGATGGTGCCAGCGGTCAGGCCGAAGGAGTGGAACACCGGCAGGATGTTGAACACCTTGTCGCCAGCGTGGAAATCGATGCGGGACGCGGCCTGCGCGGCATTCGACAGGATGTTGCGGTGGGTGAGCACGACACCCTTTGGCGTACCTTCCGAGCCTGAGGTGAACAGGATCACCGCGGCATCATCTGCCTTGCGCTTCGCCAGCGGCCGCCCCTTGCGCAGGAAGCCCAGCGCCTTGTCTGCAAAGCCAATGGTCTGGCGCAGGTCGTCGAGCCAGACGATCTCGACCGCCTTCGCCATGTCATCCAGCACTGGACCGAGCTTGGCCTGCGTAACGAAGGCACGAGACGTCAGCACGCGGCGCACGCCAGCTGCCTTGCAGGCCGACAGGATATTGCTGGAACCGGCCGTGAAGTTGAGCATGGCCGGAACTTTGCCAGCGGACATGACACCGAGAAGCGTGGCGACGGATCCATTGGCATTGGGAAGCAGAACGCCGAGCGTTTCGTCATCGGGATAGAGGTTGCGGAACTTGGCGCCGAGGACTGCGGCACCGGTCAGCAGCTTGGCATAGGTCAGGGAACCGGTCACCGGGTCCTGGATCGCCAGACGGCCCATGCCACGATCGGTCGCCGTTTCGATGATCTTTTCGAGCACGGTGGTGCTGGTATTGGTCGTGGTGAACATCAGCATGGACATCACCTGATAGAGTTCTGCGCCCGCCGCCATGCGGCGCTTGCGCCCCTTCAACTCAGCAGGAACCGTCAGGCGGACCGGCGGCAGGATCGTCACCTTTACCTTTGGGAAAAGCCGCCTGCGTACATGCTGCGCGGAGAGGCGCGAGAAATAGCTCTTTTCCAGCCCGTCGATGCGGACCGGAACGACCATCGCGCCGGTCTTGTCGGCCACCATGGCCGCACCGTCATAGACCTTCATCAGCGCGCCTGTCACCGTGATGCGACCTTCAGGGAAGATGACCAGCGGCTCGCCATTGTTGACCGTCTTGATTAGCGTGCGCGTCGCCATCGGCTTAGAGGGATCGAGCGGCAGGAAGTTGCACATCTTGAGGAAAGGTTTCACCCACCAGGCCTGAGCAATGGTGTAGTCGACGGCAAAGGTCGGCTCGTCTTCGGTGAGCGCCAGCGCCAGGGCGCCGTCGAGGAATGAGACATGGTTGAGCGCGATGATCGGCGCCTTCCCGGCCTTTTTCAGATTGTCGAGGCCATCGACCTCAAGCCGCAGGAATGCGCGGAAGAGAATAGAGATGAAATCACGGAAAGCGTTGGTCGGCAGCGTGCGCAGCATGACCCAGGATGCAACGATGTTGGTGACCGCAAGTCCGGCCAGAAGCATTGGGGTTGCAGCACCGGCGGCCTGCAGGGCGGCAACCACACCGCCCCCCACCGTCATGAAACCGGCCGACAGCACATTGGCGGCACCAATGACGCGCGAGCGATGCTCCTCTTCCGCCCAGGCTTGCAGTGCCGCAAATGTGGGAACGACGAGGAAGGCGCCGGCAATCGCCATACCGGCCAGATCAATCGCAATGCGGATTGTGTAAGGGCCCGCAAAGAAGGCCGAGAGAGATGCGGCAGGGGTTGTGACATCCACCTGGGCGACACTCCAAGCGAGATCAAGGCCGAAGAGGCCCATGATCAGGGTGCCGACAGGGGCCGGCAGAAGCACGATGCGGCCAGCCGACATCCAGGCCGCGATGGCAGAACCTGCGCCCACGGCAAGCGCGAAGACGGCGAGATAGGCGGTGATCGCGGTTTCGCTGCCGCCGAGATTGCCCTTTACCATCGGCGGGAGCAGCGAGAGCACGATGGCCCCAACGAGCCAGAACCAGGAGGCCATCAATGCCGAACGCCACAGGCGCTTGTCGCCACGCAGCGCATTGACAAGGCGGCCTGTCGAGCGGAACACATTGCGCTCGATGGCAAGATCCGGCGCCTTGGCGCCGACGCGGGGAATAAAGCGACTGGACAGCCAGCAGGCAACCGCAAGACCGAGCATCATCGGTCCGAAAAGCCAGGGATCAACGCCATCGGTGGCCGCAAGACCTGCGACAAGCGTGCCGGCCAGGATCGCTATGAAGGTTGCGCCCTCAATCCAGGCATTGGCGCGCGGCAGGTCCTTGCGCTCCAGATGGTCGGGAAGGATGCCGTATTTGACCGGACCGAACAGCGCGGAAATGACACCGAAAAGGAAGAGTGCGATCATCAGGACCGTGATCGAATGGAAGGCAAGCCCAAGCACCGCAACGGCTGCGGCCACAAGTTCCACCCGCTTCAGACGCTCTGCCATGACAGCCTTGTCGAACTTGTCGGCAAGCTCACCGCCCAGGGCCGAGAAGAGGAGGAAAGGCGCCATGAAGACCGCACCGGCAAGCGTGACCAGCGAGGCGGCCTGATCCGCGGCCACAGTGGCAAGGATCAGGAAGACCAGGGTGTTCTTCAAGAAATTATCGTTGAAAGCCGAAAGGAACTGGGTCCAGAAGAGTGGCGCAAAACGCCTGGAGGTCATGAGATTCTGTTGCACTGCACATCTCCCTTTTTGTGGGACTGATAGAGAGAAAGCCTTGCCGTTTCTTTCATGAGTTGAAGAAATTCCCGGCAAGGTCAATCTGTGGTTAAACGTCATCACTCTTCATGCCGAGAAGCAGTTTTTCGGTCTTGGCGTCATCGATGCGGCGCAAAAGCTTGTCGGCTTCCTGGTTGTCGCGCAGCGTCTTGGTAACGTTGACCGTCGTCTGGACCAGCATGAGGATGCCCATGGTGAGGTAGCCTTTGCCCCAGAGATCGAGTGGCATCATGTAGAGCCCCAAGCCCAGCATGAAGGCGGCGAGGCCGAAGCTGGCGTAGGAAAAGCTTGTCCAGGCAGACGAATGTTTCATCAGACTGTCATTCATGGTCGTGGTTCCCCTGATTTGTTCGGTTGAGCTAGTTCGGTTCAATGGGACGTGTTCATGCGACTGCGCAGTCGCTCGAGCACCTCGTCAGCACTGGTGACGAGCGGGCGTCCGCAACCTGCGGCGGCCAGTCGTTCAACGAGCGCGGACGGGTCGGAATCGGCCTCCAACGACGCCAAAGCTTCGGCCGTCAATTCTGACTGGCGCTGGCGCTGCTCGAGGCGTGCCAATGTTGCTTCCGCATCGGCCAGTGTTGAAAGGTCTTCACCTGGGACATCGGCGGTGAGCTTGCGGGTGCGCTCGCGGGCCACGGCGAGCCGCTCTCCGCGCCGGAGCGCTGCAAGCCGCATCTCGCTTTGTCGAACAGCCTGCCGCAAGCGCTCTATACCGGTCGCGAATTCCGACTGTACCTGACGGGCGTTCTGCAATTCGGTCTCAAGGCGGGCGATGGAGGATGCCGCTTCAGCGGCCAGGTCGTTGCGGTCCTTTTCAAGCGCAGCAATGGCTCGGGTCTCAAGGTCGGCGATACGCTTGGAGAGGCGTTCGGCATTTTCCGCCTCGATTCGGTTCTGCGCCATGGCAACGGCCACAGCGCGCCTTGCGGCTTCAACACCGCGGGCAGCATCCCGGACCTGCTGGGCAAGGATAGGAAGCGCATGGTGATAGCTGAAGGCTTCTTGTGCCTCATACGTTCGGCCGCGCATCAATGTCAGTAACTGTTTGAACATCTGCGTTTTCCCCTATATGAACAACGTTCAATAATGTTGTCGCACAAAAATGAACAACGTTCAATACACAAAATGAACAACGTTCACAAAGGGAGGATCGGATCAATGGCGAACAAACTGGGGCACAAAAAGGAGGACCTGAAAACACGGCTGATCGCAGCCGCCACGGAACTGATCCAAGAACAGGGTCTCAAGGGGCTGAGGGCACGAGACATTGCCGAACGCGCCGGTTCAGCCCTTGGAAGCCTCTACACGGTGTTCGAAGATCTGGACGCTCTTGTACTCACCGTGAATTCGGGGACGCTGAAGCGGATGGAAACCGCTCTCTCAGAAGCCATTGCCGAAGCAGAGGCCATCGACCAGATCTATGCCAGCCTATCGCTTGCCTATTTGCGTTTTGCCGTTTCCAACCGAAATCTGTGGTTCGCTCTTTTCGAGCACCGCATGCCCGAAGGCGTGGCGGTACCGGATTGGCATATTGCCGAACATGCCTTTCTGATCGGCTTCATCGCCGCTCCGCTTGCTCGGAACATGCCCAACGCGTCCGCGCCAGACATAGCCATCCGGGCCAGGACCATATTTGCCGCCATTCACGGGGTGATTTCTATTAGCCTGGAAAACCGCTTTGTCGGGATTGCTCCGGAACGGCTGGAGCAGGAAGTCGAGACGCTCGCTCGGCTGCTGGCGAAGAATGTGAATTGAACCATTCGGACTTGGGTGCGATCCGAACCTGAAATTGGGGCACAGAGGGTCACTTACAGCTCTTTAAAATCCTCAGGAGCGGGAGGCCGACTTCCTTTCGCGGTCGTCCTCCAGACGCTGGAAGCCAACGCAGTCACGCCCGGCGCCTTTTGCCTGATAAAGCGCAAGGTCGGCGCGCGCGACAAGTTCCGCCGCGTTGGAAATCAGAGACTGCGATGACAGGACCGTTGCACCGATACTCACCGTCACGCTACCGAATTCGCTACCTTCGTGTTGGATAGCAAGGTCACGGATGGACTGTCGAAGCCTGTCAGCGATGGCAATAGCCTTGTCAGCCCTGGTGTCTGGAAGCAGGATCGCGAATTCTTCGCCACCAAATCGCGCGGCGAGATCCGATGAACGGCGGGCCGCTTTACTGATGCATCCGGCCACTTTACGCAAACATTCATCCCCAGCCATATGGCCATAGGTATCGTTGAAGCGCTTGAACCTGTCGACATCGACCAACAAAAGAGACAAGGGCCTGCCGCTGCTGAGGGCGTGATTGAATTCTCGCGACAAGGCGTTGTCAAACGACCGACGGTTGGCGAGTCCGGTGAGACTATCCGTCTCGGCAAGACCCTTCATTTGTTCGGCGAGTTCTCGCAGTGACTGCTCGGATTCCTTCAACGCCGTGATATCCGACACCAGAGCCAGAACGCGCTGGTCTTCGGTGACACGCGTACGCAATGATAGCCAGCGCCCGTCCGCGAGAGCAAGGATCTCATCCTTGTTGACGAACAGCTGACGACCCGCTTCCTGGATGGCATCCTCTGCCAGGTCGATCGGAAGATCCTTGCGCTCGCCGTTTCGCACGGAGGCTCTGATAATGTCCGTTATATGGGCACCCTTGCAGCGGGCATATGCGGAGCGCGGGAATAGAGCCTGGTACTGTTCATTGCAGAAAACGATCCGCCCGTCCGGATCGAACATGGCAAGGCCATCCGACATTTCGGCCATGGCTTGCGCCATCACGTTCCGGCTCGCGCGGAGCTCCTGCTCAAGGTTCTTCTTCTCGGTGATATCTACGGTCACACCGGACAGGCCGACGAGATTTCCTTGGCGGTTGCGCAGGGGAACCTTGGACGTCGAGTACCAGCGAGGCTCTTTGCCTTCCTCAACCAGGAATTCCTCGAACCGTTCAAGCGGCTTGCCGGTGGCGAGAATTTCCTCCTCAATCGCGGTCAACTCATCGGCACGTTCTTTCGAAGTCAGATCATAATCCGTCAGCCCGATCATCTCGGAGGAGCGCGTTCTGCCATTGTGGCGCGCCACTCGAAGGTTGGTCGCGACAAATCTGTGCTGCAGATCCTTAACATAGTGGTAGTCGGGTGCCTGCGTCAGAGCGGCGTAGAGAATGTCACGTTCCAGAGTGAAACGGCGAAAATAAGCAAGATAGAATCCGATTGATGCAGTTGCTGCAAAATTCAGGATGGCGATGGGAAGGCCAACCTCTTTGAGCGCCCGATCAAAGGCCTCCTGAGACAGGAGGGACAAGACAGCGACGGACAGGCATCCCGCAAGCGCCGCGGCCGAAAAAATGGTTACCGCGTGCTCGACCGGTCGTTTTCCCGCGATGAACCAAAGGCCAAGCCCCAAGATCATCACGATGCCAATTGATACCAAGCCCGGCACGACACCCGCCCCGCCCAGATAGATGCGGAACGATGCGGCCATGACTGCAGCAACAAGGGCGGCAAGAGGCCCGCCAAATACGGCAGCCGACTCGATGATTGCGAGGCGCAGGTCAAAGATGATGCCCTGATCGAACTCCACGGCGAGCAACATCGAGGACATGGCAGCAAAACCCAGCGCCAAGCCGAGGCCCGCACTCTGCTTAAAGGCTGAAAGCCTGTACAGGCGATAGGAAGCATGCGTCCACATCGAAACGATCAACGCAACAGCAGCGAGATTGCCGACCAGGACTTGCCAAACACTACTCATTCGCCCCTGAACCCAACGGAATATCAGGCCAATGCTTCAACAAGCTTCCGTGACTTGCAGCGCCCGAACACCCGATCCAACCAACCTCGAACCACATCGGCCCTCGCCCCGTTGCCGAGGGTCAAAAATGACTGCCCTCTTCCAAATCTGCGGAAACAAGCGGTCAAGAGGACGCTTCGCGATCAGATCCGATCATTCATCACGACGATTATCAGGAACCACTAAATTTTCAGTTTACCATTCACCTGTTCAGGGCCGCATGGCATTAAACTAAAGTTGAATAGGGCGCTTCGGGTTTAGATTGACGATGGCCTTCGGGGGAGGCGGCGGCAATCAAAGGGCGCCATCGACAATCACCATCGGTCGGCCGCGTGAGCAAGTCTCGATACGGGCGTCGACGCGGTAGATGTCACGCAACATGGAGGGCGTGATGACATCCCCCGTCGAGCCGCTCGATGCCATCTCGCCATTCGCAATGACGATCGTGTTTGTGCAATAACGAAGGGCATGGTTCAGGTCATGCAAGGCCATCAACACGATCATGCCGGTGCGGGCGGCAAGATCAGCGACGAATTCGAGCACGTCGATCTGGCGGTGCAGATCGAGCGCCGAGGTCGGCTCATCCATCAAAAGAACCTCGGGCTTGCGGACCAGCGCCTGACCAAGGGAGACCAGCTGCCGCTGACCGCCGGACAGTGCGTCAAGACCGCGAAACGCAATATCCTCGATCCGCAGAGCCTTGAGGATTGCATCGATCTCGAAGAGTTCGTCATCGTGGACCCGCCAACCTCCACCTTGCTTGGCAGAGAGAAGCATCGACTCGTAGACCGAGAGCACGGCATTCGAACCCGTGTCCTGGGGCATGTAACAGATCGACCGATCACCGCGCGTGGCATCCGAGAGCTGAACGACGCCGGGGCCTGATATGATGCCAGCAATCCTCTTGAACAGGGTGGATTTCCCCGCTGCATTCGGACCGATTACCGCTGTCGTCGAGCCCGGGGTCAGAAGGTCCACCGCGACCTTGGAGAGAACCGTCGTACGCCCATAACTGGCGCCCAGGTCCTTCAGCACCAAGCTTACCATGCGCGCCTCCGGTTCGAGAAAATCAGAATGAAGAAGAAGGGAACGCCGACAAGCGCGGTAATCACGCCGATCGGCAGGATAGCGCCTGGGATCAGGATCTTGCTGACCACAGATGTCGCCGAGAGCAGCAAGGCGCCGCAAATCACGGCACCAGGCAGGAAGAAGCGTTGATCCTCACCGACAACCATTCGGGCAATATGCGGACCAACGAGGCCGACGAAGCCGATCGTACCGACAAAGGAAACGGGGATGGCGGCCAGCAGGCTGACGATCAACATCGTGTGCAAGCGCAGGCGCCGCACGTTCACGCCCATGCTGGCGGCCTTGTCGTCTCCCAGCCGCAGGGCCGTGAGCGCCCAGGCGTTGCGGACGAATAGCGGCAAGGTAACAACGAGGATAGCAGCTGTGACATAGACCTTGTCCCAGGTCGCCTTGGTCAGGCTGCCCATGGTCCAGAAGACGACGGCCGCAAGCGCCTGCTCGGAGGCCAAATATTCGAGGAGCGACAAGGCGGCGTTGAAGGTGAAAACCAGCGCAATACCGAGCAGGACAATCGTTTCAACCGTCACGCCACGCAAGGTCGAGGCGAAGTGAATGAAAAGTGCTGCCACCATCGCCATGATGAAGGCGTTGATCGGCACCATATATTGGACGGCACTTGGAAAGATTGCGACCCCAGAGACCAGACCGAGCGCCGCGCCAAAGCTGGCGGCGGCGGAGATGCCGAGCGTAAAAGGACTGGCAAGCGGGTTCGACAGGATTGTCTGCATCTGCGCGCCGGCAACAGAGAGCGAGGCACCGACGGTGACGGCCATCAGGGCAATCGGCATACGGATATCCCAGATGACCACACGAAGCTGGTTGCCCACGGCCTCAGGCTGAAAAAGGGCCGACAGCACATCGGACAAGCTGTAGTTTGCAGGCCCCAACGCCATATCGATGGCGATGCTGGCGGCCAGTGCCATGGCAAGCGCCGTCAGGATCAGGATGCGCCGGAAGGCAAGGGCGCGATACTGATCGCGCCCCGTTACCTGTGCTTCGCTCACCGCGACACTCATCGACTATTCGCCCTTCAGCGAGACGAAATATCCCGGCTTGTAGTCGAGGGGCAGGAAGCGCGCATGCAACTCCTTGAACGTAGCGTCCGGATCGAGATCCTTGAACAGATCGGGATGCAGCCACTTGGCAATCTGCTGGATCGCAACGAACTGATAGGGATTGTTGTAGAACTGATGCCAGATGGCGTGGACGTTACCATCCGCGACGGCCTTGATGCCGGTGAAGGCAGGTCGCTTCGTGAGGTTCTCCAACTTGCGATGCGCTTCCTTGGTGTCCGCGCCATAGCCGACGCCGACCCAGTTGCCAGCGGGCACATATTTTTCCCACATGCCACCGGTGATGATGACCTGATCAGGATTGGAGGCGATGATCTGCTCCGGATTGACAGTACCAAAAGTGCCGGGAATGATGTCCCTTGCCATGTTCACGCCACCGGCCAGCTCGACCATTTTGCCGAAGTTCTCGTTGCCGAAGGACATGCAGCAATCATCGGAATAGCCACCTGCCCGCTCCATGAACACGACAGGTTTTGACGGGTTGGTCTTCTCGAGCACGTCGGTTACCTTGCGGATTGCATCGGCGCGGAACGCGATAAAGTCCTCGGCGACCTTCTCCTTGCCCATCAGCGTGCCCATGATGCGCATGCTCGGCTCGGTGTTTTCCATCGGCTTTTCGCGGAAGTCGACATAAACAAGCGGGATTCCGACCTTGGCGAGCTTCTCGATGTAACCGGCTTCTTCCGTCGCAGTCTTGGCGTCGACATTCATCAGGATGACGTCGGGCTTCAGAGCCACGGCCTGCTCGATGTCGAAGGTGCCGTCCTTCATGCCGCCGAAGGTCGGCAGCTTGGCAATCTCCGGATACTTCTCGAGATAGGCGGCGTAGGATTCTGGATCGGCTTTCGGCAGATCGTCGCGCCAGCCGACGACGTGCTGGAACGGATTAGCCTTGTCGAGCGCGGCGAGGAAGTAGATCTGACGACCTTCGCCCAGGATTACGTGCTCGACCGGCACATTGACCTCAACGTCACGCCCTGTGACGTCCTTAATGACGACAGGATCGGCCATTGCAGGCAGAACGGTAGAGACGAGAAGGCCAAGGGCTGAGAGCGCCGACTTGCCAGAAAAACGCATGGGATTTTTCTCCGGTGGAAACTGCCCGGCACATATTATTTGATGACTTTAATAGTCAAGATTTATCTTTTAGAAGAATTCGAAGTTGAGACGAAGACCGAACAGGCAAAGGGATCCGATGACCGAGGGCGCGAATTTTACGTTGCGGGATGAAATTAAGGCCTATTGGTCAGCACGCGCTGCAACCTTCGACCTGTCACCCGGACACGAAATCTTTTCCGAGGAAGAACGCGCCGCCTGGCACGCACTCTTTGAGAGGCATCTCGGAAAGGGCCAGGGCCGCAAGGCGCTGGACCTTGCCAGCGGTACCGGCGTGATCTCCCACCTGATGGACGATCTTGGCTACCAGGTAACAGGGATCGACTGGTCGGAAGCCATGCTGGAGCGAGCCCGGGCGAAAGCAGCAACACGCGGCCGGATCATCCGCTTTCACCTCGGCGATGCAGAAAATACGCATGAAGCCGATAACAGTTACGACGTGATCGTCACGCGGCACCTCGTCTGGACGCTGGTCGATCCGGATGCCTGTTTCCGAGAATGGCTGCGCGTCCTCAAACCGGGCGGCAAGCTGCTCGTGATTGACGGGGACTTCGTCAACACAGGACTGGCCGAGCGGTTCGTCAAGCGACTTGCGGCCCTCCTGGAGCGAGGGGGGCTTGTGCAACCGCAGGCGCCTCACGCCCCCCAGTCGATGGCCGGAACCCATGAAAGCATCCTGTCGCGCGTTCATTTCGCCCGCGGTGCGCGAGCCGAGGAGGTTAGCCGCCTGATTGAAAAGGCGGGCTTTGATAACGTGACCACCGATACCGACATGCGGCAGATCCACAAGACCCAGGCCGCGCATTTCGGCTTCTTCAAGGCTGTCGCCCGCGGACTCCAGCACCGCTACGCCATTGTCGCGCATAAGCCTGCGGCCGATTTCGCGTCTGGAAGTTCGCTAGAAGGATCATAAAGTCTGCGGGCGCACTTGTGCAGGACCACTCATGCGGCTTTGTGACATTGAGAGCGTCACGAAGCCGCCATGCCTTGACCATCGTGAGATAAGCCCGAAAACGAAAAAGCCTGCCGCGGGAGGAGGTGCGGCAGGCTTTTCGAATAGGCGAACAACGGCTGGGAGGAGGAGTGCCGCTGTTCCGACAGGCGTCCTTTGGGAGGAGGATAAAGGCCGCCTGAATTCGAAGCTTTGCGGGAGGAGGTGCATCACTTCGATGAATTGAAGATAACCGATATCCCCGCAGAATAAAGAGGCAATGCTGCACTGCAGCTATGCAGAAAACGCATTGCACAAGTTCGTGCGGACGAGCTCGGCAGAACGCAATCAGGCTCACTCGTGTTCAGACACACGAACGCCCGCGTCAGCGGGCGTTTGATCATTCAGTACTGCGCGGAAGCAGAGATTCAGCGGCCGACGGACTGGCGGGCAACACTGCGGATGTCGGCGCGATTAATGCCGAGGTCCTGCAGTTCGCGGGTGCTCATGCGGTCCAGTTCCAGGACGGTCTGACGATACTTGCGCCATGCGTTGAAAGAGCGTGCTACGTTCATGATGATCCCCTTTCGCGAGGTCTCTTGACGTCAGCCACCTTGTCCGGTTCCAACGTCGTTTCGATGAGGGCAACATATCCCCTCTCCGCACCTCTGATAAGACACAAGTCCTCAGGTCCGCCATGCGTAAGGCGCATGGATGATCAATGCTCGAGTACATGGATCCGATCCAGCATTCGATCTGGTCCGTCAATGCAAGCCAAAGAGCCCCAGCAGTTCTTCCCGCTGCTTGACGAAAGCGGCAGCGCTGCGGTCACGGGGACGCGGCAGGTCGATATCGATGAGTCTGGGCTCTCCACCCTTTTCCCGCGGCAGTATCAGGATACGGTCCGCGAGGAAAATTGCCTCCTCCAGATCATGCGTGACCAGAACCGTCGTAACGTCCTCATCCTTCCATATCCGCGCCAACTCCTGCTGCATGGCGATCTTTGTCATCGCGTCGAGCGCACCTAGGGGTTCGTCGAGCAGCAGGATTTCCGGCTGCACCGCGAGTGCGCGTGCGATGCCGACACGCTGCGCCATACCGCCTGACAACTGACGAGGATAGGCTGCCTCGAAGCCCTTCAGGCCAACGAGGTCGACATAGCGTTGCGCCACATATCGCGCGTCCTCCCGCGACAACCCTCTGGTTTCAAGACCGAAACCGATATTGTCTATCACGGTCAACCACGGAAGGAGACGCGGTTCCTGGAAGATGACCGCCCGGTCGGTACCGACGCCACGGACGCGGCGACCATCGATGAAGACATCACCGCCATCGGCCTTTTCGAGACCAGCCAGGATCCGAAGAAGCGTCGTCTTGCCCGATCCGCTCGCGCCAACGATTGCCAAGCTCTCGCCTGATCGGATGGTGAGATTGAGATCCTTCAGAACCGGCAGCGGCTCGCCGTTCAGCGTGAAAGTCTTGGAGAGGTGACGAACCGTCACCTCTCCGCGCAGGCTGCTTGGGAGTATCATCGTCATGCCTCAGTTGCTGGCCGCGTCGGCAGTGTAGAGAATGTCCTTAGCTGCCAGCTGGCCTTGCTTAAGCTTGCCTTCGCGCACCAGGACATCGATCCAGAACTGCAGGTCACGTTCGACCGCCTGACCACCGGCACGCACACCATAGCCCCGGAAGAACTTGGCAATTTCGGGATTTTCCCCACGCTCCTCCAGTGCCTTGGCGAAGACCGCCTTCGTCTCCTCGGGATGCTCCCGGGCATAGTCCAGAGCCCGCTGCGATTGCTCGACAAAGATCTTCGCCGCTTCCGGATGCTCCGCAATGAAGTCGCGACGCAGAACGACAAAGCCACCTGCGATTTCGCCGAGGACGTCGGTATCGTCGAAGATTGCGCGAAGGCCGCCCTTCTGCTTGGCTGCACCTTCAAATGTCGTCTGCCAATAGCCGAAAGCCGAGACATCGACCTGACCTGAACGCAAAACTTGCTCGAGCTGCGGCCCCGGGACCACGATCTGATTGGCCGCATCTGCCGGCAAACCAACGGAATGAAGTGCCTCACGGATCGTGTAGTCCAGATGCGCACCCAGAGTATTCACCGCTATGCTCTTACCGGCGATGTCCTCGATCCCCTTGATGGGGCTATCTTCGAGCACATAGAAGATCGATTGGACTTCGTTGTTGATCCCATTCGACGGATAGGCGGCGACGAAGTCGTTTCCGCCAATGATCGAGTTCAACACGGCAGAGGTTGCAGCGCTGCCGATCTCGACATCGCCAGAGGCAAGCGCGATCAACGAGGCCGGTCCACCGGTTGCATAGCCGATGTTTTCGATGGTGATGCCAGTACCATCAAAGTAGCCGAGCTCGGCTGCGAGTTCGTGGGCTGACAATCCGCCCTGACTTGCGAGGTAACGAAACTTGACCTCGTCAGCGGCGAGAGCCGCGCCAGACAGACCGATGGCGATGGCGGCGGAGAGGAGGAGCCGGGTAGAATGCAGGGTCATGGACGGTGTCCTTTCAAGGAATTGCGTCAATCGGGGAAGGGAGTTCAAGCAGCGCTCACGCCCAGCGGCAGAGCTTTCGCTGCAGGAGAACGAGAGCAGCGTTTGCCGCGAGCCCTAGCAAGGCGAGCAAGAGGATGGCTGCGAACATCAGCGGTATCTGGAAATTGTACTGGGCATTCATCACCTGAAAGCCGATGCCCTTATTCGCTCCGATCATCTCGGCAGCGATCAGCAGCAAAAGCGCCGTGGTCGCCGAGAGCCGCAGCCCTACAAAAATCGCGGGGACCGCAGCGGGAAGAACGACACGCCGGAAGATGGCGAGAGAGCTTGCACCATAGGTCCGCGCCATCTCGATCAGTTTCCAATCAACCTCCTTCACGCCGCCAATCGTTGAGAGAAGGATCGGGAAAAGCGTCGCCCAGAAGATGACGAAGACTTTCGATGCCTCGCCGAGGCCAAGCAAAAGGATGAACACCGGATAGAGCGCGAGCGCCGATGTCTGACGGAAGAACTGAAGCAGCGGATCGAGCGCCTGTTCGATGGCGCGCACCTGCCCCATGAAGAGGCCGAGCGGGATGCCAAGCCCGACGGCGGCAAGGAATGCGATCCCCGATCGCTGCAGGCTGATAGCAACGTCATCCAGCAGCGCGCCCGAGGAAATGCCCTTCCACAATGCGCTGACGATCTCATCAAGAGGCGGGAACACGGATGCATTCACCCAGCCCAATTTGGTTGACACTTGCCAGAACACGAGGAAGCCAATGACCAGGCCATAACGGGCGAGGATTGGAGTGAAAGCGGTCACCGCCTGCCCGAACCAGCCGGGCACTTGGCTTGCACGAGGCGAAAGACCAATTCCGTAGGCAGTTCCATTTTGGATATCGTCAATGGACATGTCGAACCCTCACTCTGCAGCCTGGATGATCGATTGCTCGGCGGCCCATCGGTTGATGGGGAACGGCAGACCGAGATTTTCGCGCAGAGTCTGGCCTTCATACGCCGTCCGGAACAGGCCACGGCGCTGCAACTCCGGGATAACCAGGTCGACGAAATCGTCGAGCCCGGTTGGCAGCCATGGTGGCAGAATATTGAAGCCGTCCGCGGCTTCGTTCTCGAACCACTCCTGCAATGTGTCGGCGATCCGCTCTGCGGTTCCAACGATGGTGAAGTGCCCGCGGGCCGAGGCGACCCACTGGTAGAGCTGGCGGATCGAAAAGTTGTTTTCGTCGGCGATCTGACGGATCAGGGCCTGGCGGCTCTTCATGCCCTCGGTCGGCGGCGCTGGCGGCAGGGGGCCGTCGAGGTCATAGCCGCGCAGGTCGAGCGTGCCGCCCGTCAGACCATTGAGCAGGCCGACACCATCCTCTTCCAGAATGAGCGACGTCAAACGATCGTACTTCTCTCGCGCTTCGGCTTCCGTGCGACCGACGAAAGGCGAGACACCAGGCATGATCAGAACATGATCCGGGTTACGGCCGAGGCCGCGCGCGCGGTTCTTGATGTCGCGATAAAATTCCTGCGCCGTCTCGATGTGCTGATGGGCAGTGAAGATCACCTCGGCCGTAGCGGCGGCAAGGCCACGGCCATCGTCCGACTGGCCAGCCTGGACGATGACCGGATGCCCCTGGCGCGAGCGTGAGACGTTGAGCGGCCCCTTGACCTGGAAGTGCTCACCCTTGTGGTTCGTATCGTGAAGTTTCGCAGGGTCGAAGAAAACACCTGTCTCCTTATCCCGGATGAAGGCGTCGTCCTCAAAACTATCCCAGAGTTTTTTCACCACATCGACATGTTCGGCCGCACGGCGATAGCGCTCGGCATGTGGCGGCTGAGCCTCGCGATTGAAGTTCTGCGCAGTCGGATCGCCGGTTGTCGTGACAACATTCCAACCGGCTCGACCATTGGAAATCAGATCGAGCGAGGCGAATTTGCGGGCAGTGTTATAAGGCTCTTCATAGGTCGTCGACGCCGTTGCGATGAATCCGAGATGGGTGGTGAAGGGAGCCAGCGCGGAAAAGAGTGTGACAGGCTCGAAGCCTGCCACGCGGGCTTTGCCCCCTTCCCGAGCGCCGCCGAAACCGACTGCCAGTCCATCTGCCAGAAAATAGGCATCGAACAACCCGCGCTCTGCCGTCTGGGCCAGTTGCTTATGAAATTCGAGGCTGACAGCCCCGTCGACCGGTTGGTCGGGATGGCGCCAGGATGCAACGTGCTGGCCGCCACCGGGCAGAAATGCTCCAAGTCTGATCTTGCGTGTCATGGTCGTTCCTCTCTCAATCCGTTGACCGAATGGATGCAGCCTATATTGTCTATAAATTTTATAGAGAAATGAGATTTCGAAAATTGCGCCTTGTCGCAAATTGATTTCCGCAGCGGACAGAAAAAATGAACAAGCCTGCCGAGTCCGCGCAACTTTGGCCAATTGCTTCTAAAGCTGGCCCATGAATGCCGCGGCACCGAGTATGCGATCACTCCGCGCGCAAAGCGGTTGCTGTGATCTACGGTCGAAAGCTGGTTGAAAGCGGCTCGGTTGCAGATATCTTCCATCCGCCGCAAAGCGATGATGCGCGCATGCCCTGATCCCCTGTTGGAGCCGATCTAGTCCGGTATCCCTTCCGAAAAGCCGCATACGCCTTAAACCTGGAGTCCGCATGACCTTCGACGCCCCTTCCCTGACCGCACTTGCCGATGAAGCAAAAACGTGGCGCCGAACAATCCACGCACACCCAGAGCTCCTCTTTGACCTGCCGAAGACGGCTGCGCTTGTTACCGAGAAGCTGAAAGACTTTGGCTGCGATGAGGTGGTCGGCGGCATTGCGACATCCGGCGTGGTGGCCGTCATCAATGGAACGAAGGGGCCCGGCCGAACAATTGCGCTCCGATCCGATATGGACGCGTTGCCGATGTCGGAACAGACCAACCTGCCCTATGCCTCGAAGGTCGAGAACATGATGCATGCCTGCGGGCATGACGGACATACCGCCATGCTTTTGGCCGCTGCGAAGCGGCTTGCAGAGACGCGCGACTTCGCCGGCAAGGTTGTTCTGATCTTCCAGCCGGCAGAAGAGGGTGGCGGCGGCGGCCGGGTGATGATCGAGGAAGGCGTGCTCGAGCGCTTCGGCATCGAGGAAGTCTACGGTATGCACAATGAGCCAGGTCTGCCGGTCGGCGCATTTGCCACACGCCCCGGACCGATCATGGCAGGTGGCGATCGCTTCGTCGTAACGATCATTGGCAAGGGTGGCCATGCGGCGGCACCGCATCTCAGCCACGACCCAGTTGTGGCCATGGGACACATGATCTCGGCCTTGCAGACGATCGCATCCCGATCTGTTGATCCTCTCGATTCCGTCGTCGTGTCGCTGACCTTTGTCGAAGGTGGCAATGACCGGGCATTGAACGTCATCCCCGCCTTGGTCCGTATCGGCGGCACGATCCGCACGATGCAGCCAAAGACGCGCGCTGCGGTGGAGGCGCGTTTTCGCGAAGTCGTGACCACAACTGCTCGACTGTTCAACACGGAAGCCGAAATCGACTGGCGCCCGGGTTATCCGGTCACCGTCAATGATCCCGCCAAGACGCAGCTCGTCGTCAGGGCGGCTCGAGCCGTCGCCGGCGCTGAGAATGTCGACGACAACTATCCGCAGACCATGGGCTCTGAGGACTTTTCCTACATGCTTGAAAAACGGCCGGGCGCTTTCATCTGGCTTGGCAATGGCGATAGCGCCGACCTGCACAATCCGGCCTATGACTTCAATGATGATGCAATCGTGCACGGCGTGCGCTACTGGCTGACACTCGTCGATCAACGCCTCAATGACACGGCTGGAGAATAAAATGAGCGAACCGGCAACAATCCATATCGCCTTTGCTGATCTCGTTGCCCTGCTGGAGCGGATCTTCGTCAAGCATGGCGTATCGACATCCAATGCCCGGATACTGGCCGAGAATTGCGCCGGCTGTGAGCGGGACGGATCGCTGAGCCACGGCATTTTCCGCATGGCAGGTTACGTCTCTTCGCTCGATAGCGGTTGGGTAGACGGCATGGCCGTGCCCGTCGTCGAGGATGTCGGCCCGGCCTTTGTTCGCGTCGATGCCAAGGGCGGCTTCACCCAGCCGGCATTTTCTGCCGGATTGCCACTTCTGCTGGACAAAGTTCGGGAAAACGGCGTCGCCGTGCTTGCCATCCGACGCTCACATCATTTCAGCGCGCTTTGGCCTGACGTGGAGCCCTTCGCCGAAAAGGGTCTTGTCGCACTTAGCGTTGTGAACAGCATGGCCTGTGTTGTCCCATATGGGGGGAACAAGGCTGTCTTCGGCACGAACCCGATCGCCTTTGCCTCGCCGCGGGCCGGCAAGCCACCCTTCGTCTTCGACCAGGCTTCGTCAGCGATCGCTCATGGCGACGTCCAGATTGCAGCGCGTGCCGGCCATGAACTCAAGCCCGGAATGGGCGTTGACCGGGACGGGCAACCGACAACCGATCCGAAGGCGATCCTCGATGGCGGAGCGCTGCTGCCCTTCGGCGGCCACAAGGGCAACTCCATCGCGCTGATGGTCGAAATCCTGAGTGCCGCACTGACAGGGGGCTACTTCTCCGGCGAATTCGACTGGAGTGGGCACAAAGGCGCCCAAACGCCATTTACCGGTCAATTCTTTGTGGTCATCGACCCTGAACGCGGGGGCAATGATTCATTTGCCGCACGCGTCGGACAGATCTGCGATCTCGTTCTGGAAGCCGGCCAGGACCGACTGCCCGGTGACCGCCGCCATCTGACCCGCGCGAAGGCTGAGCAGAATGGTATTCCTCTGTCGGCAGAGAGCCACGAGCGGTTGAAGGCACTGGCCGGAGACTGACGACATAAGTTCGAACACTCACTTGAAACGAACCGGTGGAGGAAACACCGGTTCGGTCTTTGAATTATCCTGCAACCGTATCCAGGGTCGCCAAACCCCGCTCACTCAGTCGCGCATTGCGATTGCAGTCGAGGAGACTAAAATCGATACGAGACGCCCAGCATCGCAAACGGCTGGACATCATCCTTCACAATCGGGCTGTCCTTGGCATCTCCCATGAGGAAACCTGCTCCTGCAGCACCTGTCACCGACCAGTTTTCAGTGAACATGTAGGTGATGGAACCCTTTACATCGACCCGCTTGACGCCGGCCTGTGCATCATACTGCGTCAAGCCGGAGCTTGCTGACTGGGCGCTTGTGACGCCGAAATACGATTGCATGTGCTTGTCATCTGCCCAAGTCCCGGAAACATCCGCCGAGAAAATGAAGCTTTCATACTTATACGACGCCTTGGCGCCGACGATACCTGTCAGGCCATCACTGCCGCCGATCGTCTTGTCGAGCTCTGCATAGGCTTCGAAGGGACCCACTTCATAACTCAGAATACCGCCAATCACCCCGCCTGCGTCGATATCACCGAGACCGCGCAGATAATCGGAATCATCTTCCTTACGGCCCAGGTCGTAACCGCCCTTCATGCTGGCTCTGAAGCCATTCGCCTCATAGAGGTCGACCGTCACGCCCGTTATGTCGACGCTTACACGGTCGCCAAATTCCGCCGAAAAGATCGGGAGTGGGTTGATCTCAAACTCATCAGACCCCTCGTATTCAGGCATGTAAAGGGCACCGGCACCGACTGTAACTTTCCAATCGTGGAGCGTATCGCGGAAATCGCCATAACGCCCCGCATCAAACTCCTGGGGAGGGACTGCAGCAGCGTCAACACGTTCAAGGTCCGCCGCAAACGTGGAGAGAGGCAGCGCGACGACTACACCAACCAGGACTATTGCCGGAATGGCACTGCGGCCTGAAATGGTTGGCTTTGCTCTCAGAGAGCGGGATTGGCATTGGGTCACTTGGAACTCCTGTCATAGCATATGGCAAAGCATTACGGATTGAAGGCGACACCGAGGATGAGAGAGTGGGTCGGGACATTGATTTCCAGGCCAGACGTGGAGCTGGATAAGACGTGGAAATCGCACCGCCTGGCGACCCCGAATGGTTTGCCTCCTTCGTGCACACTCACCTTGGCGAGCCTGAATTGCAGCAACATTACGGGGATGAAACAGTCGGGTGCACGGGCGGAGGAGCTGTATTGCGGGGACTGGGGCTACTCCGCCCGTGCCTACGCCCGATGGGGCGTCGGGCGATTCCTATGGCTGGAAATGCGATATGGCTTTGGCGAAATTCGATGGAACGTTCAGCCAGCGGACCAAGGGTCAACGTTGCCTATCGGTCCATTGCGGCGGCGCCCCAACCTTGTCGGCGATCACACCGGCAAGCCCCGGTGATCTGCCAAAGGCATCACAGGCCGCGTATTTCGGCTTTCCACCGAGCGCCGACTTGACGCGCTGTCCCGACGGTAGAGAAACATCCGGCCCCTTTGGCTCCTTGCCGACTATGAGGATGCGGGAGAAATATTTCCCGAAACTCGCGGCGAGACTGTAGGCGTCGCCCACCTCGGAAACACGCGCATTGTTTGTGATGGAATTGGCTCCCTTGGACCAGACAACTGCGGCCAACTGGCTACCGCTGCGATCGATCGCTTCGGCTTCAACCGCGAGCCCACCCAAACCGGCCGGGAGACGCGGAATACCGACGGGCAGCGCAAGGCTGCTCCCCAGCGACACTGCCGTCGATACGCCCGCGATCGTCTTATTCGTGGGGACGATGTCCGTAACGACGGCCCGCACGGTCAAGTCGGCACGCTGCCCCGGCGCCACCAATTCATACTTGTCGCTGAGCGCCACGCACACAGCACGATCCAGCGCATTTGCGACCAGACGCCGATCCTGCTCAGCCTTAATGCGCGATACCGCATAGAACGAGAACGTGGCAGGCATAACCGCAACAGTCCGAACTGTCGCGAGCCTTTGGCCATCCACGAAGCTTCTGGACTTCGTAAACTTGCCTTTCGCCGGACTGAGCTGGCTGTAGGAGGTCAGCGTTCCGGCTTCGGTCAATGGAACAGCTGTACAGCCAGAGAGGAAAAGAGCGAGGGGCAGACCTATTCCTGCCAAGACAAGTCCACGCATCATCGTCACCACAAACGCGGCATGGGGGAACAGGATCGCTTATTGCTGCACATGTGCTCGCCTCCGTCGTCAATCGTCATGCTGACGACAGTGAGCAGGAAGCGTTGCGGCAACATTACATGGTGCCATTCGGCATCGAAAAGTTCACCCGGCCTTTGCTGGCCTTGTGAAACCCGCGGCGCCAAGGTTTCTAAAAACCTACAGCTGGATTGTGAACGTGGTTCCGCCTGTGCTGCTGTCGACCATCACGCGGCCGCCATGATCGGAGACAATCTGCTTCACCAGACTCAAACCGAGACCCGCGCCATTGCTGCGCGGCTTCACACGGTAAAACGGGTCAAAAACCTGGTCCCGCTGAGCGGCCGGTATCCCAGGCCCTTCGTCCGAGACTGAGATACTCCCACTCCTCGAGACGATCACCGAAATCAGGCCGGCATTGCCTCCGTGGTCGATGGCATTGCGGACCAGATTGCTTACCGCCCGAGGCAGAGCAGAGAGACTCCCGAGCCGTTCAAATCGCTCCACTTCGCTATCAAATGAAATCTCGTAACCGGCAGAAATGGCCAGCGGCGCAAGGTCTGCGACCACTGTGCGAGCAATGTCCACCAGGTCGACCATCTCATGGAGATCAGTCGCCTGATCATTGCGTTCAAAGTCGAGAAGCTGCTCGGCCGTTTCACCCAGTCGTGCCACATCCTTCATGAGCCTGAGGCGCGCGGCACCTTCCGGCATCCCATCAATACGGGTCTGCATAATCGCTATGGGCGTTCTGAGTTCGTGCGCTGCATCAATGAGGAAGCGTCGCCTTGCCCGAAATTGCTCTTCGAGACGGTCGAGTACAGAGTTGAAGGCGATGATCAATGGCGTGACTTCTTGCGGTACATCCTCCAGGGGAAGTCGCGCCCCACCATGGCGAGGGTCAATCTCCGCCGCCATGCGAACGACTCCTTTCAGCCCTGCCAGTCCACGGCTGACAATACGAGGAATGGTGAGAAACAGCGCGGGCACCGCGATCGCCAAAAGCGGAACATAAATCGGGGCAAGACTGGTCACCATCGTCAGAAAATTATTGGCCGTACTGGTATTGCCGCCATACATCACACGCATCTCACCCAAGGGTGTCGCGATGGCATCGATCGAAGCCGTCTCGTTGACGCCGCTGGCCCCGCGAATGTCGGCATCCCTCATGAAGCGCACATAAGGCGCCATTTCCGCGTAAACTTCTGGCACCGCACCATAGCGCACCGACTGGCTGTCTTGCGCCGCTGCGATAAACCACAAACGGTCGTTGTCGGCCTTAAAGGCTTTCAGGTTTTCGCTTTCGACAACAACGAGCCTGCCCTGTGGATCGCGTATCAGTGAATCTTCGAGCGCGTGGGTCAGCCTGTCCTTCAAGCCAACATTCGGCGACAGGATCAAAGCGCCATAAACGCAAAGCCCAACGATCACCGTCGCGACGACGATGACGAGAACGAGACTGAGCTGCCAGCTGAGCTTCCACCAGAGAGACGGGTTCGCATTGCCTCGGGCCATGGCTATTCTTCCCTCAGCAGATATCCGACGCCCCGGATATTATGGACCGCCACACCCGCCGAAGCATCGGACAGGCGCTTTCGCAATCGGGAAATATGCGCATCGAGCGCATTGGACTGGATTTCTTCCTCGTAATTATAGACAGCAGCTTCAAGCGTTGACCGCAAGACGGTCTTGTCCCTGCGCTTGGCAAGGGCCAAGAGCACCAAAAGCTCGCGCCGGGGGAGATCGAAGGGCAGCGCATTGACGGTCACATTGAGGTGAAGGGGATCGATGGCAACACGTCCAACGGTGATCTGAGCCTCAATCAGACTGGCCGGCCGCCTGAGCAACGCGCGCAAGCGAGCCATCAGCTCGTCAACCAGAAACGGTTTGCCAAGGTAGTCGTCCGCACCGCCATCGAGGCCCTCGATCCGCTCCTTGGGTTCGTTTCGCGCTGTCAGCACCATGACCGGCGTATCCACCCCGGCCCTCCTGAGCTTCGGGATAAAGGTCAGACCGTCCCCATCCGGAAGTCGCCGATCAAGGAGAATGACGTCATAGATGTTTTGGCGGGTTAACTCGCAAGCATCGGCGAGCCACATCGTATGGTCAATGACGATGCCCTGCTTGCCCAGTGCAGCCATCAAGGCATCGGCCAGTTCCTTTTCATCTTCGATCAGCAGAAGTCTCATAATCAGCGCCCCTTTCATTCCTTTCTTCTGAAGCGACAAGGTTGCGGCAGCATTGCGGTCCGCACGACTGCATCCGGTAATGCTGCTGCAATTGTCGATGCCTAACCCTGAGATCTACCGGCCGCTGCTGCGCGCAACGACGCTGCATCCAGTCAGCCGTGTCGAACTCGATCAGGAAGAGGCAAGCCATGACCCTCAAATGGACTGCAAGATTTGCCAAGATAGGCGCGCTGCTCGGCGGATGCACCCTTGCATTCATGTATCTCGACCCCAGCCGTGGTGCCGTCGACGCGAACGAGCGGCTCAAGGAGATCGTGGCGTCCTCAACTGCAATCAGAAAACCGTTCGAACTGACACTTGCGGAGGTGACACGCGTAGAGCCCGCCTCGATGGTCGAGCGGCTTCGCGTCAGCGGTGAAGTTCAGCCTGTCAACCGCGTGGTTTTGAGGGCAAAAGCCGGCGGCAAGATCCGCGACGTCGGCGCTCTTGAAGGTGAGCGGGTCAGGGCGGGCGATGTGCTTGTCCGCTTCGAAACGGGTGATCTTCGATCCACACTTTTGCAACGCGAAAGCGATCGCGATGCGGCCGAGGCAGAGCTCGCGCTTGGGATAAAGACACTGAGCCGGACGGAGCAACTTGCTGCGAAAAACATTGCGTCAAAAGAAGACCTTGAACAGGCCAGAGGCGACCTCGCCGGAAAGACATCCAGGGTTCGGAGCCTCTCTGCGCAGGTTGACATCGCCCGCACTGCGCTGCGCGATGCTGACATCACGGCCCCGTTCGATGGTGTCGTTGCAAGCCGCACCGTCGACGCAGGCACCAGCGTCGGCGCAGATGCCGAATTGCTGACTATTGTCCATCCAGACGTCATGGAAGCAAAGGTCCTAGTTTCCACCCGAGACATTGCACGCGTTGCCGAAGGCCAGACTGCAAAATTGACGATAGATGGACTGGAAGAACAGGTGATTGAGGGGACAGTCGCTCGGATAAATCCTGTTGCGGAAAGTGGGACACGTTTCGTGCCCGTCTATCTGAGATTGCCCAATCACGACGGAAAGCTCTGGGGCGGCATGTTCGCCACGGGGTCGATCATCGTCAACGAAAAAGACGGTGCACTCGTCGTTCCGGCACTATCGCTGCGCAAGGACGATGCGGGCGATTATGTGCTCAAGCTGAAACACGGTTATCTAAGGCGCCAGCCTGTGACCATAGGACAGGGGTGGGATGGGGATCGAATGGTGGAGATCGCCGACGGCATTGCGGACGGCGATACAGTTTTAACCGCTCCCCTACCCGAGTTGAAGCCCGATGTTGCTGTGATCCTCAACGAGGCCGGTTGAGATGTTCCTGACCCGCATTTCAGTCACACATCCCGTATTCACCACCATGATGATGTTGTCCTTGCTGGTCATGGGCATTTTCTCCCTTCAGCGGCTGGGGCTTGATCAATATCCCAACGTCGACGTTCCAATCGTTGTGGTCATGACGACATATCCGGGCGCCACCCCGGAAACCGTCGAGACAGACGTTACTCGCCCAATAGAGGATGCATTGAACGCCATCAGCGGGCTCGATGAGATCGCTTCAACCTCTTACGAAGGTCGCTCGGTGGTAACCGCCAAGTTTAACCTTGATGTGCAGGGCGCGGATGCAGCACAGGACGTACGCGAGAAGCTTGCAACGATTGAAGCCGCGTTCCCGAACGATGTGGACAAGCCAATCGTCTCCCGGTTCGATCCATCGGATCAGCCGGTCCTCTCCATTGCCGTGAGTTCGGTGTCGCTGGATGTCCCGGCCCTGACAACGATCGCAGATCAGCGGGTTGTGCGAGACCTGACCACTATTCCAGGTGTCGGCCAGGTCACTTTGATCGGCGGCCAAAAGCGCCAGATTGACGTCTCCATTCTTGATACGCGAATGCGAGCCTTTGGCGTTGGTATCGATGATGTCATCACTGCTCTCAAATCGGCAAACCAGAATAGCCCGGCCGGCAGTATCATCGATAAATTTTCAGAACGCACGATCCAGGTGCAGGACCACATTGAGCTGCCTGAAAATCTGCTCGACGCAATTGTCGCCCGTCGTGGGGGCGGGCCGGTCTATCTCCGCGACGTTGCCACCGTTGCCGAAGGCGCCGCCGATGCCGAAAGCCGCGCCCTGTATAATGGACAGGCAGCGCTCGCCATCGATGTCGTGAAAGCGCAGGACGCCAACACTGTTCAGGTCGTGGCGGATGTGCGCGCACGTCTCGATGAGCTCAATGCAGAGCTTGCCAAGCAGAATGTCCAGCTTCGCATTGTTACCGATGCCTCAACTGCCATCCAGGACTCTGTGTCCCAAGTTCAGGCGACCCTGGTTGAAGGGGCTGCACTGGCCGTTGCGATTGTCTTTCTGTTCCTCAATTCCTGGCGCAGCACCGTCATCACCGGCCTGACGCTTCCAATCGCGATGCTGGGTACGCTAGCGGTAATCGGCCTTCTTGGCTTTACGCTGAACACGCTCAGTTTGCTGGCGCTGACGTTGTCTATCGGCATCCTGGTGGACGATGCTATTGTCGTGCGAGAGAACATCACGCGCCACCTCCACATGGGCAAGTCGCACCTTCGCGCGGCGCTCGACGGCACCAATGAAATTGGCCTTGCCGTGGTCGCCACGACATTGACCATCGTCGCGGTTTTCCTGCCGGTCGCCTTCATGGAGGGGATCGTGGGCCGCTTCTTTTACGAATTCGGCGTCACTGTTTCGGCAGCCGTCCTTATCTCGCTCTTCGTCGCCTTCACGCTCGATCCGATGCTGTCCAGCGTCTGGTTCGATCCAGATTCCCATCCGGATTCTAAACGTGGGCCAATCGGGCAACTGATCGCGGGTTTTGATCACGGTTTCGAATGGTTGGCCAACCAGTATCGCCATGTGATCGGCTGGACGCTGCGACATCGCCTGGTCACGCTGTTGACAACTGTCGGCATCTTCATCGGCAGCCTTTTCCTGATGCCGTTGGTCGGCACGGAGTTTGTGCCTGCGAGCGACGAGGGCCGCTTCCAGATCAATGTGACCGCACCAGCTGGCTCCTCCCTCGACTACACGGCCACGAAGCTTCGGCAGGTTGAAAATGCGCTCAGGGAGTTTCCTGAGATCGAGACGCTCTATTCGACCATCAACACGGGCGGGACGGTTGGAAAGAACCGTGCTGCCGTGCTGGTGCGCCTCGTGTCTCTGCCACATCGCACACGAACACCGGTCACGCTGGCAAATCCGATCCGCGAGCGACTGGCCGCCATCCCAGGCATTGATACCGCCATCGTTCAGGAAGGTTTGGGCGGCGGTGACAGCCCAATTAAGCTCAGCGTGCTTGGGGACGACCGAGCAATCATAGAGAAAATCGCCAAGGATCTTACCAATGATATGCGTCAGATCCCGGGCATGGTGGATGTGAATTCAAGCGCCAGGGACGTGACCTCCATCCTCTCGGTGCGCCTGAAGAGCGAGGCGGCAAGTGATCTCGGCATGACCCGGGCCGATCTTGCCGCCTCGCTATCTCCCCTGATCGGTGGCGAAGCGCTCTCGAGCTGGACCGATGCAACCGGTGAAACCTACGATATCGTCGCGCGGCTGCCGAGGGAGCAGCGCACGGACACGGCGACGATTGGCGAGCTCATGCTGACAACGGGCCGGGTGGATGCGAATGACAGGCCAATACTCGTACAGGTCGATCAGGTCGCAGATTTGAAGACTGTCCCCGCTGCCTCCGAGATCCGCCGTCTCGACAATCACCGTGAAGTGCTGGTCTCCGCCGACGTGTCGGGTCGCACCTTGGGTGAGCTGACCCGCGAGTTGCAAACCCTGATTGACGGTCGCGACTTGCCCAATGGCTATCATATTCTTTTTGGGGGCCAATCCGAAAATATGCAGGAGACGTTTGGGGATATGGCAGCCGCCCTCGCAATGGCGGTGATCTTCATCTACCTTGTACTGGCCTCGCAATTCGGGAGCTTCTTGCAGCCGCTTGCCATCATGGCCGCGCTGCCTCTATCGCTCGCCGGCGTCCTTCTCGGCCTCATGGTCGCAGGCAGCACGATCAACATGTTCTCGTTGATCGGCTTCATCATGCTGATGGGCCTCGTCAGCAAGAACGGTATCCTCCTGGTGGACTTTGCCAACCAGGAACGGCAGCGTGGCCTCCCCCTGAATGAGGCGCTGATCAGCGCAGGAGCCATCCGTTTCCGGCCGATTGTCATGACGACGCTGGCGATGATCTTCGGGATGATACCGCTCGGCATGGCGGTGGCCGGCGGCGGCGCGCAGCGTGCTTCAATGGCCCATGCCGTCATCGGCGGGCTGGTCAGCTCGACAATCCTGACCCTGATCATCGTGCCGGTGATCCTGTCCTACATAGACAGCGTAACCCAACGCCTGCAGCGATTTCTGCCGAAGGCACCTGATGATTATGATGATCAAGACGCGCCATCGCGGGCGTAAACTGCGCCGCAACACGCCATCCGGACTTCAGCCGACCATGGCGTCAGCCGATCAGGCCTAAGACCTCTCGCGGTCAGCGGAGCAAAAGAATGCTCAGGGGGCCGCCAACGAGTATGGCAAGAACGATGATCGGGTGGAGATAGAAGAACAGTACACGGAGAATGGCTTTAGAACGACCCATCGAAACGTCACCTGCTTGAAAAGTCAGGTGACAGTGCCCTCGTCGGATTGCGGCGGCATTACCGGCTGGCAATTCCTGTCTGATCGCTATCGAGCGGACGATATGCGCAGATTTCGGAAATAGGCAATCGTTCCAGATTCCAGCCATACCCCGACGCCGCCGCGCTGATTCACGCCGAATTTCAGGTCATTGACGATCAGGGCGGGGCGAGCTTTCCCATCGAGATAAAGTTCTGCTCTGGCACCCGCAACCACGATCCGCATGTGAATCCATCGACCGAGATCGAGCTCCGCATAGCTTTCGTATTTCTCCGGTTCTTCGCGCCTCAGCCTGTCAAAACGATAGTCAGGATATGCGACATACTGGATACTGTGATTGCGGCGGACCTGATCATCGGCGGTGCTATTGGTCGGGCGAAGGTAGATACTCTCGAACCGCCCATTTTCATTGATACGGAAAGTCAGACCGATAAATCCACGCGCATAGCCGGGAGCGTTTGGCACAAGCTCACTAGCGACCTCGACATCTATCACCCCGTCAGAGAAATCCACTGGCAGCCATGCCATAAAATCACGATCCGTCAGGGTTTCCCTTTGAGGATCCTGTATGGCCTCCGTCGGCATCGTCATCTGGAAAGCCTGAACGCCCTGGTAGGTAGTTTCCAAGAGCGCAACACCAGACAGGCGAAAGTCTTCAATTGAAGGGCCATGACTACCCGTGGACGGGCTGTCCGGGGCAAAGAGCCTGCCATCGAACCATGTGATTGAATCATTCAAGTGCATCGGTACCCCCATTGGCAGTCTCATGACCACATGGACCACGCCGCCTTCCCCTTTGCCAAAGTCCCATCAGCGCACTCGCAGATGGACAGCGATGCCGCCGTCCATCGCGTGCATTCGTGTCAGACGCGTACCCAGGACGGAGCGACAGTCGGCCCCATACCAAGGAAGAAACCGAAATGGATGTTCATTTCTCCGATCGGCTCAAGGAAGCGGCTATTGCTCAACGGGCCGGCGTTGACGGCCTCGAACGAGAGCTTCTCGGCCAATTCGCGAACCTTCGCGGTTGCTCCCTCATCATCGCCTGCCACAAATACCTGCAGCGTCTTGGCGGCCCGCGCTTCCGGCGAGATCAAGCCTGCAAAGATCGTGTTGAACGCCTTGACGACATGCGCACCACCGGCAAGCTTCTGGATCTCCTCGGCCGCAGACGTCGTGTGACCCAGAACCAATTCCTTGTAATCCGCCGTAATCGGATTGGTGATGTCGATCAGGATCTTGCCCGTAAGATCGCCGGCATCCGCGAGTACCTGGCCAACGGCCTGATACGGCAGCGCCAATAGGACGATATCAGCAAGCTTGACTGCAGCGGCAACACCCCCGCCTTCCACATTCGAGCCGATGTCTGCGGCAAGCGATGCCGCCTTGGCCGGATCGCGATGTCCGATCACGACATCAACGCCGCAAGCAGCAAATGCCCGGGCGAATCCGGAGCCCATATTCCCTGTTCCAATGACTGCAACTTTCATGTCCGTATCCTCTGTTTTTGGTGGAGGACACTTTGCCTCTGAAACAAATTCGGATAAATCCTATAAATATCGCATCACTTGAAACGGAACGTTTCGAATGGATCGCCTAACCGCCATGGAAGTGTTTGTCAGAGCCGTCGATTGCGGTTCATTCAGCGCGGCGGCCGATGCTATGCAGATGTCCCCTCAACTTGTCGGAAAACACGTCCAGAAGCTTGAGCAGCATCTCGGGGTTCAGCTTCTTCATCGTTCAACGCGACGGCAAAGCCTGACGGACTTCGGCCGCATCTTTTATGAGCGCGCGAAAATCATCCTGGCTGAGGTCGAAACGGCCGAGAGCATGGCAGCAGAAACACGCGCTGTTCCGGCAGGACGCCTGCGCATCAACGCTCCCGTGAGCTTCGGCATGCGCACCCTTTCTCCACTTTTGCCTGGTTTCATGAAGCAGTTCCCGGAAGTATCGGTGGAACTGACCTTGGCCAATCGTGCGGTAGACCTAATCGAAGAAGGTTATGATGCCGTATTTCGAGTCGGAGAACTGTCCGACAGTGGCCTGATCGCAAGGCGGCTTTCACCTTACCGGCTCGCTCTTTGCGCATCGCCCAGATATCTGGCGAAAGCACCACCCCTAACCTCGCCGCAGGACCTCCCAGCGCACGAATGCCTGGGATTTTCCCATACAGCACTCCGCACCCATTGGACTTTCGATGGCCCGGACGGACGGCAAGTCATTCCCATTGCAAGCCGGCTGGTTGCCGATCATGGCGAGCCTTTGCTTTGCGCGGCTTTGGAAGGACTGGGGATCATGTTGCAGCCCTTGGAACTCGTGCGTGACTATCTTGCCGATGGCCAACTCGTCGAACTGCTTCCGAACTACAGGGTCCCAACCCGGCCCTTGCACATCCTCTATGCGCCGGATCGACGATTGACACCGAAGCTGAGAAGCTTCCTGGATTTCGCTGTCGCAAACTTCGGTGCCCATTTGGGCGACGTTTGAAAATGCAAGCGCGGACCATTTTTTAGAGGATAAAGGCCTTGGACAGACTGGAATGCGACCGCATGTTTGCGGCAGTCATAGATACAGGCAGCTTTGCTGCTGCCGCCTCGCGCCTTGGAACAAGTACCGGGCAAGCCTCGAAACTTGTTTCGCGACTTGAAAAAGAACTCGGCGTCCAGCTGATCAAACGAACAACGCGCGCCTTGGCACTCTCCGAAGTCGGCCGTGCCTACTATGATCGGATCAAAGGCATCATTGAGGATTTGGATGCACTCGATGCATCCGTACGCAATGCGGCGGGCACTCCTTCGGGCAGGCTTCGGATTACCGCGCCCGTTACCTTTGGTACGACCCAGTTGACCCCCGTCCTCATTTCGTTTGCCGCGGCATTTCCCGATATCCAATTGGATGTCAGCTTTGCCGATCGCCTGGTCAACCTTGTCGATGAAGGTTTCGATGCAGCAATCCGCATTGGGCAGCCAGCGGATAGCAGTCTAATTGCCAAGAAGCTTTGTCCTGTCAGAATTGTGCTTGTCGCATCCCCTTCCTATTTCGCGGCACAGCAAACACCGGAAAGTCCGGCTGACCTTCCCCTTCACAGCTGCATTGTCGATACGAACTTCAGCGATCCGCAAACATGGCGGTTCAACAGCATTGATCGCCAGGGAATGATCGAGACCGACGTGCGAGGTCGCCTGAATTTCTCCAATGCGGAAGCCTGCCTTGCAGCAGCCGAAGCTGGATTGGGTATTGCACGTGTACCAAGTTTCATTGCTGGAGCGAGCCTGAAGGCAGGCACAGTCCGTTCCGTACTTACCCAATATGAAGACGTCCCGCGTGGCCTCTATGCCGTCTATCCGCCCGGACGTCATCTCGCGTTGAAAGTGCGTGTGCTGGTCGACTTTCTCGCCGACGCTTTTCGCGGCCAGCCCAAATGGGACAAGGGCTGGATTTAATTACTTCCATTTTGGAAGCAATTTACCTCTGATGGACGGGATAATCATCGATCTGGAATTGGGGCATATTCTCCTCACGAATTCATCCAACGAGAAGAGAATTACCATGATCGACACCCGCACAGCTCCTTACGCCGCACTCGTCCTGCGCGTCACACTTGGTCTGCTTTTCCTGAGCCATGCCGGCCTGAAAATCTTTGTCTTCACTCCGGCTGGCACTGCTGGCTTTTTCGGCTCTCTCGGCCTCCCTGGCTGGCTCGCCTATGTCACGATTCTTTGGGAAGTTGCCGGCGGCGTGGCTCTCATCCTTGGCATCTGGCCGCGCGTTGCCGCAGTTGCGATGATCCCCGTTCTGCTCGGAGCGATCGTCACTGTTCACGGCGCCGCTGGCTTCTTCTTCAACAATGCCAACGGGGGCTGGGAATTTCCGGCATTCTGGATCATCGGCCTCATCGTTTTGGCGCTGACCGGCGATGGTGCCAAGGCCCTGCGTCCGACTCCGTTCCGCAAGTAATCACTGCGACGTTTGAGAAAGGTAAGAGCCATGAACTCGACTTCGAGCCAGAAAACCGGCATCGGCAAAGTCACCTTGACTGTCAACGACCTCGACCGGGTCAGTGGCTTCTATCAGGAGGCCGTCGGCCTCCATCTCCTTCGGGGCGATGCGAGCGCCGTAGAACTCGGCGTCGAGGGAAAGACGCTACTCGAGTTGCGACGTGACCCCACAGCCCGCCGGCGCTCGCATCGCGAGGCAGGTTTGTTTCACACCGCATTTCTGCTTCCATCGCGCGCAGACCTGGCTCGATGGGTCCAGCATGCGATGAAGACCCGGCCACCCGTCGTAGGCGCATCCGATCATGCTGTCAGCGAGGCGTTGTACCTCGCCGACCCGGAAGGCAATGGCGTAGAGATATACGCTGACCGACCAGTCCTATCTTGGCAATGGAAGAACGGACTGGTGCACATGCCGAGTGATCCACTGGATATCGATGCTTTGGTTGCTGCGCGCGGCAGCGACGAGTGGCGGGGTTTCCCGGAGGGATCAATAGTCGGTCATGTCCACCTCCAGGTGGGGGCGATCCCGGCAGCGGAGGCGTTCTATGCCGACGTTCTCGGCTTTGCCGTTACGTCACGCTATCCCGGAGGTACATTCTATGCCGCAGACGGCTATCACCATCATTTTGCGACCAATATCTGGAACAGCCGCGGTGCGGCCCAACGCACGTACCCGAGCACCGGTCTTGCCGATATCGAAATCCTCGCAGGCGACAACTTTGCAGCTTCCGCAAGATCAAGGGCAGATGAGACAGGAACTCCAGCCGCCGAGCGGCCACAGGGGCTCACCATCAGCGACCCTTGGGGGACACAGATCAGTATCGTCTCGTCGGCAGCCAACAACCTAAAGGGGTAAACAATGCTCGTAGAAGGTAAATGGACAGCCGACTGGCATCCCGTCCAGGCAAGCGACGAGAAGGGAGCCTTTGTTCGGCAGATTTCAGGCTTTCGAAACTGGATCACCCCCGACGGCAGTGCTGGACCAACGGGCGAGGAAGGCTTCAAGGCAGAGGCTGGCCGCTACCACCTCTATGTGGCGCTGATCTGCCCTTGGGCATCGCGGACGCTGATGGGTCGCGCATTGAAAAAACTCGAAAGCGCGATTTCGGTATCCGTCGTCGAGCCTGCCCTGTCCGAGCAGGGATGGCGCTTCGGCGACTACCCCGGCTCCCATTTGGATACGCTGAACGGCGCCAGTTATCTGCATGAGCTCTACACGCGTGCCGACCCCGCCTATACAGGAAGAGCGACGGTTCCCGTCTTATGGGACAAGCTCCGCGGCACGATCGTCAACAACGAGTCGGCCGACATCCTGCGCATGTTGAATTCCGGTTTCGGAAAACTTGCCGACGAAAGCGTCGATCTCTATCCGGATGCGCTTCGCGCCGACATCGATGAGCTGAATGAACGGATCTACCCAAAGCTCAACAATGGAGTTTATCGGGCCGGATTCGCAGTTACGCAAATCGCTTATGAAGAAGCGTTTGCCGATGTCTTTTCGACGCTTGACGAGCTGGAAGCCCGCCTCGACAATCAGGGTCCATATCTGTTTGGCGATCGATTGACGGAAGCCGACATACGCTTGTTCGTTACTCTCGTGCGCTTTGATGCAGCCTATCACGGCCTGTTCAAATGCAACCTACGCCGGCTTGCAGACTATCCGGGCCTCAGTCGCTACGTCGCCGCCATTCTCGCCATACCCGGCATTCGTGGGACGGTGAACATCGACCATATCAAGCGCGGCTACTACTCCATCAAGGCACTCAATCCGAACGGCATCGTGCCCGTCGGCCCCCAGTTGCCTTTCGAGCATTCATAAAGGACCAATACTGATGTCAACAATAGCTGCCAATATCCTGGTCATCATGCTCCATGGCGTCGGCTCCAGCGGCAACGATCTTGCACCGCTCGCCAATGCCTGGAAGGACAGAATACCGGGGGCCGTCTTTGTGTCTCCCAACGCCCCTGCCCCCTCCAGCTTTGGCTCGGGCTACCAGTGGTTCAGCGTCGCTGGTGTGACTGAAGAGAATCGAAGCACGCGGATTGCGGACGCACGGCCGTCCTTTGATCAGGTGATCACGTCGATCATCGAAGCAAACGGCTTTGCCGGGAAGCTTGACCGCGTCGCGTTTGTCGGTTTTTCACAAGGCACGATCATGGCGCTTGATGCCGCTGCATCAGGCCGTTGGCCGGTTGGTGCCGTGGTAGGTTTCTCGGGCCGCCTGGCTTCGCCACTGCCTTTGCAGCCCGCACGCGAAACGCCCGTTCTTTTGGTCCATGGCAGCGCTGATCCCGTGATCCCAGCGGCTGAGACGACGAAGGCTGCCGCCACCCTTCAGGGTTTGGGACTTCAGGTCGAGACACTCTTGCTGCCGGGTGTGCCGCACACAATTTCCGCCGAAGGGGCGGCAAAAGCCGGCGATTTCCTCGCGGAAACATTTGCGGAATAGGAAGGCAGCCGACATGGAAATCGGTCTTTACACATTTGGTGACTTGCCAGTCGGCACCCGTGGGCCGGAACCCTCCAGACAGCGTCTACTGGAGATCGTGGAGGCGGCAAAACTTGCCGACCAGGCTGGTTTGAGCGTTTTCGGGATCGGCGAGCACCATCGCCCGGACTACACGATCTCTGTCCCGGTAGCCATCATGGGTGCCATCGCGGCTGTCACCAAAAACATCCGGATCACCACAGCCGTCACCATCCTGTCTTCCTCTGACCCGGTTCGGATTTTCGAGGAACTGGCAACGATCGACCTTCTGTCTTCCGGGCGCGCGGAGGTGACGGTTGGGCGTGGTGCATTCATCGAGTCCTTCCCGCTTTTCGGCTACGATCTGAAGGACTACGATGCCCTTTACGAAGAAAAGCTCGACCTCCTCCTGAAAATCTCCGCCAGTGAAGCCATCACCTGGAATGGCCGCTTCCGCCCGGCCCTGAACAATGTCGAAATCGCCCCACGCCCCTATGTGGCAAAGCCTCCAATCTGGATCGGCGCCGGCGGCACTCCGGAAAGCGCAATCCGCGCAGGCAGGGCGGGCGTGCCGCTGAACCTTGCCAATATCGGCGGCGAACCGGCACGCTTCCGGCCATTCATCGATCTCTACCGGAAAAGCTTCCTGGATGCGGAGCATGACCCGAGCGGATTGAAGGTGGGCATTTCTGGCCATCTGCATGTGCAAAAGAACAGCCAGGTGGCCATGGACGAGTTCTACCCTCACTACGCCCGTTACATCGGCCACAATCTACCGAATGGCGACAATGGTTGGAAAGTGTCGCGTGCAGACTATGAGCGTCTCGCCAGTCCGCACGGCGCGCTCTTCGTTGGCAGCCCCCAGCAGATCATCGACAAGATCCTCTACGAACACGAGATGTTTCGACATGATCGGTTCATGGCGCAGATCGATATCGGCGGCTTGCCCTTCGGAAAGGTTGCCGACGCGATCGAATTGTTGGCTACCGAAGTGCTGCCGGTCGTGCGTCGGGCAACGGCCTCAGGCTAACGAGCGCCGTAACCGTACGACAGCAATTCCCGAACAATAGAACCCGCAGCTCAGATGAGACGGCCTGCGGGTTTTAGGAAAAGTCATACGCACCGTGCAAGGTTACTCCATCGAAAGACGCGCAGGTGGCAGCCCGACCAGCATGACCGTTTCAGCACCCTCTGGCAGGGACCAGAACAATGCCGCAGACTTTCCAAGACTCCATGAGCTGCTTTCCGTCGACCATCATTGGCGGCCAATGGGGGATGTTTTCGCCGTTCGGATCACCCGCTTTCACGAAGGCCTCAATCGCTCCGGGAAACTGTTCGATTACGGTTAGATCGACAGTGGCAAACGGCTGCTCGGGATGCTCCTCTGCCGCAATCGTGGGGGCGGTCGAAACAAGCATGAGCATCGCCAGGGCAAATCTGCAGGTCCAGCGGCTATCTGAATGAATAAGCCGACGACAGCTTGTTTCTCATGCTGATTGTCCCTTCCTTGTCAGGGACAGCGAGGCTTCGGAATCTGGCGAGAGCAGCTGAGGACGGATGGAGCAGGCACTCCCATTCTGTCAATTCAAGCAGGTCGTGTCCGGAACGCGCTTTCCCGACAACCAGGACGAGATAGCCCCTGACAAACGAGCGAACCGATTTCGGCAATGCAAATACCCGGAGGGCGGGAGCCTTCCGGGTATCATGATTAGTGATTCCACGACGACGGTGGCCACAAACGCCAATCAGGCAGCAACTGTCGGACGCGCAAAGCCAGCCAGCGGCGCCATGAAAACGGCGCCAAAAGAAGCAAGCTTCTCACGCAAATCAGCCGGCGGTTCGCCGTATACGTAAAGCGCATTGATCGTCGCGAGTTTCAGGAACTGCTCCGCAAAGGGGCCAAAGGTTCCTTCGATATGCGGCAGCACGCCTTCGGTCAGATAACGCTCGACGATATGAACGCTCCGCCCGTCTTCACCGAGGGAGTATTCATAGATCAGCGTGCCAGGTTCCTTGTTAGAGAGCGCGATGATCTGCGCAATCAGCGTCTTAAACTCTTCCAGAGCCTGTGGCTCGACCGTCATATGGAAAACGTTGGTGATATAGGTCATGGGACATTCTCTGGTTTTGAGGGGAGCAACGTGTCAGCGAGGAATGCGGCTGGCTAAAGCCCGCCGCATTCGCCCCGATGACGCGGCACGGATTCAGGTCTTGTCGGTCTCTTCTCCGAAGATCTTTCCGGCGCCTGCCCAGTCTGACGGCGCAACATCTTCGAAAATGACGTAGATGTAGTTCGGATCCGTTCCTGTGTTCTTGACGATGCTTTCGGTGATTTCCGCGGCAACCGCCTTCTTCGCCTTGGCATCCTTACCGCTGAACCAGCTTACGCGTACGACAGGCATGATAGTCTCCTTTGAATGCAGCGGTCACAGACCGCCTTCTGGTGTGGCTTGGCTCTCGAGACCGATCAGCGCTCAAGGAATGATGCGAGATCAGCCGTAAATTTCGTTGGGTTCTTGAAAGCGAGAAAATGATCGCCCTGATCCTGGGCGCTGTAGACATGGAGTTCCGCGCCGGGAATGACGGATTGCATCCACTTTTGGCTCGGAACATTGTTGCTGTTCTCGCCCGTAAAGATCGCCGTTGGCACATCGATCTTGTGGCGAACGACGTCACGCCAGTCGTTCATGGCGTGATCGAACAACACAAGGCTCATGAACTTCGGGTCGCTCTTGATGAACGTCTGCGCGAAGGCTTCCGAATTCTGGAAGGCGGGTGATCCTTGTTCCATGTAGCGGCGCATGGCGTTCATATCGACGATCTGGTCATTCGTCGGCGCACCGCCGAAAGCCGCGATCATGCGCTCGGCCGAGGTCGTCATCCCCCCGGCCTGCTGCCGCTCCTGCTCCGACCAGTCGGCATGCGTATAGATCGAGATCGGTTCGTCGATGAACACTGCCTTACGGATCGTATCCGTGCCGAACAGGTCGATATAGCTCCACACGACGGAGGCCCCCATCGACCAGCCACAAAGGTCAACTTTCTCGACACCGAGATGCTCGATGAACTCGTTGAGGTCTGCCCCGAAACGGGCAATTCGGGTGCCGTATTCGACGTTCTGGGAGAGACCCTGATTGCGCGGATCGATGACGTAGACATGATACTTCTGGCTGAGCAGATACATGACATTGATGTATTCGGCCCCGTTGGCCGACCAGCCAGGGATGAAAATCAGCGGTCGCCCTTGGCCAGCCTCCCAATAGGACAGCTTGACCCCGTCCGTTGTCATGAAGCTGTTGATCTCCAACCCCTTGAAGTCGGAGAGCTTTGCCGGAAGGCCCTCAATCTTGTTCGGAAAGACATAGTCCTGACCAAGAACCTCGATGGCCGGCGCCGCAAATGTCATCGTCGAGGACAAGATGAGGCCGGAAAGGGCGATCATCATGGGCAGTGATTTACGTAGCATCTCAAAGACCCTTAGAGTTGAACGTTGAGTTTGCGGTCATCTGCAAACCTTGCCGACGGGACTTTGCTAATGTAAAACGGAACGATAATAAATGGCTGAAATTACACGCTGCGTAGAGGAATTCGCTACAATGGCTCAATTGGAGCAATTGAACGGTATCATCAGTTTTGTTGAAGCAGGCACCTTGTTGAGCTTCACAGCAGCGGCAGACAAGCTGGGTGTAACCAAGTCCGCCGTGGGCAAAAGTGTTGCGCGACTGGAAGAAAGACTCGGCGTGAAGCTTTTGCATCGAAGCACGCGCAAGCTAACCTTGACGCCAGATGGCGAGGCTTATCTGGCTAGTTGCCGCCACGCTCTTGAGGAAATCGGTTCCGCTGAAGAGGCGTTGGCCGCAAAGAGCCAGCAACTTGCTGGACGGTTGCGTATTGATGCGCCGGCAGCCTGGGGCCGGAAGATCCTGCTGCCAGTGCTTGCGAAAATCACCAAACAGCATCCAGGTCTCACTCTCTCCCTATCTCTCACCGACAGGATCATCGATCCGGTCGAGGAAGGTGTGGACCTTGCTATCCGATTTGGGGAGACGAAGAGCACCACAGGACTGATTACCCGCAAGCTGACCGAACAGCGAGCCTTGATCGTGGGCTCACCGAGCTATTTGAAAGCGCGCGGCACGCCCCTGACAATCGAGGACTTGCAGGAGCATGACTGCATTGTCGGATTTCGGCGGGATATCCCCAATTCGTGGCGGGTCAAGGCGAATGATGGTCTTGTGGTTCGTGTGACACCACCACCGACCCATGAGATCGGCGATGGTGCCGCCATCGTCGATGCTGCCGTGGCCGGCCTTGGGCTCGCCCAGATGCCGAGTTCACTGGTTACAAAACACATCGACGAAGGACGACTCATATCCGTGCTGGATGCGTTCACAGGCGCCAAGATCGAGATCTCTGCCATCTGGCCATCGACGAAGCAGCTTCTCCCTCGCGTCAGGCATGTGGTCGAAATTCTCGTTGATGAGGGCCGCCGTGGAAACCTTGGCGAATAGACTGGCAGATCTGCGAGCCGCGTTTACGGCTTCAGCCAGTTGGCAAGCCAACGCAACAGGCGCGGCATCACAATCCAGTGCATCGCAAGGACGATCAATGCGGTCAGCAGCATCATTCTGAGAATAAATGGCAGTGCCGTCAGCAGGGGAAACAAGAAGGCCACAGCCAAGGATGCAAGCGGAAATATCCCCATCCAGGTGATAATCGCCATCCGCCACCGTGCAGGTTGTTTCTGACCTTCCAAACCTGTGGCAGAAAACCATAAGTCCGTCGTGTTGAATACGCGGTATTCGGGATCATGATCCGAGACCTGCCGCAAGCGTTCATGCCAGACCGCAGCCTCCTTTGAGTTGCGCCAAACGTCGAGTGCAGCCTGAGTTGTGAAGCACTGTACGATATGAAATTCCTCGCCATCTACTCTGGGTGGGATCACGGTCGAAAACAGATAACCCGGAGACTGTGAGCAAGTGGCGAGCATTTGCCGGACGAGACGCTCGTACTGGGCTGCCTGAGCGGGATTGGCACGGCGATGAATGATGCGTGTTATCGGTGTCATAACGAGACTTTTTCCTGAGCAAAAAGTGCCGCATGCGGATGGATCAGCGTCCAGCGGGCACTTGGCCGCTTCGGAGGTAAATGTCGAAGCCCGTATTGTTCGCGAAAACGCTTGCGGGGCACGAAGATGCCAAAAGCCGGCGGCTTCATTTTTAGCTAGTCCCTCCGTGCAGGCGGATAAATTTAGCCGCTGGCGACACAGAGTAGCCGTTTTCGCTACAATCCGGCGGCAACTGGTGTCAGGATCAGAGCGCAAGATACTGAAGCTACTCAAATTTGCGGTTTCCGCTAAAACCATCTCAAGAACTATGACAAACCCATCGGAACTCTTATACTGCGCCCAGTATATTGACATACTCCACCCAGTATGTGAGGTCGGAGGAAGGACAGCAGATGCCATACTCCATTGAGGACAAAAAGCGTGCAACGACCCGTCTCCGTCGGATCAAGGGGCAGGCCGAAGCGCTGGA
The DNA here is from genome assembly GCF_051549525.1 of Rhizobium sp. G187. NCBI lineage: Bacteria > Pseudomonadati > Pseudomonadota > Alphaproteobacteria > Hyphomicrobiales > Rhizobiaceae > Rhizobium > Rhizobium sp. G187. The sequence goes on from NZ_JBPUGM010000005.1 coordinate 222,853, forward strand.
GCGAGCGATTGAAGCCGGAACCGACTGCAAGCTTCTCCTGCAGCAGATCGCCGCGATGCGTGGTGCTGCAGGAGGCCTGATGGCAGAGGTTCTCGAGATCCATCTTCGGGAGACGGTGGCATCCGCTGGAGAAATGACGTCATCCGTTGGCGAAGACCAGATGGAAGACATTGTGAAGATTCTGCGCGCCTATCTGAAATAGGCCCGCAGCCTAGCGAGGAATTGCAGTATGAAAAGCAGAGCAGCGGTAGCATGGGAGGCCAACAAGCCCCTCACCATCGAAACGATCGAGATCGGCGGACCGAAAGCGGGAGAGGTCCTGGTCGAGGTCATGGCAACCGGCGTATGCCATACCGATGCCTACACGCTCTCTGGGCTTGATTCCGAGGGAAAGTTTCCCGCAATTCTCGGGCACGAAGGTGCCGGCATTGTGCGCGAGGTCGGCGCAGGTGTCACGTCGCTGAAGGTCGGCGACCACGTCATTCCGCTTTACACGCCCGAATGCCGTCAGTGCAAAACCTGCCTTTCGCAGCGATCGAACCTCTGCACCTCGATCCGCTCGACCCAGGGACAGGGCTTGATGCCGGATAACACGTCGCGCTTCTCGTGCGACGGCGGCGAAATCTTCCACTACATGGGTTGCTCGACCTTCTCGAACTTCACCGTGCTGCCAGAAATCGCGCTTGCGAAGATCCGGGAAGACGCACCTTTCGACAAGATCTGCTACATCGGCTGCGGTGTCACGACCGGCATCGGCGCCGTCATCTACACGGCCAAGGTTCGACCTGGCTCGACCGTCGTGGTCTTCGGTCTCGGCGGCATCGGCCTCAACGTCATCCAAGGTGCCCGCATGGTTGGCGCTGACAAGATTATTGGCGTTGATCTCAACCCTGCAAAGGTTCCGATGGCCAAAAAGTTCGGCATGACCGATTTCATCAACCCGACCGAAGTCGGCAGCGACAAGGTCGTGCAGGCAATCCAGGACCTGACTGACGGCGGCGCTGACTACACGTTCGATGCGACCGGCAACGTCAATGTCATGCGGCAGGCACTGGAAGCAGCGCATCGGGGCTGGGGTGAATCGATCATTATCGGCGTCGCTGAAGCCGGCAAGGAAATCTCCACGCGTCCGTTCCAGCTGGTAACGGGCCGCGTCTGGAAAGGTTCTGCCTTCGGTGGCGCACGCGGCCGTACAGACGTGCCGAAGATCGTCGATTGGTACATGGATGGCAAGATCAACATCGATGACCTGATCACCCACAAGATGCCACTTGAGGAAATCAACACGGCCTTCGACCTCATGCACGAGGGCAAGTCTATCCGCTCCGTCATCGAGTTCTGATCAGAGATGCTGCCTGGATCGCAGGATTCCTGGACGTCGATCGACTGCAAAATAGGGCAGCCGATCGACTATCCTGCAGCCTCGGCGCTGGGGCGAAACGAAGTTCGGCGGAGGAGCCCATGACACCCGACTTGTTCAACGACCCTTGGCGGCTGCCTCTGGTGGATGCGGATGTGGTCTATCATCCCGCACCGGATCTTGGCATATCTGCCGACGAACTCCACGCTCAACTGAAAGACGAACTCGTCTGGGAGCAGCACTTTGTGCGCATTGAAGGCAAGACAATTCCCCAGCCGAGACTGAGCAGCTGGTATGGAGAGGTGGTTCACACCTATTCTACCTTGGCACATGCCCTGAAGCCCTATCCCTTCACACCGCTCCTCGAGAAACTGAAGAACAGGATCGAAGCGATCTGCAATGCGCGCTTCAATTCCATGTTGGCCAATCTTTATCGCGACGGTTCGGACTCGATCGGCTGGCACTCCGACAAGGAGCCCGAACTCGGTATCGATCCAGTCATTGCATCTCTCAGCTTTGGTGCGGAACGGCGTTTCGATTTGCGCCGTAAGGATAACCATGCGAAAACCGCACGTATTGTCTTGCAGCACGGAAGCCTTCTGATCATGGGAGGCGGGACGCAACAATACTGGCAGCACGGCATTGCTCGAACGACGGGCGTCGTGGGAGAAAGGATCAATCTTACCTTTCGCCTGACCACCCCGGGCCGGCGAACATCGAAGCCATACCTGCAGCAACCGTCATCCTAGGCACACAACGTCTCTCTGGGCTAGGCGCGGCTGTTTCCCGTCCAACCGTCTTTTGGGGATTCCTCAAGGACCGCCACGTCCTCCGCACGGGCTGAACGCGTCAGAAAGTCAGTGAGAACGGCATTAAACGCTTCATGCGCTTCAATATTCACAAGATGGCGGCCTGGCAGCGAAACGTGCCGCCCATCTTGAACAGCGTCGGCGATTGCCACCAGGTCCGATGGAGGGCATACCGGATCGTCGTCTCCAGATATGGCGAGAAGTGGATTGCTGATCCTGTCAATCGCCTCACGGAGATCACCGTCCGCCAGGGCGGCACAACACCCTACATAGCCATTGATGCTCGTTGCTTTGAAGACATCAAGAATGTGTTGAACGGCTTGGGCCTCCCGTGCCGCAAAAGCTGCACTGAACCAGCGATCGCGGGTTGCCGAGATCAACCCACCCAGACCGTGGGCACGCACGGCACTCGTCCTGGCGTTCCAGTTTTCAGCGCTACCGATCCTGGCAGAGGTTGCCGACAAGATCACCCGATCCAGTCGATCGGGTGCATTCACGCAGAGCCACAGGCCGGTCAGACCACCAATCGACAAGCCACAGAAGTGTGGTTTATCGATTCCCAGCGCGTCCAAAAGGAACAGGACGTCCGTTCCCAGATCTGACAGGGCAAAAGGCGAAGGCGGCGCAGTGGACCGGCCGTGGCCGCGGCGGTCGTAGCGGAGAATCCGATAGTTCCTGGACAAATACCCTACTTGGCGATCCCACATAGTAAGATCGGTGCCCAGAGAGTTGCAGAACACCAACCATGGTTTCGAGGACGCTTCCTCCGTGTCAACACCATCAACCTGGTAGAAAAGCTGGTGCTCTGCGAGCATAAGGTAGGGCATGATCTCGGGTCAGCTCCGGATATCCTTCGCAAGGAAAAAGGGCCCCGTGCGGCGGTGATCGTGACCGACGACCTTCCGAGGCCGCCGATCAGCGAAGCCTGCATCAGGCCGTAGCGCGTTTCCGCAGTTCGTTAACCTGGTTATCCCGGCCATCAAGCAAGGCGGTCAGTCGAATGTCGAAAACGATCTCGGCAAATGGAGTGTTGAGGCCATTTGCATGCATGCTCGCCTCATCCTCACGCTCGATAACCGAGGGGATCAAGCCCTCGCGCGTGGCATAGGCGAAGTCGTCATTCACTAGCGGATCACCTTCGATGTTGATCTGCGTGGTCAGTTTGCGGTGACCAGCTGCGCTTACAAAGAAGTGGATATGCGCAGGCCGCTGGCCATGACGACCAAGAGATGAGAGGAGCTTCTCGGTCGGGCTACCCGGCGGCACGCCATAACCATGGGGCACGATACTGCGGAATTTGTAGCCACCCTTGTCATCCGTAATGATGGTTCGGCGCATGTTGAAGGGAGCCTGCTTACCAGTCGGATCGAAATGCGAGTAGAAGCCCCGCGTATCACAGTGCCACACCTCCACAGTAGCACCGGGCAGCGGATTGCCGTCTGCACCACGCACTATACCGTGCATGATAAGAGTATGACCATTCTCATCCGTACCGTCGTCCAGACGGGCGAAGCCCGTTGAAACCGGCGCGCCGGCCACATAGAGCGGCCCCTCAATTGTTCGCGGCGTAGGATTTTCGATACCAAGTGCCTCGTCGATCGCGTCGAGACGTTCATCCAGAAAATGATCGAGACCAAGCCCCGGAGAAATAAGGCCCGCCTGGCCTGCAGCACCAATTTCGTTCAGCCAGGCTATACCTGTCCAGTACTCATCCGGTGTAATGTCGAGATCGTCGATGGCCTTGAAGAGGTCGGACATGATCCGATGGACGATCTGTTTTACTCGCGGGTTGCCCCCGTCCTTGTCCAGGCCGCTAAGGACCTTCAGAAAATCTTGAATGTCGGGCCTATCGAATATCTTTACGTCCATGATCAATCCTCCTCTTGGATTTCAAAAATTGGCTGGGTGCGGTCCTCCACCAACCCTCCGTTCGGACGTCAGGTGTCGTCCTCTCGGATCGCCGAGGGATGCCGCAATATCGGTGTCACTTCGATTTCCATGAACTGGAAAAGCGGGAGCCCCGAGAGAATCTCATGCAGCTCTGCGTTGTCCTTCACATCAAAGATGCTGAAGTTCGCGTACTGACCCGCAAGGCGCCAGATGTGGCGCCACTGGCCGGACTTCTGCAATTTCTGTGAATACGCCTTTTCCCGCGACAGAATTTCAGCAACTTCTGACTGCGCAAGGCCATGAGGGATTTTGACGTCCATTCGCACATGAAACAGCATGGTCAATCTCCCTCGCCCAAAGCAACGATCGTCTTGTGCAATCCGTCTCGAGTGAAGAAGGCGACGCGCTCCTCGTCCAGTTCGATGCCGAGGCCTGGCCCCGTTGGTATGGTCAACTCGAAATCGCTGTAGTCCAGCGGCGTGCCGAGAATTTCTTCCGTCAGCAAGAGTGGACCGAACAGCTCGGTGCCCCATTGAAGGTTAGGGAAGGTCGAAAACACCTGCGCTGACGCAACAGTACCGATGCCACCTTCGAGCATTGTCCCCCCATAGAGACCAATACCCGCAGCGTCGGCGATCGCCGCGACATGCTGCGAATTGTAAAGGCCACCGCTTTGCTCGATCTTGACAGCGAAGACGTCAGCGCCATGCACCTTGGCCAGATCGAAGGCACTTTCTGGTCCGCACAGCGATTCATCTGCCATGAGAGCAACGGGGAAGCGGCGGACCAGCCGTGCCAGGGCGGCCGAGGTCGCGACCGGTTGCTCGACAAGCTCGCAGCCAATATCGGCAAGGGCCGCCATCCCATAGGCGGCGTCCAACTCGCTCCACGCCATGTTCACGTCAACGCGAACCGCGCCACGGTCGCCGAGCGCTCGCTTGATGGCGGCTACATGCGCTATGTCGTCTTGCAGGCTCTTCGCACCAATCTTCAATTTGAAGATTCGATGCCGACGCAAGTCCAGCATCTGTTCCGCTTCGGCAATGTCGCGTGCCGTATCCCCCGACGCCAGTGTCCACGCGACGGCAAGCCGGCTGCGAAGTCGCCCGCCCAGAAGTTCGCTGATCGGTAACCCAAGCCGTTTACCATGGGCGTCGAGAAGGGCCGTTTCGACCGCACATTTCGCGAACCGGTTCTCCTTCACAACCTTACCGACGCGCGCCATCAGTGACCGTACAGATGTGGCATCCTGCCCGACCATAACGGGTCGGAAGTAGGTATCGACCGCAATCTTCATGCTTTCCGGACTTTCGGCTCCGTAAGCCAGTCCGCCGATCGTCGTGCCTTCACCAATCCCAACAATGCCGTCGCTGCAATGAACCTTAACCAGCATCAAGGTCTGACCGTGCATCGTTGCGACGGACAACTTGTGTGGCCGGATGGTTGGCAGATCGACGAGCAGGGTTTCTACCCGTTCGACGACAGGGGTGCTCGATTTGGTCTGTCTGGCTGATGGCAGGATCGTGTGCATGGCTGAATTCTGCGATGCCTTGCTCACCGCGTCCAACATCATTTGCGTCTACTACCATACCCAATGGGTATCATATCGCAGAAATCCTTTTGCATCGGCGCAATCCATGCCGCAAAATATCAGAACCTATAGAGATTTCTAAACTAGGGAGTGGGAACGTCAGTGGACCTTCGTCAGATGCGCTATTTCGTTGCGGTCGCACGCGAACGGAATTTCACCCGCGCGGCACAAGCGCTCAACATGGCGCAGCCACCGCTGAGCCGCCAGATTCAGTTGATCGAGGAGGAACTGGGCGTCGCACTCATCATCCGCAAAAGCAGGCCGGTTCGCCTAACGGAGGCGGGGCGGCTGTTTTACGAACAGTCGATGCAAATCCTCGGCAGGGTCGAGCAGATGCAGGCGGCGACCAAGAGAGTGGGCCTGAACCAGAACAGCCTCCTGTCGATCGGGTTCGTTGCCTCGACCCTTTATGCAGGCTTGCCGCCACTGGTCAGGAAACTGCGCCAGAGCGCGCCAGAAATGGATATACAACTGATTGAGCTGGTCTCCGTTCAGCAGATCCCGGCCCTCAAGGAGGGGCGCATCGACATTGGTTTCGGGCGGATGCGCTACACGGATCCAAATGTGACCGGTGTTGTTCTGCGGGAGGAAAAACTCGTCGCGGCCATTCCGAGGGATACGCCCTTGGCGCGGGAGCTTGACCCAATCCCGGTGGCGGATCTTACTGGTCAAAAAATCATCGTCTACCCAAAAGAGCCCAGGCCGGGTTATGCCGATCACATTCTTGCAATGCTCCAGGAACACGATGCACGTCCCGCTGAAGTGCAAGAAGTCCGGGAAATCCAGACTGCGCTTGGCCTTGTGGCTGCCGAGGCCGGGATCTGCATCGTGCCCGCCTCGGCACGGCAGATGCGGTCGGATGTGCACTATCGGCTTCTAGATGGTAAAGGTGCTACGTCGCCCGTCATCCTCAATCACCGTGCTGGTGATAATTCCCGATACATCGACCTTGTCCGCCAACTAGCGCAGGAAGCGTTCGGCGAGCACCGAACGCGCTCGGATGGGAATGGTGATCTGGAGCCGCCGGACCTCAAGAGCACTTGAACCATCAAATCAAGGACATGACGCAAATTGTTGCTGGCATAGTTGCGCCATGGATGTTTGCGGCGAGCGTTTCTGAGAGCGACCGGTCCTAAGTAGAACTCAACTCACCTGAGTGTAGCCCACGGGCCTCTTTAATGAACATTCAAGATCGATAAATTGCGATGAACAGCATTCTGGATCGAACCTGTTCTCAAGATATACCTGCCGTTTCCATCCGGAGAGCCCGCGAGCTTATCTCGCCTCACTGCATTTGATCATCTGGAAGATAATCCCATGAAGCTTTACGTCTATGACCACTGTCCGTTCTGCGTGAAAGCCCGGAGCATTTTCGGACTGAAGAATATTCCTATGGAACTCATTGTCATGATGAGCGACGACGAAGCGCTACCAACGCGGATGATCGGGAAAAAGATGGCTCCCATTCTAGAACATGAGGGCCGCTTCATCCCGGAAAGCATGGATATCGTTGCCTATGTGGACAATCTGAACGAGACCCCAATCATCGTTGGACCACGTAATCCGCTGATCGCGGAATGGTTAAGCGACGCGACCGACGCGCTCTACCGGCTGGCCATGCCCCGCTGGGCCGCATCCCCGATGGAGGAGTTTTCGACCGCATCCGCACGCGCATCCTTCACACGGAACAAGGAGGCAATCATCGGCAAATTCGCCGATCGCATTGCGGACAGCAGCACCTATATCGCAACGATCAACGAACACCTGCGGGCACTGGAAGCGATGATGGCCTCCCCGGGCGCCGTTAATGGCACCCTTTCGGAGGACGACATACACCTCTTTGCAGCACTAAGGGCCATGTCGATCGTACGCGGGATTGTCTACCCACCGAAGGTCGAGGCGTATCGCCAGGAAATGGCGCAACGCACGGGCGTAGACCTCCACGATGGGATCGCAGCATAGGCAGATCCATTGGTCCGGGTGAACAGCCGAGCCATACGGGAGGGTTGCTGGCAACGATAGTGAGGCCAGTACCCGTCAACCCGCCCTCCCGCGAACGATGAAGCTGTCATAGCCATCATCCACGGCCTTGCTATCCTCGACGTCTCCACGACACCGTCCAACGATCATCCGTGCTACATGCTCTCCGATAAGATCCTCAGAGGGGTGGACGATAGTCAGAGCTGGCGGCAATTCGGCCGCCTTTGTGTCGCGCCGTAGCCGACAACGCCAATGTTTCAACGCGCTTTGTCGATCGTGATCTGCGTCGCTTAACGGGCGGCGAGTTGCGTGGAAAACGCTATTTAAACGTCTCTTCGCAGCTCAGATCATCTCCTTGGTCAAGGCCATCATGCCGGTCTCGCACGGCACAATAGTACGTGAGCAAAGCATTCAGCTATGTTTTATCGAATACTGGCGGAATTCCAGTAGTGAAATCGACACAACCAACGTCTGTCCATGTATCGTAAATCATTAACCTGTTGACACAAACGCAACCGGCCGTTTCACAAGAATTAGAGGGCGAAATCAATGCGATTGCGCAACGCCCAAATTGTCAAAACTCTTGCGGCATCCAAGATCTCGGGGCCGATTGGGCAGGCGCATTACGGCGCGCTCAACGATTGGCCATTCGATGCGGCCTGCAACCAGATTGCCCCAAGACCTACAAGCGGGGCCAGCATGAAGCACCACATGCCGAACAGGGTGAACAAGCCAGCAGCGGCCAGGCAACCGCCCCCAAACGCAAGCACAGCAGGAACGAATTTGGCTATTCGCGCGAGCACTGCTGGTCTGCTCTCGGCGGATGTTCCGTATAGCAACTGACCGATATCCAGCATGATCTGCGTGGTTGTTCCCGTCATAAGCGTCGTGGGCGGCGCGCTGCTGAGATGCACACGATGGGCGCCGTTTTGAATGGCCATGGCCGAAACGAACAGCATTCCCGTAACGAACAACTCCCAGGAATCCCCGATGGGAAACGGACCCCATAAAACTGCTAGAACCGCCCCGCCCAGAAGCAATGCGCACTTCAGACCGAGCATGATGACGAATGCGCCTTTGCCCCGTTCGACCAACCAGAGCCCCAGGCAACGGGCGAGGATGACGACGCAACAGAATACCGGCAGCGCTGCGAGCTTCACCAGAGCGCCCGATGTCCCTTCGGCGAGTGCCGCACCGAATGTCACGAAGTTCCCGGTCACGTGTGCCGTGAACAGGCCATGCATTGCCAGAAATCCTGCGGTATCAACATATCCGGCATTGAAGCTGAGGAGCGTAGGCAATCTTTGCGTCATCACTAATCTTTCTGAATTTGCCTGAAACTGAGGTCTACGAGTCCGATATCGGCGCTGCAAGGCAAGTGATGGTTGGCCCTGTGGAGCGATCCGACCGGTGGCTGAATTGCTCTGGGGGATGTCGAATCTGCCGACCACGGACCTTCCAATGCTCACTGCTCACTGCTCACTTTTCATGAGGTCGGAGATCGCAACCAGGACAAAAGCGCCGGCAAGGCCCAGGTGTTCGAAGAATGCATTTGTCGCCATCACCCGGTCCATACCAGCGGGCATCTCCCAGAAGCGGAGGGCGACGTATGTTGCGAGCAATGTGAAGACTGCCAGAGCGAGTGCCCCAATCCAGCGGAGAAAGCCTGAGAGCACCATTGCGCAGGTTGCAAGCTCGAAGATGATAACGCAGACCGCGAAAAGCGCCGCCGGATAGAGGCCGAAGTGCTCCATCTCGGCGATTGCCCCCTTGAAGTCGAGGAGCTTGGTGATCGGACCCTGTATATAGGCCGCGCAAAGGGCCAGCAGGGCGGTAAAGCGAATGGCCGGAGCGCCGAGAATTTTTGCAGCGAAAGGACGTAGATTGCCCAAGGAAGAAAGATGATTGGTCATGGTAACCCCTGAGCCGTCAAGTGGTCGAACTGGACGGCGTTTATTTCGAAAGCACGGCACATCGGCCGGTAGACCGGCGGCCCCAAATCGTTTGACGATCAGGAACCCGTCACGACAACCGGCATGATCACCTGCACGTTCATTGGAAAGCGGGCAGCTGAACCATGCTGCCCACTCTCTCACCAGTCGGGTATCTGCTGTGACGTCACACCGCCCAGCAGGAGCATCCCAAGGCTCCGAAGAAGCCCTTGAGATCAGCGATCGGCAGCTTTGACGTCCATGCGCTGGCGTGGTCGTGGCCATGTACGGTGCAGTCACTTGCGCAGCCGCACGTCGATATCGCAGTGCGACGAAGGGAGCGTTGTCCCGCGCCTTGTGGTTCACCCCAGGCCGCGTAACCGCCGAACTTCCGCACTGGTGACCAATCCGGCATGGCGGGCGGCAACTGGTTCTCGTCGAGCGCCTTGAATGCTCCCCCACCATAAACAATCTTGCCACCGACCATGGTGAAATCAGACGTCAGGAAGGAAATTTCATCTTCTGCACACGAGAAGAAGTCCTTGTCCGGGACAATGAGATCGGCGAACTGCCCCTTCTGGATGCGACCCTTCTTGCCTTCCTCATTGGAAAACCAGGTGACCTTTTCCGTCCACATCCGCAGCGCCGTTTCGCGATCCAGGCAATTGGCCCGCGGATAGAGCTGCATGCCACCGACGGTCTTGCCGGTAATCATCCATGCGAGCGAGACCCAGGGATTGTATGATGCAACGCGAGTAGCATCAGTACCAGCCGAAACATTGACACCCTTTTCCAGCATGCGCTTGATTGGTGGGGTAGCCTCGGCAACCCCGTGGCCATAGCGTTCTACGAAATACTCACCCTGATAGGCCATGCGATGCTGGGTTGCGATGCCCCCACCAAGTGCGGCGATCCGGTCGATCGAACGTTCCGAAATCGTTTCGGCATGATCAAAGAACCAGTTTAGACCTTCGAGGGGGATATCCTTGTTGACCTTTTCAAAAACATCGAGGGACCGCGAAATGGTCTCGTCATAGGTGGCATGCATGCGCCATGGCCACCGGTTCTCGGCCAGCACCCGGACCACTTCCTCGAGTTCACCTTCCATCTCAGGCCCCAATTCGGGCCGCGGCTGACGAAAGTCTTCGTAGTCGGCAGCAGAGAAGACAAGCATTTCGCCCGCGCCGTTATGACGGAAATAGTCATTCCCCTGCTTGTACTTCACCGAGGACGTCCAGTTGAGAAAATCCTCTTTTTCCTCTTTCGGCTTCTGGGTGAACAGATTGTAGGCGAGCCGCACTGTCATCTGATTGTCGTCAGAGAGCTTCTGAATGACCCGGTAGTCGTCGGGATAGTTCTGGAAGCCGCCGCCCGCATCAATAACGCCGGTCACGCCGAGACGGTTAAGCTCGCGCATGAAATGTCGTGTCGAATTCACCTGATATTCGAAGGGTAGCTTGGGCCCCTTGGCGAGCGCCGAATAGAGAATGGTTGCGTTTGGCTTGGCCAGCAGCAGACCCGTTGGGTTTCCGTTGGCATCGCGGACGATTTCGCCACCGGGCGGGTTGGGCGTGTCGCGCGTATATCCGATGGCGCGCACCGCTGCGCCATTCAATAGCGCACGATCGTAGAGATGCAGAAGAAATACCGGCGTATCGGGCGCAATGGCGTTAATTTCTTCAATCGTCGGCAGACGTTTTTCGGCGAATTGTTGCTCGGTAAAGCCTCCCACGACACGAACCCACTGCGGAGCCGGCGTGACCGCCACCTGCCGCTTGAGCATATCCATGGCATCGGCAAGCGAACGGATGCCGTCCCAACGCAGTTCCATGTTGAAATTGAGGCCACCACGGACGACATGGGTGTGATTGTCGATCAGGCCAGGCAGCGCACGCTTGCCCTTGAGATCGATGATCTTCGTATCTGGTCCCGCAAGCGCCATCACGTCAGCGTCACTGCCAACCTCAAGAAACAGCCCGTCCTTGATGGCGACTGCACTGGCAAGCGGGTTTGCGCGATCGAGCGTGGTGATCAATCCGTTGTGCAGTACGATATCTGCAAACTTTCCAGTGGTTTCAACTCTTTCCGTAGCCGAGGCAACCTTGGCCAAGGCAAGCGCCGAGGCGGTAGCTATGAATTCACGACGGGTAGGCATCAGCTTTTTCTCCCTTCATCACCGTGACGAGCAGCTTCGCCCTCGCCTTCCGGCAGCTGTCCAAAAATGTGCGACTTCCCCTGGTTGAACCGGGAATCAACGGCGGCCTCTTGAGCCACAAGCGTCTTTGCAAAGGGAATGAGCTGCTCACCGATCAATATTCCAAGCAGCCCAATCAGAGCGATGACCGGCGGAGCAGGTGAACGAACATTGAGCAAGCTATAGATCATTCCGACCAATACGCCGGCACCCAAGGAAAATATATATGCCTTCATGGCAACATCTCAGATCGTAGAATCAATAATTTATTTGCGAAAATCACGATATTCATAATCAATATTCGCATATACATTTGCTAACGAGCGTATACATTATTACTTTTCGACATCGGGAAACCCGAATCGACCGCCTATACTTTATTTCTTCATCGCCATTTAAACAGCTTGGATGTAGCGAAAACTGGAGCGGCACTCAGCCTATAAACCGTTGATCTGAAGCACCCTGACCTCGGACACTTTTGCCGCAAGGAATTCAATCTTGCTCGGAATGACACAGTGTTGAGCGAGAACCTCAATGACAGGCGCCGTGAATGCCGCTGCGGGGCTCAAGCAATGAGCGGGTGGATAACTCCGGGAAAACACAGAAATTCGAGCCATCTTACACCGTCCTCATAATCGGCACTCAGCTGGGACTCACGGATGACCGCTGCTGATAAATGGGTGGTAATGTAAATAAAAACGCCGATAAACAGCGAAAAATCTACGTTGTGTAGGCCTAATTTCTACAATACCCCACTTGAAACAGTCCCGCAGCATCATCGGCCATTCCACAGCGAAGCCTTGTTCGGCTCCACCGCAGTTGAGGACACGATCAACGGTGCGACGTTCGCTCCGGATGGATGTGTTACTCTAAGCGGGCTACGCGTAAATCTTCCGGATCCACGTAACGCGAACTCAGCTTGACCCCAGTTGCCAAGGTCGCGCGTGACCAACCACTCTCCAGCGCTCTGAAAAAATCTGTACGCCTGAACGTGAAGCCACAGGTGAGAGCCTGCAACTTGCCAGAACTTGGTTCAGGGAAATTCGGTTCAGCAAATTTCGATGCAAGCCACATTCAACAGCCGCTCCACCATAGCCAGAACGAGCTTGGTCCCGAGCGACCAGATACTGTCTGGCGGTAGCGCCAGTACTGCGGCTTTCACCCGGAATCGGATAGATAGTGGGAATTCGTGGAACCGCCCGTTCCGCTTTGTAAGGCGTGGATGACGCCCAGCTTCAGTGGACCGCCAGCGATCTTCGAGCAAGCGCTACTCGACCGCCAGATCCTTTGGCTTGGACGGATATCCAGCCTTCCGCCCCGTGCCGTTCACCAGATTGTTTTCAGTGCTGATCCGAAAGCACCGCGCCCGGAACCGGGCGCGGCAGGTCGTTGACACTCAGAGGGTATAGTGTGGGGCCAGATCTAAATGGCTGTCATCTTCTGCAGCCAACCCGCCCCGCACGATGCCCCACCTCTGATTAGCCCAACCAGACAGGCGCAATCAGAGTTCCCCGGCCCAGCATGTAGCCGAACTGGATGTTGAGGTAGGCGAGAGGCTCAATATAGCGAGCGTTCTTAAGCGCACCGGCATCGCGGGCGTCAAAGCCGACTTCGTTTGCCAGCGCCAGCACCGCTGCCTTAGCCGAGGCATCATCCGCTGCGACAAAGGTCTGGATCGGCTTGCCACCCAAGGTCAAACCTTCGGCGTAGATCTGGGCGAAGACGGTGTTGAATGCCTTCACCACACGCGCGCCCTTCAACGCCTTTTCGATCTCCTCTGCGGCTGACGTCTCATGCCCGAGCTGCAAGCCAGAAAAGTCGTCGGTCACGGGATTGGTAACGTCCACGACGATTTTGCCGGTGAAATCAGCGGCATCCGCAAGGCCTGCCACGGCGCCATATGGTACAGCAAGTATGACAATTTCGGCCCCGGCGACAGCATTCTTGATATCAGTCGCCTGCACCAAAAGGCCCTGCTCCTTCAACCTAGCGGCCAACTCCTCACCGCCCTTGCGGTCTGCGACAACTACGCTGTTATTGGTCTTGGCGAGCACAGTAGCGAGACCAGAGCCGATATTGCCCGTGCCAATGATTGCAATGTTCATGATTTTTCTCCTAGTTCCGGGGAATGGGTCCTGCCGGTCACGCCGACAGGAGCCACATGCCTAAAGTCTTAGTTGCCGACGCCGAGCTGCCGGTAGAAGTCCTTATTGTCCCAGAACAGATACTCCTCGGACATCGTACCATCGGGACCCCACTGGCTGACGGTGGCCATCCGAATGCGATAGGCCTTGCCAGTCGGCGCGATTTCTGTGCCATCAGCAAGTTTCATCGGCTTCGTGAAGGTGCCTTCCATGAAGCCAACGACGCTGGTCCAGTCGCCGTCTTGCAGCTTGATAGGATGCTCCAGAATGCGAGTGTCGGGAGCAAAAGAGAAAAGATACTTCAGGTCCGAGATATGTGTGTCGATGCCTTCAGTGACCCGACCATCCGGCCAATGTACCTTGACGTTCGCGCTGTGGCTTTCCTTCAGGCGTTCCCACTTCTGGTTCGTGAACACGTCAAAGTCCAAGGTATCGAAAGTCGCAAGATGCTGGGCACCAAGGGCCTCGGCAGCACGATAGTTCTTCAGGTCAGTCGCATCGTCGGCGAACACGGTAGTGGCAAAGCCTGCAACAACAAGGGCGGCCAAGCTGAGGGATTTTAGTGTGTTGAGCATTTTCTGTTCCTTTGTATCAGCGCGGGCGTTTGCCGCTGCGGTTGGCTGATGAAAGGAATATGCAGAAAATGAACTCTGGATAAAATGGCGAAGATGACGTATCTCTTTCCACATAATGTTCCTAATGGAGTCGTTGATGGACTTTGTGGATGGCATCAGGGTGTTTGTTGCCACAGTAGAGACTGGTTCTTTCTCAGGTGCAGCAGCGCGACTGGGCATGTCGCCAAAACTGGCTTCGAAATACATGGCCGAACTGGAACAGCGGCTTGGAACAAGACTTCTGCAACGCACCACGAGGCGGCTGGGAATGACGGCGGCAGGAGAAACGCTTATACAGCGCGCTCCCGACTGGCTCGCTGATCTGGATGTCATGACCTCGGGATTGCGCGAGACAAAAAGGGGCCTATCCGGCACGCTCCGGATATCTGCCTCGATAGCTTATGGCGAGCTTCGGCTCATGCAGGTCCTAAGCAATTTCCGCTCAGCACATCCTGATCTAACCATCGATCTCCGCCTTTCGGATCGATATGTCGATCTGGCGGCGGAGGGAATTGACCTTGCCATACGCATCGGGCGGCTGAACGACTCGGCGCTGGTTGCGCGCAGGCTTGGCCGAACGACGCTGCAGCTCGTTGCAGCACCGTCCTATCTCGACCGGATGGGTCGACCGATGAACCTAGACGCGCTGGAGACGCACAACTGCATTCGCGACACGAACTTACGCGGCAATGGTAGCTGGCCATTGCAGGAGGGCGGCGTACTCCGCCTGCTTAACGTTCGCGGATCGTTCATGGTCAACAGCCCGCGAATTGCCTGCGATCTGGCCCGCAATGGCGAGGGCATTTCTCTTTGCCCTGACTATGTCGTGCATGACGATCTAGCAACGGGTGCGCTTGAGCACGTCCTCCCGACCGTTTGCGGACCCGAACTGGACATTCACGCAGTCTATCTCGGCCAGCGTCGGCTTTCGCAGAGAACGCGTGCATTCTTGGACTACCTGGGCTCGGAACAACAGCAGCTCAGCATTCATCGCTAGGGTCCAGCCGATGGCTCCCGTCAAGCCGACCTCGGAGATGACCGACAAGCACAAGCCTCGAGCCATATGCGTTTGTCGCCAGACGCCCATGGAGGGGCGCCCTTTGTCTCATGGGGTTCACCGGAACGGTGAAACGTCGGTGGCCAGGCGGTCTGCAGCATTCAGACCCTTTTACCTTTGATCCGCCGTGCTCAATCCATCGGCAGCAGACTATGCTCGGCGCCGCCTGCGCAATAAGCCCCCCGCCTCATCGACCATCGCCGCACTGGAAACGCACGATCCAACGCGTGTTAGAAAGTGCTAGGGCACCGACCCGAACCAGCGACGGATTCATGACTTTTTCGATGTCACCTCTATATCCCGTGCAAGTCGGTCGACATAAAGCTGCAGCGCGTTAACCATATCGAACCGATCCGGATCGCGCAGCCAGAGCGTCTGCAACCCATCCATGACGGCTATGAGTTCTGTCGCAAGCGCTGGGCCGTTTACATCCGCGCGGATGCACCCCTCCAGCACGGCCTGCTCGAAGATCCCCCCAATCTCCTTCTGGAGCTGTCTGGATCGTTCTATGAACCAATTCGTCGCGGGGTGATCTTTCGTCAGACTCTCACCATTGAGAACGGCAAAAGCACGAACGACTTCGGCGATCTCGACATTGGTGCGGCAGACTTGCACAAGGCCTGACAGAAAGCTCCCGACGTCGTCTGGCAGGTGGCCGACAGCGAGGACGCCATCATGATCTCGCTTCTCCAGTACGGCCAGGAGGAGATCCACTTTGGTTGGGTAGTGATGGAGCAACCCGGGCAGCGAAAGCCCAACGTCGCGGGCAACGTCGCCGATCGCTGCGTTCTGGTATCCATCGGTCGCGAACCGTCGCATGGCTGCAACAAGAATTTCTTCACGGCGGCTCGTTCCCTTAGGGGAATGCCTTCGCTGCTTGCCTTGCGGTTCTCTCGTCATCTGTGCCCCACCCTCTCGGTCGAGCTTTACTCCGATATCGGGAGGTCTGAGAACCCTATTTTTCGAAACCATCTCACGTGGCTCAGGGTGGTGCCCGAGTTAATCGTCGCATTTCGACCTGCTATCTTGACTCTTAAAAATTACCGAGTAGTCGGTAGGTTAAACGCCGCCACTCTACGGCTGGGGAGGATCACCGTGAAGAATCTTGATATCGATACACCAAGCAAGCCCCTTACAACGCCCACTTCCCCTCCGTTGAAAGACGTCGGCTTCCCCTTCCTCACAGGCTTTGCACTTGCCAATCTCGGCTTTTACGTTGCCGTGATGACTCCGATAGCAATGACGCTGGCAATCCGCATCGGCGCGCTGGATCCTGCAGGCAAAGAGGCAAGCCTTGGCGCAATCCTCGGCGTAGGCGCGCTGTTCGCACTTTTTGCCAACCCGATTTTTGGACATCTTTCAGACCGGACACGTTCACGCTTCGGCCGGCGCAAACCATGGCTGGTCGGCGGTGTCGTAATTGGTTCGGTTTGCCAGGTCGTAATCGCATATGCCTCGGATCTGTGGATCATCGGTATTGCTTGGTGTGTCGCTCAAGTCGCCTACAATGCCCTGCTCGCAGCACTTTTTGCGGTCGTTCCGGACCAGGTTCCAGAACATCAGCGCGGGGTTGTGTCAGCACTCTCAGGGATGTCCGTGTACATTGCACTCCTGATCGGCAGTGCCGTCATCTCGCTCACCGGAACAGCCTCGAATGCAATGTTTTTGGTCCCGGCTGCGGTCTGCCTCCTGGCCGTCCTGGCGTTTGGGTTCCTCTTCAAGGATCGGCCGACACATGAGGACGCGGCCTCGGCTGGAGGCGGCTTTGTTGAACTCGCGTCGAGTTTCTGGGTGAACCCGCTCCGGCACCCAGATTTCGGCTATGCCTGGCTCAGCCGCTTTCTGGTTTTTCTGGGCTTTGCTGTGCTGACGTCCTATCAGGTGTACTACCTCACCGATCATCTCGACATAGCCGAAACGGAGATCGGTCGGACCATGTTCGTGTCAGCTCTCATCACGACGGCTGCCGTGGTTCTCGCCTCATTGCTTTCAGGACTTCTCTCGGACCGCGCCGGTCGCCGCAAGCCGTTCGTCATGATGGCCGCCGTTGCATACGCGCTTGGTATCGCGATCATCATTTTTGCCAACGGGCTTATGGTCTTCTACGCTGGCATTGCGGTCTCATCCATCGGATTTGGCGTCTATCTTGCGGTCGACCAAGCGCTTGTTGTCGACATCCTGCCTGATCGGGAAACTCATGCAGCCAAGAATCTCGGTGTATTCAACATCGCCAGTGTCGTGCCGCAATCGATAGCACCGGCAATTGCACCGTCGCTGCTGGCGATCGGATCAGCAACCGGGCAGAACTATAGCCTACTTTATGCGGTCGCAGCCGCCAGCGCCTTTCTCGGAGCAATTGCGATTGTGCCAGTTCGCGGCGCGCGCTGAACAGCAGGTCCAGTTGCCATGTCGCAATGCGAAAAGAAGGAGGAGCCCGCAATGATAGAATCCATTCTCGATAGGATGACACTTGAAGAGCAGGTTTCTCTGCTCTCGGGCGCCGATTTCTGGACCACCGTGGCCATCGACAGGCTTGGCGTGCCAAAGGTCAAGGTTACGGACGGTCCCAACGGAGCGCGTGGGGCCGGTTCCCTTGTCGGCGGCGTCGAAGCAGCTTGCTATCCGGTGGGGATTGCGCTTGGCGCAACCTGGAACCCCGAATTGGTTCGTCGAATGGGCGCATCCCTGGCGGGACAGGCGAAAAGCAAGGGAGCCTCTATTCTTCTTGCTCCGACCATCAACATTCATCGCTCCGGACTGAACGGACGCAACTTCGAATGCTATTCGGAAGACCCTCACCTGACCGGCGAACTCGCTGTTGCCTATGTGCAGGGTGTCCAGAGCGAGGGCATAGCTGCCACCGTCAAGCATTTTGCAGGCAATGAATCAGAGGTCGAGCGTCAGACAATGTCGTCAGACATTGATGAGCGCACGTTGCGGGAAATATACCTCGCCCCTTTCGAGCAAACAGTTAGACGCGGCAAGGCAATGGCCTTCATGTCCGCTTACAACAAGCTCAATGGCGTCTACTCCAGCGAAAACGACTGGCTGCTGACGCAGGTTCTGCGCGAGGAGTGGGGCTTCGACGGCGTCGTGATGTCGGACTGGTTCGGATCGCGCACGACTGCCGAGACGATTAACGCAGGCCTGGATTTGGAAATGCCCGGCCCGACACGTGACCGCGGCGATAAACTCGTTGCAGCTGTCCGGGATGGAAAGGTCAAGCCTGAAAACATCCGCGAGGCCGCCAGGCGGATGCTTGTGCTGCTCGAGCGTGTCGGTGCATTCGAAACACCTCCAGACCTGAACGAACGCTTCCTGGACCGGGAGGAAGATCGAACACTGATCCGCCAGCTCGGATCGGAGGGTGCGGTCCTATTGAAGAATAACGGTGTTCTGCCACTGGAAATGACCTCACTGGCAAGGATTGCGGTCCTTGGCCCCAATGCGGCGACTGCGCGCATCATGGGAGGAGGCAGCGCTCAGATTGCGACGAGCTACGCTATCAGCCCCTTGCAAGGCATCCAGGCGGCATTGCAGAATCCCAACAGCATGCAGCACGCCGTGGGGTGCCGACACAACAGACTGGTAGAATTGCTTCAAGCCGACATTCATGTCGAGTTCTTCGCCGGACACGGCCGCGAAGGCACCCCACTCCATATCGAGAAAGCCGTCAAAGGCGAATTCTTTTGGTTCGATTTGCCCGAGAAGCGGCTAGACCCGACGAATTTCTCGGTCCGCCTCTCTACAACGTTTACTCCCGACGAAACTGGAGAGCATGTCTTCGGAATGACCAACGCGGGTCTCGCGCGGCTCTACATCGACGACACACTTCTCATTGATGGCAACGACGGCTGGACCAAGGGCGAAAACTACTTCGGCACAGCGAATGATGAAATCAGAGCATCCGTCACACTCGAAGCCGGCCGGCGCTACAATATCCGCGTCGACTACGATACGCCGGAGGCGAACGGCGAAGGCATATACATCACAGCGGTCCGCTTTGGCGTCGAAAGGCCGCTGGGCATCGATGCGATCGACGAAGCCGTCGAGCTCGCGAGAAACAGCGACGTCGCGCTCGTTTTCGTTGGTCGCGATGGCGAATGGGATACAGAAGGCCTCGATCTTCCCGATCTTCGTCTGCCAGGAAAACAGGACGAATTGATCCGCCGGATCGCTGCCGTCAACTCCAAAACCGTGGTCGTACTACAGACGGGCGGCCCCATTGAAATGCCTTGGCTCGACGACGTGGCCGCAGTCGTGCAGTTCTGGTATCCTGGACAGGAACTCGGCAACGCGGTCGCAGACGTCCTTTTTGGCGATGTCGAGCCACGAGGCAGACTGCCGCAGACCTTTCCGAGGTCGCTTTGGGACAACTCGGCTATGGCAGGCCATCCGGAAACCTATCCCGGAAAAGACGGACACGTGCGGTATGAGGAGGGAGTTTTCGTCGGCTATCGACACCACGATGCTCGCGGTGTCGAACCACTGTTCCCCTTCGGCTACGGGCTCGGCTACACCGAATTCAATTGGAGCCAACCAACCGTCTCATCGCGAGAATTCGGCTCGGAAGGTATAAGTGTCACTGTTGATATTCAGAACGTAGGCAGTCGCTCCGGTTCTGAGGTGGTGCAGCTCTACATTCGATCTCCGAAAGGTAAAGTCGAACGACCGGACAAGGAACTCAGGGCCTTTGCCAAAATGTTCATCCCCGCCGGGCAGACCGGCACGACGACGCTTGCAATCAAGCCACGTGACCTCTGCTACTACGATGTAGACCTGAGCGCCTTCCATGCCGAGCCCGGGACATACGAAATCCTGTTGGCAGCGAATGCCTCCGACATCAGGTCGGTGACACAAATTACACTGTCCCACGCTTACATTTTGCCGCCTGAGGCCTGAAAGGTCACGCCCCAAACTCCCTCCCAAGGAGCACCGCAGGACAAAGGGCTCGCCCCAAAAAGTCGGGCCCTTTGTCCAATGACCTGCAGCAGCAATGGTGTCACGGCTTCGATGCGATGGATCAGATTATACTTGAAGCAAGGACCGCGAGGTTACCGTCGACGGGCACCCAAACGCGCGAAATCCTGACAACGCGTTCACCCAGTCACTTGATCATTTCAGCCACACCAGGGCAGCGAACGTTTTCAATGCTCTTAGGATTGATGTTTGCGAAGTGCGCCAACCTTCACCCACGGACGCACAGACGGTTCATTCAATCCTTCCCCTGTATCGTCATGGCAAGTTTGCCGAGCAGACGCATGAGCGTTTCAAATTCATCGCTGGAAAAGCTTTGCAGCATGCCTTTTCCAAGGTCGCCGATCCTCAGCCACGCCTCCTCGAACCGACGGATACCCTCAGGCGTCAACGTCAAAAGTGAGGAACGACCGTCGCGGCTCGAAGGAATTTTCGCCAGAAGACCTTCCTTCTCAAGCGTAGCCGACACTCCGGAAACATTTGCGCGGCTGATACCCATCAAATAAGCCACTTGCGAACCCTCGATCGGCCCCGTTAGCCAGATCACCCACATCAGGTGAAATCCTGCATGGGTCAGGCCCATGGGACGCTGCACCTTGGTTTCATGACTGTGACTGATTAGGCCACCAATCCGGAATATCATCAGGGAAAGACGGTTAGATTGGTCATCGAGCTCCGGCAGACGGCGATGCGCCTCTTGCATGGCTCGGTCGATATATCCCGTTACGTCATGCGCATCGACAAGGGCTTTCAGCTCCTCACGAAAGCGCAGGGCTGTTTGCTGCCGTCTGGCCAATCGATCTTCCCACTTTGTTGCACCGCGAGTTAAAGCACGAGCCGCCATCACGTCAACGTGGTCGACCGCTGCCTCACGCCTGTTTCACTGCCA
The DNA here is from genome assembly GCF_051549525.1 of Rhizobium sp. G187. Lineage (NCBI taxonomy): Bacteria > Pseudomonadati > Pseudomonadota > Alphaproteobacteria > Hyphomicrobiales > Rhizobiaceae > Rhizobium > Rhizobium sp. G187. The sequence goes on from NZ_JBPUGM010000005.1 coordinate 244,289, forward strand.
CAAACGCAGGATTCTCCGCTCAAGCCGGGTGACCAGCCCAAAGACCATGATGGAGATAACCGTTGCAATCGCGCTCGTGCCGAAAGCACGGTCTGTTTCGAAGGCGGATGCTGCTTGGCGAAACAGGTATCCGAAGCCGCTCTTGCCGATCAGATATTCCGCCACCATTGCGGACAGAAAAGCTGATGGCGCGGTCAATCTCAATGCAATCATCCAATTTGGCACGGCGGCAGGCAGATAGAGGTGACGTAACCGCACCAGATACGGGGCGCCGAGCACTGAAAACAGGTCAGCACTGGTGCGGCTGAAGGCGCGCATTCCCGAAATCGTGAAAACAAAGGCCGGAAAGAACGAGATGACAGCGACAATGACGAGTACGGTTCGCATGTCGTAGCCAAACAGCCGCGCCAGAAGCGGGATGATGGTCACAACAGGGACAGACGCGAGTATCAGACTGACAGGGAGCAACAGGCCATTCAGAATTCGAGACTGGCTTATAAGGATGGCAATCACGGTGCCGGCCAACATACCAACAAGCATACCCGAAAAAGCCAGCAACAGGGTTTGCATGCCATTGAGTACATAGATGCCAGAGTTCCCGACGATGTCTCTTAAAACGTCGAGTGGTGCAGGCACCACGATGGCATTGACGTTGAACAAACTGATCCCGAGCTGCCAGATGGCAACGAGCGCCATGATTGCCCAATTCACCGATAGGAATTGGTAAACGCGTTTCTGTATCGAAATATGTGCCATCATCGAAAAAGTCTCTGCACCCATCTTTGGATCTGACTCATTGCTGCGTAGGCAGCAAGAGATAGCAACGACGTCACGAGCACCGCAGACCACAGCATGGGAATCTGAAAGTTCTGCATGGCACTGACCATCAACAGGCCGATCCCGCGGGAAGCACCAAACCATTCACCGAGGATCACACCGATAAACGCCATTGGCACGGCGTAACTCAACCCGTCTAGAAGCGTGGGCAATGCGGTGGGGAGATCGTAATGCAGGAAACGCGTTCCCTTGCCGGCTCCGAGCACCGCGAACAGGTCGCGCCCGGCTTGGGGCGCAGCAGACAAACCAGATGTCATCGCGACATAACTGACAAAGAAGACGCTAATACCGGCTATCGCAGTGCCGGTATAGTCTCGACTGGTCAGCACGATGAAGATCGGTGCCAACGCGATTGTCGGAATGCTGTGGAGCAGGCTGGCGAAGCGATCCATTCCAGGCCGGAGTGCCGTGACGAAATGCACGAGAACGGCAGCCAGCATCCCCAGACTTGCCCCAACAGCATAACCGATCGCCACCATGGTCGTCGTGGCGAGGGCGGCCTTTGCCAGAAGCGCCTGCTTTTGAGGACTGGCCATGAACATGACGACGGACGATAGAGGGGGCCAGGCCATACCGAACCAGCCCTTCTGCCCCGCGACTTCCCACAATCCCGCGAATAGTGCGATGCCGAGGAAACCCAACAGACAGTCCTGCGCGCGTGTTGACGGCCTCATCAATTATCCTCTGGTTCCAGCGCCAGCGTCAGTTCGTCGGCCAGTTGGTGGAAAGCCGCGCTACGCTGGATCTCCGGAAGCCGCGGCCGTGCGAACGGGACTTCGATGGTTTTGATAACACGACCTGGCCGCCCCCCCATGACAATGATCCGGTCCGCTAAAAGCAGGGCTTCATCGACACCATGGGTGACGAGTAGCGTCGTAATCCTGTCTTCGCTCCATATTCGCTGGAGTTCCATATTCATGGAGCGCCGCGTGACGGCATCGAGGGCCCCGAATGGTTCATCCAGCAGCAAGACTGTCGGGCGAAGCACCAGGGCTCGGGCGATTGAGACGCGCTGACGCATGCCGCCCGAAAGCTGTGCCGGACGCGCATTTGCGAATTGTTCGAGGCCGACTAGAGCGAGAAGTTCGTCGATCCTTTTCCAGTCAACCGGCCGACGCGCCGCATGAAAGGGGATCGCCATATTCTTTCTGACGGTCAGCCAGGGTAATAGGGCATGATCCTGGAAGGCGACGCCGAGCCTGTGTGAGCGGGACACCTCTGTCGGCTCGGCTGCTTCGACTGCAACGCGGCCAAAGGTTGGCCGCTCCAGCGCAGCCACCAGCCTGAGAATTGTACTTTTCCCACAACCCGATGGACCGATGAGAGCAACAAACTCACCCTGCTGGACAGTCAGGTTGACTGAATCGATGGCCCTGATCGCCTTGCCGCCATCCAGAGGGAACTCCATGGAGACGTGATCGATCTCGATTGACACTGATCTGCCACGGACTTGCTTCCTAGGTGCCTCACTCATATCAGAAATCCACTCTGGGCGGGAGATCGCTTTTTACAGAAACGCAAGGCTCGATCCTCTCGTGGCCAGATTTCAAGATCTTGCGTATCGATTTTCGACATCGGCCAATCCCAATCGTTGACGCAAGTTGCCCTCGGCATATTCCGTGTTCATCAGACCTCGCTTTTGCAGGATAGGGACCACCTGCTCGACGAAATCATCAAGACTGCCCGGCATTGCATGCAGAAAGAGATTGAAACCATCGGCTCCACCTTCCCGGAACCACGTTTCCATGGAATCCGCCACCATTTCCGGCGTCCCGATTACAGAAATGTGGCCATACGCGCTGGCCAGCCAGTGGAATGTCTCACGAATAGTCAGGCGTCGTCCTTGCGGGCTCAGGTTGATGTCTTCACCATGCGCGAAGGCATCGATCGAGGGTAGGTCAGGCAAGGGCTCGTCCAGGGGATAGCCACTGAGATCGACGTTCCAGAACCCCTTGATCAGGTTGAGGCCAGCGACATCATCGAGATATTGGCCTATCTCCATGAACTTCCGTTGAGCCTCGGCCTCGGTACCGCCGATTACAGGGAAGAATCCAGGCAGAACGGCCAGATCGCCCGGGCGACGTCCGTGCCGTGCCAGAGCATCAGTCATCGATTTGCGGAAGGAGCGCCCACCCTCGAGTGTGCCGAATTTGGCATACATTACATCGGCCGTACGGGCTGCCATTTCATGTCCCGCCCTTGACGTTCCCGCCTGCGAAATGATCGGCCGGCCCTGCGGCGGACGGGGCATATTCAAAGGCCCCTTGATGGCGAAGAATTCGCCTGAATGGTCCAGGCTGTGCATTTTCGAGTGATGGAAATAACGCCGGGAGGCCCTGTCTCTTGTAAATGCCTGGTCTTCGAAGCTGTCCCAAAGTGCAAACACCGTATCTACCGCTTCATTGGCACGGCGGTAACGGACCTCGGAAGGAACCTGCTCGTTATACCCGAAGTTGAGCGCTTCCTCCAGTGAGCCTGAAGTGACGACATTCCATCCCGCGCGCCCCTCAGAAAGGAAGTCAAGACTGCCGATCTGTCGTGCAATGTGGTAGGGATGTGCATAAGTGGTTGAAATCGTGCCGACCAGTCCAACATGCTCGGTCACCTGGGAGAGTGCCCCAAGTAAGGTTGTTGGCTCGAAATGCACCGCATTCCCCATCATTTCCTGCTCCCGCGGATTGAGGCCAAGCGTCTTGACGCCAACCCCATCCGCGAGAAAAAGGATGTCGAGAATGCCTTTTTCGGCAGTCCGCGCCAAATGTTTGTAGAGGCGGATATCAAGCTCACCCTCGCTACCGGCTCGGCCCTCCAACCATCCATGCGGACCAGTATTGCATAGGACAGCAAGCTTCATCTTGGCAGAATTGCGCATCATTCCCCTCTGATTTGTTGAGTTTTAAAATTGTGATCGCACGAGATGGGTGAATTCGAAGGCGGCTTGCGCCACTCGCTCTGTCACTCCGCTCTCGCAAAGCCGATACTGATGAAAATCGCTGTCTGCTGCATAAACCGATGTGGGAACGGTAAGTGCACCAAAGAAACCGAAGAGTGGGCGTAGGAACTGTTCCACCACAAGGGCATGGCGATGCCCACCTCCGCACGCAGCCAAACAGACAGGTTTTCGCAAGAGCGCAAGCGGATCGACAAAATCGAAGAAATGCTTGAACAAACCGGAATATGCGCCCTTGTAGACAGGGCTGCCCACGATCAATCCGTCAGCGATCTCCACCGCATCGATAATAGCTCGAGCCTTCGAAGAAAGTTCATCGCGATTAATCGCGGCGCCGAATTCAAGGCCCACATCAAGCAAATCGAAGGTGGATATATTGAATCCTCCCTCCGGAATTTTTTTGCATTCGGAAGCGAGCGCCTGCAGGAGCGTCGTCGTCTTTGAAGGCCTGTGGGTCGCCCCACTGAACACGATAATTTCGATGGCCACAGCGCACCTCATTCGCGGTTTCGCCCACCCTCGTCGAGAAAACAAAATTAGTCAAGCACCTTATCAATTTTGATACCTTTTCATCTATCAATCTGATATTTCAGGCTTTTCTTGAAATAATCAGCAGAGTTAATTTGCGTCTTGACAATAAATTGGCGCATGCAATGCTTATCTTGTGGGCGAAAAGCCAGTAGCATAATTTTTAAGCAACGGAGCCAGTTCATGCGCAATTTCATTCCTACACGCCGCCAGTTCCTGGCTCTGAGCTCAGCCGCACTTCTCTCGTCTCAAGTCCCTAAATCGGCAAATGCTGCGGATACAAGAACTCTGAACCTCGCATTGGACTGGATACCAAGCGTCCAATATGCCGGCCTTTTCTCCGCAATTCAGACCGGCCTTTTCGAAGAAAAGAAGCTGAAGGTTGACTTCACACCGGGCGGACCGAATGCACCCGCCCCTCTCGTTCTCCTCGCAGCAGGAAAAGCCGATATAGCCGCTGGCACTTGGCTCTCTACGCTCGATGCAATCAACAAGGACAACGACCTCGTCATCATTGCCGCGGAATTCCCCCAGAGCCCGGGTGGCATCCTCTCACTTCCGACGAAGCCGATCCGCACGGCAGCCGACATCAATGGCAAGACCATGATGATACAGGATCCGGCGCTCAGCGTGATCTTTGACGGGATGCTGGCCTTTGCCGGCGTCAAGCCGGACTACAAGGTAATTCCTACAGGCTTTTCTGCAGACCCGCTCTTTGCCGGCGACGGTGACGGGTATCTATGTTTCGTAGTGAACCAGCCGCTTGAACTTGAAGCAAGAGGCCTACAGCGCGACAAGGATTTCATCCTGGCATCGTTCATGGACCTTGGCTACAACATCCCGGAAACGCTCACGGTCGTCAGCCGTCGCTTCTTGACCGAGAACCGCAGCCTGCTCGTCGACTACTTCGAGGCGCTTTTGCGCGGCTGGCAGAAGCATGATGCTGCTCCCGACACTTCCATCCAGCACATCGTCGACACCTATGGGCAGGATTACGGCCTGGAATACGAGGTCGAAAGAAGAAAATCAGACCTGACAAGCAAGCTGACGTTCGCCCCGGGCGGCTCCGGCAGGCTTGTCATCGAGGAAGACCAAATCACTCGAATGCTCGAACTTGCCAAACTGACGAACCGCCCCGCCGCAAATCCGGAACGCTTCATCGATCTGTCCCTGCTCAGAGAGGCTACAGCCCGGCTCTGATCGACAGGACCGGACTGAACAGCTCATTTGCAGACGCATCTGGCGGCTGCAGATTTTCGAAGGAAGCGGGTCAGAAATGCAACGCCGCCGACCATTGGTCAGCGGCTTGCCATTCAATCACTTAGGCTTCGAGAATTTCAGCCATGCGACGGCCGATGAAGACACAGGCAGGCATGGTGGGGACGGATACGATCCGTGGCATGATGGTACTATCGGCTATGCGCAGATTGCGCACACCATTGACCCTCAGCTTGGCGTCCACCACAGCCTGATTGTCTTTCCCCATTCGGCAGGCACCGGAGGAGTGAAAATAGGTCGTTGCTCCGTTCCTGATGAAAGTTTCAAGCTCCTGACCTTCGAGTTTCCTTCCAGGCGCCACTTCTCGCACGACAAAGTCCTTCATGGCCTTCGAATTGGCTATGGAACGAGCGATTTCGATACTCGATGCAAGTGATTTGACGTCATCCGGATGACTGAGGAATTGCATGTCGACGATGGGTCGATCCGAGGCGTTGGCGGACTTTAGCTTTACCGTCCCTCGACTTTTGGGCGCCACCAAACCTGCACACAGGGCCCAGCTTGTCGGCGGCGGCGCATATTCCTTGCCGATCACATCGCTTGCATACGGAATCTCGATCTGAACGACACTGACATCCGGCAGCTCGAGCGCTGAATCGGTTTTGTAGTACCCCGATACATTCGCCGCGCTGTTGCGATACTCGAAAGCGCTCGGCGCCTCGAACAGGCATCCTCCGTGCAGGATGTGATCCTGAACGTTCTTGCCGACTTCGGGCGAACTCACCAGCGTCTTGATACCCACCGCCTTCAGATCGGCCTCATCACCAATGCCACTCAACATCAGGATCTGCGGCGTGTTGAAGCCCCCCGACGACAAGATGATCTCACGCTCTGCCATAATCGTGACCGGCGTACCGTCCTTTATATACTCCACCCCGACAGCCCGGTCACCCTCCAGGATAATGCGCTGGACATGCGCACCGACAAGCAGGGTGACATTGTCCTGGTCAAGCACCGGATAGAGAAAAGCCTTCGCCATGTTCTGGCGCTTTCCATCCTTGATGATTTGGTTCATCAGGCCAAACCCGTTGCCCGTTTCCTCCCGCTCACCATTCAAGTCATCGACGACAGGCAGACCGGTTTCGCGGCAGCCCTCCAGCGCTTGCAACGCCAATGGCAGCGGATCATGTGCCGGCTGCACCCATACGGCACCACCCGTACCGCGATACTTGGGATTGGGCGCTCCTTGCCAATTCTCGACGCTCTTGAAGATGTCCAGGCCATGCGAATACCCCCACATCGGATCGCCCGCCTCGGACGCCCAGTGGTCGAGATCCGCCTTAAACGGCCGAGCCCAGATTGTCGCATTGATGCTGCTGCCACCGCCGACGACACGACCGGTATGCTCCGGGATCGCACGGTTGTTCACACTGGGAGAGGCAATGGAGACATCACCCCAATCTCTCTCCGTTCCCAGATTGGTAAACCAGACGCGTGGATCCTGGATCGAAGGGGCAGTATCCCAGTCTCCTGCCTCCAGCACCAGGATCCGTGCCGCTGCATTCTGAGCAAGCGCACCGACCAGCGCACAGCCAGCACTGCCGGCACCCACCACAATGTAATCATAGGACCGAGCCAGGGATGCTCGTCGCTTGTCCTGATTGGCGCGAATGGCGTCTAACTCATCCGCAAGAGCCTCGACCCCCGCGGCCGCAACAATGCCGGTTGCCAAGGCAGCCTGTATGAAACCTCTTCGGCTGATACGCCCGGCGACCAGAGAACGTTCAAGCTTCTCAAGCTGCATGTAACGATAGTCTGTCATTTATTCCTCCCAAGATTAAAAGACACCTCGATCCATATGGCAGGCAGTCAACCAGGGCCTTCGTTCTCCTCCAAAACGAATGCCGACGAATTTCCTCATTCGCACCGACGCTAGTTGACAGCCTGTTCGCGGGCCGGCGAATGACCGGCCCGTGTTCACAGTTTTAGAATGGGTACATCTGCCGACTGCTCTCGATGGTGAGCCATTTCAGTTCGGTGAATTCATCGATCACCGCCCGGCCATCGAAACGACCAAAACCACTTGCCTTCGTGCCGCCATACGGAGCCTGCGCCTCGTTTGCGACTGTCGCGCCATTGATGTGAATAGACCCAGTGTCAATCCGCAGGGCAACGTCGATGGCTCGATTGACATCCGCTCCGAAAACCGCAGCTGAGAGGCCATATTCCGTGTCGTTTGCAATGCGAACTGCATCTTCCGTGTTTTTCGCACGGATGATTGATACCACCGGACCGAAGGTCTCTTCCGAATAGATCCGCATGTCCGGCGTTACGTGATCAAGCACCGTCGCCTGCAAAATCGCCCCATCCGGCGCACCGCCAGCAACGAGCCTTGCCCCTTTGCCAACAGCATCATCGATGAAAGCCTTGAGGCGCAAAGCGGCGTTCTGGTTGATAACCGGCCCAAGCACGCAACCTCCCTTCGAAGGATCACCAGCGGGCAGTGCCTTCGCACGCTCTGCAAATTTGACGACGAACTGATCGGCAATGCTGTCGGCGACGATGATCCTCTCCGTCGACATGCAGATTTGCCCCTGATACAGAAATGCTCCGAAGATCCCTGCAGATACGGCCCCATCCAGATCTGCGTCGTCGAGAACGACCAACGGCGACTTGTCTCCGAGTTCAAGAAGGCATCTCTTCAGCTGGCGACCTGCCTTTTCCGCAATGATCCGACCGACATGGGTGGACCCGGTAAAGTTGACCCGCCGGACCGCCGGATGTGCAATTAGAGCATCCACGACATCTGCTGCATCTTTCGGGTCATTCGTCAGAAAATTCAGCACGCCTGCCGGAAAACCTGCAGCATGGACCGCCTGAACGATGAGCTGGTGCGTTCTCGGGCTTGTCTCGGATGCCCTGAACACTACAGTATTGCCGCAGACCAATGGATAAGCGATCGCTCGGGCTGCGAGAACAACGGGGCCATTCCATGGCACGATGCTGAGGATGACCCCCACCGGTTGGCGAATTGTCATGGACAAGGCACCCGGCTTATCGGTCGGAATCGTCTCACCTTGCAGCTGTGTCGCAAGGCCAGCCGCTTCTCGGAACAAATTCGCCGCCAGCATCACATTGAATCGCGACCACAATTCATTCGCGCCGACCTCGGAAGCCATCGCCATCACGAAGTCGTTAGCCCTCGCCTCGATCTCGTCTGCAGCTTTAAGCAGCATAGTGCGTCGCGTTGATGGGCCAGAGTTCTTCCATGTGTGAAAGGCGGCCTGCGCACTTTCAACTGCACGCAGGGCATCGCCCACATCAGCAGCCGCACCCCTGGAAACGACTTGGTCTGAAACGGGACTGCGCCGCTCGAAAGTCGCCCCTGTCCCGGCCGCCTGTTCTTCATTGTCAATGTAAAGATAGGTATCCACTTGTTCCTCCTTGGTTCTTAATTATCACGCACGCAATATTTAAGGCGACGGGAAAATCAATAAAATTCAGCGCACTGCTCGATTAGATAATATTTAAAAATTATAAACATGAAAATAACCGGAATAAATATGCATTAATGGGATTTTTTACTTTCACAAATGACATAATTTCTACACATACGGAAACGCTAAAAATATAAACAAAACAAGTTCAGCAAAGTCGCTCCCCACTCGCAAGCCAGTGCGGGACTCACTGCCTGCGTTGCCTCCACAGAATTGGTGGTTGCATGCTATTCATTATCCGGCTGATTGATCGGCGCAGCGCGTCGAAAAGCCTCGACTTCATCCAGCGCAGCGCCGATCCGGCGGATGGTCGGATATGGCTGCATATCCACGCCAAAACGCTTGTTGTTGGTCAGTTGCGCAGCCAGACAAAGATCTGCCATCGTCACGGTGTCACCGTGGCAGTAGCGCCCCGTCTCTGCCTCCCCGGACAAACGCTGCTCAAGCGCATTGAACGCTTCTGCCACCCAGTGACGGAACCATTCTGCCTGCGCCGTCTCGTCGGCACTGAAATGGTCTTTGAGATAAGCCAGCACACGCAGATTGTTGATCGGGTGAATATCCACAGCGACAATCTGCGACAGACTGCGAACGCGCTGACGCTCGACGGGATCTTTTGGCAAGAGCGGTGGCTCGGGCACGAGCTCATCGAGAAACTCGATAATTGACAGCGATTGCGTATAGACGTGTCCATCCGACCAGGTGAGCGCCGGGACCAGGCCTTGGGGGTTGAGCGAAAGGAAGCGCTCCGAACGCTGCTCGCCGCGGCGCAGATGAAACGCATCATAGTCGTAGTCGATCCCCTTCATTGTCAGCGCTATGCGCACGCGGTAGGATGTCGAACTGCGAAAGTAATTATGCAGGACAGGGCGGTTCATGCGGCCTCCCCAGCCCTTCTGCTGGCCACAGCCGGCGTGATGTCGATGGCGATTTGGCCAAGACCTTCAATGCCGCCCGTCACCTTATCACCCGGCACGATCGCACCAACGCCGGCAGGCGTACCTGTCATGATGATATCGCCGCGCTTCAAGGCCATGGATCGGGATAGGATGGAGACGATTTCCGGAACACCCCAGATTAAATCGGCAATATTGGCATCCTGACGCACGTCGCCATTAACCGCCAGCCAGATGCGGCCAGTGGCTGGATGCCCGAGGACAGTTGCCCGATGCAGCGGGGCGATTGGCGCGGACTGATCGAAGGATTTGCCCCAGTCCCAGGGGCGCCCCTTGTCCCGCGCCGCCAGTTGCAAATCGCGACGGGTCAGATCGATACCGACACCGTAGCCCCAGACAACGTCCAGCGCGCGGTCCAGTGCAACATCGAAACAGTCCTGACCGATCGCCACTACGAGCTCGATCTCATAGTGGAAATCTTCGGTTTCAGGCGGATAGGGAATACTGCTGCCACTATCGACTACGGCATCGGCCGGCTTTGTAAAGAAGAAGGGTGGCTCGCGGTCTGGATCCTTTCCCATCTCCCGCGCATGAGCCGCATAATTGCGCCCGACGCAGAAAATGCGCCGCACCGGAAATCGGCTTTCGCTATCATGAATGGCAACAGAAGCAGGTAAAGGCGGATCGAATTCGAACATGGTCATGGAGCTTCCTCTCTTTGTGTCATGGATGGCGTGCCGCTGATATCAATCCAAGCGGGACCCCTCACATGCTTGAAGACGGGTCGTTTCATTTTTCGCGCTGCGGGCGTCAGTGGACCCGACAATGGGCAAGATCGAGAGCCTTCAATCCCTGCCGGTCAATCTTCCCGGTTCCGGTCTTTGGAAGTTCGTCCAGGAAGACCACACTGCGTGGATACTTGTATGGAAGAAGGGTCGCTTTCACATATTGCTTCAACGTGTCCGCCGCAGCAGCCTCAGCCGGCGCATCCCTCTCAAGCACCACGAATGCCTGGAGCGTCATTCGCCGGTCAGCCAGCTCTACTGCCAGAACCGCACATTCCCGCACCAAAGGATGATCAGCGAGACAAAGCTCGACCTCCAGCGGATAAACCCACTGGCCGGACACCTTCACAAACTCATCAGATCTGCCGAGAAAGTAATAGAATCCATCACTATCGCGCTTCATGCGATCCGACGTGTAGATCCACCCATCCTCCCGCATCGTCTCGGCTGTTTTGTCAGGCCGGTTCCAGTAAAACGGGGAATTGGAGTCCCCACGCACCCACAGAACTCCACTTTCTCCGTGGCCGACCTCGCGGCCGTCGAGATCGCGGAGCGATACCTCGTACCCCGGAACCCGGCGCCCTGCAGATCCCGGTCGGCGGGCATCCTGGGTATTGGACAGATAAATATGCAGCACTTCCGTGGAACCGAGGCCCTCGACGATGTCCAGACCGGAGAGCGCACGCCACGCCTCTGCCACCTCGTGAGAAAGTACCTCGGCGGCCGAGAGGCACAGCTTCAGGCTGGAAAGATCAGCTCCGGCCGCTTCTGGCGAAGCTGTAAGCGCGGTATACAACGTTGGCAGACCGAAGAAATGCGTCGGCCTAAACTGTCTGATGGCATCGAAAACCAGATGAGGCTTGGGCTGCCCAGGAACGAGGATGCTCGTAGCGCCCACCGAGAATGGGAAGGTGAGCGAATTACCGAGACCATACGCAAAGAAGATCTTCGGCACGGAGAAGCAAATAGCCTCCGACGACATCTCCAGAACATGACGTCCAAACGATTGAGCAGTGTAGGCGAGATCGTGTTGCAGGTGCACGATGCCCTTCGGCTTGCCGGTCGACCCGGATGAATACTGCCAGAACGCCATGTCATCGCGCCGGGTCTGTGCGACATCAAGCGTGGTTGCAGCGTCACGAAGAAACGCCTGCGCATCCATGACCGGGACTGGGCAATCCTGTGGCAGCGACCCATTCACCACCACGAGAGTCTGGAGTACGGTATCCTGGCACGCAACGCTGTCAAATCGCGAAGCAAACTCCGACTCTACGATAGCTAGACGTGCTGAGGCGTCCCGAAGATAGAAATTCAGGAGATCGGGCGGCGTCAGCGTATTGATCAGCAACGGCACAAGCCCTGCGCGAAGAGCGCCGAACAGCGCCGCGGGATAGACCGGCGTGTCATCGAGAAATAGAAGAATGCGATCGCCTTGTTCAAGCCCGGTCGCCAGCAAGGCATTGCCAAATCGACAGGCATCGGCACAGAGTTCGGCATAGGTGCGCGTCCCTGCCGGCCCCGTCACCGCGATATGATTGGCGCGCCCGCGCCCCAGATTGTCGAACAGTATAGCACTGGCATTGTAGACCTCCGGCAGGTCGAACCCGATCTCCCGGGCGCCAGCGGCGTCGCGTGGAACACTGTCGCGGATAACATCACTGACCGCCGTATGAAACTTGGCTTGCATGATCATCCCTCCGTCCTCCATTCATGCGGCCGTACGCGATCGAAAAGCGTCGTAACGCTGCATGAAGCCGGGCGACATGGCTCGCAACCGCTCATCGTCGATGCGTCCGGACCGGGTGATGTAGCTGTAGGCAAACTCGATTGGCGACAGCCTCATGTGGCGCGGAAAATCCGCATACCAGGCAGCACTGTCGCGTGCCGCGCGCACCAGTTTCTCGACCACCGGCTGGCGCACCGCCTGATAATGTTCGAGAGCTTCACGAATTTGGCCGGGATGAGCCTCCAGGGACTTTACAAGCGCCAGAACATCTTCGAGCGCCAAACGTGTGCCTGAACCTATGGAGTAGTGGGCGGTATGCAGGGCGTCACCCAGCAGCACCATGTTGCGATGGGACCACCGGGCGCTCCAGATCCATGGGAAATTGCGCCAGTTAGATTTGTTGGCGACCAGCGCATGCCCATCCAAGGCGTCTGCAAATATCTCTTCGCATCGGGACTTAACGTCGTCCGGGGCGAGATGGTCGAAACCGGCTTTAAGCCAACTTGCACGATCACACTCGACAATGAATGTGCTCATGCTCGGCGAGTACCGATAGTGATGAGCATTGAAGGTGCCGAGCTCAGTCTCGACGAACGTCTGTGTAAGCGCCTCGAAGCGTTTGGTGGTTCCGAACCAGGCAAATTTCTCGTCAAGGTAGGAGACGGACGTCTGGAAGTCCCCTTCAAAACTGCGGCGCACCAATGAGTTCACGCCGTCGGCAGCTACGATCAGATCGAAATCAGATACGGCATCGAGCGACTGCAGGGTGGTTCCAAACGACAGGACAACACCAGCAGCCCGGGCGCGTTCCGTCATCAACAGGATCAGCTCAAGACGCCCTATGGCCGAAAACCCCACCCCGTCGATCGTGACCGTTTCACCTCGATGGACCAGGACCATGTCTGACCAAGTCTGCATCCGGGCGGCAATGACATCCGCCGTCTCAGGATCATCTGCACGCAGAAAATCCATAGCACGGGACGAAAAAACCACACCGAAGCCGAAGGTGGCGCCTTCCGGATTCTGCTCGATGACTTGAACAAAATCTTCCGGATGCCGGGTCTTCCACAGATAGGCGAAATAAAGGCCTCCCGGCCCTCCCCCGAGAACTGCGACGCGAGCCATGCGGATCCTCCTTCCACAATTGCGTTTTAAGAAAGATACCGCATATTGCGTACAGCGCAATCTATTTTACGAGGTGAAATTATATGAGCGTCTTCTTTTCTGACTTTGAGGTGGAATGGGGAGATTGCGATGAGGCTGGAATCGTTTTTTACCCAAATTACTTCTACTGGTTGGACTGCACTTTTCAGCGTCTTTTGAAGTCGCGCGGACTGGGCCAGCGGCAGGTTCAGACCGAATTCGGCGCGGTAACACCGTTAGCTGACGCCGGAATGCAATTTCGGGCTCCGGTTCGCTATGACGAGACCATTCGTGTGGAGGCAAAAATCATGGTGTGGGAGGAGAGGCGATTTCGCGTCGACTATCGCATAATATCCGGTGATAAGCTGGTGGCAGAAGGCTATGAATTGCGCGCATGGGCAACACTAACTCCAAACGGGCTTCGCGGCGCTCCCATTGCAGCTGAATTCAAGAGGCGGATGACATGAATGACGACGACGACGCGGAAGGCCCGAACAACGGGAACGCAAGAGGCGGCATCCAGGCGCTAGATGCAGCACTGGTTGTGCTTCGCGCCTTGTCAGACTTTGATGGGCCTGTCGCTCTGATCGATCTCGCACGAGCAGTTTCGATGCCCTCCAGCAAGGTTCACCGCTACCTTGCAAGTTTTATACATGCAGGGCTCGTTAAACAGGCAACCAAGTCCGGTCGATACGAATTGGGGCCGTCGGCGGCAACGCTCGGCCTCGCCGCGTTGGCGCGCAACGACGTCGTTAGCCTGGCAGCGGACGAGTTGCCCGAGCTTGCCGAACAGACCGGCATGACCGTACTTCTCAGCGTCTGGGGCAATAATGGCGCAACCGTGATACGTTGGTGTCGCGCACCAAGTCCGATGGTGACGTCCTTCGGCCTCGGCAGTACCCTTCCGCTGCTGACCTCGGCCAGCGGACGAACTCTGCTTGCATTCCTCCCGAGACAAGTAACGGCGGCCCGCCTGCGCCTTGAGGTGGAGAGAGCGTTGGAGAGCGGGTTGAGCTGGCCCGATCTAGACCTCAGTGCAGGAAGCATCGAACGCGTAATCGAAACCGTCAAGCGTGACGGATTCGCCACGATAGACGGACGATTCGTGCCCGGCCTCCGTGCCGTCGCTGCACCAATCACCAACTGGCAGGGAGAGGCTGAAGCGGCCGTCACGGTGATCAGCACCTCGGACCGAGTCCTTTCTGCACAGGATCCTGCGGTGCAATCGCTCCTGGCTTTTGTGGGCAAACTCTCAAGCGAAAAGCGGTGGAATAAGCCCCCGTCATCCTAAGTGAGGCGTAGCTGCTGACCACTTCGATCCAGACCTATATCTGATCCAATCGAGCGACGAGTTCTGCCGGAAAGTCGCGTCGCGAACCGCCACTATTGAGATTGACGGCGGCGGACCAGATTGCTTTTGCGCGCATCCACGGCGTATCTTGCACAGGAATAACCGCCCCACGCAAACTGCGAATGCTCGCCTGCCAGCCCAAGGCATCAAGATCCCTCCACTCGACATTGAGATGTATTTGGGAATGATGAAAAAGATAACGTAGCGCGTTGGGTGGCAAGCTGGCGCCAAGATCAACGTCTTCGATCTGCGCCTCGGGATCATCGAGCTTTTCCTCACTTCGCCCGGTGCGCGCTGCCTCAACCAGTCGTGCGAGATGGCGTGCGTGGTAACAGCTTTCGACAACAAGATGACGTCGCGACCACCCTGGTAAACGCGAGGGTAGATCGAGTTGCTGATCTGACAATTCATTCAGCTTCCGGGAGAAATAGGCGGCACCTAGGCGAGCAAGTGACAGGTCGAGCGCGGGTGCATCGCTGGAATCATAGCGCGCTCCGAGCCCTTGCCGATCTCGCAAGTCACGCCGCGCCTCGTCAAGCGACTGGCACATCGCCGCCCCTCCTCTCCGGCAATCCCTCGACAAAAGTGCGCGCAAAACCAAGACGTTCCATAATTGGGGCATCCGAGAAGCGGAAGAGGTCGAAGGAAGTCTCCGCCTGCAGGGACCACTGAACCCAGGACGGCACAACGAAGATATCTCCCTTGTCCAGCTTATGCTCGACACCACCCATGACCACGCCGCCCTGGCCTTCGAAGACTTGGAAAACACTCGATCCCACCTCGCGCCGAGCCGGTGTCTGCGTTCCCGCACGAAGGCGATGAAATTCCGCACGGATTGTTGGCATCACGTCCCCCCCGGTCGTCGGGTTTACGTATCGAACTGCTGCGTGCCCCTGCTCCATCGTTGCCGGTTGCCCTTCCTCTTCCAGAAGCAACTGCTCAGTCAGAGCGCGATCGGTATATTCCCATCGATAGGCAGCAATCGGCGAAGATACGGTGTCAGCAAGACCGGATAACGGCCTTAGTCCCGGATGACACCAGAGGCGCTCGCCCCGCGAATAGCGCGGCGTCGCATAATCAGTCACACGATCAGAGCCGAATTCGAAAAAACCGACGTCATTCTGATAGGAAAATGGAATATCAAGACCGTCGATCCAAGCCATAGGCTGGTCGGTATTATTGTGGTGGCCGTGAAAATGCCAACCGGGAGTCAGCAAGAAATCGCCGCGGCTCATGCGCACGGGGTCACCGTTGACGACCGTCCAGACACCTTCGCCTTCCACCACGAACCTGAACGCATTCTGCGCATGGCGATGCTCCGGTGCAGTTTCACGCGGCCCCAGGTATTGAATAGCCGCCCAGAGGGTGGGCGAAACATAGGCGCGGCCGCCAAGGCCGGGATTAGCTAGTCCGATCGCACGCCGCTCTCCGCCTCGACCAACGGGCACCAGCTCACCCGAGCGTCGCGCAAGTGGATACAAGATCGCCCATTTCCAAACGTGCGGCTGAGCCTTCGGGTGGGGAACGACAGGCATAAGGTCATCAATCTGCGTCCAAAGCGGCTTCAGATGCTCATTGTCGAAATCCGCGTATAACTGCTGCAGCTGTTCGCTTTCTTCTGGCGCCATAATGTTGGATTTTGCTTCAACTTGCATTGCTGCGGGCCTCCCGTACCGTTTCGCAGAGTGAAATATATTGCACAGGGCGCAACATAAATCTAGCTACGTTCATTCAGAGCGGGCATCAGTGGAAGCAAGTCTCCTTCACCATCCAGGGAGCTGCAAGAGTGGCGCGCTGGCGGCAGCCGAACGCCCCCCCCGACCCGGAAAGACAATAGCGCCGGACATCATCCAGGCTTTTCACAATGGCTTCGGATTAAAAAATGCGCGCCGCGCCCTGCCGGGCACGACGCGCATGAACCACCAGTTCAAACAGTTCCAGGTCACTTGGGATTGACAGCCGCCCGACAATGCCAGGAACTGCCGCAGCCAATTGAGTTGGTTCAGCATTTTCGAGCGCTGACATCCAACTGAAATGCTTCGGCAAGCTTGCCGATTTCTTCTGCCTTCTTCCGCAGCGCATCGCCCCGCTGGAGACCGCGAATGAAACGCACGGGAATGCCGGTCAGGCCGACTTGTGCGCCCGCCAACGCACCCGTTAGCACCGCCCTAGCCTGGTTTTGTCCGCCACCATTGATGGCACTCAAGACTGCAGTCTCAAAATCATCAGGAAAACGTGCGGCAAGATAATACGCAGCTGGCAATTGATAATAAATGGCGCAAGGCATCCCATAGACTTGGGCCACCTTCGAAGCTGGCTCGAGGCGAATAAGGCTGTCTTGAGCGGTTTTAACGACCGTCGAGACACCCAAAATGGCATCGGGAGACGGAAAATTGGAGCCGACGGGCGCTTCCGCGACATCCACACCGGGAGGCTGTAGCCCTTTTGAGGTGACGTGATGAAATGGAATTTGACCATCTCGAACGAGATCCATCAGGTAGGCGCTGATCTCACCGTTCAGCGGCACGCCACGTACGACAGCCGAGAGCACTGCTGAAAAGGCGGTCGTCAAGGCAACAACTGTCGTGTCATTTTGGGTGAGCAGAGTATTGTCACGACAAGCCGTCGCCGCACGCGCTGGATCGGCGGCATAAAGCGCCGCCAGGATAAATATTCTTTCCGCACCTTCGGTGGTATCTGCGAGGCTGGCGACCTGGCCCCACTCTCGACGATGCTGAACCCGATTGCGCCATGTTTCACGGATGGATTGGTTCGTGTATCCACCGGGCCCACTCATCGCGCTTCCGTCAAGCAGCGGGAAGAGCTGACCGTCGAGCTTGGCGGTAAAATCTCGTTCGCTGTAAGTTTTCTGTTCAAGGACGCTGTCCAGGAGCATTTCGGCGATGTAGCCGATTTGCGACATCTCGCCCGCCTTGAGGCCCTCGTGATATCTGCCCGGCATCGGGTTCTTATAGTCATCGATCCAAGGACCGTGATCACGATGCAATTGCTCCAGATCGTAATACCAGTGGACGCCGACGCCCAGCGCCTCACCGATGAGGCCTCCGAGCACGGCGCCTGCCGCTCGATCCGCTAATGAAATGGAACTATCTGTCATCTATTAAACCTTTGTTATATCATCAGCCTTGTCGGCCGATATGGCTCTAAGCCGCCCTGCTTCCCATAGCGACCTTCCATCGACGGTGACCGTGGCGTCGACGACGTTCCAGCTGATTTCGCCGGGGGCAAATTTCCCACAGGTATGAAAGTGAAGAAGCCTAGGATTGCAGAACACGGTATTCGACCAATAGTCTGCATCCATCCCGGACCATTCAAAAAACGGCCCGGCCGGGTGGATGCCCGCATGCCAAGAGTGAACTACGAATGGCTCAATATCGAATTTGCGCGCGACTTCGATATAGTGGCGCCTGATATTTTCTATCGCTACGGCGCATCCTTGAAAATCGACGATGCGGCCAGCCTCGACGATGGCAATAATCTTGTCCGCCAAAGGGAGAACGGCGGGTTTATAGCTGCTGTTGCCAGTGGGGGTGAGAGCACCGCAGAGAGCAACACGTCCATAAAATTCGTCTGCCGGTACCGGTGCGGGAACACCGAGCGGGAACCGTCGTATTGATGTATCGGGCGGCATCTCAAGCCGTTTGGAGAGCGGGACCCGCCCCCGCATTTCCGTTCCGGACGGACAAGTGATTTCGATAAGCTCCGCTTGAGTGAGCTGTCTGTCTACCCACCGCTTGAGGCCGACCATCTCCTCATGGTTGGTGCGACCAAACAGGGACGTAAAATCAGAAATGGTACGCGCATAAACCACAATGCCGCATTTTCGGTTTCCGACGGTTCCGAAGCGATTGTGATCGCCGATCCTGGCGAAATAGACAATGTTTTCAGCAGCTAGCAATTCGGCGGCGACCGCATCTGTCTGATTGAGCTCCGGCGCCCCTACTTGCAGCAGGCGGCATTTGAAACCCTGCCGCTCTGCCTCGTCTACAACGGCCCGGGCGAGACCCTCCTCATACCATCCAAACACCGCAGGTTCTTGACATACGAGAATATCCGATTCCGGCGCCAAACCTCCGCAATCAACCAACATGTTCCGCGTTGCGACTGCAAGTCCCCACTGTTCAGAGGGCGACAGCATCACGCAGCCCGATAGGCAAACGCCTTTCCAAATCGCCAAATCAGATAGTCGCCACAGGTCGTCGCATCCTGCTGGGGCATGTGACTGGGGCCAAAAATCTGGCGAGAATCGATGAGTGTTTCAGGATTGGGATCGAAGGCGAGGACAAGCGACAGTCGTTCGCGGCCGGATCTATTGACAACCCGGTGGGGCGTCGACTTGTATTCACCATCCGTCCAGCGGGCCAAAAGATCTGCCACGTTGACCAGAAGTGTACCGGGAATTGGGGGCGCCACAATCCATTCCCCGTTCTTGTCCTCCACTTCGAGGCCGCCAACGTTATCTTGGCACAGCACCGTCAGTACGCCGAAGTCCGTGTGAGGTCCAACGCCGAACTGTGTCGCATCCGATCCAGGATCTTGTGCAGGGTACCAAACGAATGAGCAGCGGCTTAGGGGATGGTTTGCAGTTCTCAGAAAAAAATCGTCCGGCAGATCCAATCCCAAGGCAAAGCCGCGCATGAGATGATGCGCGACTTCGTGAGCATGCCGAAAATAGTCCAGTGCGATCGTTTTCAGCTCTGGTTGCGCTGCTGGCCACTTGTTCTGCCCCCGCAGCGGATGTTCGTCCGGCAGGCTACCGTCCACCGATTCATATCCCCAGACAAAGCTTTCTTTCAGATCGGCTTTGACGTCGTCACGCATCTTTGCGCCGCCCTGTCGGATCCAGCCGCGATGCGCCCTGGAAACGCTCACATCCGCCTTAGTCGCTTCATCAGCGTGGAAGAAGAGATAAGCCTGCCTGCGGGCCTCCTCGATGACCGTCTCAGGAATTCCATGGCCAGATACATATATGAAACCGAGCCCCTTGCTCGCAGCATGAAGTGCTTTTGCGACCCCCTTCGGATCTGTGCCATCACGGAGTGGGGTGATGTCAATAACTGGAATATCCTCGACTGAAGTTGAACGTGCAACTGAATGGGCCATCAGGCGTCTCCACAAAAGCGTTAAGCGTCGACAATGTTTGTTGCAATGAATGCGATAAAATCTCCCACAGCGAGTAGACCGCGGCGGGTTTCCGCCAGAACAAATCCACTCACACGCGCACGAACTTCAAACGGAGGTAGTTCTGCGTCATCGGTATCGATAATCCATCCGAGCGTTTCGCCAGCTTCGATAGATCCGCCTGCCGTCACCACCGGCTGGTACAGCCCGCGCCGAGGCGACGTTATGCGCGAGGCCGGCCCGGTTAATTCGACCACTCGTGGTTCCTTGCCCGGAGTGACTTCAGCATTCACCATACCGAGATGCGCCAACACCCCAGCCAAGCCGCGTTCGGCCACCTGAAGGGCCTCGTGACCGACGTGACCTCCGCCCCCGAGTTCGGCCGCAATGCAGGGAGTATGCTTGGCCGTCGCTGCACTGTTCAGCGAACCGTTTCCAACTCCACCAGGCAAAACCCAGATCGTCTCGGCACCAAACGCACGGGCCATAGCCATATTTGCAGCGTCCAAGTCCCCGAGAGAATTGCGCGCGGCCAGTGAACAGGGCGAAAACCAAGAGGCTTTTCCTCCGGAATGGAGGTCGACGATCGCATCCACAACCGGCAGAACGCATTCGGTGACCATTGTGGCGATTTGCGCCGTCGGCCTATCCGAATTCTCCTTTGCGAAACTCCGGTTCAAGTTGCCGCCATCGAGTGGCGAGCAGCGGCTTGCGGCATTGAAGGCCGGCGCGTTCAACTGTGGAAAAATGATGATCCGCCCTCTCAGCCGGGCAACGTCAAGACACTGATAAAGGCGCCTGAGAGCCACGGCGCCTTCGTATTCGTCTCCGTGAACACCCGCCGTCAGCAAAACCGTTGGGCCCGCGTCTCCGACTAAGGTCATAACCGGGATCGGGTACACACCAAGAGGGTTTGCGTTATCCGACCACAAAAGTTCAAATGTCCCACTACGCTTTCCGTAGGTGATAAAATCGAGATCGGTCCAGAGCGGCGAATTCTTCAGATCGGGCGCACGCATCACGCTTTATCCTCAGAGTAATATCCAACAACGTCACCGTCCGTGCTGACACCCAAACCGTTGAGGCAGCGGTTCACATAATTGAAGTATCCTATGATCTGGTTGGCCTCGAGGATCTCGCCGTCATCAAGCCCTGCGTTCCGAAGCGCTTCGACATCTGCCTCAACCATAGCGCCAGGGTGTAGCGTGAGTTTTTCGGCGTATTGCATGAGTGCCAATTCAGCACCATTGAAGACGGCTTCCGGCATACACTTCAGCAACGCAGCTTCGATAGCGAGAGCGCGCTCTTCATCCGCAATCAGATGCCGTGCATTCTTCCAGTGGTTTGCAAGCGAATAGTGACATTTATTCAACATAGACACATAGCTGCTGATGGTTTCTTGCAGCCATGGAGGAAGGGTATTGTTGTCGTCATGCAGAGCGGCACGATACAAATAAACATGGCCCCGCATAGTGCTTGGGCGAAGCGAATGCACGCGCATCACATTGTCCACCGTCCCGTGGGGTGTCCGTGCGAAATCAAGTGCAGCGCGCAATGCGTCATCGGCTGCATGATCTGAGATCATGCCGATCCAAGCAGACATAGAAATTCCTCTTTGAATTTTAGTAGGGCTATGTGCGGTTTTTGATGTGTGGAAGGCTTCCCATCGCGGATACAGACTATCCCTGCAGAAAGCGCTATTGCAAGCCGAATTTTCTTCAAGAGATAAAATTATCTCTCCGCGAAACTTAATCGCCTCTTGAGATGACGGTCAGCAGCTTGCATTGCGCAGTTCCCATGTGAACCGGCCCATGCGGAACAGTTGCATGGAAGCTAAGCGCATCGCCCGCCTCAAGGTCGAAGGCTTGCTGCCCAACTCGATAGGTCAAGGAGCCCTCGACGAGATATAACAGTTCCGTCCCCGGATGCTGGAAGAGGGGCGTACCAGAGACGGGCGCCTCAAGCGTAATCAGATAGGTCTCCATAACCTGCTCGGCCGTTTCCACCCGCCCTAGCAGTCGGTACACGTGGCCGAATGTTGTTCCCATTCTGTTGACGGTCATGCCTTCGCCGGCGCGCACGACAGAGACATCTTCCAGCTCAACGGTTTCAGCAAAAAAATTAATGATGGGCACCCCGACAGCGCGCGCCAGCGAATCCAAGGTTGAAAGAGATGCAGACACTTGACCGCGTTCTATCTTGGAGATCATGGCGGTGGATACACCAGATAGTGCTGACAACTCCGAGAGCGTTACGGAGGCCTGCAGCCTAGCCCGCTTAACGGCTTTACCAACGAGAGCGTCAAGCGTTTGCTGCGGAGGCCCCGGATGAGAAGGTTCGGTAATGGTCATGAATGTCCCGGAGTATATCAAGCGCGCCATCGTGCCGCGTGCGCCCACATTATAACGACCCAGCTTCAAGTGCAAAAATGGTCGTCATAGATCGGCATCGAGCATGGTGCCCGTCTTTTAGGCAAGCACAATTTTGCACCGATTGACGCTTGCCAAGCGATATTAGCAGTGACATTATTTGATCTCATGGCGTGGATGCCATAATCAGGAGAGGCCACCTCATGGTCGCAACCCCCGTCATAATTGCTCGCGAAGTAAACAAGTACTACGGGGATTTCCATGCCCTCAGGAATGTTTCACTCCAAGTCAGCCCCGGTGAACGCCTGGTAGTATGCGGACCATCAGGATCCGGGAAATCAACGCTGATCCGATGCTTCAA
Source organism: Rhizobium sp. G187 (assembly GCF_051549525.1). Taxonomy (NCBI): domain Bacteria; kingdom Pseudomonadati; phylum Pseudomonadota; class Alphaproteobacteria; order Hyphomicrobiales; family Rhizobiaceae; genus Rhizobium; species Rhizobium sp. G187. Next base: position 267,092 of record NZ_JBPUGM010000005.1, read on the forward strand.
TGCCTTGGAATTTCATCAGTCAGGCGACCTTACTGTAAACGGGATTGCTGTTTATGAGGGCGCCAAGGAAGTCAACAGGCTTCGCCAAGAGGTCGGGATGGTTTTTCAACAGTTCAACTTGTTTCCTCACCTTACGGTTCTAGAAAATCTCACGATAGGACCGATCAAGGTTCGCGGGATGTCTCGCGCCGAGGCGGAGGAGATCGCCCACTCATACCTTCAGCGCGTGCGGATGCCAGATCAGGCGCATAAAATGCCCCGGCAGCTCTCAGGTGGGCAACAGCAACGGGTAGCGATCGCACGGTCGCTTTGCATGAAGAGCCAGATCATTTTATTTGACGAACCAACATCCGCACTTGACCCTGAGATGATCAACGAGGTTCTCGACGTCATGGTAGAGCTTGCCGAGACAGGCATGACCATGGTCTGCGTAACCCATGAAATGGGATTTGCCAGAAGAGTCGCGGATCGGGTCGCATTCATGGATGCGGGCGAAATCATCGAGATGGCGCCGCCGGAGGAGTTCTTCGCAAATCCGAAGAGCGAACGCTGCCGCGATTTCCTGACAAAGATCCTTCATCACTAATGACGAAGGAAAGCAGCCGGACCCTGACGCCCGCAAAGTTCAGCAAATTTTTCTTCATGCGGCTGCTGTCCAAAACAAAATGGCTGCAGGTCGGGGTATATTTGGCGATCTTAGCGATCTGCTGCTACGCGGCTTATGTGGGCTCCACCAGAATGGGGTACAATTGGCAGTGGTACAATGTTCCAAAATATTTCTTCGTGGTCACCGCGGACGGAATTAAGGTGGGTAGCCTCATTTGGGGAATTGGAGCTACCGCCGTCATCTGTTTCTACGCGTTCCTGTTGGCTCTAGCCACTGGAACAATGATCGCGATGTTGAGACTGTCAGACTTGATCGTCGGACGGGCCATTGCTCTCTGTACACTGGAATTCATACGTAACATTCCGCTTCTCGTATTGCTTTATCTTTTCTATTTCGTACTCGGACCCGTCTTCGGCTGGGAGCGTTTTTCCGCTGCAGTATTGTGTCTCGGCATCTTTCACGGAGCGCTTGTTTCGGAAATCATCAGAGCTGGGATCAACTCCGTTCCTTTGGGACAATGGGAAGCGGCGAAATCGATCGGCATGAGCCAACTCCAAGCCTATCGCTACATAATCGTCCCCCAGGCATTCAGGTTTATGCTCCCACCGCTTACCGGTGAGGCGATTCAACTGGTCAAATCTTCGGCAATCGCCAGTGTCATCGGAGTAGCGGAGCTGACCACACTTGGCCGGAACATCATTTCAGAAACCTATATGAGTTTCGAGATTTGGCTCGCGGTAGCAGCAATCTACTTCTCAATCACGTTCACCCTGTCGATGTCGGTAAACAGTCTCGAGCGCAGGTTAAAACGCAACAGTTGACGGCACGAGCCGCCACGGCAGGAACGCCGTCAGCGCCGTGTCAGATTATTTTTTAGAAAAGAGGGAAACATGCGAAACGTCATAGGAAACTTTATCAGTCTCATCGCGGCGGGTGCCATTAGCGTTTTCGCGTCGGGCGCTGCAATCGCGCAGACGGCAACCCAGTCGCTTTCGAAAGAGAGCGTGATCGAAACCATCAAGCAAGAAGGGGTGATGAAGGTCGGAATTTCGATGTTCAAGCCTTGGACCATGCTTGATAAAAACGGAGAGCTTATCGGCTTCGAAATTGACGTTGCACGGAAACTGGCAAAAGACATGAGCGTTGAGGTCGAATTTGTGCCGACCGCTTGGGACGGGATCATTCCTGGTCTAATTGCCGGGAATTTTGACTTTATCATTTCCGGAATGACGGTCACGCCCCAACGTAACCTCACCATCAATTTCAGTGATCCTTATTCCTTCTCCGGCCTGACACTTTTTGCAAATATTCAAAGGACGAAGGGCTTCACAGAAGAAGATTTTAACAAGCCAACAGTCACCTTTGCGACCGTCCGCGGGAGCGTTGCTGAAACGGCCGTCAAAGAGCTCTTCCCAAATGCGAAGCAAGTTTTGTTTGACGATTCGAGCGTACCTCCGCAGGAGCTGCTCAATGGCAATGCCGATGCGGTAATCGCATCTGAGCCGTTGCCATCCAGTGAAGTGCGCCGGTATCCGGAAACACTTTATCTGCCGTTCCCCGACAAGCTCTTCATGCCTATGGGGGCGGGCATTGCTCTGCGAAAAGGGGATCCGGATGCCCTGAATTTTCTGAACAACTGGGTCGCAGTAAACACGACGAGCGGCTGGCTCAAGCAGCGGAACGATTATTGGTTCAAGTCTGAAGACTGGGCAGATCAAGTCCAGGAATAAGACCACTACGGGAGGCCTAGGCCTCCCGATTGCACCTCAGAGTATGCTGATGACCCGACTCAAAACCCTTAAATGGGGAGACTGGCTGTTACTGGCCCTAGTTCTTGTTCTGATCAGCTATATCTGGCTCCAGATTAGCGACGTCTTGAACTACCGCTGGCGCTGGAGCCTCGTTCCTCACTACATTGTTGGTTGGCACGACGGCAGGAAGGAATGGTTTCTAAACTTGCTGCTTCAGGGGCTCGCGATGACGATCCGGATCGTCATTTTCGCGACACTTCTGGCCTTTGTTTTCGGACTTGTCCTAGGCCTTGCCAGAACCTCCCGAAATCTCGTCATTAGCCTTCTCGCGAGGACCTATCTGGAACTATTGCGCAATATTCCTCCAGTCGTGATCGTTTTCATTTTCTATTTCTTCCTGTCAGCTCCATTGATTGAATTTCTCGGACTCGAGCGTTGGGGACGCTTGATTGCGCGCTCGGGTGACTATCAGATTTTGACGCTACTGCTCGGGGATATGCGGCTCTTCCCGCAACTGGTTTCCGGGGTTCTCGTTTTGGCCCTGTTTGAGAGCGCCTTCATTGGCGAAATCATTCGCTCTGGCATTGAGTCAATTGAGGTCGGCCAACGCGAAGCAGCCCGTTCCATCGGCATGTCCCGCATTCAGGAAATGCGCTATATCGTCTTGCCTCAAGCCCTTCGCAAAGTCGTGCCGCCACTGGCCAACCAGTTTATATCCTTAATCAAGGATAGCTCGATCGTCTCGCTGATCTCCATCCAGGAGCTGACTTTCAAGACGCTTGAGCTTGTCGCTTCCTCACGACTTGTCTTTGAAGGCTGGATCACCTGTGCCGCCTTCTATTTCGTCATCTGTTTTCTTCTTTCACGCGCGTTTGCCCGTTGGGAGACGTGAACCCATATCCGGAGCATGGCATGGCAGCCCCACTCAGCACCCTCCCCTTCATTGATTATGACGACACAGAATACGCGCAGCATCCATTTGAATGGCTTTCGGAAAAGGCAAACCAAAGTAAAATGGCCCGCAGCTTCCGGGGCGTGGACCTCCTAGACTACAATCTTTGCCGGCAGCTTTTCATGAACCGGGATCTAGGAAACGGGCATCTCGATCTTGTCGAGCTCATTGGCATTCCGGAGCACAGCCAAGCCATGCGTTTCAAAAGGAGCGCTCTCGACGGATTAAACCGGGGCGAAACACGGACACGGCTTCGCCAGACAATGCTTCAGCTGATGGGTCCATCACAGGCTGACGTGCTCCGGGCCTCCATTTCTCGTGTTGTCAGGGATCTGATAAAAGATCTCCCAACAGATGGGGTGGTCGATCTCAGGGCAGACTTTGCGGATCTACTCCCAGGCCGCGTTTTCTGCAGCTGGCTCGATGTCCCCATGACCGACGACCGGCTGATCATGGAGATGTCAGAGTCAACGCTGAGCCTCTTCAGTCGAGATCCGGAAACCTCGAGAAAGGTGGTGGACGGGTTTGATACGATATTTGCTTATGTGCGCGAAAAAATCGCGATGCGTCGAACCTTTCTAGGCGAGGATCTTCTCTCCGGGTTTATTCGTGCACAGCTGAACGGTGCAATAAGCGAGGACGAACTGGAAATCATCCTCGTGATGCTGATTGAGGGAAGCAGTGACAATACGGCCCACCAGGTCGCGATCGCCGTAGACCGTTTGACGACAATACCCGGGCTTTGGAAACGCCTTGGGGACCAGCCCGAGCTCGTCCCCGCGGCCGTCCGGGAAACCATGCGTCTTTGGCCTCGTTCCATATCGACCACGCGCAAGGCACTTATCGATACGGAGATCGATGGTTTTGCAATTCCACAGGGCACCAATGTTTTCGCATGCTTTGGTGCCGCGCAGCGACAGGCCGACATCTTCGACGATCCGCATTCTTTCAGGCTCGACAGGAATGGACCGCAGCAGCACATGAATTTTGGTGGCGGCGTGTTTTCCTGTATCGGACAGTTCGTTGCCGTCATTGAGACCGAAGAGGCCGTCGCGCAATTGGCGCAGCGCTTTCCGCAGCTCCGCGTCACACGGCAAAAACGCGAATTTACGGCAATGTTCCACTCTGTTCCGGAGCTGGCAGTTCAGCTTAATGGTTAGGTCACTCCCCGATGCACGGACCTATTTGCGTCAGATGGAGTTGAGCGGCGGCTTCTTCGAGCAGCCAGTCTCTCATCGCCCTTACGCGAGCCGAGCGCATGGAGGCACCACGTCGACTTACGATCCAGTACGAATGCTGGGAAGGAACCAGCTGTGGAAAGGGTCTGACCAACTGTCCTTGGATAAGCGCATCTATGACAAGAGGCTCCCGACCCAGTGCCACGCCAAGCCCCTGAATTGCAGCCTGCACCACCATATTGGACAATCCGAAACGTCGGGTACGGAGAGGCGGCGGCAGCACTTCGCCCAACTCACCCGCCCAAAACTCCCATGTTGGCGCAACAGAATTCCGCTCCTTCGAGAGACTATCAAGCAAAAGCGTATGGTTCCCGAGATCGGCAACATCCCGGATCGGTTTTTGCAACAACAAATCCGGAGAACAGACTGGAAATACGCACTCATTAAGAAGCAACTCCGTCTCGTACCCGGGGACACCGGCACTGCCGTATCGAATGGCAATATCCGCATCACTGCCGAGCAAGTCCTCCGGGGTAGAGGAAGTCAGGACAGACACTTGATAGTCAGGAAACTTCTGGTCAAAATTGATCAATCGCGGAATGAGCCACAGATAGGCAAATCCCGGCGGACAGGAGAGGCCGATGGTAAGATTAGGGCCTTCAGCCTGGCGTATATCGTCACATATGCCGGCTATGCCATTGAAGGAATCGGCAACAGCCTGGGCGAGCCGGGCGCCATCCGGCAGTGGTCGCACACCGGACGGCCCTCTGTCGAGCAAACGCCGCCCAAGCCATTCTTCAAGTACCTTGACCTGCTGGCTGACAGCTCCTTGCGTCACGCCCAATTCTTCTGCCGCACGCACAAAGCCTTTCAAGCGAACCACCGCCTCGAATGTACGAAGAGCAGCAAAAGGAAGAGCGTCTATCATATTGATTTTTCTAATTTTAATGCTAATGGGATGCAAGTAGAGGTATCACCTCACAACACATCCTGCACCGTCACGTGCCCGGAAGCAACGTGAGGACCCCAATGCCGATAGACAAAACCTCACTTCATGTTCGAGAAGAAATTGCCGCCATCGAGCGTCTTCCCCTACACGCCTATGAAACGCGCGATGCCGGCATAAGACTTGATGCCAATGAAAATCGATTTGGGGCATCTCCGTGTGTTAAGGCAGCGATAGTGGCAGATATTCTAGCGCACGATTTGGGGACTTATCCGCCCATCGAAGCTACCCCCTTAAACGCAAGGCTCGCAGACCTGCATGGACTAGATTCCGAATGGGTTGCTTCCGGCGCGGGTGGCGAGACATTGCTCCCATTGGCGCTGTCGCCTTTTGTCCGAGCGGGTGAGGAGGTCGCTTACTTCGGCGACGGATTCATGAAATTCAGAAGCTACATTCAAATGGCCGGAGCACGACCAGTTCCGGTAAGTCGCGACGGCGACGCCGTCTCGAACATGCTGGGAGCAATCACGGATAAAACAAGAGTCGTCATGTTCGACAATCCGGGAAACCCGACTGGTCAACTCTTATTGCTGCAGGAAATACACCGGCTTCATCGGGCTTTGCCAAAAAATATCATGTTGTTAATGGACGAGGCCTACATCGAATTTGCATGTCCATCTGAAATCGGAATCGCCCTAGTCAAGGAAGCAACCAATGTTATGGTCCTGCGAACGCTGTCGAAGGCCTATGGCCTCGCCGGTCTGCGTGTCGGCTGGGCTGCAGGACATCCTGCGCTGATTGGCCCCCTGAAGCGTGTCCTTCCTACTTTTCCGATTACACGTCCGTCACTTGTGGGTGCGATTGCGGCCCTGGCAGATCATCATCATCTTGCGATGGTTGTTGGCAAAGTTCGCGCGATTAGAGATGCCACAGCAATCGCCTTAAGAGCCAGCGGCTGGGACATCCCTACTTCACACGGCAATTTCCTACTTTTGACGTCAGACGCCACCGAACGTGTGTTGGGAGCCCACGCCGCCCTCGCACGTCGAGGAATTCACGTAAGATATATGTCGGAATTCAAGGGAAAACCCGCCTTTAGATTAACCATCGGAACAGAGGATGAGATGAGCGAGGTAATCGCCGCACTGAGGGGAGATGATATTTCGCCGCTGAAATTGTAGCCCTGTAGTCTACCAAATATCGCCTTCGCCGCCTTTATCGGCAGATCAACTCCGATTACCTTTAGCGAAAGCAGGTGCCCAGTCTTCGGGTTTTCACCAGCACGCTCACACATGAATTCGGAGTTTTGGAAATATGCCTATAAAGAAATCCATCGTCGTGTTTTGTGGCAGTTTGCGGGAGCACTCTTTCAATGGCGCAATCGCTCGTTCATTGGCCGAGCTCGCACCAGAAGACATGACGTTCACTGTTCTTGATGGGCTCGAGAGCATCCCACACTATGATGCTGACATTCAGGCGAGTGGCTTTCCGGCCAAAGTGCTTGAAATTGCTGATGCCATTAAGAACGCACAGGGCGTAGCCTTCGTCACTCCGGAATACAATTATTCAATTCCCGGCGTCCTCAAGAACGCGATTGACTGGCTTTCACGCGTGTCCCCAGCGCCATTTGCAGAGAAACCAGTGGTGATCCAAACTGCGTCCGCAGGCATCTTGGGCGGCGTACGCGCGCAATATCATCTTCGTCAAATTCTTGTATTTCTAGATGCATATCCGATGAACAAGCCCGAAGTCATGGTCGGATCAGTACAATCCAAAATCTCGGCAGACGGAAAGCTGACTGACGAGGCAACGCGAGACTTTATCAGCAATCAGCTCGCTGCATTCAGCAAATTCATCGACAAGATGTCTTGAAAATCCACTCTACGCCTCCTTGCTTTATTGGGGCTACCTTCAAACCGGCTCGGCGGACTTCATTATTGGGAGCCGCCTTGTCGCCCGTGTTTGTTGCCTTCACAAAAACGAAGGCTAGCTGATCGGGGGCACCTTTACAGTATACAGCGCTTCTTTGGCTCACGTAGACGCGATATCGCTTTTGCCAACAGCTATGATGATCGAACCAGACCCGTAAAGCATCGAAGGCGGCCACCTCAAAGACTAATCGAGATCCCGCCATCGACATGAAGCGTGTGCCCGTTCACGAAGGAGGAAGCGTTCGACGCCAGGAAGACGGCGGCCCCGATCAGTTCCTCGACATCCCCCCAGCGGCCAGCCGGCGTGCGTTTTTCCAGCCAGGCGGAGAATTCCGGATTATCAACCAGCGCCTGATTGAGCGGTGTACGGAAGTAACCCGGTGCTATCGCATTGACCTGAAGCCCGTACTTCGCCCAATCGGTAGACATGCCGCGCGTTAAATTCTTCACCGCACCTTTCGTTGCCGTGTAGGGCGCGATGCCGGGGCGTGCGAGTTCACTTTGTACCGAAGCTATGTTGATGATTTTGCCACGACCGCGTTCGATCATATATCGGGCCACCGCCTGACCGACATAGAAGACACTCGAGATGTTCGTCTTCAATAACTGCTCCCAACGGTCGACAGGGAAATCCTCGAGCGGCGCGCGGAACTGCATGCCGGCGTTGTTGATGAGAATATCTATCGGACCGAGATCCTTTTCGATCGCGGCGATACCAGACGTCACGGCATCGCTGTCCGTTACGTCGAAATTGCATGCCGAGGCAACAGCACCCTGCGCTCGCACTGTCTCCACCGCTGCTTGCAACTTTCCAAGGTCACGCCCATTGAGAACGACTTCAGCGCCATGCGACGCAAGACCTTCTGCCATAGCAAAGCCGATGCCCTGCGACGATCCCGTGATAAGCGCACGACGGCCAGAAAGATCAAACAATGGCGATGCCATTCGGGTTTTCATCGCTTTTAATCTCCCTGCTTTGTGAACCAGACTTGCACGCGAAGGACTTATGCGCATCCAGCAACGCATCTCGTGCATAGCTGCATTGCACAATAAATGTTTTCCGTTTGGTCAAAAATCAGGCATAACGCCTCCAGTTGATGCACACGGCGGCTTTCCTCCCAGTTCCGCCGCACCAACTGTTCCCCTCTGGAGGTTTTTGACCTTCACACTTCATGGGCCGCGGTCTTCCGCTGGCCCATTTTTTTTGCCTCACACGGAAGAGCAAGCCAGGGCTCAATGCCCCGGCTTAAAACGGCGGATAATCGGCGCTGCAAATTGCAGCAGCACGATCACGAACCCACCAATGACAATCCCGAGCAAGGCCTGAGCGGCAGATGTCGCGAACCAATGCAGGACTTCGGGAAGATACCCGAGTAGCGAACTGACAGTGGTCGCAAAATCTTCAATCAGGTGCTCGGGGCCGTGGAAGCCGAGTTCGGCCAAGCCATGGACGAGAATGCTTCCCCCAACCCACAACATCGCTGCAGTGCCAACCATGGCGAGAACCTTGAGGAAGATCGGGACGCCGGCCACCAGTCCCCGCCCGACCAGGCGCAGTACACCAAGTGACGTCCGTGCAAGAGCGAGACCCACGTCATCCGCCTTCACGATCAGAGAAACGACGCCATAAACGGCAACAGTGATCAGGATGCCGACAGCCGCCAGCACAGCCGCCTGGGTATAGATGTTGGACTGGGAGACATTGGCCAACGTCAGCGCCATGATCTCAGCCGAAAGAATGAAGTCTGTGCGGATCGCGCCGGAGACCTTCTGGTTTTCGAGAGCCACGGGATCGACCGTACCGGAAACCGCCGCCTCATGCTCATGCGCGTCATGCGGCATCACGATTTCGTAGATCTTTTCCGCACCCTCATAGCAAAGATAGAGGCCGCCGAGCATCAGGAGCGGCGTAATCGACCACGGTGCGAAGTAGCCGAGGAAAAGCCCGGCGGGCAGCAGGAAGATCAACTTGTTTTTCAGAGAGCCGAGCGCAATCTTTCCGATGATCGGCAGCTCGCGTGCCGGAGAAAGCCCAACCACATAGCGTGGCGTTACAGCCGCATCATCGATCACCACGCCAGCCGCCTTGGTCCCCGCCTTCGCAGTCTGCGCGGCCACGTCGTCAAGGGAGGTCGCAGCAAGCTTGGCAATGGCGGCAACGTCGTCGAGAAGTGCAATTAGTCCGGTGGCCATGTGTTGTCCCAATCTGTTTGGTCGGCAAAGTAAGTGTGTTTGTAACGGTTTGTCCAACGGGGAATGCCATCGGCAGGCGTCTTCACCCTAGGATGACATGCGGAACGTAACGAGAAAGGTTGGCTGTGATCCGCGATCGATCCTCCCTTACGCCTAGCGCACAGGCCTTATCCCCAACGATCCAGCTGCCAAGCACGGCGTGACCGGCATCGCTCTCGAACAGCGGCGCATACGCCTGGATAACGTGACCCTCGGCACCGTAGTTCCCCGACGCCGAAGCCACTTCACGCCCGGCGCGAAAGAGGCGCACATTTTCCCCTTCGCGAGAGAGAAGTGGCTTGATGACATAGTCATTCAGCTCATGCGCTTGCGGATCATCAACAAAAAAGCTCGGCAGCAGGTTGGGATGGTTCGGATGGCGCTGCCACAGCATCGGCAACAAGCCCTTGTTGGACAAGACCGCCTTCCAGGCAGGTTCGACGAAGACCGCCCCCTGGCCGCCGAGATAAGGCGCATAGGTCTCGCGCAGCATGAATTCCCAAGGATAGAGCTTGAAGCAGCGCTCAATGACGCGGTTCTGGAGATCGACGAACCGCCCCTGCTGGTCGATACCAATTTCGCGAATGTCGAGAAACTGTGCGCGGTGGCCCGCCTGGATCGCGCAGTCCATGAGATAGACGCTGGTGCCTTGGTCCTCCGGACTGTCTGTTACCGCCGCAAAATGAAAAATCCTGTCACGCGAGAACTGGCCGAAAGCCTCGACCAGATGCTCCTGTAGAGAATTGTACTGGTCCGCATCCTCCGCGAGATGGCCGAGGGCGATCTGGTCGGTCAACCAGTTGAACTGAAAATAGGCCGTCTCAAACACTGAGGTTGGGGTGTCGGCATTGTATTCGAGCAGCTTTGCCGGCCCGGCTCCATCATAGGCGAGATCGAAGCGTCCGTAGAGGTGCCGGTCTCCCCGCTCCCAAGAACCGCGTACGACATCATGGTAAGGTGCGGGAATGGCGAGCCGATCGAGCGCTTCCTCGCTTCGGACAATATCCCCGACGAGGTCCATGCACATCTGATGCAATTCCTGACTCGGATCCTCGATCTGCCTTTCTATTTCTTCAAGTTCGAAACAATAAGCGGCATCATCAACCCAGTACGGTTCACCATACATGTCATGAAAATGAAATCCGACAGCGTCAGCTTTCTCGCGCCAGTCCAGACGCGGAGGGATGGAGATGCGCCGCATTCTATCCTCCGGAGAAAAGGCGACCACCAAAGCCGCCGCGGCCTGTTGCATGCGTTCGAGGGTTGAAGGATTGGACGCTCAAAGGACCGGGCACCGTTAGCGATCGTCCTCCGCCGCGCTTGTCGACAACAGGCGTGACCATCTCACCCCATCGATTGACATAGATCGCTGTCGCGCCGTGGGAGGAGCCCTCTTCCTCCTGACGGCTGCGGAACCTGCGGTAGTCTTCGATATCATCGATCCCCGAGGACAAGACGAACCCAGCCAACTTCGGAATGAACACACTTTTCCCGTCGGGATTGTTGGGAACCGTGCTTCCCGCATGCTCGGCGCATTTGCGAGGGCCATAGTCCATTTCACAGGCCGGCATGTTCCGGTAGCGCGGGCCTGCTGCAAGGTGGGCTTGCATGGCATCCGCAGCCGCAGCGCGGCACACTTCGGGGTCCATGTCAGAGGTCAGGCATTGGTCAGCCGAGGAAAAGACGACCGCCTCATCACCCGAGCAAGTCGACAGCACAAATGCCGTCGCGGCAATTGTACCCAAGGCAAGATACGGGTGATCCCCGATCAGACGTCTGCGCATGGGAAAACTCTCAATATGTCATACAGGCGGCATTGAGGATGCCGACCACCACAGCAATGCCGCCACCCCAGAGGCCGGCTGCAACGTTCCCATCGGTGATTTTTCTGTGCAGGTCTCGCATGGTGAAGTTGGCAATGTAGAATGCAAGAACCTGGATCGCGATACCGATCAAAGCCCAGATAACAAAGTCGATCAGGCTCACAGAATGCGCTGCCGCTGAAGCAAGCGGCAGACTGAAGCCAAGCAGCGCACCGAGAAACGCCACGATAGCGGCAAGATTGCCCTCACGGATCAACTGCGCTTCCCTCTGGGGCGTCAAACGCGTGTAGATCGCGGCAAAAGCTGCGTAGCAAAAGAGGCCGATGGAAAAGTAGCTAAGAAAGGCCGGTAGGCCCGCTATATAACTCGTCATCTTGAAAAACCTCGGCGATATGAGAACAGAAAAATCCGCACGGCATCGAAAACAGACTTATAATTCTGACCTCTAATCACACTGTGGCGCGTTGGCAATTGGCGTGGGGCAACCGTCAAGGCCGTGCGCTTGGACGATTCAGAAAGTCTCTCTGTTCTTGCTCGTTTCGCCAGCCCTATATTGCTCGGCACTGCCAAGAACCGAAATCGACCTTTCTTGCGCTGATCGTCACTGAAGCCGGCAGTGCGCAGCCAAGCGGTACCGGATCCTTGCGCAACCCGGCCATGGCAGCCTAAAATGACAGGCTGAGAACAGGTAGCCCGCCTGTCGTACATCGGCATCATCGAAGCTGAACGCGTTGAAATCGCAAGGCGTCCTGACGATCGTGCCGAGCCGCATATTATTGCGCTGCAAATTGAGCGACAGGATCAATTTGGGACGCTGCACGGACTGGGGGCATTCTAGGCTTCCTCGCCCTTGGAACTGAAGGCAGGGCGCTCATCTTCTGCATCCCGATGCAGAAGCGCGTCGACTGCGGGGACCTGCCTGCGGTATGAGCATCATCTGCAGACCGAGTACACAGGCGACTTTCAGCAGTGTGGTCGCGCGCACCGCTGCCACGCGCACGGCCTTCAATCGGCGCCCAACCGCAGCCAGAATTTCCGATTCCGACCCCATAAAGATGCCCCTAGGGAACATCAGGGCCATCTGTGACCCGTATACGCATCATTCAGATGATGCGGCCAAGGGCACTGATCCGACACGGTGTCTTGGTCTAGAAAAGATATGTTTCAAGATCTTTTCATGGAGCACTAAATCAGCCTATTTCGGCATCCCCTGGGGCCGCAGATAGCGCCGCAGGGCCGCAATGCGGAAAATTGCGTTGGGTGCGCCATAGCCGGAATAGCCCTTTCGCTGCACAATCTCGAAGAAGAAGCCTTCCCCATAGGTTGGCGAATAGAGCTGGAAATATTCACCGGTCTCATCCTTGTCGTAGAGGATGTTCAGAGACTTCATCCGTTCGATCAGACTGGGCTCAAGGCCAAATCGTGCTTCGATGTCTTCATAGTAATTCGGGGAGATTACCAGCGACCTGAAGCCCTTGGTTGCAAGGGCTTGTGCGGTTTTCAATATATCGCCCGTTTCAAAGGCGATGTGCTGGATACCCGAGCCAAAGGTCTCGGCGATGAAACGGCCGGCAAGTGTGTTGCGGTTCTCCGCACCATTCAACGTGATCCGCAGGCTGCCATCTGGTGTTTCCACCACCTGGCTTCGCACGACACCGGCCGGATCGATGATATCGACCATGGGTGTTTTGCGGGTGGCTAGCTGGGAGGTGTAGAAGAGAAGCCAGGTCAGCATTTCTTCGTAGCGTGTGGTCTGGGCCAGATGATCGATCCGGATCAGCCCAATATCAGAAACCGAATTTTCGTTCGCGATTGGTACAAATTCGGCATCCCAGATCTTCGCAAGTTCGCTCTTTGTGTCGAGGAAGTAGACTATGCCGCCGCCCACCCCACGAATGGCTGGCACCTGCATCTCTCCGGGACCTACAGCTTGGCAAAAATCCTCGGCTCCCAGTTGCAAAGCACGCTCATGAGCAGCCTTTGCGTCATCGACCGTCAAGCCGAAAGCATAGGCATTGGCACCGTGGACAAGATAGGAGGCATTGGCGAAACCCTTCTCCTCCCTGTTGACGATCAGCTGGATATCCCCTTGACGAAACAACGTAACAGCCTTTGACCGATGCTGACCGACTGGTCTGAAGCCGAGGATCGAAAATAGAGCTTCAAGGTCCTGTCCGTCATTTTCGCCGACGGCAAACTCGATAAAGGCGATCCCGGAGACTTCAGCCCGTGCTGGCATGACGGGAACCGGCATACGGATGTCGGGCTCCGCCCTCTTCACCTGATCCATCAGATAGACAAGGGAGCGCCGACCATCTTTGGAAATCGCCTCCGGGGACCCACCACGGAACTGGTCGTTAAAGATCTCAAGCGAGAGAAAGCCGTCATAGCCTGTCGCCGCCACCGCCTGCATGAAGGCAGCGACCGGCAGATCCCCCTCGCCCGGCATATTGCGGAAATGTCGCGACCAGTAGAGCAGATCCATCTCGATCAGCGGTGCATCGGCGAGCTGAACGATGAAGATGCGGTCCCCCGGAATGGAGCGGATCGAATTCACCTCTATCTTGCGCGCCAGCGTGTGGAAGCTATCGAGGATCAAGCCGATATTCTTGTGATCGGCTCGCCGCACGATCTCCCAGGCATCCCTGTGATCGTGGATATGACGCCCCCAAGCCAAAGCTTCATACCCGACGCGCAGACCACGCTTGGCCGCGCGTTCGCCGAGTTCAGCAAAATCGGCAGCAGCGCGGTCAATGCCGCCTAAAGAGACTGGGGAGGTGTTGGAGCAGATCAGCATCAGATCCGTTCCAAGCTCAGCCATCAGGTCAAACTTGCGCTCGGCCCGATCAAAATTCCGGCTTCGGAACGGCTCTGGCATGCCTTCAAAATCGCGGAAGGGCTGAAAGAGTGACACGGTCAGCCCATGATCGCGGACCATCTTGCCGACATCGGCCGGTGAGCGGTCGAAGGCCAAGAAATCATTCTCGAAAATCTCGATGGCATCGAAACCGGCCCGGGCAATCGCCGAGAGCTTCTCCTCGAATTCACCACTGATCGAAACGGTCGCAATCGAGGTTTTCATCGTCGATCTCCTTCGTAATCGCCAAAGCCGGATCGCTTCAGCGCCGGCCCTCCGCCACCAAAAGCGTCAAGGCTCTGACGGCATGCGGGTATCCCGTCGCCCCGAGACCCGCCATCACGGCGGTCGCCGTGGTCGAGACCAGTGACTTGTGATAGAGGGGCTCGCGTCTATGGACGTTGCTGATGTGGAATTCGATGATCGGCCCTGTGAACATCTTCAACGCATCGAGAAGGGCCAGAGATGTGAAGGTGAAGGCGGCAGGATTGATCAGGATCCCCGCGGCCTCGTCGATCGCCTCATGGACATCTTCGATCAATCGCTCTTCGCTGTTCGTCTGCCGGAAGACGACCGGCCAATCGCCTGCCGCCTCCCGGCACCAGCCTTCAACATCCGACAGCGTGTAGTACCCATAGATTTCAGGCTCGCGGCGACCCAGCCGATTGAGATTGGGCCCATTGAGGATATAGAGCGGCTTGTTCTCTGCCATATCCACACCTCAACCCTGATAGCCCATCAGACGGGGAAGCCAGAGCGCTGTCGCCGGAATAAAGGTGATGATGCCAAGGCACAGTACCATCCAGAAGATGAAGGGCGCCGCATCGCGGACGATATCGCGCAGCGGGGCGCCCGAAATCTTCGCAACGATGAACAGCAGCAATCCATAGGGCGGCGTGACCAGACCGAGCATGATGTTGACCACGACAACAACCCCGAAATGGACCAGATCAATGCCAAGCGCCTGGGCCGTCGGGATCAGCACCGGTACGACGATCAGGAGAATGGTCGTGCCCTCAAGGAAGCATCCGAGGAGGAGCAGGAGCACATTGACGAAGATCAGGAAGACCGTTGGCGACATTTCCCAGCTGGTCAGCAGGACCTTGATGCTTTCCGGGATATTCTCGATGGTGACAACATAGTTGAAGACGAGCGCGCCGGCGATCAGCATGCCGATCGATGCGGTGGTCTTTGAACTGACCAGGAGTGCCCGGTAGAGCGCGTCGACGCTGATGCTCCGGTAGATCACGGCAGAGATGAACAGCGCATAGGCCGCGGCCAGCGCGGCCGCTTCTGTCGGTGTCGTGATGCCGGAATATATGCATCCCAGCAGGAGGATCGGCATGAACAGTGCCGGCGCAGCCCGCCAGGTAATACCTGGGATCTCTTTCATGGGTACGGCCGCTTCGACCGGGAAGTTCTGCCGGCGGGCGGTAATCGCTACTTGCACCATCTGCACGGCAGCCATCATCAGGCCCGGCACCATGCCAGCGAGAAAGAGGTAGCCGATCGATGCATCAGAGACGAGCGAATAGATTACCATCGGAATCGACGGAGGAATAATAGGACCGATGACTGCGGTCACGGCCGTCAAAGCGGCGGCGAAGCTCGGCGTGTAGCGGCCACCCTGTGTCATCAGCTTCTGCATCATGCTGCCCGTTCCGGCGGCATCGGCAATGGCCGAGCCGGACATGCCAGCAAAGATGATGCTCTGCACCACGTTGACCTGGGCGAGCCCGCCACGAAAGCGGCCAACAAGGACGTTGCAGAAGGAAAGAAGACGTTCGGTCATCGAGCCAATGTTCATTAACTCGGCAGCCAGAATGAACAGAGGCACCGCCAGAATGACGTAGTTGGAATACATGCCGTTTAGGAACTGTTCGGCAACAATCCCCATATCGGCGCCGGACAGACCGAGATAGAGAATTGAACCGCAGATCATCGACAAGCCGATCGGCAGGCCGAGGAAGGCGAGGATCGTGATGACCACGATCGAGATGGAGAAGGGGCTTGCAAGGTTCATACGCCTGAACTCGCTTTCGTCGGGTCGAAGCCTTCAGGTGCCTTACCGCGAAATGCGAGCACACAGAGCCAGATATGCCGGATAATCATGGCAATCGCGAAGACGACATAGATGCAATAGAGGACGTCGAACCGGATCTTCAAATAGGCCGTGCTCTCGACCTTCATGAACGTCACATAGTCGATGACTGCGGGCAGCGACCAAAGAAACAGTGCAGCTAGCGAGAGCGAGCCGATGATCTGCATGACCCGCAGGCCGTTAGCGCTTGCGCTTCCCCAGAACAGATCAAAGCGGATCTCATCTACTTCACGGACGACAAAGGCGGAGCCGAACAGCACCATCCAGATCCAGAGCGCGACACTCACCTCGTGGGTCCAGCCGATGGACAGGTTGAAGACGTATCGTGACGCGATCTGCAACAGGAAGATCACGAACATGGCGAGAAGCATGGCCGCGAGCAGATTTTCCGCACGGTGCCTCAGCCACCCACCCCAATTGGCAAATCGAGTGTCCATTGACGACGACTTTCAGATTGTGATGCGAGCCGACTGATGCCGGCTCGCATGCAACAACGGGATGAGCCTCAGAGGGCGGCGACCTTGTCCAGGATCCCTTCTGGCCAGGACTTGGCAAGATCGGACGCCAGATACTTCTCCTGGGCAAATTTGCGGAAGGCTGCAACATCAGGCTCATAAATCTGCAAGCCAGCCGCCTTGAACTCCTCAAGCAGGGTCTTCTCGTGCGCCAGGTGCTGTTCTTCGCTCCACTGCATTGCCTTGTCGGCGGCTGCCTGAACCTTCGCCTGCTGTTCAGGAGAAAGCCCCTTCCACACCTCTGCAGAGATAGTAAGCAGATCGTAGCCGATCAGATGCGACGTCATGACAATCTGCGACATGACTTCATAAAACTTCATGTTCTTGACGTTGGGGAGCGGATTGTCCTGACCGTCGATCGCGCCGGTCTGCAAGCCGGTATAGACTTCAGCATAGGCCATGGGCACGGGGTTTGCCCCCAGAGCTTCGCCAAGGAACTGCCAAGCGTCGCCACCCGGCATGCGCAACTTGACGCCGGAAAGGTCGGCCGGAGTCGTGATCTTCTTGTCAGACTTCAGGCCCACCTGGCGAGCACCGAAATAGGTCGGCCCGAGAATGTGGACACCGGCCTTTTCCTCCGCCATTGCCTTGAACTCGGCGCCAATATCGCTGGCGAAGAAAGCGCGGACATGGGCTGCATCGCGGAACAGATAGGCCGAAGTCAGAACAGACCATTCCGGTATCTGTTTTGCAATATCCTGTGGCGCGATGTTGCCCATCTGCAAGTTGCCGCGCTGCAGCGCGACGAGTTCCGTACCCTGCTTGAACAAAGTGCCACCAAAGAACGCTTCCACCTTGAAGCCATCCTTGAGTTCTTCGGCGAACATCTTGACCATGCCCGCACGGATGTCCTGCTCGGAGAACACTGCGGACAGTTTCAGGGTTACCGCCTCCTGAGCAGTAGCGGCCATGGACGTCCCTGCCAGTGCGCCGATGGCGACCGAGCCTGCGAGAAACTTGCGGCGTGAAATTGCAAAATTCATGTCATCCTCCTCTTGTCCCTGCCCCTCCTCGGGCTCGGAACCTGCTTCTCCCTGATCGGCCGGATGGCCGATCGACCAAAAATCTTTCAAGCGCGACACACAATGCTGATGGTGGTCAGGCCATGCGTGCAAGCGCGGTATCGCTGCCCCCCGTCAACTGCTGAAAATGATTGAGCATGCGATCCACATCGGGCTCAAGCCCGGTAAATAGCGAGAATGCACCAACCGCCTGAAACACGGCCATGCCACCGCCATTCGCCACCCGACACCCCCGATCACGGGCCGCCTTCACAAGCGCCGTATCAAGGGGAAAATAGACGATCTCCGCCACCCATAGCGGCGGATTGAGCAGTTCAGCGGGCAGCGGCAGGCCGGGATGTTTGTCCATACCCATCGGCGTCGCGTGGACCAATCCCGTTGCCTTGGCCATGGCCGCGTCAAGATCCATGCCGCCTCTCACTTCAGCATTCGGGAAAAGCCCCCCCATGATGCCTGCCAATTCGCGAGCGCGCGCGCCATCCAGGTCGAAAATTGTCAGGGCCACTGCACCCATCTGCAAGATGGCAAATGCAGTTGCAGCACCTGCACCTCCAGCCCCGATCTGAACCACTGAGGACAGGTCAGCTTCGGGCAACTGCCGCCGGAGACCTTCGGCGAAACCCCACCAGTCGGTATTATGGCCGACCCGCCTGCCATCCCGCAGTACGACAGTGTTGACCGCCCCGAGTTTTTGCGCATCCACGGACATGTCGTGGAGCAGCGGTAAAACCTTCTGCTTGCAGGGATAGGTGATATTCAGACCACAAAAGCCACGCGCCTCGGCTTCTGCAAGAAGGTCTTCCAGCGCATCGGTCGATAGATTGCGCTCAGCCAGATCAATCAGCTCGTATTGATAGTCGACCCCTTGAGCCGCACCCTCACGCATATGCATGGCTGGCGTCAAAGACCGCTGTATCCCGAAACCGATGAGCCCCGCTCGCTTCATATCTCTGCTTCCGACCATCACTGTATTTGCTTCTTGATGGGTGGGTGCGTAGATTTTTGCACCCAGACGGGTTCTCCATGACCGCTTGAATAATGTACTAACTAGTTAGTGTCAATGCGTTGTAGATTGATCCCTTCGTTTGCGGACACTATGAACGAGCTGTTGCATGCCTTGGAACAGGCACGACACGAGCCAGTTGGCGCTGGCGGGAATGGGGGAAGACATGGCGAAGACGACAAGGGACATGCGAAAGAATGATCCCGAGCGAACGAAGGATGACATCCTCGAGGTCGCCACGCGGGAATTTGCCGAGTTCGGCCTATCCGGCGCCCGCGTGGATTCGATCGCCGAGAAAACCCGCACGTCGAAGCGGATGATCTATTACTACTACGGCAGCAAGGAAGGCCTTTATCTCGCCGTTCTGGAAAAGGCGTATCGAAAAATCCGCTCGCTGGAAGCCGATCTTCAATTGGCCGAACTGCCCCCGGAGGAAGCGCTTCGGCAACTGATCAGTACGACCTTTGACCACGACGAACAGAACCCGGACTTCGTTCGCCTCGTTAGTATCGAGAACATTCATCACGCCATGCACATGAAGCGGTCCAGCGAGATTGCGGACCTCAACATATCCGTCATCCGAACCATTCAAAACATCATCGACAGAGGAATTGACGCAGGCATCTTCCGGCGGCGGGCCGATGCCATCGACCTGCACATGCTGATCAGTGCCTTCTGTTTCTTTCGCGTGTCCAACCGCTACACATTCGGCACCATCTTCCAGAGGGACCTGACGGAGCCTATGGTCTATGCACGGCACAAGGCGATGATTTCAGAGTCGGTACTGGCCTATCTCAAGGCGCCCTAATGGTTGCCGGCAAAGACCGCGCTTCAGCCGTTTACCCGATTGCCAAAGGATCGTGCGACAGAGGCCGTCGCCATTTCAAGAATGCGTTGGGCGGTTGCCGGGCGACCGAAAAAATAACCCTGCCCCTGCTCGCATCCGAAATCGAGAAGCATCCGGCTTTGCTCGACGGTCTCAATTCCCTCACACACTACCTTAAGACCCAGCCCATGGGCAAGCGACGTCACCGCAATGACGATCGACTGCATGGCAGGATCGTTGACAAGATTACGCACGAAGGCCTGATCGATCTTGAGCTTGTCCAATGGCAGGCCAGAGACATAACTCAGCGAAGAATAGCCGGTACCAAAATCATCCAGCGCAAGACTGACGCCAAGGCTGCGCAAGGCATGAAGCGTCGCAAGCAGCGCTTCGGAGCGATCCAGCATGGTGGACTCGGTGATTTCGAGATGCAGCCGCTCCGGAGAAAGACCACTCGTCTCCAAGGCCCGGACGACGTCATCTAGAACCGTGCCTCTGGCGAACTGGACAGGCGATACATTGACGGCAACACTGACATGCGATGGCCAGGCCATGGCCGCCTTGCATGCCTCCTCAAATAGAAAACGTCCCAGATCGCAGATGAAACCATTGGCTTCGGCGATATTCACGAATTCCAGCGGCGAGATCATGCCGAGGCCCGGATGTTGCCAGCGCATCAGCGCCTCAACTCCTGTCAGCTGACCAGAGGAGAGGTCGACCTGCGGCTGATAAAGGAGGAAGAACTGGCCCTGTTCGAGCGCAGTCTTCATTTCGGCCTCGATCATTCGTGACCGGGCATGCCGGAGAGCCGTCGCCGGATCATATGAACGCCAGCCGCGACCGACCACCCGCTTGGCATCGTCCAGCGCCATTTCAGCCGCCTCGATCCAGCGCGATGCAGGTCCAAGGCTGGAGGAGCCCAGGCATATGCCGGCCCTGGCATCAAGCTCGACCTTGATCCCACCAGCCTCGAAAGGCCAGTTGAAAAGCGCCATCAATCGTTCCGCCTGCTCCGTCAGACCGGCAGGACCCGCGGTTGCGGGAAGGGCGCAGCAAAGCACATCACCATCGATGCGAGCGACCACCCCGTTTGGCACCGCATGCTCGCGGATGCGGGCGGCCACCGCCTTAAGCACCATATCGCCCTTTTCTCGGCCGAGGGTCGCGTTGAGTTGGCTGAAGCGATGCAAGTCGACCGCGAGATAGTACCAGTCGCCAGGGCTCTCCTCGATCGTTTCCACGAGACCTCGGCGCGTAAGCGCACCAGTCAATTCATCGACACGCGCCATCTCCTTAAGGCGCATTTCGTAGATCCGCCGCGCTGTCACATCACGCAAGGTGAGACACACGACATGAGAGCCGGCAGGAGAGGTCTCGCCGCCAAGCCTGGTTTCGAGAGACGAGATGGTTATGGCCAATTCGAGTTGCCGCGATCCCTCCATTGTCTGCTGGCTGAACTCAACGCAATCACTGCGCACGCGCGACACGTCTTGCTTGTGACGCGCCTGCAGATCGCGGACAGCCGCAACCATGCCCGACGGAGCGAAGGCCTCAAGCGAGGTGCCACGAGAGACACCCCCCGGAAGCGCGAGCATCGTCACCATGGTTTCGCTGGCATCGAGAAGTTTAAGGTTCTCGTCCAGGATAATCACGGGATCGACGCTATCGCTGATGACGCGCTTCAAGATGCGCCGAATATCCCGGTTTTCGGCTGTTACAAGTTCGGCAATCCAGCTGCTCAGGCCCATGCGTTCGGTCAGCAGCATAATCAGGCCAGCAACCAAAATGGCCCACAAGGTCGCTGTCGGAATGACCAATGCCATTTGTTTGAACAGCAGGAAGGCAACCATTTCCGTGGTGGAAATGAGGGCGAAAGCGGATGCCAGGGGCAGCATCAGTGAACGATGGCGTAGAAATAGAGAGTAGGTGACCACCAGTGCCGCAAAAAGGAACGCGATGGGTTCAATACGCAGAGTTTTGAGAATTCGTCCCTGTGCCAGCGTTTCTGCCGCCAGTACGTGCAGCATCGGGCCGCTTAGAATGCCGTAAACTGGAACAGTGAAGAGATCCTTCAATTCGGTGGCATGCGCACCGACGACGACTGCCCGATCCTTCAGCTCCGCCTCGGCAACTTTCCCGGAGAGGATGTCCGACACAGAATAGGCCGGAACCGTCTCAGGCCGTATGGAATAGTCGATGGCAAGGCGAGAAACATCAGGATCGGAAAAGCCTGATAGAACCGCCGCAGCAGACTGCGTCGGAACGCCTGCGACCGCCTCTGTCACTGGGAAGGATCGGACGAGTCCATCGTCATCGACCGTGACATCAACCAAAGCCGGCCAGGCATGTTCGGCAAGCTGGGGTATTGGCGCCGTCACGATCAATGGGTCGGAGGCAGCAGCACCGAGGTTTTGACGAAACAGCGGCAAGATGATGCCGCCGCCTGCCTCTTCGAGCGCGCGGGCGAGACGAGCGTCGCCTGACGGAGAAGAGGGCGTGCTAAAATCTATGTCGAGAAAAACGTCGCGGGCACCTGCCGCAATCAGACGATCGACAAGCTGTGCATGCACGTCGCGTGGCCAAGGCCAGGTTCCGACCGCTTGCAGGCTCTTCTGATCAATGGCCGCGTAAACGAACCCGCCCGTGGCCAACCGTGGCGCCGCCGCGAAACGGAACTCTGACAACTGGTTGTCAACATGCCGGGTGAGGGAGAGCCCCGGCACGACCAGAGGAAGCGCCATAATCAGAGCAATCACGGCGATCCGGTGAGCCGAGGATCTTCCCACTCCAGGGAAAACGTGGCTGAATTTTTGCATGCTCAGCTTCGGCCTATTGGCCCTTCGAGTTAGGACTATGGACTACGGCCGGGGCGATGAGCGCATCAATCATCATCGTCTTCATCTTCACCGTCGTTGCCATTGCCGTTACCATTGCCGTTCCCATTCCCATTCCCGTTGCCCCCAGCGTTCCCGTTCCCGTTTCCACCGGAGTTACCGTTTCCTCCAGCATTGCCGTTACCCCCGGAATTGCCATTCCCGTTCCCACCAGAATTGCCATTTCCATTGCCACCGCTGTTTCCATTGCCGCCCGAGTTGGAGTTCGACGAACCATTCCCACTGTTCGACTTGTCGGAAGATGATTTGGAATTCGTTTTGGCGGGTGAGGCACTGGCCTTGGGCGGTGCACCGATCGCAGGGACAACGGCAGACGATTTGGCTACGCGTGTGATACTCGGCTTACTCTTGACGCCAACGACCGTCATTCCGCCAGCATCGACCCGGGCACCCTGTCCAGCGCCGACATCGCTACGCTGACCGCTTTCAAAACTCGTCACTTGGACAAGCCCATGATCGACGGCGACATTCGCACTCGTTTTGGTAACAGAGACGGTAAATCCTGTTCCTTTGACCACGGCCGCGAGGAAAGGGGTCTGAACAGTGGTGTGCGGCTTCTGCCGCTTCTCGATTTGCAGCGTAATCTCGCCGACCTGCTGGACGACTTCGGTCTTGCGCGTGAAGAGACCGCTGCGGTCGACGATCGCTGCCACTGTATTGGGTTGGAAGGAAATGCTCTCTGTACCGCGGACCAGCTGCACGCGACCACGCGGACCTGTTGAAATCCAGGCCTTGTCCGGAACAGACATTCCCTTGGTAAGGGGCACCCAACTGACATTGTCGAGCGTATAGTTCACCTGCTTCGTCGCGTTGGCTGCCACCCATTGCTGCTGAGCCAAGGCACCACTGTGCTGGGTCATTGCAATGATAAGTCCGAAGACCAGACTGAACAAAAAGCGCATGAAGAAACTCTCCTTTGAGAGCCAATTCAGCACAGCTTTGTTAAGATATCTCTGAAGTGAACCCGTAAAATTGAGGTATTTGGACAATCAACATGGTGTCGCAACAAAGCCAGCATTCTTTGGATACGGCTACCTTGCCTGCATAGTGGCAGCATTGGACGCGTCCAAATCGAGTGTGCATTCAAACACCACATCGCCATTGGCCGCGTTTCGCGACCCCAGCACCAGAGCGCCGCCCATCTGGCTCATCAGTGTATCGACGATTGCAAGCCCCAGACCGGAACCGGGTGCGCGGGAATTGCCACGTCGGAAGCGGCGGCGATAAATGTTTACGTCCGGTTCGAGCGGATCGACGACAACATTACTGACGGTGATCCGGCCTGCGGGATCATGAATGATGGTGATTGGGTGCCCGGGCATGCCGTAACGCTGCGCATTTTCGAGAATATTGTTGAAGGCGATGGCGAAAGCATCTGGATCGAGCCGCTTGACGATCGGCGCCTGACTTCCCTTTCGCACGATCTCCACTTGGCTTGAAGGGTTTGTCCGGCGAAACTCCTCGACGAGCAAATCGAACAAGGCCGAGAGATCGAGGACACTGTCGGCCAGCCCAATACCAGCCTCAGCGCGCGATAGCTGCAACAATTTTTCCAGCATCTGAGACAGGCGGCGCAATGCTTCGAGCACGCGATCGGCACGCGCCTTGTCGGACGGTCGCTCCAGTTGTCCGGCGAGAAGTTCGGTCTGTGCAAGTGCGCCTGCCAAAGGTGTTCTCAGCTCGTGCGCACTGTTTGCAGCCAGATCGCGCTCGGCCTGCATCGCCAATTTCAAGCGCCCAAGCAGGGTATTGACCGAAAGCGGAATGGTTGCAATTTCGGCCGGCAATCCGGCAATGTCGATCGGCTCCAGATTTGCACCGTCTCGCGCACTGATCGCCACGCGAAGGTTATCAATAGGCTTCGTCGCACGCACGACGATCCAGCCGGTCGCGAGCATGGCGATCGGCAGGAGAAACAGGATTGGGGACAGCAGGGCAATCGCGCTTTCGAGCGTTGCTTCCTGCCGGTGCTCGAGCGAATCCGCAACCTGGATAAACAAGGTGTCCTTGATCGTCGCGACTGTAAAAAAGCGGCGATCACCCTCACTCCAGAAGCCAGGCACAAGCGGCGCCGGATAAGGGACAGCATCGACATTATGCGAATGCATCAGAACCCGGCCGCTCGCATCCCTCACCTGATAAGTCAGGTACTCATCGGTGCTATCGCTGCGCAACTGAGCAATCCGATAGGGTTCATCAACTGTGTCTCGACGGAAGAAATCGTCAACGACAAGCGGGGCAAGCCGCTCGGTCGTTTCCTGCAGGCCACTGTCGAAAACCTCGTCAAATTCCCCGCGCATGACATGGATTGCCAGTCCGACACCGACAGCCCACAGGATAGCGAGCA
Organism: Rhizobium sp. G187; assembly: GCF_051549525.1. Lineage (NCBI taxonomy): Bacteria > Pseudomonadati > Pseudomonadota > Alphaproteobacteria > Hyphomicrobiales > Rhizobiaceae > Rhizobium > Rhizobium sp. G187. The sequence goes on from NZ_JBPUGM010000005.1 coordinate 292,077, forward strand.
TGACAGAGATCGACAGGACAAGATGTCCGGAAAGGCTGTATTGATTACGACGCATCGGCGGACATCCTGTAGCCGACGCCGCGCACCGTCTCGATTGTCTCCTTACCCAGTTTCCGACGCAGCCGGCTCACATAGACCTCGACCGTGTTGCTCTCCACTTCGGCACCAAACTCGTAAAGCGCCTCCTCGATCTGCGCCTTTGAGACAATCGCCTTTTTTCTTGCAATCAGACGGTCGAGAACGGCCCATTCCCGGGAAGAGATTGCAATGTCCTCACCATTCTGATCCGTAATTCGACGGTCTGACGGATATATGGATATGCCTCTCACGACGAAGGCGGGTAATTTGTGCGTTCCATAGCGGCGCGCAACAGCGTGAATGCGAGCCTGCAATTCTCCGAGGTCGACCGGCTTGACCAGATAGTCGTCGGCTCCAGCGTTCAACCCCGCAATCCTGTCGGAAACCTGGTCATGCGCCGTCATGATGATTACAGGTGTGGCGTCCCGGCGTGCGCGTAAGCCCTTTAGAATGTCCAGGCCATTGCCATCAGGCAGCCGCAGGTCGAGCAGGACGAGATCATAATTTGCCGCAGCAAGGCTAGCCTCAGCCTCGTCGCAAGACAGAGACCAGTCGATTGCATGGCCCTGGCGGTGAACATGTGTTCTTACGGCATCCCCCAGGAGATCGTCATCCTCGACCAATAAAACGCGCATCTTCCAAACCTTAGAGAAGCTACCCACCAACACCTGTCGCCTTGGAAACTGACAGGCTGCTGAACCACCCGCAAGGTGTGCAGTCTGGCTTCAGGTGGCTGTCAGCTTCTGGCGGCACCTTTATGGCGTATCCAAAATGGAAAGGTACACGCCAAGATGCGCCCTATCACCATATCCTTTTTCGTCTTTGCCGGTCTTGGCGGCACCGCATTCGCTTCTGAAAAATGTTCCGTGCCGATGGCTGACTGGCAACCACGCGAAGCGCTGGAGACCAAGCTCGAAGCCGCAGGTTGGGATGTTCTGTCAATCAAGGCCGAAGACGGCTGCTACGAAGCCGATGCTATCAATGCCGAAGGTCACAAGGTCGAAGCCTTTTTCGACCCGCAGACCTTCCAGTTCATCGTCATGCAAAGTAGCGACTGAGCGAACCACCTGCAGTCAGGGATAGACCAAACCTAAGCGTTTCTCGCTGGGCCCTGGCTGGCAGCGTCGGTTCGTCCCAGATTGTGGCGGACGACGTCAAAGCTTGTACCAAATGGTATGCGCATCAGCAAGAATCTTGATCAGACCTCGACTTACTCGCAATCTCCCGGCAGTCTCTCCATGCGCTTCGCGACGTTCGAGGGATCTACTTGCCCCCCACCACCAGAGATGCGGTGCACCCGTCATTTTCATTTCTTGAACGTTTAGCCATGAAAGACGGTTCGCGGCAAACCGCAGGATAAAGCCCTACCCAAGAAGGAAGGTCGCCACGGCATAGCCGAGTAGCACAGCGTTGGCCGCAATCATGCAAAAGACGGCAAGCGAACCGAGATCCTTGGCATGGCGCCCCGTCTCGGAGATCTCCGGCGAGATCCGGTCAATGATCTCCTCGATTGCCGTGTTCAGGGCCTCTGCAGCGATCAGAAGAAGGAAGAGTACAACAGCGGCTAGCGCAATGGAGGGCTTCACATGCAGCCAGCCATAGATCGCGGCAAGGCTGATCCCGGCGAGGATTTCGTGGCGGAAAGCGGCCTCCTTCCAGAGGCGCGACAGACCGCCGGCCGAATAACCGGCAGCCGCACGAAGATGGGCAAAGCCATCTAGCTTACGGTACCGGACGCGCGTGTCCGTGCTCATGACGTGGCTCCAGTCTTGCAACCGGCGAAGATGTCCAGCCGGGGGTCATAGACTTGGGTTCTCACCTGCATCAGTCCAAGGACGCTATGGAAGAGGTTGTCATGCGAGTGTGGTGTTTTCACATTCCCACCAAGGCAAGCCTTGTCGATGCCGACAGAGCGATCGAGCCCAGGTGCAGTCCAAACCACGAAGGGGATTTTCGTCTGTTGCACAGGCGCGAACATGTATGGAGCGCCGTGCAGGTAGAGACCATTTTCTCCAAGGGATTCGCCGTGGTCCGACATATAGATCATGGCACCGTCGAAACGGTCCTGACGTGCCTTCAGCGTCTCTATCACTTCAGACAGGATGTGGTCAGTATACAGGATCGCATTGTCATAGGCATTCGTGATCGTCTCCGGCGAACACGCCTCAAACTCAACGGTTTGACAGTCGGGAACGAATTTTCGGTAGGCTTCGGGATAGCGCAGATAGTAGGCGGGGCCGTGGTTGCCCAACTGATGCAGCACAAGGACGGTGTCACCGTCGACCTTGTCCAACCTGGCGCCGAGACCATCGAGCAGAATGTCATCAAGGCATTCCCCGCCGGAACAGAAGCGCGCGTCATCTGACTTGAAGAATTCCGTCTTCTGCGTGCGGTCAGCCACGTGCTTATCGCCCGTGTTGTTGTCCCACCATTCCGTCTTGACGCCCGCATGTTTGAGCACATCCATCAGGTTCTCGGTGGCCAGCCCCTTGGCGTGGGAATAGCCCGAGCGGCCATAGACCGAAAACATGCAAGGAAGCGAAACCGCCGTTGCCGTGCCACAGCTCGATGTGTCTTGGAAATAAACAATGTCTTGCTTCGCAAGCTGCGGATTGGTCTCTCGCCTGTACCCACCAAGCTGGAAGTTCTGCGCACGCGCGGTTTCGCCGACAACCAAGATCGTCACACGCGGCTTACGGCCGCTGGCTTTCCGCTCATCCGCCACTTTCGCATCCGTACCGAGGGACTCCACGACGATGTTTCGTTCCTTCGTCTGACCGATTACGAAACCCGCCGCACTCGCCATGGGAAAGAAGGGATTAAGCGTGCGGAACCAGTCGCGATGTTCGCGAATGTTGAAGATATATGTACCGCTGTTGAGATAGGCCGAGCCAGCCAACACCAGAACGCAAGGCAAGATGACGAGGAGATTGACCCCAACCTTGGCAAGGATCGGACGGTGGACGACCTTGACCCACAGGATGAATACCGACGGCAGAACACCATAAAGCAGAATATGGATGATGAACGCACCGGTGATCAGATGCCCTGCCTCGGCGGTGTTCGTTTCAACGGCATTGCGAATCATTTCGCCGTCGATGACGACCCCGAAGTGATCCATGAACCAGGCAGATGCGACACTGGAGATCACGAACAGGATCAAGACGGGCTTGATGACAAACTTTGCCGAGAAGGTCACGCTGATCGCGACAAAGCCGGCAAACAAGCCAATCATCAGCGTCAAAAGCGCAAATGTCTCGCCGTTGAGGTAGGCAAGCGACTTATGCCAGAAGGTGCCGTTGAGCAGTATTAGAAGATAGGCCGCAACAGCCACGCTCAACCATTCGCTCCGCAGGCGGGGCCTGAAAGCCAGCAGTGTCTTCAGCAAGACCATATCCTTCCGTCATGGATCGTTTGATCCTGCACTGACGTTGAAAGCTGACAGACACCTGAACACCGGTCCTGACCGGATCGAAGAAAAAGCTCCTTTGTCGAAACATGCCACGGCTATAGATCATCGATGGCCGGGCAACAGAACGACGCGGCTGATCCTTATTGCTGAGCGCCAATACCGCTCCATCGCCGAGCGATGTCTTCCAGCAAAAGATCGATCGTCGCATCCTGGCGCAACTCGCGCAGCGTATAGATTCCCATGGGCCATGGCCTGAGTTCGTCGCCCGGCAAGGTCTTGATCGGCAGCAGGCCCTGTTCGCGCAGATGACCCTTCAGGATGTTATTGTGGATCAAAACCGCATTCGTGGCACGGGCGAAATCGATGCATGCGCCAAGTGAGCTCGACGTGAACTGGTGACCGGCACTGCCGGGCGGGAGATCGGCGGCGGTGCTGGCGCCACTGCGGAGCAACCGGCGCGGACGCGCTTCGGGCGGAAATGCAATTGTGGTCGGCCACGACAGAATTTCGGCACGGCTTCGCGGGCATTCATGCAGCACATGCCCTTCGCGAGCGAAATACTCGTCCTGGGTCAGTCCCAGCGGTCGAAAGACGAGTTCCTCCTCGCGTGACAGGTTTTCGATCCGGTGCGAGACGAGAATGGAAATATCGCCTGCCAGAAGCTGATCCATACCGCGGAGAGCGTTGCCTATATTGACATTGATCGGGGCCTTCGGATGCCGCGCAGCATATTCGAACATCATGTCTCGAAGAAACAGGATCCACACCGAGTAGCCAGTTCCAATGCTGATACCATGATCGAGTTCTGCGCGTTGCCGATCGATCCGGTCGAGTGCATTGGAATAGGTCCGGCGCATCATTTCGCCGCTTTGATACAGCGTCTCGCCATACTCCGTCAGTCGGATTCCGCGTGAGGAGCGCTCGAGAAGCCGGACACCAAGACCCTCCTCAAGCTTCTTCATGTTGTATGTGAGGGCAGGTTGCGAGATCAGTAAAGTCTCCGCCGCCCGGACAAACGAGCCAGCCTCGACAATCGCCATGAACTGCAGCAGGAATTTGTCCATGAGGACAGCATAATAAGCTGCACTTATATGACAAGGGAAATTTTGTATTGGTGCTGATTGGAACCCTGCGCTAGCCTGTGGTCAGTCTGGAGAGGACCAGGCGGGACGAAGCGAGCTGGGAGGCATGCTATCGTGAGGAGTTTCAGTCAGAGATTGCAGGGGCATCCCGGGGAAACCATGCAACTTTAGGTGCGAGGCGGGTGCCAGCACCATCTTATTGGGAGGAGGATTTCATGAACAACATGCATTTGAAACGACGGCACCTTCTTGTCGCCGGCCTTGGCGTTTCACTCACGCCCCTGCTTGGCAAAATTTCCGCTTTCGCCCAGGACGGCGGCATCAGGATGGTCTGGTGGGGCTCGGAAGAGCGCGCGCGCAGAACCAATGAAGCGGTAGACCTCTTCGAGCAGAAGAATGGTGGCTCAAGCGTTGAAACCGAATTCATGGGCTGGGACGACTACTGGACCCGTCTGGCAACCCAAGTGGCTGGCGGAAATGCGCCGGACCTGATCCAGATGGATTACCGCTATTTGTTCGAGTATGCAGGCCGGGGGGCTATCGTGCCGCTCGACGACTTCATGGGCAAAGAACTCAAGATCGCCGACTTCGGCGCCGCCAACCTTGCTTCGTGCTCCGTCGGCGGGAAGCTGTTCGGCGTCAATCTTGGCGTAAACTCCTTTGCGACACTGATCGACAAGGCCGCATGGGCAGAGGCGGGCGTAGAGGCGCCAACCTCCGGCACGACCTGGCAACAGTTCGCCGAAAAATGCGCGGCATTTGCCAAGGCCGGCAAACGCAAGAATTTCTACGCCACGGCTGACAGCAGCGGCCAGGAAAACACGTTCGAGGCTTGGCTGCTGCAGCGCGGCAAGTCGCTGTATACAGCCGATGGGAACCTGGGTTATGACGTGACCGATGCTACGGACTGGTTCAAGCTTTGGTCCGAAATTCGCGCATCGGGCGGGTGCGTCCCGCCTGACGTCCAGGCGCTCTACAAGAACACGATCGAGACTGCGCCACTAACAACTGGCACTGCGGCAACCGATTTTGCCTTCTCAAACCAGTTCGCTGGATATCAAAAGCTGGCAAAATCCACGCTCGATCTGATTGCCTGCCCCACTTTGGATGGGGGCAAGCCGGGCCACTACCTGAAGCCATCCCAGATGCTGTCGGTCACGGCGGGCGCCAAAAACCCGAACATCGCTGTCGCCCTGGCGAATTTCCTCGCCCGCGAGCCCGAAGGTGCCCTCATCCTCGGCATCGAACGCGGCGTGCCGGCGGCACCGGAAATCCGCGACGCGCTGGCCAGCAAGGTTGACGACGTGGGTCGCAAAGCACTTGCGTTCATCAGCCACATAGAAGCCTATTCCGGGCCGCTACCGCCGCCGCCGCCGAAGGGTTCGGGCGAGAACTACAATGTTCTGACCCGGATCAGCCAGGAAGTTGCCTTCGAGCAATCGACGCCCGAGCAAGCCGGCGAAACACTCGTCTCCGAAACCTCGGCAAATCTGAAGCGAGGCTGATCCCATGCCGACCAGCCAGTCAGAGAGCACCCGTGATCCGGGCGCTATGCGCTCATCCATACCCACCGGACGGTCGTGGTTCCACGGCGGCGGAACGGGATATCTGTTTCTTCTGCCCTGGCTGGTCGGCTTCTTCGGCCTCACTTTAGGTCCGGCGTTAATGTCGCTCTACCTGTCCTTCACCAACTTCGACCTGCTCAGCAGTCCGGAATGGGTAGGTACCGAAAACTACGTGCGAATGGCGACCGCAGACCCGAAGTTCACCGCAGCGATGAAGGTGACCTTTCTCTACGTCGCCTTGTCAGTTCCCCTCAAACTCACGTTTGCGCTCGGCGTGGCGATGTTGTTGAACCGTGGCCTCCGCGGCCTCAGCCTCTACCGCGCGATCTTCTATCTGCCATCGCTTCTTGGCGCGTCTGTCGCGATCGCCGTCCTGTGGCGCCAGTTGTTCGCCGCAAACGGCTTGGTCAACAGCGCCCTCTCCACCTTTGGCATCGAAGGCCCGAGCTGGATATCGAACCCGAACTATTCGCTTTACACTCTTGTCATCCTATCGGTCTGGCAGTTCGGATCGCCCATGATCATCTTCCTTGCGGGCCTGCGCCAGATTCCGACGGACATGTATGAGGCTGCGAGCCTGGACGGCGCTTCGGCGCGGCGGCAATTCGTCAAGATTACCCTGCCGCTCCTGTCCCCCGTCATCTTCTTCAATGTCGTGATCCAGACGATCGATGCCTTCAAGGCCTTCACGCCTGCCTTCATCATTTCGGGCGGCACCGGCGGACCGATCAATTCGACGCTCTTCTACACACTCTATCTCTACCAGGAGGCCTTCGGCTACTTCCGCATGGGCTATGCCTCGGCCCTCGCCTGGGTACTGGTGGTCATCATCGCGGGCGTTACGGCCCTCTCCTTCGCCTCAACAAGATACTGGGTTCACTACGATGAGTGATATGACGCCCGCCCTGCCCGGCACTGAGCCGAGGTTTCCGCGGCTTCGTGGTGGCCTCAGCCACCTGATCCTGATCGTCGCCTCTTTCGTGATGCTCTACCCCATCCTTTGGATGGCGTCGGGCTCCATCCGGCCAGCTGAAGAGCTTTTCGCCGCCGACAGCGGGCTGATCCCATCGCAAGTGACGCTACAAGCCTATTCGAACGGCTGGTTCGGCCTCAGCGTCAGCTTTGGACAGTTCTTCCTCAATTCCCTGATCGTGTCGGTTCTGGCCACGGTCGGCAATGTCGTCGCCTGCTCGCTGGCCGCCTATGCCTTCGCCCGACTGGAGTTCCCGGCAAAACGCATCTGGTTCGCGTTGATGCTCGGAACATTGATGCTGCCGTATCACGTGACGCTTATCCCGCAATATGTGCTCTTTCGCGAACTGGGATGGATCAACAGCTGGCTGCCGTTGATCGTGCCCAAATATTTCGCCGTGGATGCCTTCTTTATCTTCCTTATGGTCCAGTTCTTCCGCGGCATCCCGCGCGAGCTCGACGAGGCGGCAATGATGGACGGATGCAGCCCCTGGCGCATCTACTGGAAGGTCATTCTGCCTCTATCGCTGCCTGTGCTCGCAACCGCTTCGATATTCTCCTTCATCTGGACGTGGGAGGATTTCTTCGGCCCCCTCATCTACATCAGCGACATGAGCAAATACACGGTCCAGCTCGCGCTGCGCTCCTTCGTGGACTCAAGCGGATCGTCGAGCTGGAGCGAACTCTTTGCGATGTCCCTGCTCTCGCTGGTACCAATCTTCCTCATCTTCCTGTGCTGCCAGCGCCTCCTCATCGAGGGGATCGCGACCACCGGCATGAAGCGCTGAAGACGAGAATATACGGCTCCTGAAAGTTGGACCGACAACAGACATTCGGATGGAAAACCATGACTACACCTATTCAGTTGCGGAAGGTCGTCAAACGCTTCGGGGCGCTGGAGATCATTCGGGGGATCGATCTGGATATCGCGCCCGGTGAATTCACCGTCTTCGTCGGCCCGTCCGGCTGCGGAAAGTCGACCCTGCTGCGGATGATCGCAGGTCTAGAGACCATATCGGATGGGGATCTGCTGATAGACGGCCAGCGGATGAATGATGTTGCAGCCTCCAAGCGTGGCATCGCCATGGTCTTCCAAAGCTATGCGCTTTATCCGCACATGACCGTCTACAAGAACCTGGCCTTTGGCCTCGAAACCGCCCGTTACAAGCGCGAGGAAATCGAGCGCCGCGTCATGCAGGCGGCCGAAATTCTGCAGATCACGCACCTCCTGCAGCGTCGGCCGAAGGCCCTGTCCGGCGGCCAACGCCAGCGTGTGGCAATCGGGCGCTCGATTGTCCGCGATCCGAAGATCTTTCTCTTCGACGAACCACTCTCGAACCTCGATGCCGAACTTCGCGTCCAGATGCGCGTCGAAATCACCAAACTGCACGAGCGCCTCGGCAATACGATGATCTACGTGACCCACGACCAGACGGAAGCCATGACCATGGCTGACAAGATCGTCGTGCTGAGGGCCGGCGAGATCATGCAGACAGGCTCGCCGCTCGATCTGTACAATCATCCGGCCAACCGGTTTGTTGCTGGCTTCATCGGCTCGCCGAAAATGAACCTTGTCGATGGCACTGTCATTGGACAGGACACAATCGAGATCGGCGGTCAGAGCCTGAAACTTAATCCCGGCTGGTCCGGGCTCACCGCGGGCGCCCATGTCACCTTCGGCGTTCGGCCCGAGCACATCACCGTTGGCGGCGACCAGGGAATCTCACTCACGGCTGCGAAAGTCGAACTTGTCGAGCAACTCGGTGGCGCGACGGTTCTCTATGTCACAACAACGGCAGGAACCAGCCTGACCGTATCGGTGCCGGGCCAGTTGGCGATCCGGCACGGCGCGGATGTCGAACTGCGTTTCGACCCCAACCAATGCCATCTTTTCGATGCGGCGGGTCTCTCCCTGCGTCGAAACTGAAGTCGACAACAATTTAACTCTGCGGTCAGTCGCATCGACCTTGGCCGAACGAACACCTGTGTCCAGGAGGAACCGCCATGCTTAACCGATCCCGTTCCGATACCGAAATCGTTCTTGCCTATATCGGCGGGGGCTCATTGAATTGGGCACAGGTCCTGATGTCAGATCTCATCCATGACCGCACGATCGCCGGTGAAGTTCGGCTGTTCGACATCGACAACCAAGCCGCCCAGCGCAATGCCACGATCGGCAACCGCATGTCAGAGGCAGCAGGCCTTTCGATCCGTTACTCGGCACCGACCAATATCGACGACGCCCTCACCGGCGCCGACTTCGTCGTGGTGTCCATCCTGCCTGGAAGCTTCGATGACATGGCTCATGACATCGATCTGCCGGCCTCCATGGGCATTCTCCAATCAGTAGGAGATACCGTCGGCCCCGGCGGGTATCTCCGGGCCATGCGTGCCATTCCAGCCATGCTCGCAATCGGTCGCGCCATCGGTGAATTTTGCCCAAAGGCCTATGTGTGCAACCTGACAAACCCCATGTCAGTCCTGACCGGTGCGCTTTACGCGGCATTTCCCGCAATCAAGGCCTGGGGCGAATGCCATGAGGTAACGAAGCTGCGCAAAATTATCGCCTGGCTCGCCAACCGCGCGGAAGGCACCGACCGCTTCGGCTTCCACGACGTTCAGACCAATGTGCTTGGCATCAATCACTTCACATTTGTTGACCGCGCCTTTGTTGGTGGACGGGACTGGATGCCGGACTATCTGGCGTTCGCGGCCGAACACCGGTCAAAGGGCTGGCGCCCCGAGCCGATTGACCAGACGAACGAGTTCGCCCGGCTCTATGAGGACCATAACCAGGTAAAGTTCGACCTCGCGGCGCGCTACGGCATTGCTGCTGCGGCCGGCGACCGGCACCTGGCGGAGTTCGTGCCGCAGAGCTGGTACCTTGATCGCTGCACGGATTGGGGTTTCGCGCTCACCCCCGTCGACTGGCGTCGCCGGGACCGCATCGAGCGGCAAGCTGCCGCTGAAAGGGTTCAGACAGCCAATACTGCGCCGACACCCCGCCCGCCATCCGAAGAAGCGCTCGTAGCCCAGATCCGGGCCCTCACCCGCGGAGACGTCCTGGTGGTCAATGCCAACATGCCGAATGCAGGCCAGATGGAAGGTCTGGCGCCGGGCACAATCGTCGAGACCAATGTTCTCTTCTCGGGCCTTGGCCTTCGCCCCATCCGGGCGGGACGACTACCGGCAGCGGTTGAGGCCTTGGTACGCCCCCATGCAGACCGTCAAAACGCCCTTCTCGCCGCGGTGATTTCGGAAGACGCCGCCGCACTTGAAGGCCTCTTCCTGGCGGACCCCCTCGTCGCTCCGATCGGTTCGGACCGAGCCAGCGAACTGTTCCGGGCGATGATCGCCGCTACAGCAAAGCAACTCCCGGCCGGGCTCGCAGATATCGCAGCCTGACCCGCCAACATCTGATCGCCCAAAGAGGACATTCCATGCATCCCCTGCTTCGCCAGAAGACCCATATCGCATCCCGACCGGAGATCATCTCTCTGATTGGCCGCCTCACCGAGAACCTCATCAACATCAAGGATGAGACCGGCGCCTTCCTGCTGCGTCTGGACGATGGCCGCGAGATCGATACAAAAGGCTGGAATGGGTGGGAATGGACCCATGGCATCGGCCTCTATGGCCTGTTCAAGTACTGGCAGATGTCCAACGATCCCAAGGCACTGGACATCATAACACGATGGTTCGCCGCCCGGTTCGAAGAAGGTACGCCAACGAAAAACGTCAATACCGTCGCACCATTCCTCACACTTGCATGTCTGCACGAGTGCCGGCCGGACCAATCCTGGGTCCCCTATCTCGATACATGGGCCGAATGGGTCATGCATGGGATGCCGAAGACCGAGGACGGTGGATTGCAGCACATCGTCTATCATCTGGTGAACGACCAGCAGCTTTGGGACGATACGCTGATGATGAGCGTGCTGCCGCTTGCCAAGATCGGCCTGCTTCTCGATCGTCCCGATTACGTCGAGGAGGCCAAGTACCAGTTTCTGGCACATACCCGGTTCCTGGCCGACACCTCGTCTGGTCTCTGGTACCACGGCTGGACCTTTAACGGCCGGAACAACTTCGGCCGGGCACTCTGGGCGCGTGGCAATAGCTGGGTGACGATCGCGATCCCGGAATTCATCGAGATGCTCAATCTACCGGAAGGGGATCCAATCCGGCGTCATCTGCTTGCCGTGTTGCGCGCGCAGGCCGAAGCGCTGAGGAAATACCAGGATGCCAGCGGTCTCTGGCACACGCTGATCGACGATCCCGAGAGCTACCTGGAGGCTTCCGCGACCGCGGGATTTGCTTATGGCCTGATGAAGGCTGTACGAAAACGCTATCTGCCAGAGGAGTTTGCGGTCGTGGCTGAACGCGCCGTCCAAGCGGTCGTGGCCAATATCGACGCAAAGGGTGAGTTGCAGCAGGTGTCGTTCGGCACCGGCGTCTCGGACGATCTCGACTACTATCGGACCATTCCGCGGACCTCCATGCCCTACGGACAGGCCATGGCGATGTTCTGCCTGACGGAGTATCTGCACAGCTACATCTAAAGGCCTGACCCCATCACGGCCGAATTGAGATTGTGCGCCGCGTTCCCGGCATTACAAGGGGTCAAGAACCGGCTCGGCTTTACCTCAGTGGACGCTCTGGGCCGGTTCATGGACGCATTTTTCGCAAGCGCCCCCTCAAGCCGTCTGCAATATCGCCTACGCCTCAGTCCATCCAGGGAAGCGCGCCCCTGGGCAGGACTCGGGCAAGGATCGTTGCAGCCGCCGCCAACACGAAGACAAGAAAAGTCGACAAGACGGCAAGCGCCGCCGCCGCCGTCGAGTTGCCCTCATATTGCAGCGCGAATACCATGACGCCGATCGTTTCATTGCCTGAGGACCAGAGCAGGGCCGAAAGCGTCAGTTCATTCAGCGCGGTCATCAAGACAAGGATTACGCCGGCCATCGCCGCTGGCAAGATACCCGGCAGGAAAATCGACAGGATACGTCGGGCAAGGCCGGCGCCGACCACCCGACCGGCTTCGTCCAACGAGGGATCAGCAGATTGCGCAGCCGCAGCAACAGGCCGCAAGACCAGCGGCAAAAAACGGGCAAGATAGGCGACAACAAGGATGGCCATCGTGCCATAGATCGACACCCCGACCAGCGGAAGCGGCTGCAGGAAAGCGAGGATCATGCCAAGCGACACGACGGTGCCGGGGATCACCCAAGGCGCCTCAATGGCGACGTCCAGGACCTTGAGAAGAGTGTTTGATCGTCCGACCGCAAGATAAGCAAAGGGGATAGCAACCGCGACGCTTGTGAAAGCCGTAACACCCGCCAACATCAGCGAATTGCCAAAGGCGCGCCGGACGGCTGCATTCTCGAGTACCGCGCGGAACTGCTCGAGACCGATTGTGTCAATACGAATGGGAACGCCAATTGCCGGCAGCAACGCGGTCATCATGAGAGCTGCGAGCGGAAGAAGCGACAAGAAAAGCACCATACACCAAAGCAGCACCTCGACAAGCGGGGCCTGTCGTTGAGACATGAACGGCGCACCAGCGGGAAGTGGCACTGCGATGCGCGTCATCACGATATTGCGCAGAAAGATGGCAAGCGCAGCCATGAGCGCAAGGGTAAGGGCAAGTGTCGCCACCTGCCCAGCCGCAGCCGGTCCGAAACCGTTCAGGCGCTGATAGATTAATGTCGTCAGCACCGAGATGCGACCTGGTATGCCGAGAAGCGCCGGCACGCCGAAGTTTCCGATCGCCGCGGTAAACGCGATCAAGCCGCCCGCAAGAACGGAAGGCATGACGATCGGCAGGACGATTCCTGTTCCAATCCGACGCGGTGAAACTCCGAGGATGCGAGCAGCTTCAACCAGATCGGCAGGGAGTGCCCGCAAGGCAGACCGGACTGCAATAAAGACAAGCGGCATGTGTTCAATACCCATGACGAGCGCAATGCCACCGATCGAATAGAGCGGATTGGTCGTGCCCGGCTGAGGAGCGAAGCCCAGCGGTTTCAGGATGGGCGAGTTGGCGCCGAAGAGTTCGATCCATGCTAACGCCATGGTCTGCGACGGCACGATCAACGGCATCAGGATCAGAAACGTAAGTGCCGTTCGGCTTTTAAGCCTCAACAGGCTGATGGCGAATGCCAGGGCAACACCGAGCACAAGCGAAACAATCACAGACAGTCCCGCCGTCTGCAATGTGCCGGTCAGCGCCCGAAGCGTCGATCGACTGGTGAGTGTCGAAAGCATTAACCCGAGAGCGGCCCCATCCTCTCCGGACTGCAAAGCACTGGCGAAAAGCCGGGCAAGCGGCCAAAGCGTGGTCGTGGCGACATAAAGAAAGAGAAGGGAGACGAGCAGCCGCTCGCCTCCCGAAAATGCTGGCACGCGCATGGAGTTCAGCCACCGAAGAGTTCGGCGAATTTTTCCTTGTTTTCGGTGTCATCCTTCAGCATGGCTGCGCTGTCGGCGGGGAGAATTTTCAGTGTGGCGAGTGCCGGATAGCCTTCTGGCTGCGCAACATTCGGCAGGATCGGGAAGTAGCCTTGCGCTGCTGCCTGTGCCTGGGCGGGCTTGGAAAGCTGCCAGGCCACGAAAGTCTTGGCCGCTTCGGCTGCGTCCGACCCCTTGAGCACGGCAACCGGCTGGGTGATCGAGCTGACGCCTTCGGCCGGAAAGACGAAGTCAACAGGCGAGCCCTTCTTCTTGGCGTTCAGCGCCATGTATTCGATGATGATGCCGTAGGCTTTTTCGCCGCGGGCAACGGCCTCGATGACTGTCCCATTGCCCTGGCCGGCGACGGCTCCGGCATCCGCCAGCTTCTCGTAATAGGCCCAGCCGAACTCAGGCTGCTGCGCCATCGTGCCCACGTGGATAACGGCGGCACCCGAATAGAGCGGGCTCGGCATGATCAGGCTCTTCGCCGTATCGGCAGCCAGGAGGTCGTTCCAGCTCGTCGGTGCGGTCTTCACCAGGTCAGTGTTATAGACTATGCCTGTGGTTATGACCTTCGTCCCGAAGAAAGTCTTGTCGGCATCGAAGAAGCTCGGATCGATGCCTTCGACCGGCGCGTCGGTATAGGCGAGCAGTCGGTCATCATTCTTGAGCTGCGTCATCGCGACCGTGTCGGCGATCAGGATCACATCGGCAGGGCTATTGCCGGCAGCATATTCAGCCTGCAGCTTGGCCATGACTTCCGTCGTGCCGGAACGGAAAAGCTCGACCTTGATCTCCGGATGATCAACGTTAAAGGCCTTGATGACATCCGTCATCTGGTCCTGCGGCTGCGACGTGTAGACAGTGATCGTGTCCTCTGCCTGAGCATGAAAAGCAAGACCGGCAAGAACGGTGGTGGCGACAAGCCTTCGGATGAACGACATGGAAACCTCGTTGGAAAAGTCTAGGAACGCTGTAGGGCGGCCGAGACCAGACGAAAGAAAACAAATGCGACGCCGGATTACGGCGGCCCAGCCCCTTCCGCCTAACGCGCACCGATGACGGCTCGACTACAGTTTGATGATCGTCCCGTGACATTCACCGGCTCTTTGGTGAGGAGGCGTTACATCCGTCTTGTGTAGACATGCCCGTCGCTACGGGACAGCATGATCCGGGGATCAAACGCTCTCAACATTCTCCCCTGCCGGCATCAAGGCAGATTCCTTATCAGCATGTCCGATCACCCATCCGCTGTTGACGACAAGGTCAATTGGCGTGCCCGGCGCTATCCTATCCTTCAGCGGGAGACTGACTATATCGCCATCGATTTCGGTCGGTACACAGTGACTAAGCCAGGCGCCGTTCTGGAAAACTTGCCCTGCGAGCTCCGTCTTCAGGTGGCCGCCCTCAGCCACGCGCGAAAGATCGGACGCATGGATGCAGAGCCATCCGTGACCAACCCGCGCCTGTCCCGGCAGTTCAAGCACATGCCCGCCAAGTTGCACAACCACTCGATCGCCCTGCGAGCGTAGGACGTTGACCGGCAATGTGCGGCCGCGGCCTATGAACCGTGCCACCATCGGCGTGGCAGGTCTCAAATAGAGGTCTTCAGGCGTCCCCATCTGTTCCAGCTTGCCACGATCCATCACCGCGACATGGGTCGCAACAGCCATAGCCTCATCCTGGTCGTGGGTGACGAAGACGAAGGTCGCCCCCGTCAGGCTGTGGATGCGGCGAAACTCGGCGAGCATGGTCTCGCGGAGATGTGCGTCGAGATTGGCGAGCGGTTCATCGAGCAGAATGAGCTTTGGCCGCATTGCAAGAGATCGCGCCAGCGCCACCCGCTGACGCTGGCCGCCCGAGAGTTCATGCGGTCGGCGACTTCCGAACCCCCTCAGACCGACAACCTCGAGAACCTCCTCGATCCTGGCGTTACGCTCACGCGATGAGAGACCAGCGACCTTGAGACCAAATTCGATATTTCCCCTGACTGTCATGGTCGGCCAGAGCGCATAGGACTGGAACACCATCCCGATCTCGCGCTGTTCCGGCGGAATGAATGCGGACGGCCCTGCAACAACAGTATCATCGAAGCGGATCTCGCCGCGATCCGGCACATCGAGCCCGGCAATCATTCGAAGCAGTGTTGTCTTTCCACAGCCTGAAGGTCCAAGCAGCGCCAGGAATGCACCATCCGGGACAGACAGGCTCACATCGTGCAGCGCCTGGAAGTTGGCGAAGCGTTTGGTGATTGTATTCAGGGTCAGACGGGGCACGGCACAACTCTCGTTCGTTCGAGATCGCCTTGCCACCGGCTCGTGACAGCCAGATGAAATCTGAGAATTGGAATAGTGGCGATGGGAACGCAGACGAAAATCCAGTGAGCGAAACGCCCGAAACTGGTCACGCAAACCGAACCCGCTTTGTGCTCACCCCATGCGCTCGGAGGCGTAAGAGCCCGGGCTCGGCGGGAAGACGATGGTGCGGTTGCCGTTGATGAAGGTGCGGTGGTGGATATGGGCGTGGATGGCGCGGGCCAGAACCTGGGCTTCCACGTCGCGCCCCATCGAGACGTAATCCTCCGGCGACTGGGCATGGGTCACGCGCACGGTGTCCTGCTCAATGATCGGGCCTTCGTCGAGATCGGCGGTGACGTAATGGGCCGTCGCCCCGATCAGCTTCACGCCGCGCTCATAGGCCTGCTTGTAGGGGTTCGCGCCCTTGAAGCTCGGCAGAAACGAGTGGTGGATGTTGATGATCTTGCCCGACATTTTCCGGCACAGACTGTCTGAGAGCACCTGCATGTAGCGGGCGAGAACGATGAGCTCGGTGCCGGTCTGTTCGACCAGATCGAGGAGTTGCGCCTCGGCCTGAGGCTTGTTGTCCTTGGTCACCTTGATGTGGTGGAAGGGGATGTCGTGGTTGACGACGACCTTCTGGTAATCGAAGTGGTTGGAGACAACGCCGACAATGTCGATCGGAAGCGCGCCGATCTTCCAGCGGTAGAGAAGGTCGTTCAGGCAATGGCCGAAGCGCGAGACCATCAACAGCACCTTCATCTTGGCATCGCCGTCATGGAATTCGGCGGTCATGCCGAATCTCTTTTTCACCGGCTCAAGCCCGGCCACGATCTCATCGATCGTCGCGCCATCCTGGATGATGAAGCTAAGCCGCATGAAAAACAGGCCGGTGTCGAGATCGTCGAACTGTGAGGAGTCGACGATGTAACAGCCCTTCTCTGCAAGCAGGCCCGTGATCGCGGCGACGATGCCGCGGGTCGACTTGCAGGATACGGTCAGGACGTGTTTCATCGGTTCAGGCTCCGGTATGGGCATAGGTCGGTGTTGCGCCGCCATCCTCGCCGGTGTGGCGCGGATCTGCAACGGGAATGATGGCGAGAGGGTGCAGATGCCTCGGATCGGAACCGAGACATCTGCGGATCTTTCAACGATGTCAGACGTCGAGCGTCGTCTGGTGCTCCCAGGCGGTAAACTGCGAGCAATAGGTATTCCACTCGCCGTGCTTCAGCTTGAGATAGGCAGCGGAAAATTCCGTGCCGAGGGCTGCCTGCAGGCCCTTGTCTTCCTCGTAGGCGCGCAGCGCATCGAGCAGGTTGAGCGGCAGCTTCGGCGCATCCTTGATCAGATGCCCGTCGCGGTACATGTCGATATCGTGGTGCGGACCCGGATCGGCATCACACTTCAAGCCGCTCAAGCCGGCTGCAATGATGATCGCCTGCAACAGGTACGGGTTCACCGCGCCGTCCGGCAGGCGCAGTTCGAAGCGGCCGGGACCGGGCACGCGGACCATGTGGGTGCGGTTGTTGCCCGTCCAGGTGACGGTGTTGGGTGCCCAGGTGGCGCCTGAAATCGTGCGCGGCGCGTTGATGCGCTTGTAGGAATTGACCGTCGGATTGGTGATAGCAGCGAGCGCCGAGGCATGTTTCATGATGCCGCCGAGGAAGGTCTTGCCCTTGGCCGAGAGACCGAAGGGCATGGCCTTGTCGGCAAAGGCATTGACCTTGCCGTCCGTATCCCAGACCGAAATATGCGCGTGGCAGCCATTGCCGGTCAGGCCCTTGAAGGGCTTCGGCATGAAGGTGGCGCGCAGCCCGTGCTTTTCGGCGACGGACTTGACCATGAACTTGAAGAAGGAGTGCTTGTCGGCCGTCTTCAAGGCATCGTCATACTCCCAGTTCATCTCGAACTGGCCGTTCGCGTCCTCGTGGTCATTCTGGTAGGGCTTCCACCCGAGTTCCAGCATGTAGTCGCAAATTTCGGCGATCACGTCGTAGCGGCGCATCAGCGCCTGCTGGTCGTAGCAGGGTTTTTCCGCCGTATCGAATTCATCGGAGATCTTTTCGCCATCGGCGGAAATCAGGAAGAATTCCGGTTCGACGCCGGTTTTCACCCGCAGGCCTAGCTCGGCCGCTTCCGCTACAAGTCGCTTGAGCACCACGCGCGGCGCCTGTTCGACCGGATTGTCTTCCATCACGCAGTCGGCTGCGACCCAGGCAACGTCCTTCTTCCAGGGAAGCTGAATGACCGAGGAGGCATCCGGCACGGCAAAGAGGTCGGGATGGGCCGGCGTCAGGTCGAGCCAGGTGGCGAAACCGGCAAATCCCGCGCCATCCTTCTGCATGTCGGCAATCGCTTCTGCCGGAACCAGCTTGGCGCGCTGGGCACCAAAGAGGTCGGTATAGCTGATCATGAAATATTTAATGCCGCGCTCAGCGGCGAAGCTTGCAAGATCCTGTGTCAACTCGTTCCCCTGCTTTTTATGGATTGAGACACAATGGTTGAAAGGAAATGGCCGCATCCGTGGGAGGTCGGATACGGCCATTCAGGTTTTAGAAAGCGCCCTTGCCGGGATACCAGCTGGTGCCGGCGAGCGGCACTTGCGCCATGGCTGCGGCTTCCATCGTCAAGGCGCAGAGATCTTCCGGTTCGAGATTGGTGAGCTTGTTCTTGCCGCAGGCACGCGCGATCGTCTGGGCCTCCAGCGTCATGACCTTCAGATAGTTGGCAAGCCGGCGACCGGCGGCGACCGGATCGAGACGGGCGGCGAGCTCCGGATCCTGTGTGGTGATGCCGGCCGGGTCCTTGCCTTCGTGCCAGTCATCGTAAGCACCGGCCGTGGTGCCGAGCTTCTGGTATTCCTCTTCCCACTTCGGGTCGTTGTCGCCGATGGCAACGAGTGCTGCCGTGCCGATTGCCACTGCATCGGCGCCAAGGGCCAGGGCCTTCGCCACATCGGCACCGGAGCGGATGCCGCCAGAGATGATCAGTTGCACCTTGCGATGCATGCCGAGATCCTGCAGCGCCTGGACGGCGGGGCGGATGCAGGCGAGCGTTGGCATGCCGACATTCTCGATGAAGACGTCCTGGGTGGCGGCCGTCCCGCCCTGCATGCCGTCGAGCACCACCACGTCTGCACCAGCCTTCACCGCAAGCGCTGTATCGTAGTAGGGACGGGCACCGCCAACCTTCACATAGATCGGCTTTTCCCAGTCGGTGATCTCGCGCAGTTCGAGGATCTTGATTTCCAGATCGTCCGGGCCGGTCCAGTCGGGGTGGCGGCAGGCGGAACGCTGGTCGATGCCCTTGGGCAGGTTGCGCATGTTGGCGACGCGATCGGAGATCTTCTGGCCGAGCAGCATACCGCCGCCGCCGGGCTTGGCGCCCTGGCCGACAACCACTTCGATGGCGTCGGCGCGGCGCAGGTCTTTCGGGTTCATGCCATAGCGGGAGGGCAGATACTGATAGACCAGTGTCTGGCTGTGGCCACGCTCCTCGTCGGTCATGCCGCCGTCGCCTGTCGTGGTCGACGTGCCGGCGAGCGTGGCACCACGGCCGAGCGCTTCCTTGGCATTGCCCGAGAGTGCGCCGAAGGACATGCCGGCGATGGTGATCGGGGTCTTCAGGTAAATCGGCTTCTTGGCAAAGCGCGTGCCGAGCACCACCGAGGTGTCGCATTTTTCCCGATAGCCTTCGAGCGGATAACGCGAGATCGACGCGCCGAGGAACAGCAGGTCGTCGAAATGCGGGACCTTGCGCTTGGTGCCGGCGCCTCTGATATCGTAGATGCCGGTGGCGGCCGCACGGCGGATTTCGGCCAGCGTGTAATCGTCGAAGGTTGCGGACTTGCGCGGCGGGGTGAAAGGGTTGTGGTAGCTCATGGCTGTTCCTCGCCTCAGTACGCGTCAGCGTTGTCGATATTGAAATTGTATAGCTTGCGGGCCGAACCGTAGCGCTTGAACTCTTCCGGCTTCACGTCCGTGATGCCGGCCTTTGCCAAAAGCTCGGCGAGCTTTTCGAGGTGTTCGGGTCGCAGCTCCTTCTCGATGCAGTCGGCGCCGAGGCTCTTCACCGTGCCGCGCACGAAGATCTTTGCCTCATAGAGACTGTCACCGAGCGCTTCGCCGGCGTCGCCACAGACAACGAGGTGACCGGACTGGCCCATGAAGGCCGACATATGGCCAATCGAGCCTTTGACGACGATATCGATGCCCTTCATCGAGATGCCGCAACGCGAGGCGGCGTTACCCTTGATGACGAGGAGACCGCCACGACCAGTGGCGCCGGCATATTGCGAAGCGTCGCCTTCGATGATCACGGTGCCGGACATCATGTTTTCGGCCACGCCCGGTCCGGCGGAACCATGGACCGTAACGGTCCCGCCATCGTTCATGCCAGCACAGTAATAGCCGACGGAACCTTTCACCTCGACGGTAACAGGGGCATCAATTCCCACGGCCACAGCGTGATGGCCGCGCGGGTTGACGACTTCGAAGGCAGTATCGTTGGCGCCGGCGCTGAGCGCGTGAAGGGCGCTGTTCAGGTCACGCAGCGGCGTCTGAGAAAGATCGAAAACAGGCATGGAGCAAACTTTCGTGTCGTGTGAGGCGAGGCTTCAAGCGGCCTTGTCGTGATCCCAGAAGTAAACGGTCGCCGGTTCCGGCTCCCAGACTCGGGCGGTCTCGATGCCCGGCAGATTGACCAGCGCACGGTATTCCGAGCCGAAGGCGACATACTGATCGGTCTCGGCCATGACCGCCGGCTTGCAGGCGATGGGATCGCGAACAACGCCGAAGCCCGACTTGGTGCCGACGACGAAGGTGAAGAAACCATCGAGATCGTCGAGCGCACCCGTCAGCGCCTGACCCAGATCCTTGCCCTTGGCCATCTCGGCCGTGAGATAGGCGGCGGCGACTTCCGAGTCGTTCTGGGTTTCGAAGCTCATGCCTTCACGGATGAGTTCGCGGCGCAAATTGTTGTGGTTGGACAGCGAGCCATTGTGAACCAGGCACTGGTCCGCGCCTGTTGAGAAGGGGTGGGCACCGAGCGTGGTAACCGCACTTTCGGTTGCCATGCGCGTGTGGCCGATGCCATGCGTGCCACCCATCGAGCGCACGTCGAAGCGAGAGACGACATCCTTCGGCAGGCCAATTTCCTTGAAGATCTCGACGCTTTCGCCCGAACCCATGATGCGGACGTCAGGGCGGATTTCAGCGAGGATCGCCCTGATGTCACCCAGGCGGGACGCTGCGATCTCGATCACGGCATGCGTGCTCTTGATTGTGACAGTCGCGTCAAGGCCAGCCTTTGCCAGATCAGCGTCAAGACCGGCGAAATCACTGGCCGGATCACCTGACTGGATCGTCACCTTGGCCTTGCCTTCAGCTGTACCGCCATAGATCGCGATGCCAGCCGAATCCGGTCCACGATCGGTCATGGTGATCAACATGTCCGACAGCAGATCCCCCAACCGGGGCTCCAGCGTCTTGTCTTTCAGGAACAAACCCACAATGCCGCACATGGCCGTGATCTCCAGTTTTTCGTTGGAGACAGACCTAGCAGTGGCCGTTAGCGAAATCAATCCTTAGGAATATTTTTTTCTTTTAAGGCAACTATTGCTGCTGTGGATAGGAGATGATGGACAGGTAACGCGCCGGTAGCTTGACCAGCTCTTCCGGCCCGTGCGGGGCATCGGCATCGAAGAAAAGGCTGTCGCCGGCTTCCATGCGGTACAGGCTGTCGCCGTGGCGATAAACCACCTCACCCTCCAGCATGTAGAGGAACTCCATGCCCTCGTGCTGGAACGTCGGAAAGACATCGGACGAGGCGTTCAGCGTGATCAGATAGGGTTCAACGATGACGCCTGACGTGTTGTTTTCGATATGACCGAGCAGACTGTAGTGGTGACCGGCACGAGTTCCCCGGCGCTCCAGATGCACCCCTTCCCCGGCCTTGACGAAACTTGCGCTACGCGGCTCCTCGAAGCCTCGGAAGAAGGCGGTGATCGGCACGCCAAGCGCCTTGGACAAGGCCTGAAGGGTTGTCAGCGAAGGCGAAATGTTGCCGTTTTCGATCTTCGACAGCATGCCGACGGACATGCCGGTGGCGGCTGCCATGTCGGCGACCGTGATGCCGAGCTTTTTGCGATAGGTGCGCACCTCATGGCCGATTGCCATTTCGAGATTGTTGGCACGCGGCTCACGAACGGCATGGGGATCCTGGGCAAGTGCCGCCTTGGCAGGGTTCGCCAGTTCTTTCCCGCTCTTTGCCATCGTATCTCTTCCTCTGGACCTCGGCACGCCCTCAAGACGTCCGTTTGTTTGCTCTAGCGGATTTTGGCGTCAGTCCAAAATGCTCTTTGAAGGCGCGGGAAAAATGCGAGGCGCTCGAAAAGCCTGTGGCAAAGGCCAGTTCAGAGAGTGAGAGCGGACTCTGCTCCAGCAGGCGCCTGGCATGGTCGAGCCTGATCCTGCGATAGCTGGCGTGAAAACTGATCCCGAGATGCTCAGAAAACAAGCGATCAAGATGTCTGGGGCTCACGGCCGCGAGCCGGGCCATTGTTTGACGATCAAGCGGATGCTCGATCGTCGTCTCCATCTTCTCAAGGACCGTGATCAGAGCGGGGTGATGCGTCCCGTAGCGTTCGCTCGACGACCCCCGCTGTGGCGCCGTCGGTTCGGCAACGGCCGTATGCAGATACCAGTCGCTGACACGGCGGGCAAAGGCGGCGCCCATCCGACTTCCGATCACGGCATGCATCAGGTCGAGCGGTGCGACGCCGCCACCGCATGTCACCCGGTCACCATCAATTACGTAGCGGGCCTGGCGCGGAGACAGATGAGGAAAGGCTTCGCGCAAGGCCGGAGCGTGCTCCCAATGAATGGTAAAATCGCGACCATCGAGCAGGCCGGCAGCGGCCAGAATGAAGGATCCGCTCGAAATGCCGCCGATGCGCACGCCCTGACGGGCAAGTCGCCGCAATACCGGCTGGAGGGCCGCCGTTTCACTCCAGTCCTCCGGATTGCCTCCAGCCACCACGAAGACGGTATGGCAAAGTGCGCCTGCACCGGCGAGGTCATCGCAAGGGATCTCAAATCCCGACGAAGATGGCACCGGTCGCCCGCCGATCGACAGGGATTTGGTTTCGTAGAGCGCAGTCTGGGCGATCAGGTTTGCAGCCCTGAGCGGCTCCATCGCCGAGGCATAGGACATCAACGCAAAATTCGGAACCAGGACGAAGCCATAGCGCTGGGAAGAAGCGAGAGAGACTGTCATGTCTCTAAACTATTCCAAAATGGCTCTATCCTGCAATTTAAGTTTCCGAAGCGCCCCTAGGCTGAGCACCATTCTTCGAACCGGGCAGCAGTGGATGCGATATTCGGCACTCTCGATTTTTCTCAATGGGCTTTTCGGCAACCGCAATTGGGCCGCCCACTGGCGCCAGCCGGAACCCAAGCCGCATTACGACGTGATCATTGTCGGCGGTGGCGGTCATGGATTGGCAACCGCTTACTACCTGTCGAAGACGTTCGGAATCCGCAACATCGCGGTAGTCGAGAAGGGCTATATCGGTTCGGGCAATGTGGGCAGGAACACCACGATCATCCGCTCCAACTATCTCTTGCCCGGCAACAACCCCTTCTACGAGTTCTCGATGAAGCTCTGGGAGGGCCTCGAGCAGGACTTCAATTTCAACGCCATGGTCTCGCAACGCGGTGTCCTTAACCTGTTCCATTCGGACGCGCAGCGCGACGCTTATACGCGGCGCGGCAATGCTATGCGGCTCCATGGGGTGGATGCGGAGCTTCTTGATCGTGAGGCTGTGCGCGCGATGCTGCCCTTCTTCGACTATGACAATGCCCGCTTCCCCATCCAGGGGGGCATCCTGCAAAGGCGCGGCGGAACGGTTCGCCATGATGCCGTCGCCTGGGGGTACGCCCGCGGAGCCGATAGCCATGGCGTCGATATACTGCAGAACTGCGAGGTTACCGGTATTCGACGCGAGGGCGGAAAGGCTATCGGTGTTGAAACAACACGCGGCTTCATCGGTTGCGGCAAGCTTGCAGTCGCCGCCGCTGGCAACTCCTCGCGGGTCGCCGAAATGATGGGCCTCAAACTGCCAATCGAGAGCCACGTTCTCCAGGCTTTCGTCTCCGAGGGGCTCAAACCCTTCATCGACGGCGTCGTCACCTTCGGGGCCGGCCACTTCTACGTCTCCCAATCCGACAAGGGCGGCCTTGTCTTCGGCGGGGACATCGACGGCTACAACTCCTATGCACAGCGCGGCAATTTGGCGACCGTCGAGCACGTCGCCGAAGCGGGCAAAGCCATGATCCCTGCCCTCTCCCGCATCCGCGTGCTCCGATCCTGGGGCGGGATCATGGACATGTCGATGGATGGATCGCCCATCATAGACCGCGTCCATCTCGACAATCTCTATCTGAATGCCGGGTGGTGCTATGGCGGCTTCAAGGCGACGCCGGCTTCCGGCTATTGCTTTGCCCATCTCATTGCAAAGGGCGAGCCTCATGAGACCGCACGGGCTTTCCGCCTGGATCGTTTCCGCCGCGGTTATCTGATCGACGAAAAGGGCCAGGGCGCCCAGCCGAACCTTCACTGAGTTTTCCGAAAGCACAACGACGATGGCCAGCCGAATCCCCTGCCCCCATTGCGGGCTTCGCCCCAAGGAAGAATTCACTGTGAAGGGGGCCGCTCTACAGCGCCCTGATGCCGAGGCTGGAGCAGATGCCTGGCACGACTATGTATATTTGCGCGACAATCCGCGGGGCGCCTATGAGGAATACTGGCATCACACCGCCGGCTGCCGACGCTGGCTTGTCTTGGCACGCGACACGGTCACTCACGAGGTTGCGTCCTGCAGGGATGCGTCCGAGACAAAGGCGGTGATGGCATGACGTCCCACCGTCTTGGCAATGGCGGCCTGATCGATCGGACCGCGCCGCTGAACTTCACCCTCGACGGCCGCCCGATGAGCGGCTTTGCCGGCGACACGCTCGCCTCCGCACTTCTGGCGAATGGTCGCCAACTCGTGGGACGCAGTTTCAAATACCACCGCCCACGCGGCATTCTGACAGCAGGATCGGCCGAGCCCAATGCGCTGATGACCATTGGCAGCGGTGGTCGTACCGAACCCAACAGTCGCGCCACGATGCAGGAGCTTTACGAGGGGCTCGAGGCCAGCAGTCAGAATCGCTGGCCTTCTCTCGACTACGATATGGGTGCCGTAAACGGGCTTCTTTCGCCCTTTCTGTCGGCGGGCTTCTATTACAAGACCTTTATGTGGCCTGCCAAGTTCTGGGAGAAGGTTTACGAACCCGTCATTCGCAAGGCGGCGGGGCTCGGCCGCGCGACCTATGAAGCCGATCCCGACGCCTATGAAAAATGCTGGGCGCATTGTGACCTGCTGATTGTCGGCGGTGGTGCTGCCGGGATTGCGGCCGCCTTGACGGCCGGGCGTGCCGGAGCACGCGTCATCCTGATCGATGAGAATGCCGCAATCGGCGGGTTCCTCTTGAGCGAGACGGCAAGCATCGGAGGCAAGACGGCAGCGATCTTCGTTGCCAGTGCCCTGGATGAACTTGCCTCGCTGGATAATGTCAGGCTGATGCCGCGGACCACGGCATTCGGCTGGTACGACGGCCAGGTCTTCGGTGCCGTGGAGCGCGTGCAAAAACATGTTGCATCGCCGGACGCCAACCGCCCGGTCGAGCGTCTATGGCGGATTGCGGCCAGGAAGGCAATTCTGGCGACCGGATCGGAAGAACGCCCGCTGGTCTTCGGCGGCAATGACGTTCCCGGCGTGATGATGGCAGGTGCCATGCGCACCTATCTGAACCGCCATGCTGTGGCGCCCGGTCGCAAGACCGCAATCTTTACAACGAACGACAGTGGCTATGCGCTTGCTGCCGACTTGGAAAAAGCTGGTGTCGAGGTTGCCGTTGTCGTCGACAGCCGCCGCGACGCGGCGATTGACTTCAAGGGTAGCGCGCGGCTCGTAAGGGGCGGTTTCGTCGCCAATGTATTGGGTCGCAAGCGTGTTAGAGCGATCGAGATCTGGCATGAAGGGCAAACCGAACGGATTGGGGTAGACAGTCTCGCCATGTCAGGCGGCTTCTCGCCTGTGATCCACCTGGCCTGTCATCGGGGCGGCAAGCCGCGCTGGTCGGATGACCATGCCGCCTTCTTGGCGCCGGATGGATTGACGGATCTGCAGATCGCGGGTGCCGCCGCCGGTGTATCGGGCATCAGGTCATCCATGGAATCGGCCAGCAAGACAGCCGTTCAGGCTCTTGCCGAGCTTGGCGTTTCCGCGAAAGCCTGTGACATCCCAGTGATCGAGGGAGACAGTGTGCTCGCACCAGCCCCACCGCTCTGGTCCATTCCTGGTATCAAAGCGAAGGCCTTTGTCGACTTCCAGAACGATGTGCATGTCAAGGATCTCGGGCTGGCTGTTCGGGAGGGCTATGGACATGTGGAGCTCGCCAAGCGCTACACGACCAATGGCATGGCGACGGATCAGGGCAAGCTATCGAACGTCAACGCAATCGGCCTGCTGGCCGAAGCGCGACGCATATCGCCTACCGACGTCGGCACCACGACATTCCGGCCATTCTACACGCCTGTCTCATTCGGGGCGCTAGCCGGGGCATCGACCGGCAAACACTTCCAGCCCGTCCGCAAGTCGCCCCTGCATGACTGGGCCGCACGGCTGGGCGCAACATTTGTCGAAACGGGGCTCTGGTATCGATCGAGCTGGTTCCCGAGGGCGGGTGAAACCCACTGGCGGGACAGCGTCGATCGCGAAGTCTTGAATATCAGACAAAATGTCGGCCTCTGCGACGTCTCGACCTTGGGGAAGATCGAGATCTGCGGGGCGGATGCAGCCGAATTCCTCAACCGGGTCTATTGCAACGGCTTTCTCAAGCTGCCGATCGGCAAGGCCCGCTACGGCCTCATGCTCCGAGAAGACGGCTTCATCTATGATGACGGCACCACCAGCCGGCTGGGCGAGAACCGCTACTTCATGACCACGACGACTGCCTATGCAGCTGGTGTGATGAACCATCTCGAATTCTGCTCTCAAGCACTCTGGCCCGAACTCGACGTCAGGCTGGCATCCGTCACCGACCAATGGGCACAGATGGCCATAGCCGGACCGAAGGCGCGTGCCGTGCTGGAGCAGATCGTTGATCAGGACATTTCCAATGACGCTTTCCCTTACCTTGCAGCAAGAGAGGTCCGGCTCTTCGGCGGACGTCTCAAGGGACGGCTGTTTCGCATCTCGTTTTCAGGCGAACTCGCCTATGAACTCGCCGTTCCCGCCGATTTCGGCGAGAGCGTTGCCGATGCGATCATGCGGGCCGGCGAACCTCATGGCATTTGCGCCTACGGCGTCGAGGCCCTGTCGGTCTTGCGGATAGAGAAAGGCTACGTCACGCACAACGAGATCAACGGTACGGTCGTCCCAGCGGATCTCGGCATGGCGAAAATGGTCGCCATGGGCAAGCCGGATTTCATCGGCAAACACATGGTTCAGCGCGAGGGATTGGTCGATACCGATCGCCTCCAGCTTGTTGGCGTATTGCCGATCGAGCCGTCCGACAGTTTCCGAACGGGGGCCCATATTCTCAAGAAAGAAGCCGATGCGACACTCGAGAATGATGAAGGTTATGTCTCGTCGAGCTGCTACTCACCGCATGTTGGCTCGACCATCGGTCTTGCGCTGGTGAAGGGCGGCGCCTCCCGCTACGGCGAGGAAGTTCAGATCTGGAACGGTCTGCGCAACGAGTTTGCCATGGGGCGGCTGGTGAGCCCTGTTTTTGTCGATCCGCAAAACGAGAAGCTTCATGTCTGAAACGCACACTTCCCCGGATCATCTGACGTCCATGGACATCGAACGCCGTTCGCCACTGGCGGAACCTATCCGCGTGCTGGGAGACGGCACACGACTGGCCGTGCAGACAGAAGGCGCGCTGTTGCTGTTGCTGCTGCTCTCGCGTCCCGGCTCCATTGATGAGGCCTGGATCAGGCAACAGCTCGGTGCGGGGATGTCGGCAGACCTGAGACCCTTCAGTCCCGGCCAGTGGTTGCTTGTATCAGATGGCCGACTGGACCACGCTGAGATTGCGGAAACGCTCCGGGAGCGAGTGGATATCGTCGACCAGAGCCACGGCCGGGTTCGGCTGGAGCTCGAAGGACGAACTGTCCAGACTGTTCTGGCGCAGGCCACCGGGCTCGACCTTCATGCCGCCCCTGTAGCTCTCGAGCGACCTGCAACTACACTGATTGGCCATATCGGCGTTCATATTACCCAGACGGGGCCGGAGGTTTTCGAACTGATCGTCATGCGCAGCCTCGCCGAAAGTCTCGTTGGGGAGATCGCCCTCTTGTGCCGCCATCCCTGAGGCCAGGCACAAGCTAATCGTTGAGCTTCGACTAAGAGTTCTCTGCTGCGAACGAGATCGCTGACCCGCCGGCATTCTGCGTCGACATGCCCGCTCCACAGAGAGGACAATGGGCTTTTCACTGAAATTCACGCAAACCGATAACCGCGCAGCTTTTGCGCGGCCAGATCTCCTTTTCGGTCTTTGCGATCACTCGTCCGAAAGAGACACTACATGCGAAAGAGGTGCGTGCTCCCGGCATCGAAGGTCACATCCACCATCACAGCAGGTCCGATTTCCGACAGGGCCGGATGGCCGAATGGCAGCTTGACCGAAAGTGTTTCGCCCTCTCCGAGATCCACAACCACATCAGTTGTGTTGCCCAGAAAGTGCATGTCCAGGACAGTGCCTCGCAGCAATCCCGCATCGCTTCCGGTCTTGCGCAATTCCAGCCGTTCGGGGCGCAGGAGAAGCGCCCCCTTGCCCCCATTACCCTGCCCATGAAGCGGAACACCTGAAATCTCGACGCCCCCCTTGGTCTTGATCCGAGCCGACGTCCCCTGTGTTTCAAGGATATCGACATCGATGAAGTTGGAATCGCCGATAAACCCTGCAACGAAGCGGGTCGAAGGCTCGGCATAGAGCATGTTGCCCGAGCCGATCTGGTCGATGCGGCCGTGGCTGAAGACCGCGATGCGATCGGACAGGCGTAGCGCTTCCTCCTGGTCATGCGTGACATAGAGGATGGTAACACCCGTCTCGCGGTGAATTCTGCGGATTTCGAGCTGGATTTCTTCGCGCAGTTTCTTGTCGAGGGCCGAGAGCGGTTCGTCCATCAAGAGAATGGGCGGATCGTAGACAAGTGCGCGGGCAAGCGCGACGCGTTGCTGCTGGCCGCCCGACATCAGGGCGGGCTTCCGATCCTCGAAGCCTTCGAGCCGCACCAGGCGCAGGGCTTCCTTCACCTTCGTCTCGATTTCAGCTTTGGGCAGGCGACGAATGCGCAAGGGAAAGGCGACATTCTCGCCAACGGTCAAATGCGGAAACAGCGTGTAGCGCTGGAACACCATGCCAATATTGCGCTTGTGCGATGGCGTATCGAGCACACTCTTGCCATCCACCAGAATATCACCGGAGGTTGGATTTTCGAAACCTGCCAACATGTAGAGCGTGGTCGATTTACCCGAGCCCGAAGGCCCGAGAAAGGTCATGAACTCGCCCTTGCGGATATCGAGGGTCACGTCCTTGACTGCGGTAATCGGGCCGTAATCCTTGCGAATATCGCGGATCTCAATGAAGGAAGACGTCATGTTTTTCGTCCCTTGCGGACCAGGGCCGCGATGACCATCAAGACGATGGTGAAGAGAATGAGAAGGGTTGAAGCGGCGGCAATAACGGGGGTCAAGTCCTGTCGCAGCGTCGACCAGATCTTGACCGGCAGGGTCTGCAGCGTCGGGCTCGCCATGAAGATCGCCAGCACCACCTCGTCCCAGGAGGCGAGGAAGGAGAAGACAGCGGCCCCAAACAGGCCGTGGCTGATCGCCGGCACGGTTACCCTGAGCCGGGCTTCCCATGGGCTTGCGCCACACAGGATGGCAGCATCCTCGATGGACTTGTCGAAGCCGTCGAGCGCGCTGCCGATCGAGATGACCGAGAAGGGCAGCGCGATCAGAAGATGCGCAATGATGAAGCCGATCGTGGTGCCGGCCAGACCGATTTCAAGGAAGAAGGCGTAGAGTGCCACGGCAAGCACGACCACCGGCAGGATCATCGGCGTCAGGAACAGCGCACGCAGCAATTCCTTGCCGACGAAGTTTCCACGGTTGAGGCTGAGTGCTGCCAGAAAGCCGATCACCACGGACAGCACCGTGACGACGGAGGCGATCTGTAGGCTGGTCAACGCCGATGTCAGCCAGCGCGGATCGGAAAACAATTCCGCATACCAGCGGGTCGTCCAGGATGGCGGCGGGAAGATCAGCCACTGCGAGGAGCCGAAGGACAGAGCTGCAATGAAGACGATGGGCATGAGCAGGAAGAGGCAAACGAGGACTGTCGTCCCAATGAGCAACCATTTCCAGGCGCCGAGCTTGTCATAGTCGAGCAACATGGCGAGACCTCCTCAACCGATCCGATTTGCGCCGAAGAAGCGCAATTGCACGGCGTAAAGCAGGAGGGTCACGACCAAGAGAACGAAGGCGGCAGCGCCTCCCATGCCCCAGTTGACCAGCGACTGGACGAATTGCGCGATCATTTCGGCGAGCATCATGTTCGCCGTCCCGCCGAGCAGCGCAGGGGTGACGTAATAGCCAAGTGCCATGACGAAAACCATCAGTGCACCCGCTGCGACGCCCGGGAGGGACAGGGGGAGGAGGATATGGGTAAAGCATTGCAGGCGGTTAGCCCCGCAGAGGGCGCCAGCCCGCAGGATGGCCGGATCGATCGATCTGAGAACCCCGACCAGCGGCAGAATGACAAAGGGCAGCATGATATAGGTCATGCCGATCGTGACCCCGACGAGATTGTTAACCAGCGCCAGCGGCGTGTCGATCAGGCCGAGCCCCATCAGTGTCTTGTTGATTACGCCGGTGCGCTGCAGGAGCACCATCCAGGCATAGGTACGGGCAAGCAGGTTGGTCCACATCGACAGGATGATGATGGCAAAGACCAGTTGTGACCAATGGCGCGGGAGGACAGCCAGCGCCCAGGCCACTGGATAGCCGATGACCACGGACAAGGCGGTCACAGTACCTGCCACCAGGAAGGTATTGGCAAAGATGCGCAGATAGGTGCCACTGCCAATCAGTTCGGCGTAGTTTTGCAGGCCGAGTTCCGGCTCCGTCACGCTGCGCAGCAAAAGGCCAAGCACGGGTGTGACGAAGAAGAGGATGATCAACAGTAAAGCTGGAACGGAACTGGAAAAGCCGCTGTCGCGCTTTCTCACCGATCCCCGGCTGCTGCCGTTCGCTCTTTCAGTCGTTGCGAGAATGGCCATGCTGTTGCCTCGGTTCTGTTGGGCCGGCCGATCGAAACCGGCCGGCTTTCTCGCTTACTTGGCCTGCCAGTCGTACCAGCGCTTGCCGATCTCGTCGCGATTGTCGGCCCAGTAGGTCATGTCGGCATTAACCTGGCTTTCGGCCTGCATGTCGGGCAGCGTCTTGCGAACGGCTTCGTCCATCAGGAGATTGGCGTCGACATTGGTCGGGGCATAACCGGTCGCCATTGAGAACAGCGATTGCTGCATGTCGGCCGTCGCATGGGCGATGAACTTCATCGCTGCATCCTTGTTCTTCGTACCCTTCGGCACGACCAGGGAATCCGCTGCGGTGATGTTCTGGTCCCAGGAGGTTTCGACCGTGACGCCGGTGGCGGCGAGTGCCGTCAGGCGACCATTCCAGAAGGAGCCGAAGGGGGCTTCGCCGGAGGCCAGAAGCTGCTGGGAGGCTGCACCACCATCCCACCAGACGATGTCAGCCTTGATGCTGTCGAGCTTCTTGAAAGCACGGTCCAGATCAAGCGGATAAAGCTTGTCGGCGGCAACGCCGTCAGCGAGCAGCGCGGCTTCGATCACGCCGGGCGCCGACCACTTGTAGAAGGCGCGCTTGCCGGGGAACTTGGCCGTGTCGAAGAGATCGGCCCAGGTCTTCGGGCAAGTGCCGGCCGCGTCCTTGTTGCAGCCGATGACGAAGGAATAGTAGAAGCTGCCGACGGAATAGTCGGTGACGAAACGCGGATCGAGCTTGGACTTGTCGATGACGGAGAAATCGAGTGGCTCGAGCAGGCCGGCCTTGCCGGCCTGAACGGCATAGTCACCCTCGACGTCAACCACATCCCAGGTCACGCTGCCCGCTTCGACCATGGCTTTGATCTTGCCATAGTCCGTCGGGCCGTCCTGGACGACCGCAATGCTTGTGTTGGTCGTGAAGCTGTCGGCCCAATTCGCCTTCTGGGCGTCCTGGGTGGTTCCGCCCCAGCTGGTGAAGACCATCTCGTCGGCGAGTGCCGAACCAGAAAGACCGATCAGGGCGGTAAAGACTGTGGCTGCCAGTTGTTTTTTCATGTTCCCGTTCTCCGTTATTGTTCACTTTTTATGTGTCATGCAGGCAGGCTGGTACCGAGCGGCGAGAAGGCCGCCGGCTTCATGATCTTGTTGTCTGCAACCTCGATCAGGTCGCGGATCTTGGGCAGGAAGGCACGCCAGGCCGGGTCTGCCATCAGCGCGGCCCGCCGCTCCTGCCGTTCGTCCAGGCTGGCGAAGGCCCAGATATGAACGATCTCGTTGATCGGGCCGATTTCGGAAAAAAAGTAACCGACGAGGTGGCCAAGATGGCTCTTCTGGATCGCAATCCCCTCTTCCTCGACGACCTTCAGGTATTCGGGGATCGCGCCGTTCTTCAGTCGGTAGGTCCGGATCTCGTAATACATGGGCTCACCGCATCACGAAAGGATCGGGGATCGGATCGTCGGAGGTCCGCACCCAAACCGTCTTCGTCCGCGTATAGTCGAGCGCGGCTTGAAGTCCGCCTTCCCGTCCGTGGCCGGACTGGCCGAAGCCGCCAAAGGGTGCGATCGGGGAGACGGCCCTGTAGGTATTGACCCAGACGACGCCGGCGCGAATGCGTTTGATCATCCGGTGCGCACGGGTCAGGTTTTGGGTGAAGACACCGGCGGCAAGGCCATAGCGCGTATCATTCGCAAGGCGGACGGCATCTGCCTCGGTCTCGAAAGAGAGAACCGAGAGCACGGGGCCGAAAAGTTCCGTTTCGACCGAAGGGGACACCACACCGTCGCAATCGAGAATGGTCGGGGCAAAGAAGAAGCCCTCCTCCATTGGCCTGCGTCCGCCGGTCACCAATCTCGCCCCGGCGTCAAGCGAGGCCTGCACCGTCTTTTCGATCAGCACCCGCTGGCGCTCGGTGCAGAGCGGTCCTACTTCCGTACCCATGTCGAGCGGTGAACCGATGCGAATGGCCTCGGCCTTTGCCTTCAGGATCTCGAGAAAACGATCCTTGACCGAGGCCTCGACGATCAGACGGGAGCCGGCGACGCAGGACTGTCCGGTCGCGGCGAAGATACCGGCCACCTGGGCGTTGGCAGCACTCTCAAGATCGGCATCGGCAAAGACGACAAAGGGCGACTTGCCGCCAAGTTCGAGCGAGGTACTGGCGAGGTTTTCGGCCGAATTGCGCACGACCGCAGCTGCGGTCCCGGGCCCGCCGGTAAAGGCGATATGGGCAACCTTCGGATGACGGGTCAGCGCAGAGCCGCAGGAGGGACCGAAGCCCGTCAGGATATTGACGACGCCAGCAGGGAACCCGGCCTCATGCACGAGACGGGCAAATTCGAGAAGCGGTGCGGGACCATCTTCGGAGGCCTTGACCACCAGCGTACAGCCGGTAGCAAGGGCCGGACCGAGCTTGACGGCCGAGAGAAACAGCTGGCTGTTCCACGGCACGATGGCGGCGACGACACCGACCGGTTCGCGCCGGAGCCAGACATCCATGTCCGGCTTGTCGATCGAAAGATAGGCGCCCTCTATCTTGTCGGCGAGGCCGGCATAATAGCGGTAGTAATCTGCGACATAGGCGATCTGGGCCGAAGTCTCGCGAATGATCTTGCCAGTGTCGCGCGTTTCAAGTTCGGCGAGCTTCGGAGCGTTGGCGGCCACCAGATCAGCCAGTTTGTAAAGCAGCTTGCCGCGCTGCGTCGCCGTCATCGTAGCCCAGGGGCCGTCCAGCAAAGCAGTCTCGGCAGCGTCGACAGCCCGGTCGACATCCGCTTCGCGGGCTTCAGGCATGTCGGCCCACGGCTTGGCCGTCGCCGGATCGATGCTTTCGAAACGGCCACTGCCGTCATCAAAGACACCGTTGATATATTGCTGGAAGCGCTGCATCGGACCCCCTCAGCCAAAAGCCGGCATGACGTCGGCGATGAAGCGTTCGAGCGAGGCCTTCTTGCGCTCGAACGACATGCCGGTGTCGATCCACATCGAGTATTCGTCGTAGCCCAATGCCTCGTAGGCTTTCAGCCGGGCAATTACCTCGTCGGCTGTGCCGATCGGCAGGTTCTTCCGCATGACCTCCGGCGACAGCATCGCATTGGCGGCCATTTCCTCTTCGGTCAGGCGTTCGATCAGTCCCTGGCTGATCGGCTTCTCGTTCTTGAACCAGGCGGAGAAGTAGTTGTAGTAAACGCTGACCTCGCGGGTCGCCTGATCGACGTCGGTGGCATCCGTGCCGACATAGGTGTGCAAGAGCAGCATGATCTTCGGCCGCGGCTGATCGGGCGCCTTTTCGCAAGCCGTGTTGAAGCGCCCCATCAACGCCTCGATTTCCGGATCGCCGTTCCAGAGCGGCGTCACCTGAACGTTGCAGCCACTGGCAACGGCGAATTCGTGGCTGTTCGGATCGCGCGCCGCAACCCAGATCGGCGGATGCGGCTGCTGCACCGGCTTTGGCGCTGATGTCGTGGACGGGAACTGCCAGAACTCGCCCTGATGGGCATAGTCTCCGGCCCAGAGACCCTTCACCGCAGGGATCAGTTCGCGCATGCGCTGGCCTGCACCCCAGGCATCGAGGCCAGGGAGCAGGCGCTCATATTCGAAACCATAGGCGCCGCGCGCAATCCCAATATCAAGACGGCCGTCGGAAATGATGTCGGTCATCGCCGCTTCGCCGGCCAGCTTGATCGGATGCCAGAAGGGCGCGATCACCGTTCCCGTGCCGAGGCGCACATTCTTCGTACGGCGGGCGAGGTCCGCAAGGTTGATAAAGGGGTTCGGGGCGATGGTGAAATCCATCGCGTGGTGCTCACCGGTCCAGATCGCGTGCATGCCACCGCGATCGGCGATCTCGCAAAGCTGGATGAATTCTTCATAGAGCTGGCCATGCGACTGGCTGGCATCCAGCCTTTCCATATGGACGAAGAGCGAGAACTTCATGCCTATCCCCTGGTGACCTGGGCGTGCACCCGGCCCTTTTCCTGATTTCCGACATAGACCCCGAAATTGCCGAGGCTCGATTCCTGAACATAGCGCGTCAGCACGTCGCGCGTGGCGCGGTCGGCGACGCGTTCCAGCGGCAGGGCGCCGACGGGGTATAGCTTAGCGCCCTCGACATGGCCTTCGCCGAGCGTTGCCCGATAGATAACGTACTGGCGACGGGACTGGGTGTCTTCGTAGATGGAGTAGACCAGGCCCGGCGCGACCGGGAGGCGGCAAAGCTCGCGCAGATGACCGAACAGGGCATCGACGCCTTCTCCACCATTCTCCATGTCGATCGATGGAAGACGAAGAGTGCCGTCCGGCGCTTCCTGCAACAGCACCTCGCCGTTGCGTTCGGCGACCGCGCCCAGTGTCTGCGGCATGTCCTGCCCGGCGAGCAACGCCTTGTCCGATAGCGCCGGCGAGAAATAGCCGCCCCGTGCATAACCGAGCCCGGCCAAGCCTGTATCCTCGAAAGCTTCAACCCGTCCGATCAGGATGACATGGTCACCTGCTTCGACCACCTGGTGGGTAGAACAGTCGAACCAAGCGGACACGTCGGCAAAGATCGGTGAGCCCTGTGGCCCGTCACGCCAAGAGACCGCAGCGAAACGATCCTCGACGGGTCGGGCGAAGGTGTTCGAAACATCCTTCTGCGCCTCCGACAGGATGTTGACGGCAAATCCGGCCGAACCGGTCATGGCATCAAAGTTGCGCGAGGTTTTGGCGAGGCAGACGAGAAGAAGCGGCGGATCGAGCGAGACGCTGGTGAAGGAATTGGCAGTAAAGCCGATCGGCTCGCCTGCAGTATTGCGAGTGGTCACCACGGTGACACCGGTCAAAAAGGCACCGAAGGCATTTCGCAAGGCGCGCGGGTCATGCGTCATGGCAGGCCTCCTCTCCTGTCCGGTTCATCCAGTCGGCCAACGCAGCGTTGACCTCTTCAGGCGCGGTCAAATTGACCATGTGACGATGACCGGAGATGATCACCGCTTGTCCCAACCGGGTGGATGCTGCCATGGCGCGGGCCATGTCCGGCGTCGAATTGAGATCGCCCTCCCCTGTCAGAAAGAGCGCCGGGCAGATGACCTCCGACCACCTGTCAGCATAGACCGCGTCTCCATTTGCAAACGCCGCATAGGCGGTCGCATAGCCCTGCTGGTCGACTTCGGCGAGCAGCCTGCGCGACAAGGCATACGCTCCCTCATGCTCATGCCCTTCACCGAACCAGCGCCGCAGCGGTGCCTCTCGATCAAAGCGACCGGTCTCGATTTCTGCAGCGCGCTGCCGCACCGCATCCCGTGCAGCCGGATCCCGACGATGGACACCGTTGAGAAGCGCAACACGTCGAACGAGCTCCGGTGCCTCGACGGCGAGCCCAGCGGCAATAAGTGCGCCCATGGAGTGTCCGGCCACACTGACCGGGCCTCGACCGAGTTCGGTGAGGAAACGCAGGAAACGACTGACAAAGTCCCTTAGGTCAGTTCCGCCTGTAAGTGGTGCACTTTCCCCGTGCCCCGGAAGGTCAGCCGCGATCACCTCGAAGCCTTCGGATAGAGCTTCGATCTGCGGCGACCACGCCTCCAGCTTCATGCCGACACCATGGATCAAGACGAGCGGCTCGCCGCGTCCGACCGCGACATAGGTCGTGCCCGACGGCATCTCAGACCGCTGCGGGATTATGGACATCGTTGCCCAGCTCCTTCAGGTCCTGATAGCGATCGCCGATGCGATGATGCGGACGGCCGCCGATTGAAGCACCGAGAGCCACGACAATTTCGTCTGCAGCAGGCGCATCCGGGATTGCACACTGGATCGTCAGGTAGTGGGAGCGTCGGCCCTCATCGTTCTTGTCCATCAGCGGGATCATGATCGGCGCGTTCGCTCCGCCCCGTGTGTTGCAAAAGGCGAGATAAGATTTGGCCCCGACGGCTTGGCGATAATGGTTGCCGAAGCGCAGCGTATGAATGAGCGCCGAGGCATGCTCGATCTCACCGTCGAGACCGACGACAGCAGCCTTGCCATAACCTTCGACAGCTTCGCCCGATCCCGCCACGTCAAGGATCATCTTGGTGAGAAGCGTACCGAGCACCGGGGCGGCGGCATGGATCTCTGGCTTAAGGTCCTCGACGAAACCACGTCCAGCCCAAGGGTTTTTCACAACGGCAATGGCTGCGATGAGCTTCAGCGGCTTCGGTGCTGCCTTACCACCTTCGATGAGCGTGGTTTCAACGTGGAGCAGGGTTTTGCGAATGACCGGAACCAAGGCCGCCTCCTTCTGATGTGTATGCCACATGTTGGTATACCATCAGACAACGTGTCAAGACCTTGCTGGTGACAAAAAATGCAGCTATGGAAGAATGATGCTGAAACAAGACCATGACCTTGCCGATCTGCGGATCGAAACCCCGCCCGTGACCTTGAGGGAGATTGCCCTCGACCGGTTGCGGCGCGCCATTATCTCGGGCCTTTTTGAACCGGGACAAAGATTGGTGGAGCGTAACCTCTGCGAGCAGATGGGTGTCTCGCGCTCCGTGATCCGGGAAGTCATCCGCCATCTGGAATCAGAGGGGCTGGTCGAAAACGTTGCTAAGCAGGGGCCCACGGTCGCACGGATTAGCTGGGAGGATGCCAGACAAATCTATGAGATCCGATTGGCCCTCGAAGCCACTGCGGCGGCAGATTGTGCAAGGCGAGCCGATGCGGCAATCAAGGCCAAACTGGCAACAGCCCTCGATGAACTCGATCAAACGTCAAAGAACCAGTCTCCGCCCGCAATTCTGGATGCGACACTTGAGTTCTATAAAGTCATGTTTGAGGCCGGTGGGCACGTCATCGCCTGGGAAATCGTGAACCGTCTCAACGGACGTATTTCCCGCCTGAGGGTAATGACGCTTTCGACACGAAATCGCACAGTTTCTGGGCCTGCCCGGATGAGAGAAATTTTTAATGCCATTACAGACAATGACCCGGAAGCAGCAGAGCGCGCCTGCAGATCGCATATAGAAGAGGCCTCTGAAATCGCCAGATCACTGCTTTTGAAGGAAGAGTTGTGATCTTCAGCAACTTCCCCTCGGAAAGAGCTAAAACCATCCAAAGCGATCCTTCTGGCTTAGATTCAAGTGGCCGAGAGGAAAACGAGCGTCGCGAACAGCCAAGGCATAACCTCTGCCATGGTTTGGAAGGCGCCTATCTGTAAGTCCAGCATCCGCCTGGAAACAGAGATTGCGGCCGTCACTCCTAAATCCCTGCGTGTTGATTCATGTTCCCCCGGCTGTCGGCCAGGAGGTCATCGGTACCGCCGACGGGCGAGCACCACGTTCCGGTCATTTGAGTTCAAAAACGGAACGTGCAGTTTGCCGCCCATTTGGCCCGATAACTGCACACCCTGTCGTTGATCAATAATGTCCGATAATCTTGCATTATCGGACATTATGGTCTTCATAGGTTGAATGACCCAAATCATCGATCAAAGCAGTGAAGATTGCGTCAAGGTGAGCTCGTCACCGCCGGGTATTGTGGCTCCCAGTGATCCGGCTCAGACATCGCCCACCTCCCCCGTTGAAAGTGCCGCGGACCCTGCACATCTGGCCCACCTGACCGTACGGGCGCGCGCCTATGTCGAGGCAGCAAGTTCCGCCAACACCCGCAAGGCCTATGCATCCGACTGGAAACATTTCGCTGCCTGGTGTCGGAGATCGAATATCGATGTCGTTCCTGCAAATCCGCAGACCGTCGGCCTTTATATCACCGCCTGCGCCTCAGGCACCGCCGCCGGCCCTGGCGACCATGGCACAAGGCCGAATTCGGTCGCGACAATCGAGCGCCGCCTTTCCTCACTATCCTGGAATTACGCGCAGCGTGGCCTCGTCCTTGATCGCAAGGACCGCCACATCACCGCGGTGATGGCGGGTATCCGTAACCTCCATGCTCGCCCGCCTGCGCAGAAGGAAGCGGTGATGGGCGCAGACATTCTCGCGATGATCGATACGCTCGAACGAGGAACGCTTCGGGGAATGCGCGACCGTGCCATGCTGCTTGTAGGTTATGCCGGCGCCCTTCGGCGATCGGAAATCGTCGGGCTTGATCTGAAACCCGATCAAACCGAGGAGGGTCGAGGCTGGATCGAAATCCTCGACCAAGGCTTGGTTGTAACCCTGCGCGGCAAGACCGGCTGGCGGGAAGTGGAGATTGGGCGGGGTTCAGCCGACGCAAGTTGCCCGGTTGCAGCCATCGAAACATGGATCAAGTTCGCTAAACTTGCGCATGGGCCCCTGTTTCGCCGCATCACTGGGCAAGGAAAATCCGTCGGCCCCGATCGCTTGAATGACAAGGAAGTCGCGCGGCTGGTCAAGCGTGCCGCCATGGCGGCAGGCATCGGCGGCGACCTGAGCGAGACAGACCGCGCCCTTAAGTTCTCAGGGCACTCATTGCGTGCCGGGCTCGCATCGTCAGCAGACGTGGAAGAGCGTTATGTCCAAAAGCACCTCGGGCATGCATCAGCCGAGATGACCCGCCGCTATCAGCGGCGTCGGGACCGCTTCCGGATCAACCTGACCAAGGCATCGGGGCTTTAGAGCCATCCAGTCGATCACAAGCGGCTAGCACCGAAGACAGACCAATCTGTTTTCGAGGTCAGAATTTCCAGACCGAGAGCTCCAAGCCAACTGTTCCCCATCGGATCGAGCGCGGGGGACCAGACGGCAATAGATGCATGAAGCGGCGCGATGGCAAGAATACCACCACCGACTCCGGATTTTGCAGGAAGTCCAACACGATAGGCGAAATCGCCTGATCCATCATACTGCCCGCAGAGCATCATGATTGACAGGATGCGCCGCGCCCTACGGGCCGCACTGAGTTTCACCTCGTCATCATCCTTGGGATCATCAAGGATCAGAAAGCGACCTGCTTTCGCGAGGCCACGGCAATCTAGTTTGATCGCACACTGGTGAACATAGGTATCCATTACATCCTCGACTGGATTGGTGAGGTTGTCGAAGTGTCGGGCCATGAACATCAGTGATCGATTGAGATCTCCCCCTGTACGGTCGCTGGCCATGACATCGTCATCAAGTTCAATCGGTTGACCGTCGAGCATACGTTCAAAGAGCGCAATGACATGCCGATTTGGACTGTTTTGGCCTTTGAGGGATGCCAAAACATCGCAGACCACAAGCGCGCCGGCATTGATGAAAGGGTTGCGGGGGATGCCTTTCGCGCGCTCCAGATCGATGATCGAATTGAAAGGGTCGCCAGACGGGTCTCGCCCTACCCTCTTCCACAATGCCTCGCCGGTAGCCTCAAGGGCTACTTCCACGGCAAAGACCTTGGAAATTGATTGAATTGGAAAGCTGACGCCCGCATTTCCAGCCGCGGCCATCTGGCCGTCCTTCATGAAGACGGCAATTCCAAACTTTTCAAAATCCGTCCTGCGCGGCGCGGGCTTTCCGGCTGCGTCTGCCTCGACAGTCGCCTTTTCGAGGATCTCAGGGCTCGCCTTGCGCACCGCAGTGACAACGTCGTTGAGGGTCGTCTGGAGGTTCAACTCGGTCATTTGCGGCTTCACAATAATACACCTTTTCCGGACTGCCGGTTTCAGCACCGCGCCGCTGTGGACGGCATCACGGGTGCAAGATGCTCTTGCTTGGATTTTGTTCCCGGAACATCAGGATTGACTCATATCACCTTTCGTTTTACGACTGACGAAATTCGATTTTCGTCAGCATTCAGGATTTATCATGTCAGCAATTGCAGATAACGCGCTGGAACCGGGGCGCCAGGAAAGCAATCACCGCATCTTGGATGCGGCAGAGGCACTTTTTCGTCACTATGGCTATGCCAAGACCACCGTCGCAGACATTGCCAAAGATCTCGGCATGTCACCTGCGAACATCTATCGTTTCTTCGCATCAAAGGCCGAAATCCATCAGGCGCTTTGCGCGCGAATGCTGCAACAGAGCCTGACGATTGCCGAGGATGCAGCCAAAATGCCAGCCAGTGCCGAAGAGAGGCTGCGTCACTACTCCCTCGCGCATTTCAAGTTCACCGTCGACATGATGCTGGTCGAGCAGCGGGTGCACGAGATGGTGCTGGTTGCGATTGAACGCGAATGGAATGTCATCGATGAGTTTATCGACAAGATCCAGGACGTGGTGGCGACAATCATCGCCGATGGCATGGAGAAAGGCGAGTTCCGCAAAGGGGATGCCGATGCAGCGGCACGTGCTTTTGGAGCCGCTACGATCGCGCTGCACCATCCGCAACTGGTCGCCCAATGCGTCGGCAAACCCAACCGCGTCACGCCGGAAGAACTGACCGATTTTGCAATCAAGGCCCTCAAGGTCTGACCTCCCCCCTTTCCGCACCCAAGGTATTGTCCGATGTCCCTTTCCTTCTCATCTACCCGTCTTGTTTTGCCTCTCCTGGCAGTCCTCACGCTCTCTGCATGCACTGAGGAGCAAGCAGAGGCTCCCACGGAAACTCCTTCACGGCCGGTGAAGGTGGTTGAAGTAGCACCTGCCGCCAAGGCCCGCGAACTCCGCTACTCTGGCATCGTCAAAGCTCGCAGCGAGGCTGCCACTGGCTTCCGCGTCGCCGGCAAGATTACCGAACGGCTGGTCGACATCGGTGACCGGGTCGTCGCAGGTGAGGTTCTGGCACGTCTTGATGTGGCCGACTACGTGCTTCAACTCAAAAGCGCTGAAGCCAATCTTGCATCGGCCGAACGGCAGGTCGAAACGGCAGCCTTCGCAAAGGCCCGTGCAGAAGCACTCTTCCGCCAGCAAGTCAGCACCAAGGCACAGCTCGAGCAGGCAGAGCTTTCCTTCAACCAGGCCGTCGCCAATCGCGACAGCGCCCGTTCCAGCCTTGAGCAGGCACAGAACCAGGTCGGATACGGGGAGCTAAAGGCAGACCGTCCCGGCATCGTCACAGCAATCAATGCCGATGCAGGGCAGGTGGTCCCAGCGGGCAATCCGGTCGTAACTCTGGCAGCCGACGGCGAAAAAGAAGTACTCATCGCAGTTCCTGAAAACGAGATCCTCGCCTTTTCGGTCGGCAAGAAGGTCGATGTCGGGCTTTGGTCGAAGGAAGGTCTGAAGCTTGAGGGTACGGTTCGAGAGGTCGCCGGCAGCGCCGATCCGGCATCCCGAACCTTCTCTGTCCGTATTTCAGTCTCTGACAATCCTGACATCCTGCTTGGAATGACGGCGCGGGTGGTAGCTCAGGCGAGCGCCGAAAAAGAGCTTTTCGAACTCCCCCTTTCTGCCCTTGCGCGCGATGCCGAGAACGCCCCGATTGTCTGGGCCGTAGAGCGCGATGGCCAGACGGTTCACTCCCGTCGCGTAACTCTCGAAACATTTTCGGAAGCGGGCGTGCAGATCTCACAAGGCGTGAGCGCAGGGGACATCGTCATCGTGGCTGGTACCCAATTCATGCGGGAGGA
Organism: Rhizobium sp. G187; assembly: GCF_051549525.1. Lineage (NCBI taxonomy): Bacteria > Pseudomonadati > Pseudomonadota > Alphaproteobacteria > Hyphomicrobiales > Rhizobiaceae > Rhizobium > Rhizobium sp. G187. The sequence continues at coordinate 334,763 of NZ_JBPUGM010000005.1, forward strand.
TCTCAAGGTCGCGCTTGAGGGCGATACCCTGTCCCAACTGGCAAGCGGAGAACTCACGGCGTCGACGCGCTGACCTCCCCCGCTCTGCCCTCATCTTTTCGCTGATACGGTCAGCCCCTCCCCTCGGATATTTCACCATGAGCACCTCACCTGCAGCCCCGGGTTCGTTCAATCTGTCCCGCTGGGCCATCCAGCATCCCTCCATAGCGCGGTTTCTATTCGCCCTGATCCTCCTCACGGGCTTGTTCGGCCTGATGCGCATGGGTCAGAAGGAAGATCCAGACTTCACCTTCCGTGTCATGGTCGTTCAGGCCTTCTGGCCTGGTGCCTCACTCACCGATATGCAGGATCAGGTCGTCAACAAGATCGAACGGAAACTGCAGGAAACTCCTCATCTCGATTGGGTGAAATCCTATACCCGTCCCGGCTCGGCCATCATCACGCTCCAGGTCAATGGCGACACCACGGCTCAAGACGTGGCAGATGCTTTCTACCAGGTGCGCAAGAAGGTCGGCGACATTGAAAACGAGCTGCCGGAAGGCTTACTCGGTCCGTACTTCAACGATGAATTCGGCGACACTTTTATCACCCTTTACGCTCTGACCGGAGAGGGGTTCTCCTATCCGGAGCTCAAAGGATACGCCATTCAGGCACGCGACGTCCTACTTGCGACCGAGGGCGTTGAGAAGGCCGTCATTCTCGGCGACCAACCACAGAAGATCTTCATCGACGTCTCATCACAGACCCTCGCGGAACGCGGCCTGACATTTGCCGATCTTCAAGAGGCACTGGCCGGCCAGAATGCGATCGACGCCACGGGATCGATCGACACAGGGTCCCGCTCCGTCCGGATCGCCGTTGACGGCGGACTGAGTGCCGCTGAAGACATCCGCGAGCTGCGTTTGAGCGCCGGCGGACAGGTAACGCGACTTGGCGATATCGCTACCGTGACCGAAGGGTTGGAAGATCCCTATCAGCGGAAGTTCCGCTTCAACGGTCAAGACTCCGTCCAGGTAGGCGTGGTCATGGCGAAGGGTTTCAAGGTCACGGATGTCGGTAAGGCCGTGGAAGAAACACTGGGCCGCTTTGAAGCCGGATTGCCGCTCGGCGTCGAGGTGTCTCAGATCTCCAATCAGCCAGAGGTCGTCCGCGAGGCGGTGGGAGAGTTCTCCAAGGCCCTTGGGGAAGCGCTTCTGATCGTCCTGGTGGTGTCGTTTCTCTCGATCGGCTGGCGCTCTGGTCTCGTTATCGCAATTGCCATCCCCCTCGTGTTGGCTGCGACCTTTGCCATTATGTACGAGCTTGGACTGGATCTGCAGCGCATCTCGCTCGGCGCCTTGATCATTGCGCTAGGCCTTCTGGTCGACGACGCAATGATCGTGGTTGAGCTCATGGAACGTAAATTGGAGGAGGGGCTAAGCAAGATCGACGCGGCCAGTTTCGCCTACACCTCGACTGCCTTCCCGATGCTGACCGGCACGCTGATCACCACCGCGGGATTCATTCCGGTCGGCTTCGCTGAATCCACAGCTGGCGAATACGTCCGCTCACTGTTCTATGTCGTTGGCATTTCGCTGGTCGTGTCATGGTTCGTGGCCGTCTATTTCACCCCCTGGCTCGGCTACATGCTGCTCAAGCATCGCCCGCATGTGGGCGAACACAAAGACGTTTTCGACACCCCGTTTTATCGCCGCTTGCGGGCGACCGTTGGATTTGCCGTCAAGCATCGGATCCTGGTTGTGCTGGCGACACTCGGCATTTTCGCGGCAAGCCTCTGGTCCTTTCAGTTCATTCCGCAGAACTTTTTCCCGCAATCATCTCGGCCGGAAGTGTTGGTCGACCTCTGGCTGCCCGAGGGCACGTCAATCAAGGAAGTCGAGGCTGAAGCGAAGCGTCTCGAAGCCACGATCCTGAAGGACGAGGACCAACGCTTTGTCGCAACCTATATCGGGGAGGGGGCGCCCCGCTTCTTCCTGCCGCTGGACCAGCAACTGCGCAATCCAAACTATGCCCAGCTCTTGGTCATGGCCAAAGACGAGGCTGCCCGCGAACGCCTCATTGTGAAGTTGCGGGGTATTCTGGCCTCCGATTTCCCGACCGTTCGAGGCAAGGTGGATCGCCTTTTCCTAGGCCCGCCGACCGGATGGGCCGTCCAAATGCGCGTTACGGGTCCGGACCGAAATCAAGTCAGAAAGATTGCGAACGAAGTTAAAGCCGCTTTCCATGCAGACCCTGTTCTTCAGGCCGTGCATGATGACTGGCTCGAACCAGTCGCAGCAATGACGCTCGTTGTGGATCAGGACCGAGCTCGCGCTCTGGGCGTCAGCTCGCAAAGACTTCGGCAGATGCTGCAGGCGACAATGAGCGGGGCGCCACTGGCCGATGTCCGCGCAGGCGAAGAGACAATCTCCATCGTGGCGCGGGAGCCGGAAGAGAATCGGCGCCTGTTGACAGCTGTCAACTCGATTTATGTCCCGACCGATCTCGGCGCATTCATCCCCCTATCGCAGATCGCCAAGGTCGTCCCGGCCCTCGAACAAGGTATCGAATGGCGCCGCGACAGATTGCCAACAATTACCGTTCGAGCCACGCTTCCGGATGGCGTTCAATCGAATGATGTCACCATGCGGATCTTCGACCAGCTTCAGCCGCTGCGTGACAACCTACCACCTGGCTACGCCGTTGAAATCCAGGGCGGAGCAGAGGACAGCGCTGAAAGTCAACAATCGATCGCCGCAAAGGCACCGATCATGCTTCTTGTCATCGTCGTCCTGCTGATGATCCAGCTGCAGCACTTCGGCAAAGCAATGCTGGTTCTGGCAACCGGTCCGCTGGGCATCATCGGTGCCTCTGCTGCCTTGCTGATCTCAGGCGCACCTTTTGGCTTCGTCGCCATCCTCGGCGTCATCGCACTCCTTGGGATCATCATCCGCAACTCAATTATCCTGATTGATCAGATCGACCAGGATATCGCGGCTGGCATGGATCGCGGCGAGGCGATCATCGGCTCTGCGGTGCGTCGTTTCAGACCCATCACACTGACGGCTCTGACCGCCGTCCTGGCACTCATTCCGATCTCACGCGGTATCTTCTGGGGACCGCTTGCCTACGCCATGATGGGTGGCATTCTGGTCGCGACGGTCCTGACCATCCTCGTCCTGCCTGCCGCCTACTCGCTCTTCTTCGGCCGCTCTCCCCAAACCCAGCGCGCCGACTGAAGGGGGAGGAGGAGCCCTGCCGGGCTCCTCCTCATCTTCTGATACGAAATTTCTTGACCGACTGATAAAATTTTCGTTTACGTCAGATTGGTTTCGCACTTGCCAAATAGCGCCGTCCAAACCGCCTCCAGGCCATCGCCAAAATCCGGCATTTCCGGCGATTCTCACATTCCGCTAAATCACGTTAAACTCACGTGACAAGGCGCAGGCTCTAGTATTATGCTCTACAAATCCTTGATCGGGGCGAAAACCGGACCGAATTGTAGGCAGAATACGGCAGATTCTCTCTTTACATCGCATTCAGAGCCGATAAGACACTGCATCAGCGACCTGACGACCGGGCTTGGAATGGTAGCTTATTTGCGACCAACCCATCTCGTTCTGACTGTTTGCCAGGATGTCGATCAAAGCCGACGTTCATAAAACACGGGCGCGGTTCACGCGCCGCGGGACCAGAAGAACCGGCGAGGGGCATACCCGTCGCCATTGGGAGACTACTGATGAAAACCAAGTTCGCCTTCGCCGCTGCAGCTCTGCTCGCGGCCACGTTCCTCTCCGGCGCCGCCAGCGCCAAGACCTTCGTTTATTGCTCGGAAGGTTCGCCTGAGGGCTTCGACCCGGGCATGTACACCGCCGGTACGACCTTCGATGCCTCCGCACATCCCGTCTATAGCCGCCTGATGGAATTCAAGCCCGGCACGACCGAAGCCGAAGCCGGCCTTGCCGAAAGCTACGAAGTCAACGCTGATGGCACCGAGTACACTTTCAAGCTGCGCCCGGGCGTCAAGTTCCACACCACCGAATTCTTCACGCCGAGCCGCGAACTCAACGCCGACGACGTGATCTTCTCGCTTGAGCGCCAGATCAAGGCTGACCATCCCTGGAACCAGTATGTCGCCGGCAGCTCCTGGGAATATGCAGCCTCCATGGGCTTCCCGGAACTGATCAAGTCGATGGAAAAGGTTGATGACCTGACCGTCAAGATCACGCTCAACCGTCCGGAAGCACCGTTCATCGCGAACCTCGCCATGCCGTTCGCTTCGATCGTATCGAAGGAATACGCTGACAAGCTCGAAGCCGAAGGCAAGAAGGAACAGCTGAACCAGATGCCAATTGGCACGGGTCCGTTCTCCTTCGTCGCCTATCAGCAGGACGCAGCCATCCGCTACAAGAAGAACGCCGACTACTGGGGTGGCGCGCCGAAGATCGACGACCTCGTCTTCGCAATCACCACGGACGCCGCTGTTCGCTATCAGAAGCTCAAGGCTGGCGAATGCCACCTGATGCCCTTCCCGAACGCAGCCGACGTCGAAGCGATGAAGAGCGACCCGTCCCTGACCGTCATGGAACAGGAAGGTCTGAACGTTGCATATCTCGCTTACAACACGACGCAGGCTCCGTTCGACAAGCCTGAAGTCCGCAAGGCGCTGAACAAGGCGATCAACAAGGAGGCGATCGTTGACGCCGTCTTCCAGGGCATGGCAACACCTGCCAAGAACCCGATCCCGCCGACAATGTGGTCTTACAGTGAAGCCACTGTTGACGACGCCTACGACCTCGACGCTGCCAAGAAGGAACTCGAAGCAGCCGGTGTCAAGGATCTGTCGATGAAGATCTGGGCCATGCCTGTTTCGCGTCCGTACATGCTGAACGCACGTCGCGCCGCTGAAATCATGCAGGACGACTTCGCCAAGGTCGGCGTGAAGGTTGAGATCGTTTCTTACGAATGGGCTGAGTACCTCGACCGTTCGAAGGCCAAGGATCGCGACGGCGCCGTCATGCTCGGCTGGACCGGTGATAATGGCGACCCGGACAACTTCCTCGACACCCTCCTGGGTTGCGAAGGCGTTGGCGGAAACAACCGTGCGCAGTGGTGCAACGAAGAGTTCGACACGCTCGTAAAGAAGGCCAAGGTCACCTCCGACCAGGCCGAACGTACCAAGCTCTACGAACAGGCGCAGGCCGTCTTCAAGAAGGAAGCACCCTGGGCGACCATCGACCACTCGCTGTCCGTCGTGCCGATGCGCAAGGAAGTTACTGGCTTCGTCCAGAGCCCGCTTGGTGACTTCACCTTCGAGAACGTCGACATCGCCGAGTAATCGGTCAAACATGCATCTCGCCGCGGGCCATTGCGCCCGCGGCGAATTTTGTTGATGCTGTCTGCCAATGGCGGGCATCGACCGGAAGCGTCAGACGCTTCGTGGAAACCAAGGATGATCAAGGCGCGATGCCGGTCTCCTTCAAGATAACAACAACAGGTCACACACATGTTCGGCTTTCTGTTGCGACGGCTCGCCGTCCTGATCCCGACCTTCCTCGGTGTCTCGGTAATCGCCTTCGCATTCATCCGCCTGCTGCCAGGCGACCCAGTCGCGCTGCTATCCGGCGAGCGCGTGATGTCACCCGAGCGCCATGCGCTGATCAGCGCACAGTTGGGTCTGGATCGTCCTGTCGTATTCCAGTATTTTGACTATCTCGGCGGTGTCCTTACCGGGGACTTCGGCACCTCGATCGTCTCCAAGAGTGCGATCATCGACCAATTCTTTGCTCTTTTCCCAGCAACCGTCGAATTGTCGATCTGTGCGATCCTTCTTGCGGTCGCGATCGGCGTTCCCGCAGGTATCATCGCGGCTATCAAGCGCGGCTCCTTCTTTGACCAGACCATGATGGGCATAGCTCTTGTCGGCTACTCAATGCCGATTTTCTGGTGGGGGCTGCTGCTCGTCATTCTGTTTTCCGGTATCCTGCAGTGGACGCCGGTATCCGGTCGCATTTCGTTGATGTTCTTCTTCCCCCCGGTCACTGGGTTCATGCTGATCGATAGCCTGCTATCGGGCCAGAAGGGTGCCTTCGCATCGGCCGTCAGCCACCTGATCCTGCCGACCATCGTGCTCGCGACCATCCCGCTTGCTGTCATCGCCAGACAAACCCGCTCGGCCATGCTTGAAGTCTTGTCGGAAGACTATATTCGCACAGCCCGTGCAAAAGGCCTGTCTCCCTTCCGCGTCGTCAGCCTCCATGCTCTCCGTAACGCCATGATCCCGGTCATTACCACGATCGGCCTGCAGATCGGCGTCCTTCTCGCTGGCGCCATCCTGACAGAAACAATCTTCTCATGGCCTGGCATCGGCAAGTGGATGGTCGATAGTGTCTTCCGCCGTGACTACCCAGTCATCCAAGGCGGATTGCTGCTGATCGCTGGCATCATCATGGTCGTCAACCTGATCGTTGATCTGCTGTACGGCCTGATCAACCCGCGCATCCGCCACTAGAAGGATAAATTCCCATGGCAGAGATTTCCCCAAACCAAGTCGTCAGCAGCGCGCAGATGCGTCGCCAGATGCTGGCTGAATTCTGGTTCTACTTCTCGGAAAACCGCGGCGCTGTCATCGGCCTCGTCGTCTTCCTCGCCCTCGTCCTGACTGCCGTTTTCGCTGGCGTCATCGCCCCGCATTCGCCGTTCGAACAGTATCGCGACGTGGTGCTGCTTCCGCCGGCATGGATGGAAGGCGGAAACTGGAGCTATCCACTCGGCACCGATCCCGTCGGCCGCGACATCCTCTCGCGCTTGATCTACGGCTCGCAGTATTCGCTGTTCATCGGCGTCTTCGTCACCACGCTGTCGCTGACCACCGGCATCGCGATCGGCGTCATCGCCGGTTATTATGGCGGTTGGCTTGATACTGCCATTATGCGTCTGATGGACATCATCCTGGCCTTCCCGTCGCTGCTCTTGGCTCTTGTGCTGGTGGCCATCCTCGGACCGGGCCTGACAAATGGTATGATTGCCATTGCGCTCGTGCTGCAGCCGCACTTCGTGCGCCTGACGCGTGCCGCCGTCATGACGGAAAAAACGCGCGACTACGTCACCGCCGCTCGCCTTGCGGGGGCAGGGCCCCTCCGCCTGATGTTCCGCACCATCCTGCCGAACTGCATGGCACCGCTGATCGTCCAGGCCACACTGTCTTTCTCGAATGCAATTCTCGACGCAGCCGCCCTTGGCTTTCTTGGCATGGGCGCACAGCCGCCGGCACCCGAATGGGGCACGATGCTTGCGGAGGCCCGTGAATTCATCCTGCGCGCCTGGTGGGTCGTGACTTTCCCGGGTCTCGCCATCCTGATCACGGTGCTGGCCATCAACCTGATGGGCGACGGCCTGCGCGACGCGCTCGATCCCAAGCTGAAGAGGTCCTGACATGGCACTGCTCGACATTCAGAACCTGACCGTCGAATTCCAGACATCCAACGGCTGGTTCAAGGCCGTTGACGGGGTATCCATGGCCGTCAACAAGGGCGAGGTTCTGGCCATTGTTGGCGAAAGTGGCTCCGGCAAGTCCGTCGCCATGCTGGCCGTTATGGGTCTCCTACCTTGGACTGCCCGCATCACCGCCGACAAGATGGAATTTGAGGGTCTCGATATCCAGAAACTGTCGCCTGCGGAACGGCGCAAGCTGATCGGCAAAGACGTGGCGATGATCTTCCAGGAGCCTGTCGCCAGCCTCAATCCCTGTTTCACAGTCGGCTTCCAGATCGAGGAAGTCTTGCAGCTGCATATGGGGCTCGGCAAAGCGGAACGGCGTGCCCGCGCCATCGAACTGTTCAAGCTTGTCGGCCTGCCCAACCCAGAGGATCGCCTCAACCACTTCCCGCACCAGATGTCGGGCGGCCAGTGCCAGCGCGTCATGATCGCGATCGCGATCGCCTGCAATCCGAAGCTTCTGATCGCGGACGAACCGACGACGGCCCTCGACGTGACGATCCAGAAGCAGATCCTCGATCTCTTGATGAAGCTTCAGCTCGAGACGGGCATGGGATTGATCATGATCACGCACGACATGGCTGTGGTGGCAGAGACCGCGGACCGCGTCATCGTCCAGTACAAGGGTCGCAAGATGGAGGAGGCCGACGTGCTTTCGCTATTTGAAAACCCTCAGAACCCCTACACCAAGGCACTGCTGTCGGCCCTGCCGGAAAACGCCACTGGTGATCGCCTGACGACGGTCTCCGATTTTCTCAAAGCCGCCGACATGGGAGGTGCTGCATGAGCGCTGACATCAACGCGACCAACCCGATGCTGGAAATCCGCGATATTAAGCGCGACTATCATGTCCCCGGCGGCTTTCTCAAGCCGTCCAAGGTCGTGCAAGCCGTCAAGGGCGTTTCGTTTTCGCTCGAAAAGGGCAAGACGCTGGCGATCGTTGGCGAAAGCGGTTGCGGCAAGTCGACACTTGCCCGCATTTTGACGTTTATCGACGAACCGACAGCCGGCGAGCTGCTGATCGACGGCCAGAAGGTGGATACACGTCCAGGACATCTGACAGCTGAAATGCGTCAGAAGGTGCAGATCGTCTTCCAGAACCCCTATGGCTCACTCAATCCACGCCAGAAGATCGGCGATGTGCTCGGTGAACCGCTTCTGATCAACACCAAGATGAGTGCTGCGGAGCGTCGCGAGCGTGCGACCGAGATGCTGATCAAGGTCGGCCTCGGCCCAGAGCACTATAACCGCTATCCTCACATGTTCTCCGGCGGTCAGCGCCAGCGTATCGCGATTGCCCGCGCGCTGATGCTCAATCCGAAGCTTCTTGTCTTGGACGAGCCGGTCTCCGCACTCGACCTGTCGGTGCAGGCCCAGGTTCTGAACCTGCTTGCCGACCTGCAGGATGAATTCGGCCTGACCTATGTCTTCATCAGCCACGACCTCTCGGTCGTCAAATACATCGCTGACGAAGTCATGGTGATGTATTTCGGCGAGGCCGTCGAATATGGAAGCCGCGACGCGGTGTTCTCCGACCCTCAGCACGAATATACCCGCACGCTGTTTGCGGCCACGCCGCGAGCAGATGTAGAATCGATCCGTGCCCGCATGGCCAAGCGCAAGCTGGCCCTCGCAGCCGGATGAAACGAGAGCAGGGGAGGGCGCCAAACGGCGCCTTCTCCGATGCTATGACTGGCAAGCCTACTCCGGCAAATAGCCATAGACGACCTTTGGGCTATCGAAGACCATTATTGAGTTGATCGTCTTGATATCAGTCAATTGGTCGAACTCCTGCCAGATGAGCCGCTTGTAGTCCGCCATGTCACGCACCGAGATCTTCAAAAGGAAATCAAAGCCCCCCGCCACCGCATGGATCTCGACCACCTCGGGAAGACGGCGCACATGCTCCACGAACCGGCCGCTTCCATGGCGTGTGCTATGATGCAACGTGATCTCTATGAAGGCTTGGAAACCCAGGCCGACACAGGCGGGATCGACGGCGATGACCTGGCGGATGACACCAGTCTCATAAAGTCGGGCAAGGCGTCGGGAGAGGGGCGCCGCCGTCAAACCGACCGTCTCTGCCAGTTCAGAATTCGTCAGAGTTGCATCCAACTGCAGACATTGAATGATCCGCTTGTCGGTTTTATCCAGTTCAATCATATGCCAATCCCCCCAGATCAGAATGGACCGCGATTTCCCTGCAAGGCCGGTTGCATTGCGGCAATTGCCTAAAGCACGCAATTCCTTGTAAGATATGCTCCTGCAAATTGTCGAAATCGCACAAGATTTTGCGTTGCGGTATTGCTATGTGTGCGACACCCATCCCTCTCCCCCGCAGGCTCGCTTCATGTTCGACAAACTCGCCTCACAGCCGACAGACCCCTTGCTCGCTTTGATCGGGCTCTACAATGCGGACGGCAGGCCCGACAAAATCGACCTTGGCGTAGGCGTCTATCGCGACGATCGAGGCCGCACACCGGTCATGGAAGCGGTGAAGTCAGCAGAAACGTTGCTCCTCGAAACACAGGAGAGCAAGTCTTATGTGGCCCCTGAAGGCGATCGCATCTTCCTTGATCTTCTGTGGGATCTTGTCGGTGGTACGGGAACTGGAAAATTTGCAGCCGGCGTCCAGACCCCTGGAGGGTCCGGCGCCTTGCGGCTCGCCGCAGAGCTCATCGCGCGGGCCGGAACCGGACGCCTGCATCTCGGGCTACCGAGCTGGCCGAATCATGCGGGCATCTTCGGCGCAACCGGCCTTACCGTCGAGACCCATCCGTATTTCGATGTGGCTACGCAGGACGTTCGTTTCTCCAGCATGATGAAGGCTCTCAGCAGCGCCCAAAGAGGCGATGCCGTACTGATCCATGCAAGCTGCCACAATCCTACAGGTGCCACCCTGACAGCAGCCCAGTGGGAGGAGCTTGCAACCACAATTGCGGAACGCCGTCTGATACCACTGATTGACTCTGCCTATCAGGGTTTCGGCTCCGGTATCGAGGAGGACGTTCTGGGGCTGCGCCGGGTGATTGCTGCAGCACCTGAAGCGCTTGTCGCTGTTTCTTGCTCAAAATCCTTCGGAATTTACCGTGAACGGACCGGCGCGATCTTCGCTGTCGCCGAAACGCAATCCGCAGCCGATACGGCGCGCACCAACCTCGTCACCATGGCGCGCACCAGCTACTCCATGCCGCCCGATCATGGAGCAGCCGTAGTGCGCACCATTCTCTCCTTTGACAGCCTTCGCCAGACCTGGGCCGACGAGCTCAACAGCATGCGATACCGCCTGAACGAACTCCGCCGAGAGTTGGCAACAGCGCTCTCGGATTCGTGGCAACTGGCACCACAAATTGCCGAACAGCAAGGCATGTTCTCGCTCCTGCCCTTGACGGAAGCTGATGTGTTGTCGATGCGCACCCAGCACGGGATCTATATGCCGACCTCCGGCCGCATCAATATCGCGGGCCTGAAAAAGACCGACGTCGCGCGTGTTGCATCCATTCTCAAGCCGCTTTTGGGATGACGCCATGACCACGACAATCGCCAACACCGAGGCGAGAGCCGAGCGCCACCGTCTCTATGAAGACCTGCTGGCAATGATATCTGGGACCATGTTCGTCTCCCTCGGCACGCTGATCTATGCCAAAACCATGCTGACCGTCGGCTCGAGTGCCGGTCTCGCACTTCTCGTGTCCTATACGAGCGGCTGGGGTTTCGGCCCGATCTTCTTCCTCATCAATCTCCCATTCTACTTCCTCGCAGTGAAGCGAATGGGTTGGCCGTTTGCCATCCGGACGTTTACGGCCGTAGCTCTGGTTTCGGTCTTGTCGCGGCTAAACAGTCAGTGGATCGACTTCTCACACCTCGATCCGCTCTATGCCACCGTCATCGGCGGAGGCTTGATTGGAACAGGATTGCTGATGTTGTTTCGCCATCGCACCGGCCTTGGCGGCATCAACATTCTAGCAATGTATCTCCAGGAAAAGACCGGGCTCCGCGCCGGCTACTTCCAACTCGGCGTAGACCTTACCATCCTCGCCGCCGCATATTTCGTGCTTCCGGCCGACCGACTGGCCTTGTCAGTTTTGGGCGCAGCCATTGCCAATCTAATTCTGGCGATCAATCACAAGCCGGGACGCTACATGGGTCTCAGCTGAGGACTTGGACCGACAGAAGCGTATTTACCCCTCGGTCGAACTGATATACTAGTATATCAGTTCGAGACTCCGAGATTGATCTCCCATGCCTGCGCTTGGCAAAACCCAGATAGCCGTCGATGCAACTGCACCGGCAACGACGAGGGGTGCGGCCCACCGGATCCATGCCACACTGCGTGATGACATCATTCATATGCGCCTGCGCCCCCTCGACATCCTTGCCGAAAAGCAGCTCGTGACCCGTTTCGGCGTCAGCCGCACACCTATTCGCGAGGCATTGCTGCGACTTGCCGACGAGGGGCTTGTAGAGATCGTTCCCCAATCGGGTACTCGTGTTGCCCGCATACCGGCCAGCGCGCTGCGTGAGGCAATTCTGATCCGCACTGCCCTTGAAGCAACAACCGTCTCACTGGCGATCGCGGGGTCCAGCGACGAGGCAATCGCGCTGCTTCGTAGCAATCAGCGAGAACTTGCGGAAGCCGCGGGGCAGGGGGACATTGCCCGCATCCATGTGATCGATACCGCATTCCACCAGTTGATCGCAGAGATCGCCGGATGCCCGGGCATCTGGTCGGTCATCGAGCGCAGCAAGATCCAGCTGGACCGCTATCGTTCATTGGTTCTGCCGCAATCAGGGCGGATCACCCTCGTCGTTGATGAGCACGCAGCCGTGATCGAAGCAATTGCAGCCGGGAATGACCGGCTGGCGGTCGAAGCGATGCGTCTGCATATCGGCCGAATGATCGAAGAAATCGAGGAGCACGACATGCTTGATCCAATGCTCTTCGTTGATGACCGCCAACGCGTGGTCCCCGCGTGGCGGAACCTGACCACCCCAACCTTTTCATAGTCAATCGAAACTACAAGGAATTCAATCAAGATGGGACGGATCGTATCGATCGGCGAGTGCATGGGCGAATTGTCGGAAACAGGCGCGCCCGGCGTACTGAACATGGGCTTTGCCGGCGACACGCTCAATACCGCCTGGTATCTGCGTCGTCTCCTGGATGCCCGCTGGCAGATCGACTATGTCACCGCGATTGGCAGTGATGGTCTTTCGGACCGGCTCATCGACTTCCTGGACCAGGAAGAGATCGGCACCGAATATGTGCAGCGATTGACCGACAAGACGATTGGTCTCTACTACATCACTCTGAAAGATGGTGAGCGCTCCTTCACCTACTGGCGCAATGACAGTGCCGCCCGCCGGCTGGCCAGTGACCCGGCCCGCCTTGAGGCCGCGCTGGACGGCGCCGATATCGCCTACTTCTCTGGCATAACTCTCGCCATCCTGCCACCTGCGGACAGATTGACCCTGATTGACACTTTGTCACGCTTTGCAGGTCTTGGAGGTCGCGTGGTGTTCGACCCCAATCTCAGACTTCGCCTTTGGGACAATGTCGAAACCATGCGTGGGTGGATCAATCGTGCCATTGCCATCAGCGATCTGTCATTGCCATCCTTCGATGACGAAGCAGCGCACTATGGCGACAGGAACCCAGAAGCAACCGCAGGCCGTTTCCGTGACACGGGCGCGCAGCGCGTCATCGTCAAAAATGGCGCGGGAGAGATTACAATCCTCGACCGGGACGGCAGCCTGGAAAAACTTGCAGTGCCTCCAGCCCCTGCGATTGCAGACACAACTGCCGCGGGAGACAGCTTCAATGCCGGATTTCTCGCAGCAGAGCTCACTGGCGCAACAATCCAGCAATCCGTAACTGCAGGAGCCTTGCTCGCAGGGCGTGTCATCGGTGAAAGAGGCGCTCTGGTCCGTTCTGCAACCGAGGTTGCGCCGACTTGACCTACGCGTCTGTCAAGCGCCAGCCAGCGTAAAATAGGCCCAGGTCGCGACGAATGCCAGCACAAGTACGCCCCAAGTCAGCCGGCGGCGCAGCATCGGCGACAGCGTCTTCTTGGGCTTCGGCACCTTCGGTTCGGGCGGGCGCTCGAACTTGATCACGTTCGACATGAGGTCCTCTTCAACCTTGGTCCTGCTTGACCCTCTTTCCCTGCACGGAAGTGACACGAATCACAAGATCCAGCGCGGGCAAAATATCCATCCTGATGAATCGGCGACCGCAAATTGCTCTCGACCTTGACGCTAAAAACGTGACTTCGGCTCGCATTGGCTTTAATCAAAAAGTCGATACACCCCATAATTGTTTAAACGATGTACAATTATGATTTAATTTGGGCAAGTGCTCCTCTTCAGGGCAATTAGGCCTTGCTCCATTGCGATAAACTTAATTACCTTCTCCTCAACGCCTCCCAAGCGCCAGGTCTATCTCGAAGTGAGGAGCTTCGCAGAATGGGCACGAAGAATAGCGGGAATACAACTTATCCAAGAGATAGAGATTTTCTTCAATGCAAAATTTCGAGCTAACAGTCAATCTACCGGATACTGCGACAACTCCCTTCAAGGCGTCCGGCGTTTCATCTGCACACTTCCTGAAACTTATCGAAGAACGCAGAACCATTGGTTTTTGGTCCTGCGATGTCTCAAGTGGAAAATGCTGGCCAAGCACCGGGTTCTACCGAATCCTCGGCCTGCAGCCCGGCACACCCTTCGAAATCTCCGGCATCGCTCAACAAGTTCACCCGGAGGATAGGGTGCTGGTTGAAGATCTATGGTCGATGATCCGCCTCGGCGTTCCGGTCAACCGCGATTTCCGCATCATTCGTTCCGACCGGACCGTTCGCTGGATCGAGCTTCGATCGGAAATAGTCCTCGACCAGCATGACAAGCCGAGCCGTGCAATCGGCATGCTTCTTGACGTGACTGCGATGCACGAATCCCGCCATGCGCTGGAGGATATGCTCGACCGCCAGAAGGCCATGGGCTCTCTGGTCAGCATGGAATGGCGCATCAGTGGGGACGGGACCTCGCTGACCCAGTCGAACTGGAATGGCCTGACTGGTCAGAACGAGATGCAGGCGGCGGGCGGTGGCTGGCTGGCAGCCGTGCATCCGGAAGACCAGAGCCGTGTCGCTTCCGACTGGGCGCGTGCAGTGTCGACCAACAGCCCCTATCGAAACAATCTGCGGATCCGCAGGGCGGACGGGATCTACGAATGGTTCCATGCGCGGGCCGTTCCAATCATTAAGAAGGGTGGCCAGACGCATGAATGGATTGGTATCCTGATCCGGACTGACGAGATCCATGCCTCGCATCTGCCCGACGATCACTCTTACCAGACGATCATGCCGGCACAGATTCGCGCGGCGCGCGCCATCCTGGAATGGACACTGGACGACCTGTCACGCATCTCGGGTGTATCGGTTTCATCCATCCGTCGCATCGAAGCGGGCGGCGAACGGGTGACACGTCCTGCCTCGCTGATCGCAATTCGCGAAGCTTTCGAGAAGGAAGGCTTGCACTTCCAGGACGATTCATCGGTTTCGTTCAGCCGGGTTCGGACCAACGCGGAATCCTGAGACTGCCGCCATCAAGCTGGACGCCCAGGCGAAACTGCTGCGTCCTCCAGTTGCTATGACGCGTGCCCTGTTGATCAAGTTCGATCTGCATGGCACGCGTCAGAGAAATTTATGAATACGCAGCCTGCCTGTGAGTTGCCTGGAATCAAGCACCGCCCGTAGGGTTGAGACACGCATGTCACAGACAGCAAAAGCACGGGAATGTAAGCTCAGGTCCGTGTGCCCGTAAAGCGCGACAATCGTGTTTTTGTCGATGCTCACTTACGGTCCATGCTGCAGGCGGTATGCCGAGGATGTGAACATCTTCCACTTTACCGCAGCGTTCCAATCTGCAACCAACGCTTGCATTGATGTTATCGGTCACAGCCGTTCTGCAGAATATCCGCCGAAAGGATTGCCATGTCAGCGCAATATCTCGTTACGGGCGCTTCCGGTCAGCTGGGTCGCCGCGTTCTCCATCATCTCCTTGAAACACTCATGGTGCCCGCAGGCGATATCGTCGCTGCCAGCCGCAGACCGGAAACGCTGAAGGAGTGGAAAGATCGCGGCGTCACGGTGCGGCGGGTGGACTTCGACGAGCCTTCATCTCTTCGACATACATTTGCCGAAGCGCGTCGTGTGATGCTGATCAGCACCAACAGCCTTGATCGGCCGGGACATCGGCTCAACCAGCACCAGGCTGCAATTCTGGCAGCCGAGCAAGCGGGCGTAGGGCACTTGCTCTACACATCCATGCCCGATCCGGCGAATTCACCACTGCTGTTTGCCCCGGACCACGAAGGCACAGAAGCCGCGATCGCGGCCAGCACTATCCCTGCGTGGACCATTCTGCGCTCAAACTGGTATTTTGAAAACGTCTACAAGAAGGCCCCAACGGCTCTGGCGAGCGGTCATTGGCATTCGTCGGCCGGCGAAGGCCGCGTTGCCTACATCGCCCGCGACGATGTTGCTCTTGCAGCGGCCAAGGCCCTGGTTGAAGCCAATGAGGGCAAGCAGACCTTTACACTCACCGGTTCGAAAACCTACGCATATCGTGACGTCGCAGCACTGCTGTCCCAAGCAACGGCGAAAGATGTAACCGTCGTCGATGTACCGCTAGAAGCGCTCGTGAACGGGATGATCTGCGGTGGCTTGCCAGAACCGATAGCGCGCGTCTTTGCCTCGGTCGACACCACTGTTGGGGTTGGCGGCCTGTCGATGACAACAGACGATTTCCGTTACCTCACTGGTCGTGCGCCACAAAGCTACGAGGAGTGGTTCGCGGCCTCTGCAGACAATCTGAGATCATTGGTTGCCTGATCTGTGACAACCGCCCCCCACTAAACCGAAATGGCACCATGTAACAGTTTTCTGTCTAGTACGCTCCATTCCAACATCAGCGGTGCGGATCGCACTTTGTGCCCGTGTAAGATCCGTCAAGGGTATCCTTGTTAGGGGATGGCCAACGCATGGATCTTGTCGTCACCCCAACAATCTAGGCGCGGCGGAGACATTCACGTCCCTCACTGCCGAGCGACGGTGCGAGGGGCGGGCAAGGGCTCCGGGGCGGACTGGAACTTCGAGACGCCCTCCATGGTGCCGGGGACGGAGACGGAGACGCCCTCGCTCATCTAGATGCCGGATGCGATCAGGCGCGAGCTCTACGAATATCCCGCCCACATCGGCTCGGTGACGCAGGCCGAGCGGGCCGAGCGGCTGCGGGTCCAGGCATCCGAGGCCGATCACGACCGGGTGCATGGCGCATCCAGCGTGCGCGTGCTCGATGCCGGGCGGCGGTTTACCCCTTATGAGGTCGCCCATCCAGATCATCTCTATGACGAGCATGTCATCGTGGCCAAGACCCGACAGTCGCTACCTCACAGTCCTCCTGCATCACGACAATCGGGTGGCCTTGCGAAGCCACCCGGTCACGCAACCTCTCCTCAAGACACTACTTCGAGAGAGAGGCCTTGATCTCGGAGACCGCGTCCGATGCCATTTCGCCGACGGTCGTCACCTCTCCGTCAGTGATCTTCCAGAGGCGGAAGGAGCCGGTTATGTCGCCGTATTGGTCGAAGCTGACAGGGCCGATGACGCCTTCATACTTGATTGGCTTGCCGTCCTTGAGCAGAGCGAGTGCTTTTTCGAATTCCGCCTTGCCGGCGTAGATCGGCGTGCCGCCAGGCGCCGTCACTTCTGAAATCGCGGTCTTGATGGCGTCCTTGTCCGCCTTGCCAGCCTTGGCAATTGCAAGCGCTACGATGGCACCAGCATCGTAGGACCGATCGGCGGCAGGCGCGGAGGGCGCGATCCCACCGGAGAACTGTTCATAGTTAGCGTTGAAATATTCGGTCGAGGTCGTCGGTGTCGTGCCGGACGATGTGCCATAGGCCTCGTTCAGATATTGCGGGCCGACGCTGGCGATGAAATCCTTGGAGTTCATGCCATCATTGAACAGGAACTTCTGCACGCCACCGCCAGAGATCCAGGCGCGAGCGATCGTTGCACCGTCGACAGGTGTCGAGACGAGGTAAAGGGCATCCGGTTCGCCTTCCATCGCGACCGACGCCTCGGAGGAATAGCTGGCCTGCTTCTCGTTATAGGGTGTCGTCGAGGTGATCGTTCCGCCGAGCTTGGTGTAGGCAGCCGTGAACTCCTGCATCAGATTATTGCCGAAGTCGTTGTTGACGTGAATGATGGCGATCTTCTTCATGCCCTGATCGAGCGCATATTTGGCAGCCGCCGTGCCCTGCAGCGCATCAGACGTGATGGTGCGGAAGAACACGCCATTGGTCTTGCCTTCGCGGCCGAGCGCCGTCAGCGTCGGGGAGGAAGAAGCCGGAGACACCTGGACCACGCCGGCCGGCGCTGTGACGGAGGTCAGGATCGGGATCGAGACCGAGGAAATGATCCCGCCGATGATGACGGGCACCTTCTTGATGTTGACGAGCTGTGTGGCCTGGTCGACGGCGACATTGCCCTGGCTCTGGCTGTCACGGGTGTCCATGACCAGCTTGCAGCCACCGACGCCACCCGCTTCGTTGAAGTCACGGAAGGCCATTTCGACGGATTTCGCGCCGGCCTTGCCATATTCGCCGGCAGGGCCGGTCAGTTCCATGACCACGCCGACGGTGATGTCGCATTCTTGTGCTGCGGCAGGTGCTGCACCGACCGCAATGCCCGCAAGCATGGTTGAAGCCAGGACGAGGCTTTTCATCTGGTGTCCCTTGTTCATGTCATTCCCCTTTGTTGAGATTATATTTCATGATGCTGCCGTGACGCCCGGTGCGGTCCCGCTCAAGCGTGTAGACGTCGCCTTCCAGATCGCATGCACCTGCGAGGGCGGTCTCGATCTGCGCCAAGTCGGCGTCGGAGAGGACGACATTGGAGATGGCGAGGTTGGAGGCGAGGTGATCGCGATTGCGGGCGCCGACAATGACAGCCGTCACACCGGGCCGGCGCAGCATGGCGGCGCTGGCAATCGTTGCGATGTCGGTTGCATGGCGGTCGGCCACCTTGCGAAGTGTCGACAGCAATGCCTGGAACAGATCCCAGCCACCGAGGTCATCAATGATCAGCTTGTACTTGGTCAGCGAACGGTTCTCGAGCGGATGCTCCGGTTCGGGTTTGCCGAGCCAGCGGTCGGAAAGAAAGCCGCCGGCGACCGTGCCGTAGCAGAACAGCGCAAAGTCGTGGCGCGCCGCCAGGTCGACCATGCGCTTTTCCGGGCGCCGGTCGAGAAGCGAATATTGCAGTTGCAGCGAGGTCAGCGGGATCCCGCCTTCGAGGATCGCCGTAACATGGTCGCTGTCGAAATTCGTGGCGCTGATCTTGTCGATCCGCCCATCTTTCTGAAGCTCCTTCAGCCAGCCGAGCGTCTCAAGCCAGGCAGGCATTTCGTAGTCCCACCAGTGAAACTGGACGAGATTCAGGCGCTCCATGGCGAGGCGCTTGCGTGACGTGTCGATCACGCCTTCCACATAGGCCTTGGTGATCATCGGCAGGACGCCGAGATCGGGTACGAACTTCGTATGGACGCGAATGCGGTCGAGCGCGGCCTGGCCTCGGATGTCGCGGTAGCGCAGCCGGAAGCGTCCGATCAGATCTTCCACGCCGGTGTAGATGTCTGCGCAGTCGAAGGTGGTGATGCCCGCATCGGCGAAGGCCACCATGTCTTCAATGGCCATTTCTTCATCGATAGCACCATGGCCACCGGCCAGCTGCCATCCGCCGCGGATGACGCGGGAGATCTCATAACCGGGGGCGATGGAGATACGCTGCATCTTACTCTTTTCCTTCGAGGGGCACGGCTGTTGTTGCGGCATGGCTGAAACGGCGAAGTCCAGTTCGCCGGATTCTCAATCGGCTGGAGCAGTTGGGATCTGGACAGGCGATGTCCGCATCCGTCGTCATCCAGTCATGCGCATGAGTCGGACGCTGCTTGGCGGCGAGCAGGGGAAGGACGGAGGCGAGGGAGTAAATCGACAGTCCCTGTCCCGGCGGAAGATAGAGCATCTCGCCATGCAGCTCGAAATAGTCGCCGGGCTTTGCGCCGCAGTAGACGACACCCCCCTCCGGGATCACCACCTCGACACGCAGGTCAAAGAGCTCGAATGTGTCGTCAATGCCGCTCATCGATGCTCTCCCTCACGCCGCTACTTCGCCGGCGTCGAGACGCCCTCGGACCAAATCGAACGAGCGTCCGATGTCATTGGCAAGCGCATTGACCGCAGCCGGTTCATCGCGCGCCTCAAGCGCTGCGATCAGTGTCCAATGGTGGTTCGTCGCAGCCAATCCGCCCTGCTCATCGTGAATATGGGCGGCAGCGCGAACCACCGGACCAGACTGCAGCCAGAGGCTTTCCACCACCGGGATCAGCACCTGCGAACCGGCCGCACGGTAGATATGGAAATGGAAACGCTGGTTGATTTCGGAGGTCACCGGGCCAACATCCTGGCCATGCCGCTCAAAAGCTGCCTCGCAATCCCGGTTGGTCTGCTTCAGGCTTTCCAAGTCTTCTGTCGTCAGCCGGTGACAGGCGAGCGCTACCAGACGACCCTCGATCAGGATGCGGGCACGCTCCAGATCATCGAGGCGTTCTCGGGTAATCAGCGGCACGCGGACGGAGCGATTTGGCAGGGCTTCCAGTGCTTGTTCGGAGACGAGCCGGCCCAGCGCTTCTCGCACAGGCATGGTGCTCGTCTTCAGCCGATCTGCCATGTCAACGATCCGCAGCATGTCGCCTGCGGCAAAGCCGCCGTTGATCAATGTGCGGCGTAACTGGTCGTAGACGCGATCCTGCAACGTCTCACGCCCGACAGGCGTGAGGAAGTCATCCGTCTGGCCAATCGTATCCGTCATTCCCGCCTCCAAATTTCCCGGAAATATCGGTTGATTTTCGCGTCCGTGTAAAGTTTGATCAAACATCACCGATCAAATCAAGGCTCATTTTTGAAGATGACTGCGGCGCGTTCCCAACCATCAGCACCGTTGCCCAGCGCCTCAGCACCGCCTGCCGTCGAAGCACGGCAACTGACGAAGCATTTCGATGGGCTGACGGTGGTTTCAGACATGTCGCTCCAACTCGCGCCAGGGGAAATTCTGGGCCTGATCGGCCCGAATGGGGCCGGCAAAACCACCATGTTCAATTTGCTCGCGGGCAGCCTCAAGCCGAGCTCCGGCGAGATCTGGGTCGAAGGGCGGGAAGTGTCAGGCGAAGCCCCGGAGCAGCGTATCTGCCATGGGGTCGCCCGGACCTTCCAGATCCCGCGCCCCTTTCTCGAAATGAGCGTGCTCGAAAACCTGCTGGTCGGCGCTCAAAAGCAGACGGGCGAACGCTTGTTTGCCAATTTCCTCACGCCGGGCCGCGTGCGGCGCGAAGAGAAGGCGGCGCTTGAAAAGGCGCGTAGTCTCCTCGAATTTGTCACACTTTCAAGGCTTGCCCACGAGCCCGCCCGCGTGCTCTCCGGCGGACAACGCAAGCTTCTCGAACTGGCCCGTGTCCTGATGGCGGACCCGCAGGTGATACTGCTCGATGAACCGGCGGCCGGCGTGAACCCCGCTTTGCTCGAAGTCATCACGGAACGGGTGGTCGCACTCAACGCACAGGGCAAGTCCATACTTCTGATCGAACACAACATGGACATGATATCGCGGCTATGCTCGCGGGTGGTGGCCATGGCACTCGGCAAACTGCTCGCGGAAGGATCGCCCGCTGACGTTTCCGCCGACCCCGCAGTTGTTGACGCCTATCTTGGCGGTGGCGCATGACCGATATCGTGCTTGCAACCTCCGCGCTGGTCGCGGGTTATGAACCGGACCTCCCCATCGTTCGCGGCGTGGATTTTGCCGTTGCAAAGGGCGAGCTGGTCATCCTCTTGGGTCCGAACGGCGCTGGCAAATCCACTTTCGTCAAGGCGATTGCCGGCATGGTGCCTGTGCATTCGGGACGGATCCATCTGGCAGGCCGGGACATCACGGATGTCGCTCCGCACCGCAAACTGGCCGAAGGTCTGGCTTTCGTGCCGCAGACGGACAATGTCTTTGCCAGCATGAGCATTCTGGAAAACCTCCAGATCGCCGTGGCTCTTCTTCCGAAATCCGAGCGTAATCTCGCCATCGAGACGATGTTGACCCGCTTTCCCGACCTCGCCGTCAAGCCAAAGCGATTGGCCGGCGCGCTGTCTGGTGGTCAGCGGCAGATGCTGGCGGTGGCGCGCGCGCTGGCGCTTGATCCGCCAGTACTCATCCTTGACGAGCCGTCTGCCGGCCTCTCACCCAAGATCGTCGGTGAAGTCTTTTCCATGCTCAGGCGCATCAATAGCGAGGGCGTGACGATCGTCCTGGTCGAGCAGAACGTGAAGGCGGCCATGGCGATTGCCGATCGCGCCGTCATTCTGGCCGAAGGGCAGATCCGCCACGAAGGGACACCTGCCGATCTCGCCGATGATCCCCTCATCGGCAAAATCTATCTCGGCACGACCGGGCGCGCAGCCAGTGAGGTGGCGCCATGAACCCGCAATTCCTGATGGACGGCCTTATTGCCGGGGCGATCATTGGCCTCGGCGCGGTTGGCGTGACACTCACCTATTCGATCCTGCGCTTTTCCAATTTTGCGCATGGGGAGCTTCTATCCTGGGGTGCTTATCTCGCGCTCGGTATCAGCAGTGCGCTTGGCGCCATGGCGGCAGGGCTCACCACGCCGATTGGGCCGTTCTCCTTCGGTTGGTCGCTGCCGATCGCAGCCGTGCTTGCCGTCGCCTTGACGGGGTTGCTTGCACTTGCTGTGGACGCCGCACTGTTTTCGAGCTTCCGGCGGCGCGGCAGCGCCATTATCATCATGGTCATGGCAAGCTTTGGTGCGTCGCTTGCCCTGCGCAGCCTGCTCGAGTTCCTTTTCACGTCGAAACCCGCCTATTTCAGCCAGGCGCTGCAGATTGCCATGAAACTCGGAGGTGGCCTCAGAGCAACACCTGACCAGCTGGCCATGCTGGCAGTCGCAGTTATCTCGGTGATTACCGTCCATATCGTCATGACGCGGACCGATATCGGCCGGGCCATGCGCGCTGTCAGCGAAAATCCCGGCCTTGCTGGCATCGCCGGGATCGATGTCCGCCGCGTTATTCGCACCGCGTGGTTCCTTGGGGCCGCGCTCGCCTGCATCGCCGGCATCATGAGCGGCCTGATCATCCAGATCCGCCCCTATCTGGGCCATGACCTCCTGCTGCCGCTGTTTGCGGCCGCCATTCTCGGCGGTATCGGATCGGTTCCGGGCGCCATGATCGCGGGCCTGTTCATCGGCCTGTCCGAAGCCTTCACGGTCCAGCTCATCGGGGCCGAATGGCGGGCGGCGGTGTCCTTTGCCATCCTGATTGCGGTTCTTCTCGTCCGCCCCCGCGGCCTGTTTGGAAAAGCGACATGAGCATCGATCTTATCGCCTATGGCGCCTTCTTCCTCACCATGGCCTTCACCTATGCAATCATCTGCCTGGGGCTGAATGTTCAGTGGGGCATGACGGGACTGTTCAATGTCGGCATAGCCGCTTTTGTCGCGGTCGGCGCCTATACCTCGGCAATCCTGACGACGCCGGACACGGCAGAGCGCTTTGGCGGCTTCGGAATGCCGATTGCCGTTGGGTGGCTGGGAGCGGCGATCGTCTCAGGTGCGCTTTCCTGGGCTGTCGGCGCGCTGACGATTCGACTGAGATCCGACTACCTCGCCATCGCAACCTTCGGCGTCGCCGTCACTGTCCAGCTCTGCATGCTCAACCTGCAAAGTGTCACCGGCGGAGCCTTCGGGATCGGCTTCATTCCACGCCCCTTCGCTGACTTGCAAGGCAATGCGCTGCTCTTCAGTCTCGCCAATTGCGGCCTGATGGCCCTCGTTGTCTTGGCCCTCTATCTCGGGCTGCAGCATTTGTCGCGCAGCCCCTGGGGACGCGTCTTGCGGGCGATCCGCGAAGATGAGGTGGCCGCGCAGGCACTCGGCAAGCGGCCTGTCCGCTTTCGCTTGCAGGCCTTTACCGTCGGCGGGGCCATCATGGGCCTTGCAGGGGCCGCTCAGGCCCACTTCATTGGCTTCATTGCGCCCGACAACTACTTGCCCATCCTCACCTTCCAGGTCTGGGCGATGTTGATCGTCGGCGGCTCCGGCAACAATCGCGGTGCGATTGCCGGTGCCATTCTCGTCTGGGGGCTCTGGGCTCTGACGGCGGCTGCCGTATCCGCCTTCGTGCCACCTGAGGAGCAGGCACGGGCCGCCGCCTTGCAGATCGTCGCCATCGGCGTCGGGCTCTGCCTCATGCTCCTGCTGCGTCCGCGCGGCCTGTTCGGCGAGGTGAGCCCGCTTGCCCGCCTGAACCGCCACAAACAACCCTGACTGTCGAGGAATGATCTCCGTGTCCCAGCATCCCGAACGCATCACGCTAACACCGGATCTATCGATCAGCCGTCTCGTCTGCGGTCTTTGGCAGGTTGCTGATATCGAAAAGAACGGTGCCACGGTCGATCCGGAGCAGGGAGCTGATGCCCTTCAGGCCTATGCGGAAGCCGGGTTCGACAGTTTCGACATGGCCGATCACTATGGATCGGCGGAGATCATCACCGGGCATCTCTTGAAGCGTTGCTCAGGGGAGGGAAGGCGACCGGTGGCCTTCACCAAATGGTGCCCGGAGCCAGGTCCGATGACCCGCGATGTGGTGCGCCGAGGGGTGGAGGACAGGCTTGCCCGCCTGGGTGTCGACAAGGTCGACCTATTGCAGTTCCATTGGTGGACATTTGAACATCCCGCCTGGCTCGATGCGCTTCATGAAATGCAGGCGATGAAGGAGGAAGGCCTGATCGGCGCCCTCGGCCTCACCAATTTCGACGCTGCCCATTTGAACCTCGCACTGTCAGACGGGATCGAGATCGCCAGCAACCAGGTTTCCTTCTCCCTGATCGACAGGCGCGCCGCCGGCGATTTGTCTTCCCTTTGCCTCAAGCGCGACGTGAAGCTGCTGGCCTATGGCACGCTTTGCGGCGGCTTCCTGTCGGAGAAGTGGCTCGGTCAGTCAGAGCCCGTTTCAATCGAAGACTGGAGCCGCTCGAAATACAAACGCTTCATCGATACGGCCGGTGGATGGAGCGTTTATCAGGGTATTCTCCGGGCGGCATCGACGATTGCCCGCAAGCACAATGTCTCGATCTCGAACGTTGCCAGCCGATGGGTTCTCGACCATCCGGCAGTGGCCGCCACGATCATCGGGGCGCGGCTGGGGGAGAACGAACATCGCAACGACAATCTCAAGGTGTTCACCTTTGAGTTGGATGCAGATGATCAGTCTCTGCTCACTAGCGCCTTTGCCGAAGCCACCCCAATTCCGGGCGACTGCGGCGATGAATATCGAAAGCCTCCTTTTCTGACGGCATCCGGCGACCTCAGTCACCACCTCGATGCGATCCCGTCCGTCTATAATGCCGTCGCCGTGCCCGGCCGGGAAGATCGCATGCGTGTTTCTTCCGGCAGTATATGGGAGCCGCTCGCCGGTTACAGCCGGGCGGTGCGCATCGGTGACAGGATCCTGGTTTCAGGGACGACGGCGACCCATGGCACGGATCGCTGCGTCGCTCCCGGTGATGCGGGCGCTCAGGCAACCTATATTCTCGACAAGATCGCGGCTTCCATCTCCGCCCTCGGTGGCAAGAGGGAGGATGTCGTCCGCACACGCATCTATCTCAAGGACGCCTCAAAGTGGGAGCCTGTCTCTCGTGCCCATGGTCGCTTCTTCTCTGAAGTTCTTCCGGCGAACACGTTGATTGAAGCCGGTGCCCTGGTCGGCGACTACGAAGTCGAGATCGAAGCAGAAGCAATGCTTTGAGTTGCCATCAGTCATCCGCTGCTCACTCGACAGCGGATGACACTTGCCAAAGCCAGACGGCTGAGGGCAACGACGCCGACAGGATCCGTGGCCTTCCGACATGTCGTTTCCTCAACCTTGGTGCATCAGGCGATCATGTGGTCGCCTTCCTGTTGGCCTGCCGCCGCGCCCTGCTTTCGCAAGGGTCTGTTGCCGGTGAGAAGCCGTGCAAGCAGGTAGAATACCGGTGTCATGAAAATCCCGAAGAAGGTGACCCCGATCATGCCGGAGAAAACCGCCACACCCATGGCGGCACGCATTTCCGAACCGGCACCCGTCGAGATGACCAGCGGAATGACGCCCATGATGAAGGCCATCGAGGTCATCAGGATTGGCCGCAGTCTGAGACGGCTTGATTCCACTGCCGCCTGGAATGGGGTCCGGCCTTCGAACTCCAACTCTCGGGCGAACTCCACGATCAGGATCGCGTTCTTCGCCGACAGGCCGACAAGGACCACAAGGCCGATCTGGGTGAAGATGTTGTTGTCACCACCCGTATACCAGACGCCAGTCAAAGCTGCGAGCACGCCCATCGGCACGATCATGATGATCGACAGGGGGAGCGTCAGGCTTTCATATTGCGCGGAAAGCACGAGATAGACGAGCAGCAGCGCCAGCGGGAAGACGACGATGCTTGAGTTGCCAGCAAGGATCTGCTGGTAGGTGAGGTCGGTCCATTCGAAATCGATACCGGCCGGCATGGTTTCCTTGAGAATCTTCTCCATGGCAGCTTCAGCCTGACCGGAGGAAAAGCCGGGTGCCGGGCCACCATTGATATCGGCTGCCAGGAAGCCGTTGTAGCGGGTGGTTCGCTCCGGCCCGGTGGAAGCGTCCACCTTCAGCAGCGCCGAAAGAGGGATCATCTCGCCGGACTGCGATCGCACCTTCAGCTGCCCGATATCCTCAGGTTTGGCGCGATACTGTGCGTCTGCCTGTACGCGGACGCTGAATGTCCGGCCAAACGCATTGAAGTCGTTGACGTAGAGCGAACCGAGATAGATTTGCAGAGTCTGGAAGACATCGGTGACGGAGACGCCGAGCTGTTGTGCCTTTACACGATCGAGATCGGCGAAAAGCTGGGGCACGTTGACCTGGAAGCTCGAGAAGATGCCGGCCAGTTCCGGTGTCTGATAGGCCTTGGCAAGAACGGCTTTGGTGGTCTCGTCGAGCGTCTGATAGCCAAAGCCCGCCCGGTCCTCGATCTGCAGCTTGAAGCCGCCCGTGGAACCAAGGCCATTGACCGGCGGCGGCGGGAACATGGCAATGAAGGCACCGTCAATCGCGGCGAATTTCTGGTTCAAGGCCATGGCGATAGCTCCGCCGGAAAGGGCGGGATCCTGACGCTCGCTGAAATCGTCGAGCACGGCAAAGACGATGCCGGCATTGGAGCCGATGGTGAAGCCGTTGATCGACAGGCCAGGGAAGGCGAGGGCATTCTTGACGCCGGGCTCTTCCAGTGCAATCGCGCTCATGCGTCGAATGACCTCTTCCGTTCGGTCCAGCGTGGCTCCGTCGGGCAATTGGGCAAAGCCGATGAGATACTGCTTGTCCTGTGCGGGTACGAAACCGCCCGGCACTGCGCTGAACATGCCATAGGTCGCGGCGACCAGTGCCATGTAGAGAACCATGACCATGCTCTTGCGGCCCAAAAGTCCGCTGACCGTACGTCCGTACCCGTTTGATGCCGCGCCGAAGGCCCGGTTGAAGCCACGGAAGAACCAGCCAAGTACCCTGTCCATCACGCGGGTAGCGAGATCCTTGGGCGCGTGATGGTCCTTCAGGAGAAGGGCAGCCAGAGCTGGCGACAAGGTCAGCGAATTGATCGCCGAGATCACCGTCGAAATGGCAATGGTGAGCGCGAACTGACGATAGAACTGACCGGAGAGGCCGGTGATGAAGGCAAGCGGCACGAAAACTGCGACAAGCACCAGCGCGATCGCGATGATCGGGCCGGACACTTCCCGCATGGCGCGGTAGGTAGCCTCCCTCGGTGAAAGCCCGTTCTCGATGTTGCGCTCGACATTCTCGACCACGACAATCGCGTCATCGACGACGATACCGATTGCAAGCACCAGGCCGAACAGTGTGAGGGCGTTGATGGAGAAGCCAAAGGCATACATGACTGCGAACGTGCCGATGATCGAGACGGGAACGGCAATCAGCGGAATAATGGACGCGCGCCAGGTCTGCAGGAACAGGATGACCACGAGGACGACCAGAGCGACGGCTTCAAGCAGTGTGTCGACCACTTTGTCGATCGAGGAGCGGACGAATTCCGTCGTATCGTAGACGATCTCGTAGCGTACGCCATCCGGCATGGCCAACTGGAGGTCGCTCATCGTCTGCTGGACTGCATCCGAAATGGCAATGGCGTTGGAACCCGGTGCCTGGAAGATGGGGATGGCGACGGCCGGTTGACCATCGAGCAACGAGCGCAGCGAGTAATCGGCGGCACCGAGCTCGATCCGCGCGAGATCTTGCAGTCGCGTGATTTCACCGCTTTCGCCGGTCTTCACGACGATTGCACCGAATTCCTCCGGCGTCTGGAGCCTGCCGCGAGCATTCACGTTGAGTTGCAGATCCACGCCAGCCAGCGACGGAGACGCACCAATCGTACCGGCTGCAGCCTGAACATTCTGCTGGGCAATGGCATTGGTGATATCGCTGGCGGCCAGACCATGCTCCGCCACCTTTTGCGGATCGAGCCAGATCCGCATGGAATAGTCACCAGCACCGAAGACCTGCACCTGGCCGACGCCATCGATGCGGGCGAGGCGGTCCTTGATGTTCAGCGTGGCGTAGTTGCGCAGATAGGTCAGATCGTAGCGGTCGCCGGTCGAAACGAGGTGAACCACCATCATCAAGTCCGGTGAACTCTTCACGGTGGTCACGCCCAGTGCCCGCACTTCTGCGGGCAGTCGTGGTTCGGCCTGTGAAACGCGGTTCTGCACCAGCTGCTGCGCCTTGTCCGGATCGGTGCCCAGGCGGAACGTGACGGTCAGGGTCAGGACGCCATCGGAGGTCGCCTGGCTCGACATGTAAAGCATGTCTTCAACGCCATTGATTTGTTCCTCAAGCGGTGTCGCGACGGTCTCTGCGATGACGGTTGGGTTAGCGCCAGGGTAGACAGCGCGCACAACGACCGAAGGCGGTACGACTTCCGGATATTCCGAAATCGGCAATGCGCGCAGGCCAATCAGACCAGCAACGACAATCAGGATCGATAGCACACCGGCAAAGACGGGTCTGTCGACAAAGAAACGGGAAAAATTCATGGCGAAAGCCCTTACGGAGGACAAGGAAAGAGTGGTCCCCGCGATTGTGGCGCGGGGAATGGCACGTCTCTTGGAAAGGATTGTTCGAACGGCTCTGGGTGCTGCCCGGTAAATGTCAGTTCTTCAGCGCCGTCTGATCCTGCGGCGCGACGACGGCGCCAGGGCGGATCCGCTGGAGGCCGCTGATCACGATGCGGTCACCCGCATTCAAACCCTTCTCGACAATCCGCTCACCGTCGACCAGTGCACCAAGCTCAACCTGGCGATAAGCGACGGTATTGCCGGCATCAACGACGAACACGAACTTCTTGTCCTGGTCCGTACCAACGGCACGCTCACTGATCATCAGTCTATCGCGTGCCTCCGTCTGGCCCATGCGGATGCGGACGAACTGTCCTGGGATGAGGCGACCGTCAGGATTGTCGAAGACGGCGCGAACGCGGATCGTTCCGGTCGACGCGTCGATCTCGTTGTTGATCAGTTGCAGCCGGCCCTTAATCGGTGTCTGCCCTTCCCCGGTCGTCGCTTCGACGGGAATATTGTCCAGACCCGTCAGGCTATCTGTCGGGGGCAGGGAGGCCAGGATTTGCTGCAGATAGTCTTCTTCGATGGTGAACCCGGCATAGATCGGGTTAACTGACACCAGCGTGGTAAGCGCTTGAGAAGAGGGACCGGCAGCAACCAGATTGCCGACCGTCACCTCCAACTGGCCGACCCGACCGGCGATGGGGGCCCGGATTTCGGTATAGGCGAGATCAAGCTCTGCCAATCGCAGTGCCGCTTTCGCTGACTGGAGGGCCGCGATGGCGGATGCATGGGTGCTCTGACGCTGCGCGAGATCGCTTTGCGAAATCGTGTTGCGAGAAAGGAGCGCTGTTCCGCGATCTAACTCTGTCTTGGCGAGGTCAAGCCTCGCCTCGGCCGATGTCACGTCGCCGCGGGCGCGGTCCACGATAGCTCGGTAGGATTCAGGATCGATTGTCACCAGCAGGTCGCCCTGGTTGACCAGGCCACCTTCACGGAAATGTACGGACTGGATGGCGCCGGCCACTCTCGCGCGAATTTGCACCCGATCAACGGCTTCCAGTCTTCCCGAAAAGTCGCGCCAGACATTGACTGTACGCGGCTGGACTGTGCTCACCGTAACCGGGATGGCCGGCGCGGCGGCTGCGACTTCGGGAGCCGCAGCAAGGGCTTCCCGAGACTGGTCAAAATAAAGCGTGCCGCCGGCAATTGCCAATGCGGTGGCGATCGCGGTTCCCCACAGGGCCGCGCTCCTGATCCTTGCGGTCATGACAGTCTCCTTCGGTTCAAACGAACCGCTATGTGGTGGGAGGCGGGCCGTAGCCCGCCGTCAGGTAGGCAGTCCCTCGAGGAACTGCGAAAATTCTGTCGAGAAGCGCGAGTGCCACCCGCCATTCTTCCCGTCATAGAGGCCGGTCCATCCGCAATCGTCGGAAAGGATCCGGGTGGTCACGGACACGCCCGCCGACTGCAGACGTGCCGCATAGTCTAGTGTCTCATCGCGCAGCGGATCGTCATCCGAAGTCACGATCAGGGCCGGAGCGACATCTGCCAGCCGCGAACAGAGGCAGGGTGCCGCATAGGGGTGCTGGTAACCACAGGCTGACGCCAGATAGTGGCTCCAGCCGTTCGACC
This sequence comes from Rhizobium sp. G187, assembly GCF_051549525.1. NCBI lineage: Bacteria > Pseudomonadati > Pseudomonadota > Alphaproteobacteria > Hyphomicrobiales > Rhizobiaceae > Rhizobium > Rhizobium sp. G187. The sequence goes on from NZ_JBPUGM010000005.1 coordinate 365,140, forward strand.
AGGGTATTCGCATGCCGATTTCGTCCGCACGGTGAAAGGACGCCGTCGCCATGCGTGGATCGATCATGGGTGACAGCAGAACCTGCCCTGCAAGTTCACCAGGCATTGCATCGCGTGCTTTGAGCGCCAAGCTTGCCGCAATGTTGCCGCCAGCCTCATCTCCAGCCAAAAGGACCCGCGACCGGTTGTTCGCAAAGCGCTTCCGCTTGGCCAATAGATGTCTCAACGCTTCGAATCCGCATTCAAGGGCCCCTGGAAAGGTGTTCCCCGAAGGCGTTCCATAATCGGCTTCCACGACCATGGCACCTGCCTCCGCCATGGCGAGCGCCGCAGGCGCATCGCACTCCGGTTTCGGTCGGGCACCGAAGGAATTGCCGCGGAGATAAAGAACCAGCGGTCGCGCCCGCATTGTCCCCATCCCGTCATAAAGCCGGAAGGCCAGAGGAAAGCTCAGTTCCACTTCGGCCGACTTCTGCCATTGCCTCGTCATGGGCCAGCTCTTCAATCGCAGACGGAAGCCGTCTTCCTTCTGTTGTGTATTTATATTATTATCCTGAATGTTCGCACAAGATCCAAATTTCTGGCAACTCTATTCCGCAAAACGGGATAATAACTCGATTTCTGAACAAGGTAGACGACATGGACCAGCTTTCGGCAATGCGCGTTTTCACGCGGGTCGTAGAAACCGGCAATTTTTCCAAGGCTGCGACTTCTCTGAAGATGCCCAAAACCACGGTCACCACATCGGTTCAGGCGCTTGAAGCGCATCTGGGGACGAAGCTACTCAACCGCACGACCCGTCAGGTCGTGGTCACGACCGATGGCGCCTTGTATTACGAGCGCGCCTCGCGCCTTTTGTCTGAACTCGATGAACTGGATGGGAGCCTGTCGAGTTCACAGGCACAGCCATCCGGCAAAGTGCGGGTCGCGCTGTCGGGAGCATTTGCCGACCGCATCATCATGCCGGCCATGTGTGATTTCCATACGCGGTATCCCCAAATCCAGCTGGAATTCGACATCGGTGACAGGATCGTCGACTACATTGCAGAGAACATCGATTGTGCCTTGCGGGCGGGCACGCCGAGCGACCAGTCTCTCGTCGCCCGCAAGGTGGCAGACCTTGAGCTGCGCACCTATGCCTCCCCCCGTTATCTGCAAAAAATGGGCGTTCCCACGCATCCTCGCGACCTTGAGACGGGCCATTTCGGTGTCGGTTACATGAAGGCCTATGAAGGACGAGTGTTTCCGCTGGAGTTTCGTCGCGACGACGAGGAAGTCCAGGTGCAGCTGGACTATGTCACTTCAGTCAACGAATTCAGAAGCTATGTTGCAGCGGCGGTTGCCGGCATTGGTATCGCCCAGGCTATTGCTTTCACGGTTCGGGATGCGGTGGATCGGGGGGAGCTGGTCGAGATCTTGCCGGACTGGCCGCGTGACCCGATCCCACTCTACATCGTCTATCCGCAAACACGTCACCTCAGCAACAAGGTGCGGGTCTTCGTCGATTGGCTGGCAAAGCTGCTGCAGGACGCCCAGAACTGCGAAAAGCAACTATCCGCAACATCCTGCGTGTCATGAAAACGGCTCTAAAGCAAAGTCCAGCAAAGGTAAGAAGCGGTTTTGCGTCCGCAACTGCCAGATGAAAAACCTAAAGCCGATCGGCGAGCCCGTACAAGGACTATGGGTCCAGTTGAGGTGCTGTATATTCGCCCAGCGTGTTAAGCGCTGCCGCTGAGCCTAGCTTGCTTTTGATTGCAATTCCAATTGCCAGGCGATGGTGATGATCTGGGCGTAATTCTTACGTACAGCCTGCATGGCCCGATGAACATCAAGCTCAGAATAGCAGTTTCCGGCCAGTAACGCGTCGGCCTCCGCGATGGGGGCCTGACCTGCTTGCAACTGCTCCCACACCATGGCTCCGGTCGCTGACGCGCCAAGCGTAAAGACAGCCACAGCGCAAACGCCAGCCAGCGATACCATACGGCGCGCATGATCGTTCTGGTCGAGCGCGGGGCAATCCAGCGTTCTTCGGACAACTTGCCCTGCCGCGGAGTAAACGTATCGCTTCACCTAGCCCTCCACGACTGTGCGCAACGAATCTGGATACTGGTAGAATAGCGATTCGCAGAAGGGGCGTGCGTCTTTTTTTGGGAGGCCTGTTTAGCAGATCTGCGACTGAGTGTTTAACCGTCTCTGTCGCATGCGTTGCTCGACCCAACTGGTGATAACCCGATAGCCTGGATCTTCCAGGGCGCCCGGCAATCGCTCGGTCCGATCTCATTCGCATTGCCCATTGTGCTGGACATTGGAGGACTATGTCGTCAACCACGCACTGGGGAGTAGTGATGCAATGCGGCCAAGCCTCACGATCCCAGACGCTGATATGCGTGATCCATGTCCTCTGGTGTTGTTCCGGAGACTGTCTGCTCGTTTCTGCGTGAGGCTCTATTGCGCTATTGGCCCGCTACTCACAGGGCCTGTCAGCATCTGGCGGGAAGAACTCGCTCTCACGCAGTTGCCTGATCTGAACGCATCTTTACCTCGGATTAACCATGGCGGGCAACACTGTTCCGAGCACATCATCAACGTGCAGCGCAGCGCCATGTTATGCAAGGCGCTCCCAAACGGTCAGGTGACGCCGATGCCTGTGATTACCTTTGCCAATACCAAGGGCGGTGCGGGAAAGACGACCGCCGTTTTGCTGCTTGCCACGGAGCTGGCTGAGCAGGGCTATCGGGTGACCATTCTCGATGCCGATCCGCAGCAGTGGATCGCGCGGTGGCATGGCCTTTCGTCGGTCGATGAGAGGCTCAACGTCATTCCTTACGTAACTGCAGACACTGTCAATCGGCAGATTAGCCAGAATAAGAGCAGGGCGGACTATTTCATTCTGGATCTACCCGGATCGCAAAGTCCGCTACTGCCCAAGGCAATCGGCCTTTCGGACCATGTCCTCATCCCGATCCAAGGCTGCGCCATGGATGCCCTGGGCGGGGCGAATGTGCTCGAGCTTCTCCGGTATCTTGAGGAGAAGGCTAATTTGCAAGTGCCGCATTCCGTTGTGCTGACACGGGTGAATTCCATGGTGACGACGCGGGCGCTTCTGGCTGTGAAAATGCTGCTTGCCCAGCGCAATGTTGATGTCCTGAACACGCCCATCATCGAGCGTTCTGCCTTTCGCGACATTTTTGACATCGGCGGGACACTTTATACTTTGGATGAAGGCCGTGTGAGCAACCTGGACAAGGCACGACAGAACGCGCGCTGTTTCGCGTTGGAGATGCTCCGGCGCGTGCCGCTTCATGATCGAAGCAAAGCTGTGCCCCGTTCGCGTTTGATCGCTTGAGCTAAAGGCGCGCCCTCTGCACCGGCGCACTCTTGTCTAGACTGGGTGGCGAAGCCGCCTGCTTTACCCGGTTCGATACGCAGGGATTGGCCGTGCAGCAGCCGTTCCATGTTCTTGGCGTACAGACGCCTCTCAGCCGAAACGATCGGCGCACCACCGAGGCGGCCCGGCAGTCTCTGCCTCAGCCTTTTACTCCTTCCGAATCGCAATGAACAGAGCGGCCGGACACAGAGCAGGAGGCTTCAGGTTCTCTCCTCCGCGATTCTTTTTTGCGTGAACGGACCGGCCCGCACATCAGTCCCGGTATCATAAGTTGTATCATTTCGAAACGGGGCGGTTCGTTTTGAGATGGACGAGACGAGTTTCGTTTCGCGGCGGACCTCTTCTTCCGTCTGCAAGACCGACGCATGGAGATCAGGGCACCGGCAATCTATAAGTGTTTAAAATCTGCGTCTTCTCAAGCCCTTAGTCCTGCGCACAAAGGCTTTTCATGGCCTTTGAAAGCCAAGCGCAGAGACGCTTGTCTCAATCCCACACAACCGGCGCCTGCCGGGCGCCAAAGAGAAATTAACCTCTAATCAACCATGCTACGACGGCAAAATCCGGCAACGGATCGCCGCTGGGGTCATTAAGATAACAGTTACGTGAGTACGTTATGAATTGCTAACTGGATCAGTGGTTGCAGGGAGAGAGGTATGAGCGTTGCCCCGATGAAGGACCTGAACGGCGGCGGCCTTGCACCGCACAGCGCGCCGCATGCCGTCGCCATATGGCGCAGTACGCCGCCGCTTCAGGGATCTCAAAGCCTGCAAAAGTTGGAGGAAACAGCGTGACAGAGAGTGCTCACGAACCGGCTCCAGCACCGCTGGAGGTTGGCAAGAACCTGACGATTGCGCATGCCGCAACACTGCGTGAATTGCTCCTCTGCGAGCTCGAAGCGCGGCCTTTGCTGGAGATCACGCTTCCGGAGGATGCGGAGATAGATCTCAGCTTCATTCAGGTGATGGAATCGGCGCGGCTTTCGGCTGCCCTCCAAGACAAGCAATTTTCAATGAGAACACCCGCCAGCGCCAATCTCATGCGCGTCCTGGAGCGGGCTGGCTTCACCACGGACATGACATCCGAAAGCCGGGCGTTCTGGTTTCATGAGGGGACAATCCAATGACTGCGCAGATCCTGACTGTTGACGATTCCGCAAGTATCCGCATGACGACCAAGATAGCCCTGACGAATGCCGGCTATCAGGTCACAGAAGCGGTCGACGGCCGCGACGGGCTGACCAAGGCCACGTCAGGGGCTTTCGATCTGATCGTCACCGATCTCAACATGCCGAACATGAACGGCATCGAGATGATCAAGGCCCTTCGCTGCTCACCGAAGCATGCGGGAACACCGATCATCTTTCTCACGACCGAGTCCGACAGCGAGATCAAGTCGCAGGCCAAGGCGGCCGGTGCAACAGGATGGATCACGAAGCCTTTTGATTCCGATCAGCTGGTGAAAATTGCCAGAAAGGTCCTTGGACGATGAGTTCTCTCGACCCGGTTCAGGTTTTCCGCACCGAGGCGGTGGAATTGTTCGAACAGATCGAGCTGAACCTGCTCGACCTGAACAACGACCTCACCAACCAAGGTTTGGTCGATGCCGTTTTCCGTGGGCTGCATACGCTCAAAGGTTCGGGAGCCATGTTTGGCTTCGAGGCGCTTGCAGCCTTTACTCATCATTGTGAAACGGCCTTCGACGCCGTGCGCAAGGGCAGCGTTCCGGCGACGCCGGCGCTCGTTTCGGCCGTGCTGGATGCGCAGAGCCATATGAAAGCCCTGATCGATCGCCCGCATGACGTTCAGCAGGAAACGGGCGAAGAGCTGTTGGCCAAGCTTCAGGCGGCCATTGAGGGGGCTTCGGGTAATGGGGTATCCGGCAAGGCGGAAGCCCCGGACGGCGTTTCCGGCGAGAAGGGCGCTGATCCCATCCCGACATCATCCGAGACCACGTCCAAGAAGAGCATTGGCTGGACCCTGAAGATCGGCCTGCCACCTCGCGCCATGGTCAATGGCACCAATCCGCTTGGTCTGCTGGATGAATTGCGCGAACTCGGCGAATGCACCGTTATTGCCGATGCCAGTCGTATTCCCGATCTTCCAGCGCTTGAGCCAACCGAAATCTATGTCAGCTGGACGGTGACCCTTCACGGGAATGTCCCCAAGTCTGCAATTGAAGACGTGTTCATCTTCGTGCTCGACGAGATGTCGCTTGAGATGACGGAGATATTCGAGGCAGCGCCTGAAGCGGTAGAGCCCGAAGCGCCGTCCGTATCCACAGAGCCGCAGCCGACGCCGATTGCAATGCCGGAGGCGCCGCCGCAGGCAGCCGCACCTGTAGCCGCCAACACCGACAACCGAGGTAGCAAACCAGCCGAGAGCGTGCGCGTGCCAGCCGAACGGCTTGATGAGCTGATGGACCGGGTCGGGGAGTTGGTGATTGCCCAGTCACGCCTTTCGCAGCTCGCCAATGCAAGCGCGGATGTCATGCTTCGCTCGGTGTCCGAAGATGTCGAGCGCCTTTCCGGAGAACTGCGCGATACGATGATGGGTCTGCGAATGGTGCCGGTGGGCAGCCTTTTCGCTCGCTTTCGCCGCCTCGTGCACGACCTTTCGCGCGAGACTGGAAAGACGATCGAGCTCGAAACTCTCGGTGAAACAACCGAGGTCGACAAGACCGTCATCGAACGACTTGCTGACCCGCTGGTTCACCTGGTTCGCAATTCGGTTGATCATGGACTTGAGCCACCAGACGAACGACTGGCTGCCGGCAAGAGTGTTGCAGGAAAGGTGACCCTTTCCGCTCGCCAGTCCGGCGGGCAAGTCATCATTGCCATCAAGGATGATGGCCGTGGCATCGACCGGGCCCGCGTGCGGGCAAAGGCGGAATCCACGGGATTGATCGCGCCGGGTCAGCCACTGACCGATCAGGAACTGATGCTGCTGATTTTCGAGCCGGGCTTTTCGACCGCAGCGCAGATTACCAGCCTTTCCGGACGCGGCGTCGGGATGGATGTGGTGAAGAAGACAGTGGAGACCCTGCGCGGCATCATCGATGTGAAGAGCGAGCCGGGCCAGGGGTCTGAAATTTCCCTGCGCATTCCGCTGACGCTCGCCATCATCGATGGACTGCTGATCCGGGTCGGGGCCGGAAACTACGTCATTCCGCTTTCGGCCGTCGAGGAGTGCGTCGAACTCTCCCTCGAGGAAGATCAGCGCTCGCGGGGCCGCAGCTTCATCTCCCTGCGTGACAGCCTGGTGCCGTTTCTGCGGCTCAGGGAAGTCTTCAACACCAGCACGCCGCCGGACACTTACCAGAAGATGGTTGTGATCTCGACCGGCAACGAGCGGGTGGGACTCGTTGTCGACCAGATCATTGGCGACCACCAGACGGTCATCAAGTCAATGTCGAAGCTGCACCATGACGTGACGACCTTCTCCGGCGCCACCATCCTCGGTGACGGCAGCGTCGCCCTCATCCTTGATGTAGCTCAGATCGTCAGCGCAGGGCAGCAACAGGAGGCGCAGTTGCGGGCAATAGCATGAACATCGCGATCGACAGGAAGACTACAGCCAGCATCTGGAGTGAGGAGGACCTGGCTGTCCTGACCTTCAGCCTCAACGGTGAATTGTTCGCGATTGCGGCGACACTGGTGCGCGAAATCATGGACGTCGTCGCGGAAACCAGCGTGCCTGGCGCGCGCAACTTCGTCGGCAGCGTGATCAACTTTCGCGGCCGCGTCATCCCGCTGACTGACATCAGGCTCGCTTTCGGCATGGAAGCGACACAGACGACCATCGACAGCCGCATCATCGTTATCGAAATCGACATCGACGGAGAGCCGACCTTGCTCGGAGTGCGCACCGACAAGGTTCATGAAGTGACCTCGCTCCAACGGTCCCGGGGAGAGCCGCCGCCAAGCATCGGAATGCGCTGGCGCGCAGACTTCATCGAGTGCCTGGTGAAGCGCGATGGCGAGTTCGTGATCGTACCAAATCTGTTTGCAATCTACGCGCTTGGCCGCCCGTCCAGGCAATTCAATCAATCCTGACCTCCGAGTTTCGCCCAGCAGTTGCGAACCGAAAGAACAGAAAGAGGAAATTCCGCATGTCCGTTCTAGATCAGATGAGAAAGACATCTCGCGCGGCCTGGGCGATGGCTGAAATTCGCAGCCTGATGCAAAACATGGCCACGGGAAATATCGCCAGTCGTGCCAACCTTCAGACGGCGACGGGTGAAGCGCATGAACTGCTGACAATGGTCAACGAATTGCTTGACCTCACAACGGCACCCGTCGCGGATTTGCGCAAGGCGATCGACGATGTCTCTGCAGCCCATGAAAAGGGCGATATCGACGTTGTCGTGCCGACGTCAGTGTTCAAGGGCGATATCGCCGTGATTGCTCAAGAGGTAAACGACCTCGTAGGCAGCCATATCGCCGTGAAGAAGAAGGCCATGGCGGTGGTGAAAGAGTTCAGCGAAGGCAACTTCGATGCACCGCTCGAACAGCTGCCGGGCAAAAAGGCCTTCATCAACGACACGATCGAGACCCTGCGCGGCAACCTCAAGGGTGTGATCGCGGAAATGAACCATATGTCTACCGAGCATGACAATGGAGATATCGATGTCTTCGTTCCGGTGGAGAAGTTCAACGGTGACTTCGCCACCGTGGCCAGGGGTATCAACGATATGGTCGCTGGCCATATCGCCGTGAAGAAGAAGGCGATGGCGGTCGTCAAGGAGTTCAGCGAGGGCAACTTCGATGCGCCGCTGGAACAGCTGCCGGGTAAGAAGGCCTTCATCAACGACACGATCGAGACCTTGCGCGGCAACCTCAAGGGTTTGATCACGGACATGAACACCATGTCGTCCGAGCATGACAAAGGCGACATCGACGTCTTCGTGCCTGTCGACAAATTCCAGGGTGACTTTGCCAAAATGGCCAAGGGCATCAACGACATGGTCGCCGGCCATATAGCCGTGAAGAAGAAGGCGATGGCGGTCGTCAAGGAGTTCGGCGAGGGCAACTTCAATGCGCCGATGGAGCAGCTGCCGGGCAAGAAGGCCTTCATCAACGATACAATCGAGACCTTGCGCGGCAACCTCAAGGGTCTGATCGCGGAAATGAACAATATGTCCGCCGAGCATGACAAAGGCGACATCGACGTCTTCGTGCCTGTCGACAAATTCCAGGGTGACTTTGCCAGCATGGCCAAGGGCATCAACGAAATGGTCGCCGGCCATATCGCGGTCAAGAAGAAGGCCATGGCAGTGGTCAAACAGTTTGGCGAAGGCAATTTCCACGCACAGCTGGAACAGCTGCCGGGTAAGAAGGCTTTCATCAACGACACGATCGACACGCTTCGTGCCAATTTCCGCGCCATCATCGCCGAAATCCAGCGCCTGATTGATGCCTCCACAGCGGGCAAGCTCAGCGAAAGAGGCGAGGCCAATCGTTTCGTCGGCGATTTCGCTACGATCGTTTCCGGCATCAACGGCATGCTCGACGCGATCCTCGTGCCCATCGCAGAGGGCAATCGCGTTCTTGGCAAGGTTGCGATCGGCGATCTGACCGAAGCCGTCGAAATCGACTGTGAGGGCGACCATCAGAAGATGAAACATGCCGTCAATTCGCTGATCGATAGTCTGCGCGAAACGGCGGAAGTGGCCAACCGGATTTCCAACGGAGACCTGACGGTTACTCGACGACCGCTCTCCGACAAGGATGTCCTCGGCCAGGCACTGCTCGAAATGACGGAACGCCTTCGCAGTGTCGTCCGAGATGCACTTGCGGCCTCCGACAATGTCTCGCTGGGCAGCCAGCAACTGTCCGGAAGTTCTGAACAGTTGTCGCAGGGCGCCTCCGAACAAGCTGCCGCCACTGAACAGGCTTCAGCCTCGATGGAAGAGATGGCGGCCAACATCAAGCAGAACGCCGACAATGCATCGCAGACCGAAAAGATTGCCCGCCAGTCCTCGAAGGATGCCGAGGAATCGGGTGGGGCAGTCAATCGGGCAGTTGGCGCCATGCGCACGATTGCCGAGAAGATCTCCATCGTCCAGGAGATTGCCCGTCAGACCGATCTTCTGGCGCTGAATGCAGCCGTCGAGGCAGCGCGTGCCGGCGAACATGGCAAGGGCTTTGCCGTCGTGGCATCCGAAGTCCGCAAGCTTGCCGAACGCAGCCAGGCTGCAGCGGCGGAGATCAGCACGCTTTCGAGTGAAACGGTCAACGTGGCGACACAAGCCGGCGAAATGCTCAACAAGCTCGTGCCGGACATCCGCAAGACCGCGGAACTGGTGTCGGAAATCTCCGCTGCCTGCCGCGAGCAGGATATCGGCGCCTCGCAGATCAACGAGGCCATCCAGCAGCTCGACAAGGTGACCCAGCAGAATGCCGGAGCCTCCGAAGGCGTCTCGTCGACTTCGCTCGAACTGGCGTCGCAGGCCGAGGAGTTGCAGGCTTCAATCTCATTCTTCCGCATCGACACTTCAGGGTCGTCTCGGTCCCACTCGCAGCCCCCCGTGCAACGTGCAAGCCAGAGTGCATCGCGAAGCCCGGCCAAGCCGACCAGATCCCACTCGTCAGGCACGGTCGCCGGCCAACAAGAGCGAGTGAAAGGATTTGCCCTCGATATGTCCATGGGTGCAGCGGACGACGAAGACGACGATTTCCGCCAGAGCGCTTGAGTAGCCTGCAATCAACGTGACCAAAGGTCCACTCGGTCAAACAATGGGGAGCATCAGCATCATGAACCTGCTCACACAAATGCGGAAGACATCTCGCGCCGAATGGGCGATTTCGGAGATCCAGGAACTCACGAAACGCCTTGCGGACGGTGACCTTTCACACCGCGCTCGCGAACAGGATGCGACCGGGGAGGCTCGTGACGTGCTGATCGCCGTCAACGCTTTGCTGGATGTCGCCATGCGTCCGGTCGGCACGCTCCATTCGGCCATCAATCGGATGGCCTTGGAGCATGACAAAGGTGACATTGATGTCGTGCTGCCGGCTGATCGCTTTCACGGCGATCTGGCCACCATGGCCACGGACATCAACGATATGGTCGCCGCTCATATCGCGGTGAAGAAGAAGGCGATGGCGGTCGTCAAGGAGTTCAGCGAGGGCAACTTCGATGCGCCGCTGGAACAGCTGCCGGGTAAGAAGGCCTTCATCAACGACACGATCGAGACCTTGCGCGGCAACCTCAAGGGTTTGATCACGGACATGAACACCATGTCGTCCGAGCATGACCGGGGCGACATCGACGTCTTCGTGCCCGTCGACAAATTCCAGGGTGACTTTGCCAAAATGGCCAAGGGCATCAACGACATGGTCGCCGGCCATATCGCGGTGAAGAAGAAGGCGATGGCGGTCGTCAAGGAGTTCAGCGAGGGCAACTTCAATGCGCCGCTCGAACAGCTGCCGGGCAAGAAGGCCTTCATCAATGATACGATTGAGACCCTGCGCGGCAACCTCAAGGGTCTGATCACGGAAATGAACACCATGTCGTCCGAGCACGACAGAGGTGACATCGACGTCTTCGTGCCTGTTGACAAATTCCAGGGTGACTTTGCCACCATGGCCAAGGGCATCAACGAAATGGTCGCCGGCCATATCGCCGTGAAGAAGAAGGCGATGGCGGTCGTCAAGGAGTTCGGCGAGGGTAATTTCCATGCGCAGCTGGAACAGCTGCCGGGCAAGAAGGCTTTCATCAACGATACGATCGACACGCTTCGTGCCAATTTCCGCGCCATCATCTCCGAGATCCAGCGCCTGATTGACGCCTCCACAGCGGGCAAGCTCAGCGAAAGAGGCGAGGCTAATCGTTTCGTCGGCGACTTCGCAGCCGTCGTTTCCGGAATCAATGGCATGCTCGATGCGATCCTTGTGCCCATCGCAGAAGGAAACCGCGTGCTCAATCAGGTCTCATCGGGGAACCTGATGGAGCGCGTGGAAATCGAATGCGAAGGTGATCATCAGGCCATGAAGGTGGCAATCAATTCGCTGGTCGACAACCTCACATCCTTCGCGACAACAGTCAGTGCCGCCGCCGATCAGGTTGCCAGCGGCAGCCACAATCTATCCTCGAGCAGTGAACAGCTGTCGCAGGGGGCAAACGAGCAGGCGGCAGCGACTGAAGAGGCTTCAGCCTCGATGGAAGAGATGGCGGCCAACATCAAGCAGAACGCCGACAATGCATCGCAGACCGAAAAGATTGCCCGCCAGTCCTCGAAGGATGCCGAGGAATCGGGTGGGGCAGTCAATCGGGCAGTTGGCGCCATGCGCACGATTGCCGAGAAGATCTCCATCGTCCAGGAGATTGCCCGTCAGACCGATCTTCTGGCGCTGAATGCAGCCGTCGAGGCGGCGCGTGCCGGCGAACACGGCAAGGGCTTTGCCGTCGTGGCATCCGAAGTCCGCAAGCTTGCCGAACGCAGCCAGGCTGCAGCGGCGGAGATCAGCACGCTTTCGAGTGAAACGGTCAACGTGGCGACACAAGCCGGCGAAATGCTCAACAAGCTCGTGCCGGATATCCGCAAGACCGCGGAGCTGGTGTCGGAAATCTCCGCTGCCTGCCGCGAGCAGGATATCGGCGCCTCGCAGATCAACGAGGCCATCCAGCAGCTCGACAAGGTGACCCAGCAGAATGCCGGAGCCTCCGAGGCGATGTCCTCAACATCTGAACAATTGTCGGCGCAGGCTGAGGAGATGCTGGAATCGATCAGCTTCTTCCGAATCGCGCAGTCCACTGCAGGTCGCCCTCATCAAGCCTCCAAACAGCATCGGAGTGCAGGATTCGCCGGTCGGCAAGGCACAAGCCCATCGGCCAAGTCAGCCAAGTCTGCTTCAGGCATGACGGTTGCAGCTCAGCAGGCCCGCGTCAACGGCTTCAAACTCGACATGTCGATGGGTGGACCGGATGAAGCCGACCACGAATTTCGGGAGATGGCATGATGGCGCGGTCCGAGGCCCAGTTCGTTACCTTCGCCATGGGTGAAGAGATCTTCGCGGTTCCAGTCGAGGTGGTGCGTGAAATCCTCGACCACGAGCATGCTTTCAAAATTCCGCAGGGCCCGGACTATCTCCTGGGCCTCAGGGATGTGCGCGGCCAAGGCGTGCCGATCATCGACCTGCGTCGACGTTTGGGCATGGCGGCGACGGTCCTCACTCACCATACCCGCGTACTCGTGCTCGACATTCCCTGTGATGGGCGGGTGCTGACACTTGGCATGATGGCAGACAAGGTCTTCGAGGTTACACCCTTTCACTTGGATCAAATCGACAGTGCCCCGCAGATCGGGGTGCGCTGGGAGTCCGATTACATTCAGGGTGTCGTCCGGCGGACAAGTGATTTCGTGGTGATCATCGATCTTTCCCGGCTCTTCGCCCATCAGGGTGAAGAGATCCAGCGCGCCAGCTTAGACGCGCGGCAGGTGGCATAGTATCGTGTTCGCGGAATCCATCACTGCCACCCAGATCAATTTCGAAGACCGCTTGAGCAATCGCAATTTCAAGCGCCTCGCGAGCTATATCTACGATTATAGCGGGATCAAGATTACCGATGCGAAGCTGACCATGCTGGAAGGTCGCCTGCGACGGCGGCTTCGCGTGACCGGACATGGGAGCTTTGACCGATATTGTGAATACCTGTTCGATGAGGGAGGGCTCGACAAGGAGGCCGTCTACCTCATCGATGTGGTGACCACGAACAAGACGGATTTTTTCCGCGAGCCCAATCATTTCGACTTCATGTGCAGTCACATCCTGCCGGAACTCGCCCGGCGCGGCAGCCAGCCGATCAGGATATGGAGTTCGGCGTGCTCGATCGGTGCCGAACCCTATACGATCGCCATGCTGCTCGAGGAGTTCTCGACGCTGCAGAACGGACCCAACTATTTTATTCTCGCAACGGACCTCTCGACGGACGTGCTGGACAAGGCCCGGCGGGGTATCTTCAGCCAGGAGATGATCGACCCGGTGCCCCCGGCGCTGGTGTCCAAATATGTCCGCTTTTCGAGAGATCGGGAACGGGCCCAAGTACGCATCGTTCCCAAGCTGCGGTCGCGGATTGGCTTTGCCCGTCTCAACCTCATGGATCCGACCTACGAGATCGGCGAGCCCGTAGATATGATTTTTTGCCGCAACGTCTTGATCTACTTTGATAAAGACACACAACTTCAGGTTATGAGCAAGCTCTGCAGCAAGCTTTCGGTCGGCGGCCACATGTTCATCGGTCACTCGGAATCGATTTCCGGAATGAACCTGCCGCTGCGCCAGATTGCCAATACCGTCTTCAAGCGACTGTGAGAACCAGATGAGAAAAAAGGTCCGTGTCCTGATCGTCGACGATTCCGCCAGCGTTCGCCAGACGTTGACGAACGTCTTGCAGTCGGATCCCGATATTGAGGTGATCGGCACCGCTGGCGATCCCTTTATGGCAGCCAAGCGCATCCAGGAAGAAATTCCGGATGTTATCACGCTCGATGTTGAGATGCCCCGCATGGATGGGATCACCTTCCTGCGCAAGCTCATGTCGCAAAGGCCGATCCCTGTGGTTATGTGTTCGTCCCTGACGGAAGCAGGCACCGAAACATTGATGCAGGCACTGGAAGCGGGTGCGGTTGACGTTGTCCTGAAGCCCAAGATCGGCGCCGCGGACTATCTCGCCGAACAGGCGAGCCACATCTGCGATGTCGTGAAGGCGGCATCGCATGCCCGTCCGGGTGTCAGGCGCCGCGGGCTTGGAAACGGGTCTCCGTCGGAAGCCCCGCCAGAAAAGCTGACAGCCGACGCTGTTCTGCCGCCGCCGTCCGGCCGGGCAATGGCCAAGACGACGGAAATGGTGGTCTGTGTTGGCGCTTCCACCGGCGGGACCGAGGCCCTTCGCGAGATGCTCGAAGCCTTACCAGCCAATTCGCCGGGCATCGTTATCGTACAGCACATGCCGGAAAAATTTACCGCAGCCTTCGCACGACGCCTCGACGGTCTTTGCGCGATGGAAATCAAGGAAGCTGAAGACGGGGACACGGTATTGCGGGGGCATGTTCTGATTGCGCCCGGTGGCGGCAGTCACACCGTTCTCGAACGGCAGGGCGCGCGGTACTACGTCTCGGTCCGACAGGGACCGCTTGTGTCCCGCCACAGGCCTTCAGTCGACGTGCTTTTCCGATCGGCCGCGCGCGCGGCCGGTGGCAATGCCATGGGCGTTATCATGACCGGCATGGGTGACGACGGCGCTCGCGGCATGCTGGAAATGCACGCCGCCGGTGCCTACACCGTTGCCCAGGATGAGGCGACCTCCGTCGTCTTCGGCATGCCGAAGGAAGCCATTGCCCATGGTGGCGTCAACCGCGTGGTGCCCCTTGGGTCGATTGCCGCCGAGATCATCGCCGCCGACAAACGGCGGTGATCTACCAGTCTGACGCGACCGGACAGAGGACGATCACCAGGGGCTGCATTCAAGCTTAAATCGAGTGAGCGGCGCTGGGCTTGCTCGCCCGGCGGTGCGTATTCGCATGCGAGACGTGGTCTGAACCTTGACAGGTTGCGCTTCCTCAGTCCCTGCCGAAAAGGCGCATGGGCACAACACGCACGGTTCACGAGCGAGCCGCGCCGGTTGCGGATGCCGCCGCTCAGAAGAATGCGTCGTCCAGGTCGTCATCACTGAGAGTGCCACTTTCTGTGGCGGATGACGCAGGGAGCTCGGTGCCCATGATCTGCGCATGCAGTTCCCGCTCGGCGACCATCGTATACAGCCGGCCGATCTGGCTCCCGATCACATCGAGAGCCTCCGTCAGCCCCTCTGCTGGCACGACGTCTTCAAGGATCTCCATTCGTGCGGCACAATCGCGAAGCACATCGCCAAGCGCCTCGTTGAAATCCAGTCTTCTGAGGGAGCCATTGATCTCGGTGAGGGCGGTCTGGCTTTGCTCATTGAGCGCCGTCAGCTGCGTATCCATCCGGTCACCGGCAGCACGGAGATTGTCGCGGACCTGTTCCAGCTGTCCGTCGAGGCTGTCTTCAGCTTCACCTTTCATCTGGCCGACGAGTTGTTGGGCGGCAGCTTCGAGGCTGTGGAGCTCGGCCAGGATATCCTCGGCGGTCTCGTCGAGCCTCCCGGCGAAATGCCGAAGCTCGGCCGTAACGACATTGATGGCCTTGCCCTCTTCACCAATCCGGCTGCAGCGGAGATTGGTGTTCAGCGCGATGTAATGGATGTCGGTGCGGACAGCGCGGACCGTGCCGATGCCTTCGAGCAGCTGGCGAACGATATTTGCCGTATCAAGGCTCAGTCGCGATGCTTCTGCGCCGACGTGGTCCACTTCTCGCACTGCAGTTCGGGCACTGTCTATGCCTGTCTCGAGCTGTCGAATGGCGTTGTTGTTACCGCCCGAGGCACGATCAGACATGGTGGCGCTCAATGCTTCGATTTCCGCAAGCTCCGAGCGAAAGCTGGAGACGGTCGCCACGATCTTGCCGGTGTCTCGGTCGAAATCTTCGATCGTATGCTCCAACTGCCGGTAGACGAGGCTACGGATCAACAGGATCAGCGACTGTCTCTGCGCCTCAGTCAGCGCATGTCCAGGTTCCGATACCAGATAGTCCGACAGGATCTGCAGGCTGGACTGGCAATGCTCTATCCGTTGACGCGTGATGTCGCCGACCTGCATGGACGAAAGAATTGCGCCGAGCTTCATCTGTATGCCACTGGCGACAGCGCGGACACTGGTCGCCCGTTCGACCAGAAGCCTGCGATAGTTGCCAAGATCCTCGGCGCCGGCCGAAAGCGTTCGAAGGATCTGCGGCACGGCCTCGTCATAGCTGGAGACGATTTCGCGGCTTTTGCGGATTGCTGGACCGAGGCCGCTCCCCAGCGTCAGGACCTTGCCGGCGAAATCGTCGACCTGTTCGGTTCCCTCCTGGATGCGGTCGAGGATTTCTTCGGCAAAGCCCGCAAAATCGGCAATGCTTGCTCCAGTAATCTTGGCCGTCAGGGCGAAGGTGCGCAGATAGCGCAGCGTTTCCTGCATGAGATCGACATGGGGCTCAAGCGCCCGTTCGGCCCGCAGGATTTCCTGGAAACCCTCCTGTCGCCCCGCCTCTATGCTGGTCTGCTGGGAGAGGCGATCCATGGACGAGGTGAGCTTTGCCATGGTTTCCCGCGCGGTCTCCTCGTCAAGCGCACCGTTGAGTTGATCGAGCGAAGCGATGAGGTTGTTCAAGACGTCGAGAATGGAGAGCAGTGCCGATCCACCGTCGAGGAAGCGCTTCTCAATCAAGGAGCGCGCCGCCTCCATGCGGTCGACATAGTCCGAGAGCTCCGTCGGAGACGCTCCTGCAGAAAAGCTAGATGTCTTGAAAGCCGCTTCACCCATTTCCCGACCTACCGCCCCGTCTGTTCAACATCAGCTTATGCGTCAATCTCTGCCATCGTCCGCCGCTCCAATCTGAGCGGGGGGCGTCCTTCTGGCGGTACACTGTGGTGAGACAGCAGTTAATTCCATCAGAACGAGTAGATCATATCTGCGGCTTTAGTTAATTTAGCATCCACTTTGGTATTGTTGGCGGATTTTTGGTCAGGGAATCTCGAAAGATGTTGGCAGCTTCGCTGGACGTTCCGAGATTTGCGCGACGCTGAAAAGTCGTTTCGCGGAACGTTTGTAAGGGCGGCCGTAAGGCATTTACCCATTCCTTGCGATCAGAGATCGTAGAGGGTTCAATGCGGAGCCGCTGGCGCCGTCTTCGTTGAGACAGGTGCAATTAACGTGCGTGATTTCGCCAGATCACACGCTGCGACGAAGCACCACCCTTGGTGGCAGCATGACGTGCTGCGCATCTTCACGCCCCTCGATGCGACTAAGCAGCAGCTCGCTTGCGCGTGCGCCAAGGCTTAGCGGATCCTGATTGACGCTGGAGAGGCTGACGGCCGGCTGTCCGGCGAGCGAACAGTCGTCGTAGCCGATGACTGCGAGTGTGCCGGGGACGTCGATGCCCAATTCGTGACAGGCCGCCAACAGCGGAATGGCATCGAGATCAGACCAGGCGAAGATCGCCCGCGGCCTGTCTTCCGAAGAGAGCAACGCCGCCAGTTCCTTCGACCTTGGCTCGCTCGGATGTGGATTGCGGATGATACGAGCCCTCTCTTCCGATCCGATTGCGGCCATCGCCGCCTTGTACCCTGCCTCACGCTGCACCGCGACGACCGAATTGGGGCTGTCCGAGCGGTCGTAGCTCAGCATCGCGATGTCGCTGTAGCCGCACGATGCCAGCGCTTCGACGGCCATCTGTGCCCCCGCGAAATCGTCCGAATTGACCGTGTCGTACAAGGTCGCCTGGGGTTCGTGATGGGCAATGGCGACGATGGGGATCTGTTTCGCATAGTGCGCGACCACGCTTCCAGAGATCTGCGGCCCGATCAGGACCAGGCCATCCATCCTGGTGTCGATCATCGACTCGATCATCGATGTCTCAAGCTTGGAGGCCGCGCGACCGACGCCGACCATCGCCTTGTAATTCGCCTCGGCCAGACCTGCGTCGATCCCTTCCAGCAGAACCGGGACGAACGGGTTGGTGAGTTCCACGACAAGGATGCCAACGGTATACGTCCGCCCGCGCATGGCCCGTGCCGCCGTCGACGGACGATACTTCAGAAGGTCGATGGCGTGTTCGACCTTGGTCCGCAGAGCCTCTGACACGCCGTAGGCATTGCGCAGCACCTTGGATACGGCGGCGACCGAGACGCCTGCATGCTCAGCGACATGGCGGATCGTCACGCGATCCGTCGGCGGGCCAAGCTTCTGTTTTTCCATGGTTAATCTCGTCTGCGCATGATCCTTAGATCCACTATATGCAAAAAGCGCTTGCGCGGCAAACGAGTTTGTAGAATGATATACATAGAACGATACACAAAATGATCGGTGCGGCTCGATGGGTATGCGCCGGCGGGAGTAGAGACACCATGGACAGGCCCTCACTGACAGGCTCGACTTTGGCATCTGATAGTCAGCCATTTGCGCGGGCTGAGATGATCGCGCCCGAGATCGACAAGGGGCAGGGGGTTGCCGGAACTTTCGTCCAGACGCATTGGCAAGTGGATGTCCTCCCCTCAACAGCCACCTTGGCAATCTCGGCGCTCGGCCTCTATCGTGCTTTCATCAACGGGAAGCGTGTAGGCGAAGATCTGCTGACGCCCGGCTGGACCTGCTATGACGACCGGGTAGCCTACCAGACATACGAAGTCTCTGAGCTTCTTAAGGTCGGGGAAAACAGGATCGAGATCTGGCTTGGCGATGGCTGGTATCGCAGCCAGTTGCTTTGGGCCTCGAACCCGATCTTCAATTGCTGGGGAGATCGTGTGGCGGCGATCGCAGAGATCGAGGCCGACGGCGCAGTCTCGCTCGTGACGGACGCAAGCTGGAAGAGCGGTCTCTCACCCGTGACGCGCAATGGCATCTATTTCGGTGAAGACTATGATGCGCGTATTGTACCTCGCGCCGAGGCCGGCATAGACCTGCTCGAGTTCGACAAGGGCCTGCTGGTGCCACACGAGGCGGATGCGGTGAAGGAGCTCGCACCGCTCACTCCGATCGATCAGTGGCAGGATGGCGAGGGCAGAACCCTCTATGATTTCGGTCAGAATGCCGGCGCCTTTATCCGGCTACGCGTCAGTGGAAAGGCGGGCGCGTCGGTCCGCGTCGAGCACTCCGAAATCCTCGGACCGGACAAGGTCTTCGACAACCGGAACTATCGCAGCGCCCGCGCCGAACTGCGTTACATCCTGTCTGGCGAAGGCGAGGAAAGCTATGCCCCACTCTTCACCTTCATGGGCTTTCGCTACGCCCGGGTGACGCTCGAAGGAGACGTCAGTCTGCTCTCCATTGAGATGGTGCCGATCAGCTCGGTGCCGGTCGCCACCGGTGGCATCACCACGGGGGTTGCGGCGGTCAATCGGCTCGTCGAAAACACCATCTGGTCACAGCGTTCGAACTTCATCGAGATCCCCACGGATTGCCCGCAGCGTGACGAGCGCCTCGGCTGGACGGGAGATGCGCAGGTCTTCGCGGGCACTGCCTGCTGGCTCGCCGATAGCGAGCGCTTCCTCATCAAATATCTGCGCGACGTTATGCACGACCAGCGTGATAATGGTGCCGTCCCGCACTTCTCGCCGGACCCGACACGGCTCCATCCAATCGACGACAGGGGCGACTGGGCGGGTTCGACAGGCTGGGGTGATGCCATCGTCATCATCCCCTGGCAGCTCTATCTACATTACGGCAATAGAGAGGTCCTCGCGGAGTGCTTCCCGGCGATGATCAAGTGGCTCGACTATCTCTGGGGTATTTCGGGCGGTCCGATCATTCGCCCGCCAGCCGTTTGGGGAGAGCACGGTTTTACCTTTGGTGACTGGCTGCAGCCCGTCGGCGACAACCGCAAGCCCCGACCCACCGTCGCGGACGATTGTGCGGCCACCCTTTATCATTTCATCTCGACACAGATCGCCGCGCGGATTGCCCGCATTCTCGGTCGTGACGATGCGACGCGGCAGTTGGACGAGCGCGCAAACCAGATCCGCGCGGCCTTCCGCGACGAGTTCTTTTCGCCGTCTGGCCGGATCGCACACAACGACCAGACGTCCTGGGCGCTGGCTTTCCTGTATGATCTCGTTCCTGATGACTACCAGGCGGCGGGGAGGGACTATTTCCGCCGTGTGGTGGAAGAAACCGATGGCGTGATCGGCACAGGCTTCATCGGCACTCCCGCGCTACTGCCGGCACTCACCGGGCTCGGCATGCTCGACCTTGCGGAAAAGGTGTTCCTCAATCGGAAGGTCCCGGGCTGGCTTTACCAGGTCGAGCGTGGCGCAACGTCGATCTGGGAGCGCTGGGACGCGGTGGCTGAGGATGGTTCGATCTACGATCCGGATATGAACAGCTACAACCATTATGCTTATGGCGCCGTCTGCCAGTGGCTGTTCGAAGATGTGGCCGGGCTCGAGCTGACGCCTGAGGGGGCAGGCTTCACGCATGTTACGCTCGATCCTGCCATCCTGCCGGCGCTGTCGCCCGTCAAGGCCTGGCACGATGTAAAGCAGGGGCGCATCGAAGCCGAGTGGACACTGAAGGGCGATCAGGTGACCTACAGAGTCGTGTTGCCCGAGGGGGTCGCGGCCTCGATCACGGCCGAAAACGGCCGAAAGGATCTCACCGTGAATGGTGTCCCGGTCACGCCTGGCGTGGAGAGCAGGCTACTAGCGGGCGAGCATAGCATGACCTTCCGCATCTGAACCGCGGCACCGTCAGCGGACGGATACGACACATGTTTAAGTGGTCAATAGAGGAGGAAACGACCATGAATTTGACAGCAGGAACCATCCTGGCTGCGTCTCTCGCCAGTCTATTGGCAAGTGCGGCCCATGCCGACGTGACGCTTACGATACTGGCCGACGCCAATCAGGAAACGATCACCTTCCTCGACGTGCTAACCAAGGCCTACAGCGAGAAGCGTCCCGATATCAGCTTCGACATCGAAAACCGTGCCGGTGGAGCGGAAGGCGACAACATCGTCAAGACCCGCCTTGCGACTGGAGAGATGGCCGACATCTTTCAGTATAACTCCGGTTCGCTCTTCCAGGCGCTGAAGCCGGAGCAGACGCTGGTGGATCTCTCCGATATGCCGAATGCGGGCAATATCTCCGAAAGCTTCAAACCTGTGGTCAGTGCTAGAGATGGCACCGTGCGTGGCGTGCCTTTCGGTCCGGCGATGGGCGGCGGGATCTTCTACAACAGGAAAATCTACGCTGAGCTCGGACTTGAGGTTCCCAAGTCCTGGGCTGATTTCATCGCCAATAGCGAAAAGGTCAAGGCGGCTGGTAAAGTCGCTATCGCCCAGACCTATGGCGACACCTGGACCTCCCAGCTCTTCGTGCTCGCCGATTACTACAACGTCAACGCTGCAGCACCGAACTTCGCGATAGAATTCACGGACAACAAGGCGAAGTTCGCCACAACCCCCGCCGCCGCCAAGGGCTTCGAACGCCTCGAGCAGACGGCAAAGGCGGCACTTTTCAATGCCGATTTCGGCGCTGCCAAGTTCGATGATGGGATGCGCATGGTCGCAACGGGCGAAGCTGCCCACTACCCGATGCTGACCTTCGGCATTGGCAACATCCAGCAAAACTATCCGGACAATCTGGCCGACCTCGGCTTCTTCGCCCAGCCGGGTGACGACGCCGCAAATAACGGTCTGACGATCTGGATGCCTTCCGCGCTCTACAGTCCGGCATCCGCCGAAAACGCTGAGGAAGCGAAGAAATTCCTCGATTGGGTCGCGTCCAAGGAGGCCTGCGAAATGATGGCAAAGGCTGTTCCTTCGGGTCCCTATCTCATCAAGGGCTGCCAGCTTCCCGCCAACGTTCCCCAGGCGGTGAAGGACATGCTGCCCTATTTCGAGGCTGAGGGCCGCACGGCGCCAGCGCTCGAATTCCTCTCACCGGTCAAGGGCCCGGCTCTCGAGCAGATTACCGTGGAAGTCGGATCCGGCATTCGTCCGGCTGCCGAGGCGGCAGCCCTCTATGACCAGGATGTCGAAAAGCAGGCCAAGCAACTCGGCTTGCCGAACTGGTAACCTCCCGCCCTTCGAACCCCGTCCGGTCTCGCAGGTCCGGGCGGGGTCTGAACCGGAGAAGAGACATGGTTACGCAGAAATCCCCCTATCCCTACTGGTTTGTGCTGCCGGCGGCGATCGTATTCACGGTCCTGTTTCTGGTGCCGACAGTGGCCTCCTTCTGGTTCAGCCTGACGCGCTGGGACCTGTTTTCGGCCGATTTCATCGGCCTTGACAACTACCGTCAGTTTCTGCGCGAGCCTTTCCTGATCCAGGGAACGGTCAATACGCTGATCTACGCCGTAGCGACCTCGGCCACGAAGACCGTGATCGGCCTTTTGCTCGCCGTGTTACTCACGTCCGGCATCTGGGCGCAGGGCTTTTTGCGGACTGTCGTGTTCTTCCCCGTTCTGGTGTCGACGATTGGTATCGGGATCACATTTGCCGTGTTAATGCACCCGACCAACGGCATGATCAATGTCACCTTGAAGAGCATGGGACTACCGGGCCCCGGTTGGCTGACCGACCCCTCACTGGCGCTCTATTCGGTGATCTTCGTTGATCTCTGGAAGGGCGTTGGTCTGGCAACGCTGATCTATATTGCCGGCCTCGCCACGATCAGCCAGGACTACTATGAGGCAGCCCGCATCGATGGCGCGACCCGAACCCAGATGTTCTTCCGCGTCACTGTTCCGCTTGTCCGTCCAGCAACTGTCACCGTCGTTACCCTCTCGCTCATCGGCGGCCTTCGCAGCTTCGATTTGATCTGGGCGATGACGCGGGGAGGACCGGGCTTCTCCTCGGATGTGCTCGCGAGCGTTATCTACAAGCAATATCAGGCCGGCTTTTATGGGCTTTCGACCGCTGGCAACGTGATCCTTTTCCTGTTGATCGCGCTGATCATTCTACCGCTCACGGCCTGGTTCAACCGTCGGGAGGTGGACCTATGACCCGCCGCCAGCTTTATACGGGCATCGTCTCGCTCGCGCTTGCGTCCGTGATCTTCATACTGCCTTTCATCTTCATCTTTCTGACTGCCGCCAAGACACGGCAGGATGCCTCGCGGCTCACTTTCTCCTGGCCACTGGACTGGCAGTTGTGGGAAAACTTCCTCCAGGTCCTGCAAACACGCAACTACCTGCTGCTACTTGCCTACCTCAACTCCACCGTGATCACCGTCTTCGCCGTTACGCTGCTCGTTCTCTTCGGTGCGATGGTCGGATATGTTCTCCAGCGACGTCCATCCCGCTGGAACACGGTCATCTACGCGTTCGTGTTGGCAGGCTTGATGATCCCGCCAGCAGTCGTGCCGACAATCTGGGTGCTGCAGTCTATCGGTCTGTTCAAGACGATCACCGGCATGATCTTCATTCAGGTCGCCTATGGCCTTGCCTTCTCGGTTCTCCTGTTCCGCAGCTTCATTGCCACGATCCCGCGCGACCTAGACGAGGCGGCCCTGATCGATGGCGCAACGCCATTGCAGATCTTCTTCCGCGTGATCCTGCCACTGCTGAAGCCTGTGACAGTCACGGTCATCGTCGTCCAGTCGATCACCATCTTCAACGATTTCACCAATCCGCTCTATTACCTCCCGGGGCGCGAGAACGTCACGGTTCAGCTGACACTTTATAATTTCCAGGGCCAGTTCCAGACCCAGTTCAATCTGCTCTTCATGAACATTCTTCTGGTCACGATCCCGCCGCTCATCGTCTACATTTTCTTCAATCGACAGATTGTTGCCGGCATGACCGCCGGAGCCGTCAAAGGATAGTCGTATGACCAGTGTTGTTCTTCAGGACATTCGCAAGAGTTTCGGCAGCCTTGAGGTCATCAAGGGGATCGATCTGACAGTCGAAAAAGGCGAGTTCTGCGTCTTCGTCGGCCCATCCGGATGCGGGAAGTCGACCTTATTGAGGATGATATCAGGTCTTGAAACCTCGACCTCGGGACAGATCATTATCGACAACCAGGACGTGACCCATGCCGAGCCGTCAAAGCGCGGCATCGCCATGGTCTTCCAGTCCTACGCGCTCTATCCGCATCTGACAGTGCGCGAAAACATCGGTTTCGGGTTATCGCTCGCCGGTCTTCCGAAGAGCGAGATCGCCGAGAAGGTGGAAAAAACTGCGGAAAGCCTGCAACTGACCCATCTGCTCGACCGTAAGCCGAAGGCCCTGTCAGGCGGACAACGCCAGCGGGTGGCGATCGGACGTGCCATCATCCGCAATCCCAAGGTTTTCCTGTTTGACGAACCGCTCTCCAACCTTGATGCAGCGCTTCGTTCACAGATGCGCATGGAACTGACCGACCTGCACGCAAAGCTCGGCGCCACCATGATCTACGTCACCCATGACCAGGTCGAGGCGATGACAATGGCTGACAAGATCGTGGTCCTGAATGCTGGGCGCATCGAACAAGTCGGCTCACCAATGGACCTCTATCACAACCCCGTCAGCCCCTTCGTCGCTGGCTTTATCGGATCGCCAAAAATGAACCTCTACGATGGCGAGGTTGCCGCCGCTGAAGGCTGCGCCACTTACGGCATCCGTCCCGAGCATCTTGCTTTGTCAAAGAGTGAAGGGAAATGGCAGGGCCAAGTCCGTCATATCGAAAGGCTGGGTGCAGACACCGTCGTCTACCTCGTACACCCTCTGCTGAAACAGATTGTCGCTCGTGTGCCCGGTGATTTCAAAATTGAATCCGGAGACGTCATTCATGCGTCACCTATGAGCGGCAAGGAACACCGTTTCGCATAAGACGAAATGCATGTCTGACGTACTGCCCCGAGCATCAGCGCGCCGGGGCAGAAGCCACGTCAGTGCATCAGGCGATCTATTCGCCTGCATCTAATGCGGTGATCGGCTACACAACTCTCGTCGAGTTCACTCAAGGTTGATGAGAAGGCGCCGTTTTTGTGTGGGATGCTCGACGTGCGTCGGCAGAGCGCGCTAAAACCTTGCATATTCACCCCAATTGCTGAACTCGTCATCGAGTGCGTAGAAGCCGATATCGCTTCAGGTGATTGCCTACTTGCGGCCAAACCGCGAGCAGGCTCTTTCTGTTCTAGGTCTTTGCAGGCGCCTCAACGTCTGAATACGCCTGCACCACATCAGGAAGTCTCGCACCCTTGATACTGACGGCGGCGACGGCAGCGTTCAGTTCCGCGATCTCAGACGGTGAGAACGAGACGGAGGGAGCGCCAATATTCTCGATCATGTGTGCCATTTGGGTGGTGCCGGGGATTGGAACGATGAACGGCTTTTGGGCCAGCAGCCAGGACAGAGCGATCTGACCAAGACGAGCTTGCTTGCGTTCCGCCCAAACTTTCAGGACCTCGACGAGAGCGAGGTTGTTCGGCAGGCTCTCCGGTGCAAAGCGCCCCTCAACGCCGCGGATGTCGCCCTCGGCGAAGCGCGTTCGCGCATCGATTGCGCCGTTCAGGAAGCCAACGCCGAGCGGGCTCCAAGGAACGAAGCCAATGCCAAGCTCTTCGCATACCGGAATTGCTCCCGTTTCCGGGCCGCGCCACAGCATGGAATATTCGCTTTGGACCGCGGTGATCGGCAGCACCGCATGCGCGCGGCGAAGCGTGTTCAGCCCCATCTCGGAGAGACCCCAATGCAGCACCTTGCCCTCGTCCATCACTCGCAGAGCGATACGGCACAAGACGCTGCTCGTAGCGCTCTCTCTCAGTTCCATAATTAATATTATGCGATCATAAGCTGTAGGGGCTATTTGGTAATGCGACAGTTGGGCCAGTTAGAGATGCGACAGTCTCGCCTCTTGATGCACTGGTCAATGCTCAAACCGGAAGCTCAATGTCTTCCCGATTCTTCTTGGCTCCCTCGGTCAGAGCAATCCGTAGCCGCTCGGCATCCTCTCCTGGGAGCATGGCCGCCCCAGTTCGCAAACCTTCCTGCCACGCAGGTCCACGCTCCCATGCTTCATTGTAGACCAGCGCCAGATCGGCAGATCGCCTTGTTTGTTGCAGGGCTTCGAAGAGCAGTGCCGCCTGGCGGATGTCCTTCTCCCGCTTGGCTGGACCTTGCCCGTCTGTGTGTCGCCGGCTGGCCACGATAAGTTTATGAATCGCATAGCGGGACGGTTCCGGAACGACCACCGAAACACCACTCCGGTGGAGCAGTATTGTCCTCACCGGTTCCCGGATGAGGAAGTCGAGAAAGCGCAGTGGATCGGCACTGGCGCCCCCGAGGGCGGGCATCTTCGCCGGTTGTTCGACGTAATCGTCCGACCCCCGGTTCGAGGTGAGGAATTCGACCCGGTAGCCGTCGGCGTTCTGGAAGGCGGATGACGCCGCAACGCCCGATCGATGGGGAACTGGCCTGAAGCTGGCGTCGACGCCCTGCAGCAGCTCTACAATCGGCGGCAGACTGTCTTCGACCTCTCGGCTGATGGCATAATCCTGAGCAATGTCCGCATCTCCCGTCAGGATCGATGCCATGGGAAGGCGGACGCCGAGCAGGCCCGAATAGCACTGGAAGGCCACCGTTCCGATCAGGACACCCCGAAGTCGGAACAGCCCGCCCTCGGCGAGCGCGGCAACGATATCGCCCGACATGGCATCGGGAGAAACCATGCCGCCTTCGCGGGTCAGCGTGTTGACCATGCGCCGTCGCGCACGCAGATCGTCCTTGTCCCGTTTGTGATCCGCGACCCGGGCGGCGATATCCGGATCTTCCGCAGGGCCGACGTAACGGCGTTTCGTCCCACCGTGTCCATCAGGCGTGTCGAAATACCAGTACTTTCGCCCCTTCACGGTCGCTGGAGTGAAACGGCCTTCCGAAGGAAAGTCCGCCGTCCATGCAGCATCAAGCGAGCGCTGCCCCAATTCGGCGAGCATCGTCTGGTACATGAGATCGATGGACTTCATCAGCACGCCTCCGGCGTTATACTGTTTTTCAAAAAAAGTATAACCGGCCAAGGCATGGCGAACAAGGTGGGATTTCGCGCAGGCATTCTCACTGCAGATGGAATGTCGTTTAACTCAAGACCTGAGACAAAGATCCGGATTTTTGCTTCCACTAGCCTCATGTACAAATTATTCGCGGCAATCCCCTCCTCCCGAAAAGCCAATGACGGTAGAGGCAGGTCCATCACCAATTTGGACTTACAGCGAAGATTGTAAAAAGAGGCCAAACTGCTGCAACATCACGTCGCTTGCGAGAGGCGGTTCCACCCTTCTTTCACCGTTTCCATGGCCGGGTTCGTCGATGTGCTTGCGACATGAGGCAGAGTGGAAATCTTCTCACCGAGGACCCGGCGATACCGGCCAATATCACGCGTGCGGACCTTCAACAGGTAGTCGAAGCGGCCGGCAATCATGTGGCATTCTTCGATCTCCCGGACCTTCTTGACGGCCTCGTTGAAGCTCCTCAGCGCCTCTTCGCGCGTATCGGACAGCTTAACCTCGACAAAGGCCACATGGTCGAGCTGCATTTTGACCGGACTGAGAATTGCCCTGAAGCCTTCGATGTAGCCTTCAGAGACCAGACGCTTGAAACGGATCTGGCAGGGGGTCTTGGACAGACCAACACGGACGGCCAGATCGGTAATCGAAATCCGCCCATCCTCCACGACAGCGTCGAGTATCTTTCTATCGAACGGATCAAGATCACCAGTTACACCCGAACTTGTAGCCATTTTGATCTGAAATCTCCCCTTATAAAAGATATTTAGCCACCCAAAGATCCAAAATCAAGACAACTTCACTATCGCTCTTGTGGTAGCATTCCAGACATCGAATTGGAGGCAGGGTCGATGGGTCTGAGGACGACGCATCTTGACGAAGCAACATGTGACGCAAACAGGCTGATCGACAGATATGGTCCGATAGGCCTGTCTGCAGTGCGTGCCGCTGTCAGCATCCCCTCCGCCAAACCCGCTGAGGACGGCCGGAAAGACAAGCTCGACAGATTTCTTGTCCCTGAACATCTCCCGGATTTTTGAGCCGCCAGGCTCCATTCAACGCTCAACCAGGACCGCTGCGATGCTGAAAACAGTTGCTGAAAACGCGCCAGACGCCTCCACCCTGCCCTTCGCGCAGTTTGCCCCGCCGATCCGTGAACAGTCAGAACTGCGCAAGGCGATCACCGCCGCCTATCGCCGCCCGGAAACCGAATGCCTCCCGCCGCTTGTCGAGGCTGCGCGCGTTTCGGACAGCGAGAAGACGGCGATCAAGGGCGTTGCGCGCAAGCTGATCGAAGCGCTTCGGGCCAAGCACAAGGGCACGGGTGTCGAAGGGCTGGTTCACGAATATTCGCTGTCGAGCCAGGAGGGCGTTGCCCTCATGTGTCTTGCCGAGGCCCTTTTGCGCATTCCGGACACGGCAACGCGGGATGCGCTGATCCGCGACAAGATTTCCGAAGGTGACTGGAAATCCCATGTCGGCGGCGGGCGCTCGCTGTTCGTCAACGCGGCCACCTGGGGTCTGGTCGTTACCGGCAAGCTGACCTCGACCGTCAACGATCGCAGCCTCTCGGCTGCGCTTACCCGGTTGATTGCACGCTGCGGCGAACCTGTGATCCGGCGCGGCGTCGACATGGCGATGCGGATGATGGGCGAACAGTTCGTCACCGGCGAGACAATCGACGAAGCCCTGAAGCGCGCCCGTCCGCTTGAAGCACGCGGCTTCCGCTATTCCTACGACATGCTGGGTGAGGCGGCGACCACCGCCAAGGACGCCGAGCGTTACTACCTGGACTACGAAAACGCGATCCATGCCATCGGCAAGGCGTCAGCCGGGCGCGGCGTCTATGAAGGCCCAGGAATCTCGATCAAGTTATCAGCCCTTCACCCCCGCTATGTCCGTGGCCAGTCGAAGCGCGTCATGGACGAGCTTCTGCCGCGTGTTCGGGCGCTGGCATTGCTGGCACGCAGCTATGATATCGGCCTGAATATCGATGCCGAGGAAGCCGACCGGCTTGAGCTTTCGCTCGACCTGCTTGAAGAGCTGGGCCTCGACGCGGACCTGTCCGGCTGGAACGGGCTCGGCTTCGTCGTTCAGGCTTATGGCAAGCGCTGCCCCTTTGTCCTCGACTACATCATCGATCTGGCACGCCGCTCCGGTCGCCGGATGATGGTACGCCTCGTCAAGGGCGCCTATTGGGACGCTGAAATCAAGCGCGCCCAGCTGGATGGCCTTTCGGACTTCCCGGTCTATACGCGCAAGATCCACACCGATGTGGCCTATATCGCCTGCGCCAGAAAACTGCTGGCGGCGACGGATGCGATTTTCCCGCAATTCGCCACGCACAACGCTCAGACGCTTGCCACCATCCACCATCTTGCAGGCCCTGATTTTCAAGTGGGCAAATACGAGTTTCAGTGCCTTCACGGCATGGGGGAACCGCTCTATGACGAAGTCGTCGGCAAGCAGAACCTCGACCGACCCTGCCGCATCTATGCGCCTGTTGGCACGCATGAGACACTGCTCGCCTATCTTGTCCGTCGCCTGCTTGAAAACGGTGCGAACTCGTCCTTCGTCAATCGCATCTCAGATCCGAAGGTTTCAGTCGACGACCTCACGGCCGATCCGGTTGACCTCGTGGAAGCCTTCAGCCCAGTTGGGAAGTCACATGACCTGATTTCGCTGCCGGCAAACCTTTTCGGAGCCGAGCGACAGAATTCCGCAGGCATCGATCTTTCGAACGAGACGGAACTGGCGCGGCTCGCCGCAAGCCTGGTTGAAACCGCGAAAACCTCCTGGCACGCCACACCGCTTCTGGCAGATGGCTCCATTGAGGGCTCGATCCAGCCCGTCGTCAATCCGGCCGACCACGGCGACATCATCGGTCAGGTGACCGAGGTCGAGATCGATGCGGCCTCTAGGATTGCCAAGCTGGCGGAAATGGGCGCACAGGAATGGGCAAAGGTCGCGCCGGCGGACCGGGCACGGTGCCTCGACCGCGCAGCCGACATCATGCAAGCACGCATTGAACCCCTGATGGGGATCATCATGCGGGAGGCTGGAAAATCGGCCGCAAACGCGATTGGTGAAGTGCGCGAAGCCATTGATTTTCTGCGGTACTATGCTGAGCAGGCAAGACGCACGCTCGGCCCCTCCCACGCGCCTCTCGGCCCGATTGTTTGCATCAGCCCATGGAACTTCCCGCTTGCGATCTTTACCGGGCAGGTTGCTGCAGCGCTCGTCGCCGGCAATTCGGTGATGGCCAAGCCCGCGGGCGTAACACCCATCATCGCCTTCGAAAGCGTGAAGATCCTTCATGAGGCCGGCATTCCGCGCGCAGCCCTCCAGTTCACACCGGGCGGTGGAAGCCTGGGGGCAGCCCTGATCGACGCCCCGGAAACGGCGGGCGTGATGTTCACCGGCTCGACGGGCGTTGCGCGGATGATCCAGTCGCAGCTGGCCAACCGTCTTTCGAAGGTGGGCAAGCCCATTCCCCTGATTGCCGAGACCGGCGGCCAGAATGGGATGATCGTCGATTCCTCCGCCCTTGCCGAACAGGTGGTCGGCGACGTGATCGCATCTGCCTTCGACAGCGCGGGGCAGCGATGCTCCGCCCTGCGGGTGCTTTGCCTGCAACAGGATGTGGCCGACCGGACGCTAACGATGCTGAAGGGGGCGCTGCAGGAACTCTCGATCGGTCGCACAGACCGGCTGAACATCGATGTCGGTCCTGTCATTACGCAAGCAGCGAAGGCAGACATCAACGCGCACATCGAAAGGATGAAGGGGCTGGGCTGCAAGGTCGATCAGCTGCCGCTTCCCGCCTCCGCCGACCTCGGGACCTTCGTGGCTCCAACAATCATCGAGATCAAGTCACTCTCCGATCTCAAGAAGGAGATCTTCGGGCCCGTTCTTCACGTCATCCGTTACCGCCGCGAGGACCTCGACCGGCTGATCGATGACATCAACGGCTCTGGCTACGGCCTGACCTTCGGCTTGCACACACGCCTCGACGAAACAATCGCGCATGTGACGAGCCGGGTGCAGGCAGGCAATCTCTATGTGAACCGAAACATCATCGGTGCCGTTGTCGGTGTCCAGCCATTCGGTGGTCGCGGCCTCTCCGGCACGGGACCAAAGGCCGGCGGTCCGCTTTATATCGGCCGTCTCGTTCAAAAGGCGCCGGTGCCACCGCAGCACAGTTCCGTTCACAAAGATCCCGCAATCGCCGATTTTGCGGTCTGGCTCTCATCCAAGGGCAGAACCGAGGATGCAGATGCCGCTCACGAACTCGGAAGCCTTTCGGCTGTCGGCTTGCACAAGGAGCTTGTCGGCCCGGTCGGCGAACGCAATCTCTACTCGCTTCACCCCCGGGGCCGTGTGCTGCTTGCCCCAGTGAGTGAGCGGGGGCTCTACAGGCAGATTGCGGCAGCACTGGCAACCGGCAACCAACTCGTCATCGATGAGGCCTTTGGTCTTCGCCCGATACTGACGGATATCCCGGCGAGCGTCTCTCACCGCATCACGTGGACATCAGACTGGAACAAGGACGGGCCCTTCAGCTCTGCTCTTGTCGAAGGTGACGCAGATCGGATCGTGAAGGTGAACCAGGCGATTGCGGCGCTCGACGGTCCGCTCGTGCTCGTCCAGTCTGCCACGACGTCAGAAATCGAGAACGATATCGAGGCTTATTGTCTGAATTGGCTGGTTGAAGAAGTTTCGACGTCCATCAACACGGCTGCGGCCGGCGGAAACGCAAGCCTCATGGCAATCGGCTAAGACGAGATTGGAAGGCTGCCGAGCCAAAACTTTAGCTCGGTTGCCGGACTAACAATCCAAGCTCCCGTTTGCTCGATCTGGTGTTTGCACGGAAAGGTCCGGCGGACTCGAGTTGACCTGAGCAGCCAGTCTCCTGAGCCACGGCTCGGCCGTTATGGCCCCTTCAAAAGAAGCTTTGAATGACATTAGGGCCGGGAGTGCTTGGTCGCTTAACCAAGTGAGGCTGCAGTCCGTCTCATCTCCGGAATTGCCCTGAAATTAGGCGGATTATTTTCTGCACAAAAACTGTCTTGACGGACGGTGAGATTCAACGTTCACTGAACCAATCACAAATTGGTTCGGACCATTCATGCCAGAGACGTCTCCCAAGGAAAATTCGAATTACGCTCTCGAGAAGCTGCGGGATCTTCTTCGGCACGGAGATCTCGGCACGGAAGGCAAATTGCCGACAGAGCGCACCCTGTCCGAAAAACTTGGGCTGAGCCGCCGGGCAATCCGTCGTGCGCTTGAAGTTCTGGAGGCGGAAGGCGCGATCTGGCGTAAGCAGGGGTCAGGCACCTATGCCGGCCAGAAGCCTGACGAGTGGAGCGGCCAGCTCGAGACCATCGTGGCTGGGACCAATTTCATGGAGATCATGGAAGTCCGTCTGCGCATCGAACCGCAGCTGGCGCAGCTCGCCGCTCTTCGCGCCAAGGGCAGCGATATCGACCGCATGCGCGACCTGGCCCAGAAAATCGCCGGCAGCGAGGACGCCGACGCCAAGGAACTCTGGGACGGCGCTTTGCACCGCCAAATCGCGCAATCGGCCGGCAATCAGCTGTTTCTGTCGATCTTCGATGTGATCAACCGGGTCCGTCAGGACGATGCCTGGCAGGCTATCCGGGAGCGTGCCCGCAACAGCGCCAACACGATGAACGTGTCCAATGCCCAGCATGCAACGATCATCGATGCCATCGCATCCCGTGATCCGGCCAAAGCCGGCGAAGCCATGAGACAGCATCTCCTGATGCTGCAGGAGCGGCTGATCCGCCAGACATCCATGGACCATCTGGAGGGCGACCCGCAGGGCGACTTGCCCTGACCAAACGCATTCCGGCTACGGCCGGCCTACCCTTAAACGCCGGAGCCATAATCGGCGACACCCATGAGAACAGAAAACCACACCAGAGGATTTGTCGACCATGAAGATACTGTCCCGATTTTCCGCCCTACTCCTGGCGAGCGCCATGTTTGCAGGCCCCGCACTCTCGGCCGAGCTTCGCATCGGCTTGCAGGACGATGCCGACGTACTAGATCCGGCCCAATCGCGAACCTTTGTCGGCCGTATCGTCTACACCGCCATGTGCGACAAGCTTGTCGACGTTTCGCCCGACCTGAAGATCGTGCCGCAACTGGCCACCGAATGGGCCTGGTCGGCAGACGGCAAAGAACTGACCATGAAGCTGCGCGAAGGCGTCAAGTTCCATGACGGTACGCCTTTCAATGCAGCAGCCGTCGTCGCCACCATTGAGCGCAACAAGACCCTGCCGGAATCGCGCCGCAAGAGCGAATTGTCCTCTGTAGACAAGGTGGAAGCCACCGGCGACTACGCCGTAAAGTTCACGCTCAAGGCGCCCGATGTCACACTGCTGGCTCAATTGTCCGACCGTGCCGGCATGATTGTCTCGCCGAAGGCTGCCGCAGAACTCGGCGCCAATTTCGGCTCCGCGCCGGTCTGCGCCGGACCATTCAAATTCGTCGAGCGTGTGCAGCAGGACCGTATCGTGCTCGAAAAATTCGCCGACTACTGGGACAAGGATAAGGTCTTCATCGACAAGGTGACCTATCTACCGATCCCTGACACGACGGTCCGTCTTGCCAACCTGCGCTCAGGCGAACTTGACATGATCGAGCGACTGGCGGCAACCGATGCAACATCCGTCAAGGCAGACGAGAGCCTGACTTATTCCGACGTCGTCAACATCGGCTACATGGCGCTCTACGTGAACATCGCCAATGGCGCCCGCGCCGACAATCCGTTTGGCAAGGACAAGCGCCTGCGCCAGGCCTTCTCGCTCGCTATCGACCGCGAGGCGCTCAACCAGGTCGTCTATGAAGGCACGGCCGTTGGCGGCAATCAGCCGTTCCCGCCGAACAGCCCGTGGTTCAACAAGGAGCTGCCGGTTCCGGCCCGCGACCTCGAAAAGGCGAAGGCCCTGATCAAGGAAGCCGGTTTCGAGCGGGTGCCGATCGAAATGCAGATCCCCAACAATCCGGTTGCGGCCCAGATGATGCAGATCGTCCAGGCCATGGTGGCCGAGGCCGGCTTCGATGTCAGCCTGAAGACCACCGAGTTCGCCACGCTGCTCAGCGAACAGACCGCCGGCAACTATCAGCTCAGCCGCTCCGATTGGTCCGGCCGCGTCGATCCCGACGGCAACCTGCACCAGTTTGTCACCTGCGAGGGCGGCATCAACGACACCAAATACTGCAATCCTGAAGTCGATACGCTGCTCAACGAAGCCCGCGCTTCGACGGATGATGCCGTGCGCAAGCAGAAATACGATGCCGCCGGCAAGATTCTCAATGAGGACCTGCCGGTGATTTATCTCGGCCACCAGTCGTGGATCTGGGCAACGAAGAAAGAGGTCACCGGCTTCGTTCCGTCGCCCGATGGCATGATCCGCCTGCTCGGCGTGAAGAAGGGCTGATCCGCCTCGATCTCTCCTGCGGAGCGTCTGACGCTCCGCAGGCATCCTTTGAAATCAGGACCGGAAGTTCATGCATATCTACATCGGAAAACGGCTGTTGGTCGCCATACCGACGCTATTGATCGTGTCGATCTTCGTCTTCTCGCTGCAGAAGCTGCTGCCGGGCGATCCGATCCTCGCCATGGCCGGCGAAGAGCGTGATCCGCAGGTGATCGAATTCCTGCGAGACAAATATCGTCTGAACGACCCCGTGATCTACCAATACGGCTACTGGATCGCCAACGTGCTTCAGGGTGATTTCGGCATGTCGCTGCGCACCAACCAGCCGGTGCTTGAACTGATCGGGGAGAAACTTCCCGTCACGATCCAGCTGGCGATCATGTCGATGATCTTCGCCTTTGTCATCGGCGTTCCCATGGGCATCCTGGCTGCCGTCAAGAAAAACACTGTCATCGACTATATCGCCAATATCGTCGCGCTGTCAGGCCTCTCAATCCCGAATTTCTGGCTCGGCATCATGCTGATCTTGCTGGTCTCGGTCAAACTCGGCTGGTTGCCGGCCTCTGGCTACGAGTCGATCTTTGTCGATCCGGTGCGGTCGATCGAAACCATGATCATGCCGGCCTTCGTGCTGGGCACAGCACTCGCCGCGACCTTGATGCGTCATACCCGCTCGGCCATGTTAAGCGTGATGAAGTCCGACTACATCCGCACGGCCCGCGCCAAGGGCTTGTCGGACCGGGTCGTCATTCTCAGCCACACCTTCCGCAACGCGCTGCTACCAATCGTGACGCTCAGCGCCCTTCTGTTCGGCGAGCTTCTCGCCGGCGCGGTGCTGACCGAGCAGATCTTCACCATTCCGGGTTTTGGCAAGCTGATCGTCGATGCCGTGTTCAACCGCGATTATGCGGTGGTTCAGGGTGTTGTGCTGTGCACCGCCGTCGGCTTCATCCTGATGAACCTCGTGGCCGACGTGCTCTATGTCATACTCAACCCGCGCATGAGGGCCAGCCTATGACGACGCTTAATCCGACTGTGGCAGCGAGCGTTCCCGCCAAAAGCGGCAACCGTGCCTGGCGCAAGCTGAAAGCCAATCGCAGCGCGATTGTGGGGCTCTGCATCATTCTCTTCTTCGCGATCCTGGCATTGTCGGCACCGCTTCTGCCGATCCCCGATCCGCTGGCCACCAGCTGGACTGCCGTCCGCAAGGCGCCATCGGCAGAGCACTGGATGGGCACCGATGATATCGGCCGCGATATCCTCTCCCGGATGATCTGGGGCGCGCAGGCCTCATTGATGGCGGGCACATTTTCTGTGGCGATCTCGATCGTCATCGGCGTACCCTTCGGTCTCATCGCCGGCTATTTCGGCGGCTGGGTCGATCAAGTCATCTCGCGCATCACCGAGGCCTTCCTCGCCCTGCCCTTCCTGATCATGGCGATTGCGCTGGCGGCCTTCCTCGGCCCCAGTCTCACCAATGCGATGATCGCCATCGGCCTGTCGGCCATGCCGGTTTTTGTGCGGCTGACCCGCGGTCAGGTGCTGGCCGTCAAGACGGAAGACTATGTCGAAGGTGCCCGATCGATCGGCCTTGGCCATCTCGACATCATGCTCCGTTACATCCTGCCCAACATCACGGCACCCATCATCGTGCAGGCGACGCTGACAGTGGCGACCGCCATCATTGCCGAAGCGAGCCTGTCCTTCCTGGGGCTTGGCCAGCAGCCTCCCGCACCAAGCTGGGGTTCGATGCTCAATGTCGCGAAGAATTTCCTCGATCAGGCCCCCTGGATGGCCATGTGGCCGGGGGCGGCGATCTTCCTGGTCGTGATCGGTTTCAATCTGCTCGGCGATGGTCTGCGCGATGCGCTCGACCCCCGAGAATCCTGAGGACTACCTGCAAAGGAACATTGCATGACTGAGTTTACCACCCGCCCGGAGATCCTCGGCACTTTCGGTGTCGTCACCTCCACCCACTGGATCGCCTCCGCCGTCGGGATGAGCATCCTGGAAAAAGGCGGCAATGCGTTCGATGCAGCAGTCGCGACCGGCTTCGTGCTGCAGATCCTCGAGCCGCATCTGGTGGGTCCGGGCGGTGACATGCCGGCGCTGATCTATTCGGCCAAGACCGGCACGGTTGAAGTGATCTGCGCACAGGGGCCTGCCCCGGCCGACGCGACCATCGAGCACTACACACGGGAGGGGCTGTCGATCATCCCTGGTGATGGTTTGCTCGCCACCGTTATTCCCGGCGCCTTTGACGGCTGGATGCTGATGCTGCGGAACTATGGCACGATGACCGTGCGCGAGGTGTTGGAGCCGGCCATCCACTATGCCAGACATGGCCACCCGATGCTGCCGCGGGTGTCCGCCACGATTAAGGGTCTGGCGGAGTTCTTCGAGAAGGAATGGCCGACGTCCTATGAAACCTGGCTGCCGGGCGGCGTGGCGCCCGAGCCGCATGCACTGTTCTGCAATCCGGTCCTTGCCGCCACCTACACCCGCATCGTCAACGAGGCTGAATGCGCGACCAGTCGCGAGAACCAGATCGATGCGGCCCGCGACGCCTTCTACCGGGGCTTCGTCGCCGAGGCGATCGAGGACTATCTGAAGACCGCCGACGTGATGGATGCCAGCGGCAGCCGCCACAAGGGCGTGTTGACCGCTGACGACATGGCCGGCTGGTCCGCAACCGTGGAAGCACCGCAAACCTTTGACTATCACGGCTGGACCATCGCCAAGACAGGCCCATGGGGCCAGGGGCCGGTGCTGCTGCAATCGCTGGCGCTGCTGAAGGGTTTCGATGTCGGCGCCATGGACCCGCTGGGTCCGGATTTCGTCCACACCGTTGTTGAGACCATGAAGCTCGCCTATGCCGACCGCGAGGTCTATTACGGCGACCCGGCCTTTGCCAGCGTGCCCATGGAGCACCTGTTGTCGGACGCCTACAATGACGCACGCCGCAAGCTGATCGGCACCACCGCATCCATGGACCTGCGTCCGGGCCGATTGCCAGGTTTCGAAAGCCAGCATGACCTGACAATGGAAATGCTTGCATCCATGTCCGGCACGGGCGCTGTCTACGAGCCGACCATGTTGCACCTGACGGAAAAGCGCGGCGACACAGTGCATATCGATGTCATCGACCACGAGGGCAATATGGTCTCGGTCACGCCATCAGGCGGCTGGCTGCAGTCCTCACCGATCATCCCCGGCCTCGGCTTTTGCCTCAATTCCCGTGCCCAGATGTTCTGGCTGAAGCCGGGTCTTCCGACTTCGCTGGCCCCTGGCAAGCGCCCGCGCACCACGCTGACACCATCGATCGCGCTCTATGAAGGCCGCCCGACCCTGGCTTTTGGAACGCCTGGCGGCGACCAGCAGGACCAGTGGCAGCTGTCCTTCTTCCTGCGCTATGTGCATCACCGGCAGAACCTGCAGGCGGCAATCGATATGCCGCTATTCCACACCGCGCATTTCCCCGGCTCCTTCTATCCGCGCACCAGCCAGCCGGGCAATGTGATGATCGAAAGCTCGATCGGCGCTGAGACCATCAAGGCGTTGCGAGCCATGGGCCACGACATCACCGAGGCCGATCCTTGGTCGGTCGGTCGACTAACGGCCGCGCGTCGCGACGCCGACGGCCTGCTGCGGGCGGCGGCCACGCCGCGCCTGATGCAAGCCTATGCGATCGGGAGATAATCCATGACCTGGTCCATCGTCGCGCGCGATCCGGCAACCGGTCATCTCGGCATCGCTGTCGCCAGCCGCTTCTTCGCGGTGGGTACTGCCGTGCCTTTCATGCGCGGCGGGATCGGCGCGATCGCCACCCAGGCCTTCGTCAGCCCGCTCTACGGCACGGACGGCCTCACGCTTTTGGCTGAGGGACACGCGCCTGACGCTGTCATCGCAATCCTCACGGATCGTGACGACGGTTGTCAGCAACGGCAGATGCACCTGATCGACGGGCGAGGCCGCAACGCTGCCTTTACCGGTGAAAAATGCGTCGAATGGGCAGGCCATCTTGTCGATGAGAATGTTTCGGTCGCCGGCAATATGCTGGCGGGATCGCGGGTCATTTCCGAAACCTTGCGGGTCTACAAGGAGACCGCGAGTGCGCCATTCGCAGAGCGACTTCTAGCGGCCATGGAAGCTGGCGAAGCGGAAGGTGGCGACAAACGGGGACGGCAGTCGGCAGCCCTCAAGATCTACCGCGACCAGGACTATCCCTGGCTCGACATCCGCGCCGACGACCATCCCGATCCGCTGGGCGAGTTGCGAAGGCTGTATGCCGTGGCGCAGGAGCGTTTCCTGCATGTCGTGGAAACCATGCCGACCCGCGCCAATCCGCATGGCCTGACCGATCGGCGCCTGATCGACGAAAAGATTGCCGCCCTTGAAACGGCCCGCATCGCAGAGGGACGCCCCTCGCCTTCCTTTGCCACGCCGCTCAAACCAGCCTGAACCAGACCGCATCAGAAGCGCACTTCAAGTATCGGACACGGAAAGCCATGAACGCCATGACGACAGCTGCCGCAAAGATCGAGACATCAGCCGTTCTCTCCGTCGAGGACCTGACCACGTCTTTCCTCGTCGATGGCCAGTGGCGGACGGTGGTGCGCAACATATCCTTCGACGTGAAGCCCGGAGAAACCGTCGCCATTGTCGGCGAATCCGGCTCTGGCAAGAGCGTCACTTCGCTCTCGATCATGCGCCTTCTGGCCCGCGAACAAAGTCGCGTCGAGGGACGTATATGGCTGAATGGAAGGGACATTCTGGCATTGCCGGAAAAGGACATGCAGACGGTGCGCGGCAATGAAGCTGCGATGATTTTCCAGGAGCCAATGACCAGCCTCAATCCGATCTTCACGATTGGGCGGCAGATCTCGGAAGTGCTGACACGGCACAAGGGCATGACAAGGGCCGAAGCCCGTGCGGAGACGATCCGCATGCTGGAGAAGGTGCGCATTCCCAATGCGACGAACCGTTTCGACGATTATCCGCACCAGTTTTCCGGCGGCATGCGCCAGCGCGTGATGATTGCCATGGCGCTCGCCTCGCGCCCGAACCTGTTGATCGCCGACGAGCCGACAACTGCACTCGACGTGACCATCCAGGGCCAGATCCTCGACCTGATCAAGGAGCTGCAGGAGGAGGACGGCATGTCCGTTCTCTTCATCACCCATGACATGGGCGTGGTGGCCGAGATCGCCGACCGGACCATCGTCATGCTGCGCGGCGACGTGGTCGAGAAGGGAGCGACTGCCGACGTCTTCCATCGCGGCCAGCATCCCTATACGCGGGCCCTGCTTGCAGCCGTACCGAAGCTCGGCTCGATGCATGGCCATGCCTGGCCGCTGCGTTTTCCGATCGTCGATACCGGCTCGGGTGTGGCGAGTGAACCGACTGAGGTTGCTGATACCGTCGACACGCGCAAGACGCCGGTGCTCTCGGTCAAGAATCTGGTGACGCGCTTTGCAATCCGTAGCGGCCTCTTCGGCCGGCAAACCGGCGCCGTGCATGCGGTGGAGAATGTCTCCTTCGACCTCTTCCAGGGCGAGACCCTATCCATCGTCGGCGAGAGCGGTTGCGGCAAGTCGACAACGGGGCGTTCGATCACCCGTCTCGTCGAACCGGAAAGCGGTGAAGTTCAGCTCGACGGTTATAACGTTCTGCGGCTGGATCAGCCGAGCCTGCGCGCCATGCGCCGCAGCGTGCAAATGATCTTCCAGGACCCCTTCTCAAGCCTGAACCCGCGCATGACGGTGGGTGCCGCCATTGCCGAACCCTACCTCAAGCACCGCCTCGGCACCCGGCAGGAGGCCCAGGAAAAGGTCGCGGATCTCCTGCGCAAGGTCGGCCTCGACCCGCAAATGATGGATCGCTATCCGCACGAATTCTCGGGCGGCCAGCGCCAGCGCATCGCGATTGCCCGGGCGCTCGCGCTCAACCCGAAAGTTATCGTGGCCGACGAAAGCGTTTCGGCGCTCGATGTGTCGATCAAGGCGCAGGTCTGCAATCTGCTG
The DNA here is from genome assembly GCF_051549525.1 of Rhizobium sp. G187. Taxonomy (NCBI): domain Bacteria; kingdom Pseudomonadati; phylum Pseudomonadota; class Alphaproteobacteria; order Hyphomicrobiales; family Rhizobiaceae; genus Rhizobium; species Rhizobium sp. G187. The sequence continues at coordinate 405,554 of NZ_JBPUGM010000005.1, forward strand.
ATGGACCTGCAGGAAGAATTCAATCTCGCCTTCCTGTTCATCAGCCATGACATGGCTGTGGTCGAACGGATCAGCCACCGGGTCGCGGTGATGTATCTCGGCGAAATCGTCGAGATCGGTCCCCGCGCGGCCATCTTCGACAATCCTCAGCACGACTATACGAAAAAGCTGATGGCTGCCGTTCCGGTTCCCGATCCCGACCGTCGTGGCCTGAGGCGGAGTGCGGCCATCGACGAACTGAAAAGCCCGGTCCGGCCCGTCGGCTATGTGCCGCCTCACCGCGAGTACCGCAAAGTCACACCGGGGCATTTCGTGCAGATGTGATCTGTCGCAGAACAGCCTTTCGACTTCAGCCTGCTCCACAACACCAGACTTGCGCGTGACAAAGGGCCGGCACATTGCCTGCGTCGATCGGAATTAGTCCGCACGGCGAGAACATTCTGTCCCCGCTTCTTAATTGGGGTTCGCTCTCAAGCTTCCGTTTGGCCCATCACGACCGTTGAGACGAGACAGTTTCCGACTTTCCTCCCGTTTGAAAGGTGCAGTTCTGCACCTCGCCAAAGCGCCAGCATTTGGCGGATGATCCCGCCGGTTCGAAGAAGCGGATCTAAGGGCGCAATTATACG